>JBLMZI010000006.1:0-466734 GCA_050258755.1 Solirubrobacterales bacterium | reverse complement strand
CCCCTCTGCCATTTCGGTCGGTGGCTCACACCTTCATGAGCAGAGTGGCACAGTTTCAGGTGATCGAAAGTGGCTCACTTTTCATGAGCGCTCTGGTAAACATTCAGGTTGACGATCGCAGGCGTTAAAACATGTGCATGAATTCGAAGGCACTGTCCGAGTTGTAGAGGATCACAACCATCGTTTCGCAGGCGTATCCAGTCAGGTAATCCCCTTCGGGTCCTCACATTATCACAAGATTAGGACGAAGACTGACTTTTATGAGGATCATTTTCATCTGATCGTAAGAAACACCGGGCTGGCCAAAGACGTTGGCGGTGGAAGACATGTCCATTTCCTGAATGATGGATTAACCACGACTGCCGATGGGCATCATCACCCATTTCGGCTGGCCACTTTGATTCAAGACCCGATTGGGGACAAATAGTCCGTAATCAGCAGGTCGGCGGTTCGAATCCGCCCATCGGCTCCAGGCGAATCCAGGCCCCTTCGATATCGGAGGGGCTTTTCATTTTTGCTCGGGGTCTGTTTGCGATGGGGGGCAATACCCCCATTTGTACCCCTGATGGCTGGGAGAAAGAGGAATATGTTCGTGTGAGACGAAAATAGAAACCATTCATTAAAAACAATACGGTTCCAGTGTTTTACGGAAAGACGTGCCCGTGTAATGCGGGATATTGTCAATTTGACGAACTGCTGCAGCCTGTTAAAGAGGTTCGGTAGAAATACAGTGCGAGGGGGCGGGGGGCTTATGAGACATCGAATGACCAGAAAAGGCCTGATTTTTTGCATCATGGTGGCCTTGTTCTTTTTGATGGCAGCTGAGTTTAATGCTCTCGGGAACAGTCGATACATTGACCAGAAGGCCATTGACGATAGCCTGGGCTTATACGAAATAGAAAATGTCCCGACCCGGCTTTTGCCGCAGGGAGTGACCCAGCTTGCTTGCCTGGCTCGGAAGACGCCGGGTTCTGCTGACGGAACCGGTGTCTCCCTGCGTCTGGTAGGAAAAACGGCGAAAGGGTACGTGGATATCTGCCCGCTGGCGTTTAATCAGCCATTTAACATCAAATTATTCGCAAGCTATGATCACGGAAAGCTTGATATTTACTCACAGATGCCATTCTCTGCCTTTTCGTACGCTGCTGAATATGACTGGAACGGAAAAACCGCGACCCTCTTGCGGGAGTGGCAGATCGACCCTTCGGCTGACCGGTTAAGAGAAGCCAGAATCAAATTAAAAAAAGGGGAGATCAAATCGGCCATCGCGTTGCTGAATGAAATGCAGTATCCATTACATTACATTAACGCGCACGAAATGGCCGGGGTCGTTCTCAGAAGTGCTCATACAAAGGCTTTGCGGGAACTGAAGGCGGGTAGGGCCACGAAGGCTCTGCAAACTTACGAGGATGCCAAAGACCTTGATCTTATCAATGATTTGCTGGAGGTGTCGGACAGGAAAGGCTTTGAGGCCTATGACGATGCGAAAGGTATTTCCTGGACGCAATTTGTATGCGCGATAAATGATTATGGCTATGTTCTTGAGCAGGCTAACCGCTGCAAAGGAGCGTTGCCGGTGCTGCAGCGGGTAATCAAACTGGCCCCGAACCGGACGGTGGCGTACTTGAATCTGGGCGATGTATCATGGAAGCTTGGTCAGAAGAAGGATGCTGCCGGGTACTATCGCGAGTATGTCCGCCGAATGACCGAAGCAAAGCTGCAGAAACAGATTCCCCAAAGGGTTCGGCAGCGAATTTGAACCGGGAGCCGCTTTTTAGCGGTTCGAATCCGCCCCTCGGCGCCAGGACGATAGGGCCTTCCGAAAAATCGGGAGGTCTTTTGTTTTGGGCAACAGCAACAGCCGGAATCGGGGGAAATGCTCACACGAAATTCCCGGAAAACGAATCCAACACGACTCTAAGGAACGGTGGGTGGGAAGAATCAAGGGTAAGGGCAAGCGGATGTGTACCGAATGAAGCCAGTTGCAGCGGGTTGAGCGGTTTGGACCCGATCCGGATCGTGGGCCTGTTTAGAATGCGAGGTGCGAGACGTGTGTGAGCTGCTCGGGATGTCTTTCAATCGGCCAGTCAGTCCGGCGCTGTCGATTCGGGGATTCGGGCACCGTGGCTTGGGAAACCCGGATGGTTGGGGCATTGCCCATTACTCCGGGGATACCCTGCGGTTGATTAAGGAGCCCTTTTCGGCTGAAAACAGCAATTTGACCGAATTTGTCTGGGATCAGCCGGGGATGAATTCCCGGATCTACGTAGCACATGTCCGTACGGCTAGCTGCGGATCGGCTGCTTACCGGAATACCCATCCATTCTATCAGCGGAACCAGGACCAGGACTGGGTATTTGCGCATATTGGAAACCTGAAACAATTTCAAGCGCAGCTGCCATTGGCCGAGTATCGGCCCATCGGCGAGACGGATTCGGAATGGTCTTTTTGCTATTTAATGGATCGGATCAAAGCGCACGGGGCGAGATGGGATGAAGAAGGCTGCTGCTGGTTGTGCGACCAATTCCGCTTCATCAACGGATTGGGCGAGTTCAATTGCCTGCTGTCGGACGGATCGTATCTGTTCGCCTATCACGGGTACTATCGGCATGGCACGAAATTGTGGGCTTTAAATTCGGCGGTGGATGCCCGGCCCGAGCATGGCTTTGTGATTGCCAACCGCCCGTTGACCGACGAAAAATGGGAGGAATTTGAACGGGGCGAGCTCAAGGTTTTCCGGGAAGGCGAACTCGTGTTTTCCAGCCAGGAGCAGTACCCGAGAGAGCATCGATCCATCAGCCCTTCGGCGCCAAAGTAAACGAAGGCCCCTCCGCTATCGGAGAGGCCTCTTTTAATATCTGCCAGCTATGCGGTGTACGGCAGGCATCTCCCCAATGAAGAACCATGCCCTGCGCAAACCACTTCGGTGTTTTCCCGGACACCGTCTTTTCGCATTACTCCTGGGCAGCGGTTTCTTTCTCTGCCTTAGACGGCAAAATGACCGCAAGCAAACCGTCGGGTTCGGTAATCAGAACGATGCCGTCCGGCAGCGGAAGGTCATGTGCCCGATATTTGGTGCCAATCTTTCCCTTGGATACGTTCAGTTGGAAGTTTTCCGGCAGGATGCCGGGCAGACACTCCACTTCGATTTCTTTGAGGCCAACTTGAACCATGCCGCCGGTTTTCGTCTCGATTTCATCATCGCCGCTGAGCACCACGGGGATCGATGCACGCATCAGTAAACTCATATCGATGCGCTGCAGATCCAGATGAACATACGCTCCGGTGGTCGGCTCGATTTGGAGTTCTCGAATCAGCGCCATGGTCACCTTGGGTTCCCCGTGAATCTGCAGTGTAAACAATCCGCGGCCTCCCCGATGCTGAAACAAACGCGCAAGCGATTTCCCGTCAACGGTAAGCGCGACGGCCTCCTGCCCTTTGCTGTAAATCACGGCAGGTACCTGCCCTTGTTTGCGCAGCTTTTTCAGGTAACCGGCCGTTTTGAGTTCACGCTTCTCGCATCCCAGGGTGGTTTCTCGGTTAATCATGATTGTACCCCTCTCTCTTGTTCGAATCGGTTCGTGAATAAAACCAAGGCCGCGAATTCATCAGGAACGCGCGCCCGCTGATCTTTCCGTTGGTTCGAAATACTGGAGCTCCGCCGAAGATACGCCACAACCCTTCCGTGTCGACGGAAGGGTTGTCCTGCGTGATAAGCTGAGTTGATTTCGTTTAAAAGCCTAACCGGACACACCGTGGGCAGGTCCAGGAACTACGCGCTGGCGGCATCGGGTGATGGTGATTATCATTCGGCTCGAAGTCATGATAGGAATGGCACTCTTTTTCGAAAGCCGCCAGCGGCGATTCCGCGTAGCTGAACTTAAATAGCGGGTTGCGGGTTCTTCCCAGCCAGTACTTCAAGGCTTCTTTCAAATTGTCATCGGCACGGCCAACGTATCGCACGCGGATGAAGCCCTCGTAGTCTTTTACCACCAGAGCATAATTCCCACAGCCGTCACCGGTGACCTGTTTGTCGATTTCAGCCGCAGTCAAAAAATACGGCCCCATCATTCTCAGGTTCGCCATGGAATCACGTCCCTTCTTCGCTGTTCAATTGTCGTCAGAATCATTGCAAGGAGTCGCTGAGGAAAAGCACCACCGTTTAAACAACGGGCATGAAGCTGAAGAAATGATAATGCTGATCGGGAACTAATCAATGCATGAAGCAAAGGTAATTCTCTTCGCTCATGTTAAGTATAACAGACCCTTTCCCGTTTCGGTGGATCGGCGGAAAAGAAAAGCCGGATTGAACGTATTCGGATGGATTCGGCGGGTTGAGTTCGCCCATGCCCGAGATGTGCCGCGCAGGGGTGACCAATGATTGGAACGGACCGGCCGACTTAGCGCAGAACAATTTGCTTTTTGAAGACTGATCTGTTACGCTTAATCAGGCTCGAAATTAAGGATTAATAGAACCTTCTAAATTCTTTCTGCTAAGGGGAGTGACGATGGTGCTACCCGAGATGAGAGCAGAAATATTAGGAGGTTTTTTGATGTATTCAGACAAAATGCTGGGCTGCAAAGATTGCGGCAACGAATTCGCGTTCACGGCTGCGGAGCAGGAATTCTATGCGGAGAAGGGGTTCACGAACGAACCCGGCCGCTGTCCGGAATGCCGCGCTGCGCGCAAGGATCAATCAAGGGGTGGCGGTCGTGGTGGTTACGGCCAATCCGACCGTCAAATGCATGAAGCGACTTGTGCAAACTGCGGTAAAATTGCAATGGTACCGTTTAAGCCCTCGGGTGAAAGACCGGTATATTGCAGAGACTGCTTTACCCCGCAGCCCAGAAGAAACAACTGGTAGGCAATGATTTGAAAAGCCCCTGGAATCGTTCGCGGTTCCAGGGGTTTTTTATCGGTTATTTCGCTCGGATGTCTTCCAAGTAGGAGAACGAAAAAGGCCCTCCGTTCAATAATTCGGAGGGTCTTTCGTTTGCCCTGGAGCTGACCCGATGCCGCCAGCGCACAGTTCCTGGACCTGATGGCCCAACGCAGCCAACGCGACTCCGCGTCGCTGAAATTGAAAAGCGGAAAGGGTTGCTGCTTCCTTCAAAAATGTGCTAGGTTTTCGTCGGCAAGTTTGTATATATTGGAATTGATCTTTGAATTCACCACAATATGTGCAACGAAAGGACGATGCTGATGAAAAAAGGACTTGTTGGTTTATTGTGTGCGCTGATGCTGACGTTTGCCGCCGTTCCCGCACTGGCCGCGGCTCCTGCGAAAGGCGCTGCGGTACAGAAACTGCCTCAGTACATGCTGAGCGTCAATGGCAAGAAGGTTGACCTGGGGACGCAGAAGATTGTGAAAATAAAGAATGTAGTCATGGTTCCGCTCAGAATAACGTCGGAAGCGTTGGGATGTACTGTGACCTGGGATGCAGAAAAAAAAGCGGTCCGTATGGATGACGGGGTGTGGGGAACCGAGCTAATTATCGGTAAAGACGAATATGGCAAACATAGTGTCAATGCGATCGGACTGCCAGTTCCGCAAAAATTGGGAGTGGCTCCGACAATCATCGGAGGATCTGCTTATATACCTGTCGATTTTTACAGCAAAGTACTCAGTGGATACCCTGTAAGCATAAAAAAGAATGTGATCCAGATATCATCCCCATCGATACCACAAAAGCCATCGTTCCGGTGAAATGAAAACAACCCCCTCCGGTTTCGGAGGGGGTTGTTTTCATTTGCGGATCGTCCCGGTTTTGGCCGCCAGTTCTGCTGTTACCGGTTGACGTAGTTCGGTCTGCGTTTTTCGAGGAATGCTTTCATGCCTTCGGCGCGGTCGGAACCGGAGAAGAGCCATGCCCAGGCTTTCTGCTCGTAGGCCAGACCGGTCGGCATGTCGGTGGTTTCGCTCATGGCGATACACTTCTTGGCGGAGCGGATACCCATCGGGCTCTTGCGGGACAGCGATTTGGCCAATTTCTTGGCTTCGTCCATGAGGGCTTCGGGTGCGACCACTTTGGTGACCAGGCCGATGCTGAGAGCCGCCTTGGCGTCGATCATTTCGCCGGTCAGAATAAGATGGCGGGCCCAGCCGTGTCCGACTACTTTGCCCAGACGCTGGGTGCCGCCGGCCCCTGGGATAATGCCGATGTTGATTTCCGGCAGGCCGAAGATCGCGTTATCGGAAGCGATCCGAATGTCGCAGGCCAGCGCCATCTCACAGCCGCCGCCCAGAGCCAGGCCGCCAATCGCCGCGATGTAGGGCTTGGCCGAAGCGACCATGGTGTCATGGATTTTGTGACACTTCTCAATGAACTTTTCCATTTCCAGATGGGGCGCTTCAGAGAAATACTTGATGTCGCCGCCCGCCGCGAACACCTTGTCGCCGCCGGTCATGATGACCGCCAGGATGTTGTCATCGGCTTCGATATCGGCGATAGCAGCGCCCAGGTCAGCGATCGACTGGGCATTGGAAGCGTTCATTGCTTCCGGACGGTTGAACATGATGGTCGCCAGCGCGTCTTCCTTGGTCACGATCAGGGTCTTAAATTCCATTCTGAGAATCCTCCTCGTCAATTAAAATAGTACGGAATCGATCACGTTAAAACCAATTATACCCTGAATGTGCGTCGGATTGTGACCCTGTAAAGACAAAATTTTCATCGTTAAAATATTCGGGTGGAAAGAATGGGAAATGCGAATCACACTTGATCTTGAAGCCGTTGAGCGGCCGCTGCCTGCGCTGACTGAAGCTGTCAAAAGCGCCAAACAGGCTTCCTTGACACTCGATTAGGCCGGGTGGTACAGTCAATGAGTAGTCAGGCATTCGCTGTCCGGCGGTCTGTATCCGCCAAGAACGTCCGCAAATATTCGGCCTTCCGAGTGATCGGGAGGCCTTTTACCGTTCTGCTCTCCGCTTTCGGGGAGCGCTCTACATAGGTTCCTTTGATGGGACTGGGGAGGAGAATGACCATGGATAACCGGCCAATCGGGGTTTTTGATTCGGGGCTTGGCGGTCTGACCGTGTTCAAGGCGTTAAGCGAACTGGTTCCCTCTGAGAGTGTCGTCTATTTCGGCGACTGCGGCCGCGTGCCTTATGGCACCAAATCGCGCGAAACGGTTATTAAATACACCTTTCAAAATATCCGGTTTTTGCTCAATCAGGACATCAAGATGATTGTCATCGCCTGCAACACCGCCAGCGCCAACAGCCTGGAGCTTGTGAAGAACAGTCTGGACATCCCGATCGTGGAAGTGGTTCAGCCTGGCGCCGATAAGGTCTTGCGCGAGACTAGAAACAAGCGCGTAGGGATCATCGGGACTGCCGCCACGGTCGCCAGCGGGGCCTACGAGAAGGCGATCAACCGGGCCGATCCTTCGGTGACTGTCTTTTCCAAGGCGTGCCGGCTCTTTGTGGAGTTGGTGGAGGAAGGCTGGTGGGATAATGAGATCGCCTTAAAGGTGGCTCAAGAGTATCTCATGCCGCTGAAGAGCGAGGAAATCGATACCCTGGTCCTGGGCTGTACGCACTATCCGCTACTGCAGTCAACGATCGAAAAGGTCATGGGTGACGGCGTTAAGCTGGTCAATTCGGCCTCCGAGGTGGCCAAAGCGGTCAAGGAGACCATTGAGCGGGAGGACATCGCGCGTGACAGCAAGGTCGCGCCGGTCTACCGGTTTTACACCAGCGACAGCGTGGAGAAGTTCGAAGCCCTGGGCGGCCGTATCCTGAACCGCCCGATTTATTCCGCCTCCAAAATCGACATTGAACGCTATTAACCACCCGGCGGTCCATCAAGCAATACGGCCCTTCCGAATATGGAAGGGCTTTTTTTGTCGGATTCCAGCCTTCATTTCGGGGGCGACAGAAGAGACGGCGGCTTCCTCCGAATAACCCCGGCTTGGTCCCCAATAGGAACAATTTATAGGACGAAAGCCCTATAAGATGATGGGACTACAGTCAAAAAGAATGATGTGCTAAAATAATCCAGAATGTGCAAAAAAAATGTCGAGATCCGGGCCAAGTTGACGTTTTTTGGAGAATGAGCCGGTTAGACAAGAAACGGTGAGGTGCGCGAGCGGGGTATGAGTATTTGGCAGGTTAAGCGAGTGAGAATGATGAGGGCAGCGGCGGCGGTTCTGCTGACAGCAGTGATGCTGTTGGGCATGCCGGTCAATCCAATGCTGGCTGCGTCAAGCGATGGAAAAGCGGTCAATCCAGCACCGGCGGCATTCAGCGATGTGAAAGCGGATCATCCTTCCGCACCGTATTACAGATATGTGACGGCACGCGGCATGATGAAAGGGTATCCGGACGGCAGTTTCCGGCCGGACACAAGCATGACCCGCGCTGAAATGGCGGCAATGCTGGTTCATGCCAAAGGCCTGAAACCCTATACGCCGCGAAAAGCGGCCTTTAAGGATGTAAATACCAAACACTGGGCCTTCGGTCAGATTGAAGCCGCCAGCCGGGCCGGCCTGCTCAAAGGGTATACCAACGGTACTTTTCGGCCGAATCAGCCGGTGACCAGGGCCGAAACCGCGGCTCTGCTTTTGAAGCTGACCGGCCAGACTTCGCCTGCACTGACTTTGCCCGCATCCGTAAGGGATGTAAAGCCCGATTCCTGGGCGAAAAAGTCCATTGCAACAGTCCTGGACGCCGGCATCATGAAGACCATAACGCCAGGCAGTTTCGCACCGGACCGCCCGGCAACCCGGGGGCAGATTGCCCGCGGGATGGCCGCGATGCTGACCATGGCGCCGGAATTCTATCGGGTTGATTTGCCGACCGTCGTGGTGCCGGTCAAAGGGAAAGTCACGGTGACTGAGAAGGGCAAGACTGAACAAATAATCACCGCTGACGCCAGCTGCCTTCCGGGTGCAGTCATCAAAACCGGGGTGAACACTGAAGCCCAGGTCAAATTCCCAGACGGCACCAATTTTCTGATAAAAGACAATACCGAACTGATCATTGAAGCGGCCAGGGGCCAGTCGATCATCAAGCAGGACGGGACCCCGGGAACAGTGGTCGATTTCGTAGACGTTAGACTGCCCCAAGGGAAACTCTTTGGGGCGCTCGCTGCCAGTTACCTGTTCGGCCATACTGAAGAAACGGCTCCGCCGGCTTCGGCGTCCGCCGTCACTGGCAAAACCTCAGACGGGGCTGCCCGTCTTTTCGCGCAGGCGCCCGCCGAAACCGGAAAGAACCAATGGTACAAAGAGGCTTCAGCGAAACGGGTCCGGGTCAAAGTAAACATGCCGTGGGGGATTGCCGGAATTCGTGGCTGCTTCTGGTCCAATGCCGTGACCGCTAACGGACAGAGCACGAGCGTTGCCGAGGGCGGGAGCGGAGACGTATCGGTCAGTTCCGGCGGCAGTACGGTCGATGTGGGAACCGGGGAGTCGACGACCACCGCCGGTTCGGGCGCTCCCCCGAGCGCACCGGCACCCTTGAACCCATCCCAGCAGGCCGACTTCGCGCAGCAGCAGAGCTGGGTACAGGAAACGTTGACCCAGATCGCCCAGAACGTCCCGGCTCCGGCGCCCGCCGCCGCGGAAGGCGATGAGGGTGACAAAGGGAAGCAAGGAGAACAGGACAAATCGGATAAGCCGGACAAACCGGCCCAGGCGCTGAAAGAGACCCTGGATAAAGTGCTAAACCAGGTCGAGCAATCGTCCGGACAAGGTCACTCGGCCCCTGATTCGGATAAAAGCACGAATGGCAAAACCTTAGGTTTATGGAGCGACAGTGGCGACGGCGGGGGAGAGCCTCTGGTGGTTACCCTGGCGGCCGTTTCATCGAAAACGGTTCGCCCCGGTGAGACCCTTTCAGTCCCGGTAACGGTCTCGCCGGCGGATGCAACGCTTACGGTATCTTCAAGTCAGCCCGGCATTGTAGCCTGGAGTTTATCGGGAACCACGCTGACTCTAAGCGGCAATAGCAGCGGAAGCGCGACCATTACCGTGGTTGCATCGAAAACTAGCTATACTTCTGCAACGATAACCTTTACCGCGGTCTGTCAAGCTCCGGTCGAGATTAAGTCGCTCGCCGCCGGGTACTCTCATTCCCTGCTGGTCAACGATGACGGCACGGTCTGGGCGATGGGCTACGGCAGAGAAGGACAATTGGGCAACGGCAGGCCGGGTGACGTGGGCTTTGCCGACAGTACGGTGCCGGTGAAGGTGTACGGTTTAACCAGCGTAACCGCGGCGGCGGCGGGCGGCGAGTTCAGTCTTGCCTTGACCACCGGCGGGTTGGTTTACGCCTGGGGATTAAATGACTACGGCCAACTGGGGCTTAATATTGGCTGGCTTCCTCCTGTCAACTTTAATGTCGAGGCGCCGCCGCCTCCCCAACCAGCCAGAATTCCCCTGGCCGTTCCTGTGTTCAGTGAGGCTTATCCCGAACTGCTGACGAATATCAGCGCTATCGCTGCCGGATATTACTTTGCCATGGCCCTGGATAACAACGGATACGTATGGACCTGGGGCGGAGACGAGTATTTCGCGCTGGGTCATGAAAGCCAAGTATTGAATGGAATGCCACTCGAAGGGGACCCTCCTACTGGATCACTGCTCCCGAAGCGCGTGGTGGGGTCAGATGGAAGCGGGTATCTTTCGAATATCATTGCGATTTCCGCGGGCCGCAATTTTGCGCTGGCTCTGGACGGCAGCGGCCAGGTTTGGGCCTGGGGTGCCGGAGGATCCGGTCAGACCGGAGACCCGGCGCTCGGCGACAGCGGTCAGCCGCGCCAGATTACCGGCATTACCGGAACGGTGACGCAGATTGCGGCGGGGGAGAACAATGCTTTCGCGCTGACCAGCGATGGCAGTGTTTGGATGTGGGGAAACAGCCAATCACTGCCCGGGGTTGCGGGTCACCCTGAAACGCCGCAGAAGCTCGCTTTTTCAGGAATGATAAAGTTTATTTCTGCAGGCAAGGCGACACCCGGTATGGATGAGATGACAAAGGACTTTGTGGTTGCTGTGGACAGCGCCAAAACGGTCTGGGCTTTGGGGAACAACGAAGTCGGGCAGTTGGGCGATGGAAGCGGCTGCCCAAGCGCAACGCCGGTACAGGTCGCTAATGTCACCGGGGCCGCCGGCGCTCTTTCAGAAATCTTAGAAATCAGCGCCGGCGACAAATATGCGCTGGCCAAGGATGCCAGCGGCCGGATTATCGGGTGGGGCGATAATAATAGCGGTCTGATCGGGGACGGAACCCTGGGACAGGGAGACACGTATTGCTGGCTGGGGCCGGTTTATACAGCGCTATCGCTTAGTGAGGAAATGATCGTCAATAATACGGTCTCTCCGAATACGATCACGGTCGTTTCGAGGACACCGCTGAATCCGGCTACAGCTAGTCTTCCCGGTAGCTGGACGATCGAATGTCCGGTGCCGGAGCGTACAGTTTTTTCGATCGACAGTGTGACCCTCAGCCAGGATAACCGGACAGTGGTCTTCAAACTAACCGCACCGAATCCCGTGGACTGCACGAGCTATATAGAAAATGCCCAGATGCCGTTTATCACGATTTCCGGCATGCCTCCATGCGACGCCGCGGGGGCTCCGAGCCCGGACGGCGGGCCGGGAACCGAGATGAGTTATCTCGGAACCAGGATCCGCGACATGGACGCGCCGACCCTGACGCCGCTGGGAGATGGAGCGACGGCATTCAGTCTTGATCCTGGCGAAACCGCAACCTTGACGTTTAGTGAACCATTGGATAATGCCTGTGCGAGCGATATTGTCGTTGAGATTGCTGCCAAAAGCAGTAATCCCAGTGGCTATACCGCGACCTGGAATGCGACGAAATCAGCGCTTACCCTTGCGTGTCCCGCTGAAGGTTCGACGGTAAACTGGGGAGCCGCGGCCCGCACGCTGGCTAATCTGGCGGGCGTCGGAACCGTCTTTCCGGTCACGCTGATCCGGCATCCGGTGAACCCGAGCATGGTCGCCGAATACCCGTCCTATTGCATTGTGGATGCGGGCCAGGCCACGATCACAGTGCAGCTTAACAGTCCCGGCGTTGTGTATTATGCCGTGGTGCCTAGGCCGGAAGGAGAAATAGTATCTCCCGCCCCGGCCGCTATTGCAGCCGGCAATGTGGACGGGAAGATTTGCAGCGGATATATCGCGGTGCCGGAGGGCTTTACTGAGTACGGAGTCGTGATTGACAATGTTCCTTACTCAGAACCCGACTGGCAGCAGTATGTGGTCTTCACGACCGTGTATGACGGCTATAAATACAGCCCTGTCATAGCTACCGAGTTCCCCCTGGCCTAAGCGGATGTCCGGGTATAACCGAAATTGTTGACTGCCGTCAAACACCTGAGGAGATATCTCCTCAGGTGTTTTTTTATTCGTTTTCAGACGAAACTATTATGGCAGCAGGATATTTAACGACATTGTTCGACATGGACAAATACTCAGAATAATCGGTATCATTGTTAATGGAGACCTTGAATGGGCCCATTTTCCTATTTTAATCCTATTTATCCACAATGCCCGCGTGCCCAATTATCCGCGGGTATTCCTTTGATAATCGGTCTGAAGCATCCGGCTACCCGGTCGATTCGCGTTCTCGGAAGGGAGGGTTTACAGGGGGAAGGGACAGGCCGAACCGGATTAAGAATACATTTTGGGAGGGCTGTTGGTTTGAAGAGAAAAATGATGATTGCGCTGCTGGTCAGTGTGGCAATGATGGCAATGCCTTTTGTGGCATTGGCTGACACGGCGCCTGGTACGACTTACTCGTATACCTCGAACAGCGATTTCGCGCAGGGGACCCTGCAGGCTGTCAACGACACCGAAGTCGCGGATCAGCTTCAGCTGAACAAGAATACCCTGACCAACAAGTTTATTTGGATTGCAAATGCCAATGAAGGAACCGTATCCAAACTGGACACAACCACTGGGCGTGAAGTGGCCAGATACCGGACCGGCCCGAGCATGTCAACCAGTCCATCGAGAACTGCAGTGGACAAAGAGGGAAACTGCTGGGTTGGCAACCGGAATACCGGGACCGTGGTCAAGATGGCCGCGATCCCAGCTGACAAAAATGGGGATGGCATTATTCGTACTTCCCAGGACACAAACGGCAACGGGCGCATTGACGGGGCCGAACTGCTTCCGTGGGGACAGGACGAAGCCATCGTGGCCGAGACGCTCTGTGATCCTTATACGGGCTGTCTGCCCAGGTCGCTGGCCATTGACGGCCAGGGACGGATCTGGGTAGGCCTCTACAACATGAACCGGTATATCGTACTTGATTCGAACGGCACCAAAACCGGTATCGTGGTTCCGGTGCCGACGCCACAGGGTACCTATGGCGCGGCGATTGACAGCCGGGGTTACCTGTGGTCTTCCAATCTTGGCGGAAACCGAATAGATGTGATTAATACCAATAGTCCGGCAGTGATCCGCAGTATCCCGATTGGCGGAAACACCTACGGCATCGCCGTAGACCGGAACGGCAACTGCTGGACCGCATTGTATTCGTCCACCCATATCGTAAAAATTGACGGCAATACCTTTGTTCCCAGCTATTATGGCACCAATGGCTACATGGGCAGAGGCATCTGCCTGGACGGAAACGGCAACATCTGGGCGGCATTTTCCGGCAATAACACGATTGTCAAGATGTCCCCGGCTGGTGCCCAGCTTCAGGTGATCTCGCTGGGCAGCGTAGGCGGAGTTACCCCCATTGGGACCGCTGCCGACGCGGATGGCTTTATCTGGGCGGTATGTCAGAGCTCGAACAATGCGTTCAAGCTTAACCCGAATACCGGAGCGATTCTGGGGGTTTACCCGACCGGCTCCGGCCCGTATTCCTACAGTGACATGACCGGTTTCAGCCTGCAGAACATCACGACCCATGAAGGCACCTGGAGCGTGGTGAAAGACGGCGGCCTGCCCAACTGCAAGTGGGACCGGATCAGCTGGAATGCGCAGGCCCCTGCGGGAACCAGCGTGACAGTTTATGCCCGGGCAGCGAATCAACAGGCCGACCTGGACGGCGCACCGTGGATCAGTGTGGTAAACGGACAGATCAATACGGCGATCGTCGGGCAGTTTGTCGAGGTGAAAGCCACGCTGATCTCGAATGGACAGCAAAGTCCGGTTCTCTATGATCTTGACCTGCATAAAGCGTCTACTCCGCCGGTATTGAATTCTATTGGGGACAAAACCGTGGATGAGGGACAGGGCTTGACGTTTACCGTAACGGCTTCCGACCAGGATGGCGATGCGGTTGCTCTTTCAGTGTACAATCTCCCGGAAGGCGCCGCTTTTGACGCGGCGACCGGCGTGTTCTCGTGGACGCCGGACTTCACTCAGGCCGGAACCTACCCGAATGTCCGTTTCATGGCCACGGACGGTACGTCTACGGTCAGTGAAGCTATTACGATTACTGTTAATAATGTGAACCGGGCGCCGGTGATCAATCCGATCGGCAGCCAGACCGTGGATGAAAATCAGCCGCTGCAGTTTGCGGTAACGGCTTCGGACCCGGACGGAGATGCGGTCACGCTTTCGGCGGCCAACTTGCCGGAAGGCGCGGTTTTTGACGCGGTATCCGGTACGGTCTACTGGACGCCGAACTTCTTCCAGAGCGGCAGCTACCCGGTTCAATTTGCGGCGACTGACGGTAGTCTTTCGAATAACGCATCTGTCACCATTACCGTTAATAACGTGAACCGGCCGCCGGTACTGGAGCCCATCGCTGACCAAACGGTGGATGAGGCGCAGGCTCTTCAGTTTACAGCAGCCGCCACCGACCCGGATGCGGAAGCGCTGACGTTCTCAGCCTCCAATCTGCCGTCCGGCGCGGCGATGAGCGCATCCGGTGTCTTTACCTGGACGCCGGGATATGACCAGGCGGGGAACTATGTGATCACAGTCACGGTTTCCGATGGCGCGGCCACCGACAGTAAAACTGTGGCAATCACGGTGAACAACGTCAACCGGGCGCCGGAACTGAATGCGATCGGCGATAAGACGGTGGACGAAGGCCAGACGCTTCAGTTTACTGTGAGCGCGGTCGATCCGGATGGGGACGCGGTGCAGCTTTCTGCGGCCAACCTGCCGAACGGCGCATCTTTTGATGCGGCAACCGGCATCTTTGCCTGGTCCCCGGACTACACCATGGCGGGGAGCTACCCGGCCATTCACTTTGAGGTAACCGACGGCAGCCTGAATGACGTCGAAGACATCACGATCACGGTCATCGACGTCAACCGTCCGCCGGACGTGACCAATGCCGCGCCCAGCATCGGTACCCTGTGGCCACCGAACAACAAAATGGTTGCGGTCAGGATCAATGGGCTGACTGACCCGGATGGCGATGCGTTGACCATCGTGATCAAGAGCATCACCACCGATGAAGCGGTATCGGATGGTGGCAAGAAGCAGGAGCCAGATGCTTCCGGCATCGGGTCTGACACGGCGAGCCTCCGGGCGGAGCGTGCAGGGTCGGGCAATGGCCGGGTTTATGTCATCAGCTTTGATTGCATTGATGCGAAAGGCGCAGTAACCACGGGCAGTGTGAGTGTCAGCGTGCCGCATTCCGAAGGGACTGTGGCGGTCGATGACGGCCGGCTGTTTGATGCGGTTACCGGCGCGGCGCTGTAATCGAAAGCAACCCATCGAATAACCAACATTAAAAGAGGCTGCCCCATGCGGGGCAGCCTCTTTACATTTGTGAATCACCGCCTGGGATGCTCCTTGGCGAGCTGTGGCCGGCAGTCTTGAATCCGTACCGGGATCATCCGAATTTTTCCTGCCCCGGCGCGCGTTAGCTCACACGAGAAAATTGTGCTGGTGCGCTGTGCTTCGCCTTTATGGTCAAAGACGAAGTTCCCCAGACTGTAAACAATGGGGCGGCCCCGATAGGTTTCCATCGGCTGCAGGACGTGCGGGTGACTGCCGAGTACCAGATCTGCCCCGGCATCAATGGCGTTTCGCGCCAACTGCCGCTGCAGCCGCGTCGGTTTCGGCGTGAACTCATCGCCCCAGTGATACATAACGATCACCAGATCAGCCTTCCGCCTGGCCTGCCGAACTTCCCGCGCAACCCGGCCCGGATCGCGCCCCAGACTGACCGTGGGCCGATCCGGCTGGTAAACCAGACCTTCGAGCGGGAAGGTGGAGTACCCGAGCAATGCGATCCGAAGACCATGCCGGGTTACCACCCGCATACGGTGGGCTTCGCGCTCGTTCCGGCCGGCGCCAACGAAGCGGATACCGGCGTCTTGAATTGCCTCAATGGTTTCTTCCAGACCCTCCCGGCCGCAGTCCAGGGTGTGATTGTTAGCCAGCGAGACCATATCAATTCCGCTCCGGCGCAGGGCGGGAGCGAAGGAGGAATCACCGCGGAAAGCGATGCGCTTGGCAAGCGGAATGCTCCGGTTGGTCAGCGGAGCTTCCAAATTGGCCAATACCAGATCGCCTGAGCGAAAGGTCCCGGTTACGCCTTCAAACAGCCCGTCAGCCCCATACTGTTCGATTGCCGCACGCACCCCCCGGTCGGGCAGGATGTCGCCTGCGGCCAGAAAACGGACCGGTTGGTTCTGCTCCCAGGACCACCAGACTCCGAAACCAAGGGCCAAGCCGGCAAAAATGACCAGTCCGCGCCGTAAGGTGGCCTTCATACGTCGATTCCGGGAAGTGCCGCCGCAATCGTTAACAGCCCGATTCATATTCGGTCAGTTCTGTCAGCGCCGGCAGCTGCAGTTTACTGACAAAGCTGCGAATCCAGGAGGGCGGCGCCGGGTTCTCCTTTTTCTGGAGCATTTGCTGCCATTTTTCGTCGGTCAGCCGGTCGCTGCTCGGCCAGGTAAACTCGTAATACGAGAAGCAGACCCCGCGGTTGAGGTAAAGTTTGCCTTCAATCGGCACCACCACCAGCAATTCGTACGGACTTCCGACCGCTTCTTCGAGCACCGAATTGTAACTGGTGTGAACATCGGCCACCAAGGCCATATTACGGTCGGTTTCGGTTACCAAATCGTACCAGTGGTATGCTTTGTTGTCGCTGGCAACGGCGGTCTGCAGCGTTTCCAGGGAGGAACCGAATACTTTGATGGCATCGTTGTCTTCCGCTGAGATCGGCTGATTGGCCAGTTCTTTAAGGGAAACCCGCAGCAGCAGCCGATACATCTCCTCAATCTGCTTGAATTTGTTCTCCTGATCCTGAGTGAGCAGACCGCGTGCTTTCAGGTTCTCCCGCGTGTTCTGGTTCAGCCAGAGCATCCGCTCATAGAACTCCACATTCGGTTCCACATAGCCTTTGGGCGGCGGTGGTGGCTCTTCCCCGGCCCCGCCGCATTCAGCCCCTGACTGTTTGCCGTACAGTATCGTATCGTGACGGAGTTCGGTCCAGCTGGCCAGAGCGGTGTTAAGACTTTTGTCCTGCCAGCTCTGATTGGCCATAAATTGCGGGAAACCATCGCCGCGCGGCATCAGAATCGCTTTCAGGGTCCAAAGCCAGCCATAGTAGAGGTTCGAGCGCCAGATCGAGGCTTTGGTCCGGTCGAATTCGGCGCGCATCTGGAGCAGCTTTTTAAGATAGGGAAAGCCTGCGGCTTTTTGGTCTTCTTTATAATGCTTGGTCAGCAGGTCGTAAGCCCGGTCTGAACCAAGGGCGTACATGACATCCAACCCTTTAGGCATCGGCCGCCGTTTGAAATCGCTGACCTCCTGCAACACGCGCGAATCGGCGATAAAGCGCTGTCCCATCAACTTGAAGGAATGGCCGGCTGCGCCGCCGGCCATTTTGACGGCAATTCTGGGTTTAGGGAGCTTTTCGCCTTCAATCGCCATCAGCTTCAGATTCTTCGCATCGGCTAGAGTGCCGAGCGGAATCCGATCACCATACACTTTGCGCATCAGACCGAGATACTGCTGTGGGGTGATGTCGTCCGATGGGCCGACCATCATCCGGGTCGGCTCATAAATGTTATTCCAGGCTTTAAACAAGGCCGGATCTTCACAGAGCTGAACCGTGCTTAGCATGGCCATCATGGTTGGCTCCGGCGCCGGTTTGATCTTGCCGCCCTCCCGATAGCTGAAGGGTAGCTCAACTAAGCCATACCACATCATGGCCTGGAAGTATTGCCGGAAAGCAGTTGTACGGGTATAGTGGCCGCGCGGAATGAATTGGGTGTAGTCGATCTTGTTCGGTACAATCGATGATTTCACCAGCTTATCACCGGGGGCGACCATTGGATCCTGATCCGAATCGTCGGCATTTTGGACAACCCGGACATGAGCCTTGATGCTGCGAATTTCGGTATTCGCCAGGATGATTGCTTCCTTCGGGGTATTCCGCGGAAGTTTCAGGCCCAACAATTGATTCGGCACAGCATAATAGGCGATGTTTTTCAGTGCGGCCTGCTTTAACGGGCCGGCCGGCACGGCTTGGTAAGTTTCAATCGAGGCGGTCAGCATCCCCTGAGAAAGGGTCCGGCATTCCTTGAACAGTTTCGATTTTTCCAGGTTGCGCAGCGTATAGTCGTAGAAGACGTGGTGCAGCTGCAGCATGACGTCGGTGGTGATGAAATTTGGAATCCACCGGTAATCGTTAAACTCATACAGGTAAAACATCTGTTCCTGATCGGTCGGGGCAGCGACAAATCCCTGGGTGGCGAGCATTTTGCGCTGATCCGGGGTCAGGTCCTTGAACATTTCGATGTTTTCGACATTGCTGAGATCGGGTGCCACGGTGTAACCAGGGACCTTCGGTTTGTAGGCTTCCGGTGCAAACGGTGCCAAAGGAACCGAAACGACGCTTTCCCGCTGTTGGGCCAGTGCCCCGAGATCAATGATGCGGCCTTTTGCCGCCGGCGCGGATGCCGGTTTGCCGCAGCCGCCGAGCGGCAGGACCAGCAAGGCAGCGGTCAGGATGAGACTGACAAGGTTCTTTTGCTTCATCCGATTATTCCCCCCATTTGATTTGCAGTTCGGGCCCTGCGATTTGAATCCGGTCGGTTCTTGCGTCCTGATCCAGGTCCTGTGCCAGCATTTCAGAAGGCCGGCCGGCCAGGGTTCGGGAGTCCATTTCCCGGAACCGTTCGTGTTCCGGTTCCAGGCGGTACACTGTCTCGATGTACTGCCCGCTGCCGCTCAGACGCCGCAGTGCCCGCAAAGAACCTGCGGATTCTCGGATGGTGACCACTTCGTCCCGGCCATCGCCATCCCAGTCCAGCACAAAAACCGTAGGCAGGCTGGGGCTTGCCGGTGTGGCGGCAATGCCTTCGAACCCGAAATCATCCCAGCAGTAGGCCTGTAGCAGAAAACGCCCGGTTCGGTCGGTTTCCAGGGCCAGCAGTTCACCGGTGCCCGCTGCGGTCAGCCGGGCCGGGTATAGCGAGCGAAAGGGGCGCGATAGCCGGGAACCCAGCCATTTCGGGGCCAGGCGGCTCCTGCCCACGGAATACAGAAACGGCCGGTCGGCCATCACCGGGTGATATCTGGTTTTTTTATAAACAACCACACCAAGCTGGGATCGCAGTTCGGCATCGAAAAAGCCGGAAAAAATGTGATGCGGTTTGAATTCGGCCAGATCCTGCCGCCATTCGGGCGAATCCGGTGGGGCAAACACGTTGATGAGCCGAATGTCACGTCCGTACCGGGCGCCGGATTCAGCCGTCAGCACGGCAAGCGTGAACGGTGGAAAGTAACCGACCACCGGCGAGGTTTCGATAGCGGCCGCATCCATGAAAACGCGGCCGGTACCGGGCCCCGGAATCTGCTTGAGCTGTCGCCCGGCCGGATCAAACACTGTAATCCGGTCAGGCAGGACCACAGCCATCGCAGCTTTGGGTCCCGCCTCAGGTGACCCGTACAAACCTGAAATCATTGCGACCGGAGCGGCTGGCAAAGCCAAGCGCTTGAGCGTCTTTCCGGTACGGGTTTTAGAATAGTCCCGCACCACCAGCGTGAATTGGCGGCCTGACCGCTGGACCAGAAAGAGGCGCGAGCCAGCCGGGTGCCCGGACTGAAAGCAGGCGGCTCCGGTCCATTCCTGAGCTGGCTGTGCCGATCGGAGCAGGAAAACAAGCGCGGCCAGCAGGGTAAGCATGATCAAGCCGCCGAGAGCGGCGAGGAGCCGATATCGCTTCATGCTAAAGCCCTTCATCGTTCTTCATGCTGACTGATTCGCCGGGCTTCCTTAAAATTCCTTTCGGCTTTGGGTGTCCAATTTTGAAGAAAAGATATCCTGGGGAGCGGAGAGCGGTTTACCCGTTCGCGGCGGGCAGCTGCTTCACCAATTGAATAAACTCCGGATCGGTGTGGTAGGTCTCGAAAAACGAATCCGCCGCCGCAATGCCAGCCAGTTGGCTGTCCAGAGACAGGGCGGTTTTCAGGCTGAGCAGAGCGGCTTCCCGCTCATGGCGCAGGGCTTGCAGACAGGCCAAAAGATAATAGCCGTTCGCCCGCTCCGGATGGGCGGAAAGAATCTGGTCGATGACGGCCTGAGCGTCCTCCAAATGGTTGGTATCCAACAGGGTAATCCCCATATTTTCGCGAATATAAGGCCATCCCGGGCCGAGCTCCACCGCCTTCCGATATGCGGTTGTGGCTTCCTCCAAACGTTTCAGGGCGCGCAGGGCGTTCCCAAAGTTATTCCAGGCATGCGGGTCGTCAGGATCGAGCGCGATAGCCTTTTCGTGGATCGGGAGCGCCGCTTCGTATCGTTCCAGGTCGTTCAGCGCTTTGGCTTTGTTATACCAGGCCGCGGCTGACTCCGGGTCGTGTTCGATGGCTTTATCCAGACAGGGCAAGGCCTCTTCCCAGCGCGCCAGCTCATTGAGCGCGATCCCTTTGTAGTTCCAGACATAAGCATTGTCCGGATCCAGTTCCAGGACCCGGTTCAGGTGAAACAGGGCTTCTTCATGCCGTCCGGTGTCCGCCAGCAGCTTGCCGATACAGAACCAGGCGGCCGGGTAATCAGGTTCCAGATTGCGCATTTGTTCGAAGGCTTTCATGGCTTCTTCATTTCGCCCCAGGGACTGAAGCGCGGTTCCCTGAAAATAATAAAGATCAGCATCGGATGGATCCAGCTGGAGGGCCTGGTTATATGCGGTCAGAGCCTCTTCGAAACGGCCGAGTTCGCTCAGGGTTTTGCCCTGATTGTAGCGGGCCAGAACCGCATCAGGATTAAGCGTTATTGCCCGTTCAAGGGCCGCCAGGGCTTCGTCATAACGGCCAAGTTCATTCAACGTTTTGCCCTGGTTATTGAGCGTGTAAGCGCTTTCCGGATTCAAGGCCAGTGCTCGCTCGTAGGCTGCCAGCGCTTCTTCATACCGGCCGAGTTCGTCCAACACGAGTCCTTTATCGTGCCAGGCCAAAGCAAGGTCGGGTTTGCAGGTCAGAGCCTGGTTCAGCGAAACCAGAGCGTCCTCAAACCGCTGCATGGTGTATAGCAGCCGCCCGCGCGCCAGCCAGTATTCAGATTCTTCGGAATCAAGCCGGACCGCGGTTTCCAGCGAAGCCAGGGCGGGTTCGTACAGCTCCAGATCCTCCAGGATCGAAGCCTGAACATACCAGTGCACAGGATCATCCGGGTTCAGTTGGATGGCGTTATCAATACAATCAATGGCGGCATCCCATTGTTGTTCGGCGGCAAACACGCAGGCCCGGTAGAAAAAACCGACGGAGTCGTTCGGGTTGATTTGTAGGGCATGATCCAGCACTTCGGCTGCCTCGGGGAAACGCTCCAAATCGCGAAGACAGCGGCCCGCCAAGATCAAGGCTTCGTAATGATCCGGCTGCAGCTGCAGCACGGCACGGGCCGCAGCCAGCGCTTCCTCGAACCGTTCCAGATCATAGTACAGCCGGGCGAGATGCATCCAGGCGTCCTCATACGCGGGATTCTGCCGGACGGCCTCCCGATAAGAAGTCAGGGCTTCGTCAAAACGGCCAATATCGACCAGCAGGTTGCCGAGGTTGCTCCACGCGGTCGGGTATTCAGGCTGAACTGCAGCCGCTTGTTCGAAGGCCGCGATCGCCTCGTGCTGCCGGCCGAGCGAAGCCAGGGCACAGCCTTTGTTGTTCCAGGATTCAGGCTGCGCCGGGTTCAAGGTCAGGGATTGATCGTACGAGACAACCGCATCCTCAAACTGCCGCATGCGGCACTGGACATTTCCGAGACTATGCCAGGCTTCCGCAAACCGGGGATTCAACAGGATGGCATGCTGATACGCGACCAGCGCATCCGCGGTTTGATCCAGCTCGTCACAATAGACGCCTTTCTCAAACCAGGCGCGCGTATCCTCCGGGTTGAGCGCAATCGACCGCTCAACCGCGGCCAGAGCCTGGCCGGTATCGAAAAGATTGAAAAAGGCCGCGCCGCGGTAAAGCCAGGCCAGCGCGCCCAGTTTTTCATCGGTTAGAACGGGTTCCAGCAGGCCGACCGCTTCGGTGTACTGATCGTCATAATAGGCTTCGAGCGCCAGCCATAAATAATCGGCCGGATTCGGATCTGACGGATCGGCCGGGGCCGCGTCCCGGGCCAGCGCACCGATGGTTTCCTGAAGGTCATCCGGAATCTGGTTGACGTTTGGGCACGCAGCCAGCGCTGAAAGCAGGGCATCGTGCATAGAAGTGGGTCGTTCGATTCGATATTTCATCAGGATAGCTCCCTAAGGGTTTGGTAAACAGTATACAGCATCATTGGCATAACTTCGGCAAAATGTAAAGCGGCAGGATGGGAAAAGCCGGGTACCGCCGCTGCCAGGAAACAAAAACGGGCCTTCCGGTTGATCCGGAAGGCCTCGCCTTTTCACCAGGGTAGGCGGTCTCGCTGAAAAAGGGACTACACGATATCGTGATGGTATTCCTGCAGCGATTTCAGGGTATGTTCTGATTCCTTGTAGGCCGCAATCCCTCGGGCACTCGCCAGTGCGGCCGCCATGGTTGTGATATACGGCACTTTAGCCTTGATTGCGGCCTTTCGAAGATAGGAGTCGTCATTCTGGCTGCGTTTCCCGAATGGGGAGTTGATGACCAACTGAACTTCTTTGTTGGTGATGATGTCAACGATGTCCGGGCGGCCTTCGCCCAGTTTATTGACCCGTTCGCACGCCACACCATGCTCGGCCAGATACCGGTGGGTTCCGGCGGTGGCTTTCAAGGCAAACCCACTTTTCACGAATTCCCGGGCGATCTCCAGCGCCGCCGGTTTATCCTGGTCATTGACGCTGAACAGCACTGTGCCGCTGGTGGGCAGCGGTGACTGGGTCGCTTCCTGGGCCTTGAAATAAGCCAGTCCAAAGGAATCGTCCATGCCGAGCACTTCGCCGGTGGAGCGCATTTCAGGCCCGAGCACCGGGTCGACTTCCGGGAACATATTGAACGGAAAGACCGCTTCTTTCACGCCGAAATGCGGGATGGTGCTGTTTTGCAGCTGGCTGAGATCGTACTGTTTGCCTGCATTGGCCGCCAGCATGATTTCGGTGGCGACCCGGGCCATCTGGATGTTGCAGACCTTGGAGACCAGAGGCACAGTCCGGGATGCCCGCGGATTGGCTTCCAGCACATATACTTTATCGTCCGCGATGGCGTACTGCATGTTCATCAGGCCGATAACATTGAGCTCTTTCGCGATTTTACGGGTATATTCCACAATGGTTGCCACATGCTTGGGCGGAATGCTGATCGGCGGAATCACACAGGCCGAGTCGCCGGAGTGAATGCCGGCCAATTCAATATGCTCCATGACGGTTGGAACGAAAGCGTCACTTCCGTTGGCGATCGCGTCGGCTTCCGCTTCAATCGCATTGCTGAGGAAGCGGTCAATCAGGATCGGCCGATCCGGCGTTACCTCGACCGCTGCCGCCATATACTGACGCAGGGCCGGCTCTTCATGCACAATTTCCATGCCTCGGCCGCCGAGCACATAAGAAGGCCGAACCATCAGCGGGTATCCAATCCGGTTGGCGATTTCGACCGCTTCAGCCGTATTGACGGCCATGCCGGATTCCGGCATCGGAATGTTCAGCCGGTCCATGATCTTGCGGAACCGGTCGCGGTCCTCGGCCAGATCAATCGTGTCCGGGGTGGTGCCCAGGATATTGACGCCGGCAGCCGCTAATTCCGCGGCGATATTGAGCGGGGTCTGGCCGCCGAAGGAAACGATGACGCCCAGCGGTTTTTCCTTTTCGTAAATGCTGAGCACGTCCTCGACGGTCAGCGGTTCAAAGTACAATTTATCCGAGGTGTCGTAGTCGGTTGAGACCGTCTCAGGGTTGCAGTTCACGATGACGGTTTCATATCCGAGATCGCGCAGGGCAAACGCAGTATGAACACAGCAATAGTCGAATTCGATGCCCTGCCCGATCCGGTTCGGACCGCCGCCGAGAATCATCACTTTCGGCTGATCGGTGCGGGTCGTCAGATCCGCCGCGTTGTAGGTGGAGAAGTAGTAGGCCGCGTCTTCCACGCCGCTGACCGGAACCGGCTCCCAGCCCTCCACCACGCCGAGTGCGATCCGGCGCTGCCTGATTGCGCTTTCCGGCTGTTTCATCAGTTGGGCCAAGTAACGATCGGCAAAACCGTCCTTCTTGGCCTGAATCAGCAGTTCGTCCGGCAGCTGGCCGTTCTTGTGCTTCAACATCGCTTCCTCAAGATCAACCAGCTCTTTCATTTGCTGGAGGAACCACGGTTTGATATAGGTGAGCCGGTAAAGCTGTTCGATGTCGGCGCCTTTGCGAATGGCTTCGTACAGGATGAACTGCCGCTCGCTGGTCGGCTCGGCCAGCATCGCCATCAATTCGTCCAGGGATTTGTCATTGAAATCCTTGGCGAACCCGAGACCGTAGCGATTGATTTCCAGGGAGCGGATCGACTTCTGGAAGGCTTCCTTATAATTCTTGCCGATGCTCATGACTTCGCCGACCGCGCGCATCTGGGTTCCGAGTTTATCCACCGAGCCGGGGAACTTTTCAAACGCCCAGCGGGCGAACTTGATAACAACATAATCTCCGGAGGGAGTGTATTTATCCAGGGTTCCATCCCGCCAGTAGGGGATTTCGTCCAGGGTGAGCCCGGCCGCAAGCATTGAAGAGATCAAAGCAATGGGGAAACCGGTCGCCTTGGAAGCGAGCGCCGAGGAGCGGGATGTCCGGGGGTTGATTTCGATAATCACCACCCGGCCGGTTTTCGGGTCATGCGCGAACTGCACGTTCGTGCCGCCAATCACCTGAATCGCCTCGACGACATCATACGCATGTTTCTGAAGCCGCTGCTGCAGTTCGGTGCTGATGGTCAGCATCGGCGCGGCGCAGAACGAATCGCCGGTGTGGACGCCCATCGCATCAATATTCTCGATAAAACAAACCGTGATCATCTGGTTTTTCGCGTCACGGACCACTTCAAGCTCAAGTTCTTCCCAGCCCAGAACCGATTCCTCGACCAGAATCTGCCCGACCAGGCTGGCGGAGATACCGCGGCTGGCCACGGTGCGGAGTTCTTCAATATTGTAGACCAGACCGCCGCCTGTGCCGCCCATGGTGTAAGCCGGGCGGATAACGACCGGATAACCCAGTTCGTGGGCGATCCTTTCCGCTTCTTCGACGCTGTAAGCCGGCATGCTTTTGGGCATCTCAATGCCGAGCCGGGTCATGGTTTCCTTGAAGGTAATCCGGTCCTCACCGCGTTCAATCGCATCAAGCTGGACACCGATGACTTTCACGCCGTTCTTATCCAGGATGCCTTGCTTGCCCAGTTCTGAGCACAGGTTTAAGGCTGATTGGCCGCCCAAATTGGGGAGCACCGCGTCAGGCCGTTCTTTTTCGATGATTCGGGTAATGCTTTGTACGTTCAGGGGTTCGATATAGGTGACATCCGCGATGCCGGGGTCGGTCATGATGGTGGCGGGATTAGAGTTGACAAGAACGATTTCGTAGCCCAGTTTGCGAAGGGCTTTGCAAGCCTGCGTGCCTGAATAATCGAATTCGCAGGCCTGGCCGATAATGATCGGCCCTGATCCAATAATAAGGATCCGATGAATGTCTGTGCGTTTCGGCATGCTTTCCCTCCAGAAAGATAATTACGGGAGTAAATGGCCCTGTAATTGATGGCCCACGGGTCCACCGGGATTATTCTACCATATTCATATATCGGAATGCCATTCCGTATGGCAAAAATCATTGGTGAATTTGCTGCCGCTTCACAAAAGGATTATGTAAGGAAGGAAAAACGGGCCGGCCACGCGCCGCCGGGTTCGGTCAGCCGATTGAAAGGATCGGCTCTTTGTGCAGGAATCATTTTTCTTAAAAGCGAAATCAACAGGATGTACAAAGGATATGATTGATGACGGCATTTGATGCTTGGGACAACAGATCAATCACGGTGGAGCGAACGGTGCTTCTTTGGCAGGGGTGCCGCGTGTTTTGGGAGGCGAATCGGAAAATGACCTATGACCATCTGCTGCGGCCGGGGAAGATTGGACGGCTGACGATTCAGAACCGGATCGTAATGCCCTCGATCAGTACCGGGTTGGCGAACCTTCACGGCGAAGTCACGCCTGAATTGCTGGGGTATTACCGGGAACGGGCCCTTTCCGGTCCGGGAGTGGTCGTTGCCGAAGTGGCCTCCGTGGATGCGGAACGCGGGCGTTACGGCTACAACAGTTTGATCGGAAACCATCCCAAATATGTATCCGGGCTGTCCCGCCTGGCGGAAGCGGTTCAAGCCGGCGGCGCCCGGGCGATGATCCAGCTTTATCATGTCGGCCGGCAGACCGGGCTTTTCGAAACCGGAGGCCGGCCGCCGCTGGCGCCTTCGGCCGTCTATTGCAAGCCGATGCGGGTGATGCCGGAAGCCGCAACGCTAGATGATATCGAGAAGGTGATTGATCAGTTTGCCGCGACGGCGGCCGTTGTCAATGCGGCCGGATTTGACGGGGTGGAACTGCATGCCGGGCACGGTTATCTCTTAAGCTCGTTTTTATCGCCATTTACTAATATCCGCGAGGATGCATACGGCGGATCGACCCAAAACCGGGCCCGGATCGTGCTTGAAATCATTCGCCGCATTAAGGCGGCGCTTCCGGAACTGATTGTCGGCATTCGCTACAATGCGGCCGATTTTGTGCCCGGCGGCCTTGAGCCGGAGGAAGGGGTAGAACTCGCCCGTCTGTTCGAGCAAGCGGGCGTGGACTACTTGAATGTGTCCTGCGGCATGTACGAATCCAGCCAGACCATTATCGAGCCGGTTAGTTTCACCGAAGGATGGCGTGTTTATCTCGCTGAGATGACCAGGAAAGAGGTTGCGGTTCCCGTTATCGCCGGGGGCGTGATTCGGAATCCGGATACGGCCGACCGGATGATAGCGGAAGGCAAGGCTGACTTTGTCTGGGTTGGGAGAGGCATACTGGCGGACCCGGCCTGGGTGAACAAGGTCCGGACCGGACGGCCGGATCAGATCCGTCCCTGTCTGTCCTGCAATGTCTGTATTGAACGCGAAATGAAAGGGCGTCCTCTGGCCTGTACCGTGAATCCGCGCGCGGGCCGGGAAACATGGATCAGTGAGACCGGGTCCGTTACCGCGACCCCGAAAAAGATCCTGGTTGCGGGCGGAGGGCCGGCTGGCATGACGGCTGCCGCCGAACTGAGCCGGCGCGGTCACCGGGTGGTTTTGACCGAAACGACAAATCGACTGGGCGGATTGCTGGCCGCGGCTGCGGTACCGCCGGATAAGCAGCGCATTCAGGCATTAAACGCATACCTGCAGCGGGAACTGGCTGTTTCCGGGGCCGAGGTCCGACTAAATACGCGTTGTACGGCCGCACTGGCACAGGAATTGGGCGCCGATGCCGTTATTGTGGCGACAGGAGCCCGGCCGCAAGCCGCAGACTTCTACGAAGCCGGTGATGACTCGGTTGTACAGGCGATCGACCTTCTTCGGAAAACGCCAGAAACCGGGAAACGCTTCCTGGTGGCCGGCGGCGGGGTAACCGGGTGCGAAACTGCGCTCTGGCTGTCCCGGAACGGTAATACGGTGACCCTCGTCGAATCGACCCGGTTTCTCGCCAGCGGGCTGCAGCAGGTCAACCGGCAGGAACTCGTCACCGCCATGAAACGTTCGGGCGTCGTCGTCCTGAATGAATGCCGGATTGCGCAATACCGGGGCGGAATCGCTCAGATTACAGACAAGAGCGGAGAAACGGCCGAAAGAGAAGTTGATCGACTGGTTCTTGCGCTTGGTTTTCTGCCCGAACCGGAACTGGCTGCGGACCTGGAGGCGGCCGGCGTGATCACCTATGTCATCGGGGACGCCCGAGAGCCGCATACTATCGAAAGCGGTTTGTATCAGGCGGCTGTATTGGCCCGCCGGCTGTAACCCACCGGCGGCTGCCGGCTTGAATCGGCCGGCAAAAAGACGTAGACTGAACCTGTTATCTGTCTGCAAACCATTGCGGCGTACGGCCGACAGCCGGCTTTAGACGGAGGAATTCCATGGAACTGGAACAATGCCTGAATTTCGTGCTTACCCGGGCCCAGCAATCGGTTCACCAGCTGTTCAAAGCCCAACTGGCCCCATTCGGGGTTACCCCAGGCCAATACGGCGTCCTGAAGTGCCTGTGGGATGAGAACGGTCAGACCGCCAAACAGATCGCGGAACGGCTGTCCCTGGATGGTTCGACCGTGACCGGCATACTGGACCGGATGGAAAACAAAGGATTGATCGAGAAGCAGGTTGATCCGAAAGACCGCCGGGCCTTGCGAGTCGTCCTGACTCCGGCCGGCCAGTCCCTGGAAGAGCCGGTTAGTGCGGTGATCGAACAAGCGAATCAGCTTGCCCTGCAGCACTTCTCCGCAGCTCAGTCGGAAGCCTTGAAAGATTTGTTGAAACAGTTCAGCCCGGAACCTTAAAATCCGGGCTGTTTTTTTATGCCCAATTAGATGGCAGGCAAATAGTTGGTTGACAAAGTAAATGGCCGAAATCTACAATACGAATAGCAGCAAGATAAAGGCGCGGCCGGGCGTTTGAAGGCACGCGGAAACAAAAAAAGGAGCGGTGTTCATGGATTTTAATTGGACTGACGAGAATGAATTGATCCGGGCCAATCTGCGCGAGTTTACCACCAAAAACCTGGATCCAATCGCTGGCGCGTTGGATGCCGAAGGACGTTACCCGGCCGAAGTGATGGCCAAACTGGGCGAAATGGACTTCATGGGAATCTGTTTTCCAACCGAATACGGTGGCGGCGGTGCCGATTTCGTGACCGGCATGCTGGTCGCCGAGGAACTGGCCCGTTCCTGCGCGGCGACCGGATTTACTTACGGATACCATTTGGGTCTGGTCTGTGATCCAATATGCCGTTTCGGGTCCGGAGAGCAAAAAGAAGCGTATCTCCCGGGACTTTGTTCCGGCAAACTGGTCGGTTCCTTTGCGCTGACCGAGCCGGGCGCCGGCACCGACGTCGGAGCCGCTTCGGCGCTCGCGGTCAGCGATGGCAGCGACTATGTCCTCAACGGCACCAAGACCTTTATTACCAATGCGCCTATCGCCGATGTTTTCCTGGTGTTTGCCCTGACTGACCGCGAGAAAGGCTTGAAGGGTGTCAGCGCATTCTTAATCCCCAAAGGAACGCCGGGATTATCGATCGGGCAGCACTTTGATAAAATGGGTATCCGAGCTTCCCAGACCGCGGAAGTGGTTCTCAGGGACTGCCGCATTCCGGCCAGTGCGCGCTTGGGTGAGGAAGGCCAGGGCTTTCGGATCGCGATGCAGACGCTGGACACCGGCCGGATCGGCGTAGCGGCCCAGGCTGTTGGGATTTTGCAGGCCGCGCTCGACGAATCGGTTGCCTATGCGAAACAGCGGATCCAGTTTGGCAAGCCCATTGCATCACAACAAGCGGTTCAGTGGATGATCGCCGATATGTCGACCGACCTGGCCGCGGCCCGATTCCTGACTTACCACGCCGCGTGGCTCAAGGACCAGGGCAAAACTTACAGCAAGGAAGCCGCGATGGCGAAGGTGTTTGCCGCTGAAGCGGCGGTTCGCCATACCGCCAAAGCGGTCCAGATTCATGGCGGGTATGGATATATTAAAGGCCAGAAAGTGGAGCGTTTGATGCGGGATGCGAAAGTCACCGAGATCTATGAAGGGACCTCCGAAGCCCAGCGGATGGTCATCGCCAGCAGCATCCTGCGCTGAGGCAGTTCGGGTGCTTGGGAGCGGGGAAAAGAATGATCAACATCATTGCATGTTTTAAATGGGTTCTGGATGAGACCTATATCCGGGTCAGCGGCGGGCATTTATCAGTCGACCAGGCGCCGTTCAAAATGAGCGAGTATGACCGTAACGCCCTGGAAGAGGCGGTTCGCCTCAAAGCCCGGCATGACGGTACCGTAAGCGGCGTAACGGTCGGGCCGCCCAGGTCGGCACTGGGGGTAAAGGACGCTTTGTCCCGCGGCGCTGACCGGGTTTATTTTGCCCAGTCGGCGGATTATGAAAACCTTGATCCCGGGCAGACTGCGCGTATCCTGGCCGAAGTGATCGGCGTTCGAATTGATTACGATCTGATCCTGTGCGGGGAGGGTTCCAGCGATCTGTATGCCCGGCAGGTGGGCCCAAGACTTGCCCAATTGCTGGGGATTCCTTGTGTTACCTTTGTTCAGCGGCTCTCGATTGACGGCGGCGTTTTAACCGCGGACCGGAGCCTGAACCACGAAATCGAGCGGGTTCAGGTTCGGCTCCCGGCCCTGGTGACGGTGCTGCCGGATATCAACACACCGCGGATTCCGGGACTGAAAGAGACACTCGGCGCCGCGAAAAAACCGGTGATTCAGATTGCGTCACAGGACCTGGCCCCAATGCCGGAAGCGATGCTTTCAACCATTCGGCTGGTTCCCACGTCGATGAAGCGGAACTGCATCAAATATGGAGACTCCGACCTCGAACTGCAGGCAATGGCGATGGCCCTGCGAGAAAAAGGCGTATTGGAGAGGCGGTGATGCCTGATGGCCGGAATTTGGGTGATTTCTGAGCAAACTGAGCTGCTTCTTGAACTGCTGGGTGCGGCGCAGGCGCTGGCCGGTCAGAATGGAATGGCGATAACCGCTGTGTTTCTGGGAAATGATTCACTCCCGGCGAACCTGTTCGCATACGGAGCGAACGAGGTTCTGACCGGAGAGACGCAGGCTCATTGGCCGGTGGAAGCCTGGGTTCCCCGCTTGCTTTGTGAAATCGAAGCGGCTGCGCCCGACATCATCCTCCTGGGCGGGACCAAACGGGGGCAGGAGATTGCGGCTCGACTGGCAGCCGGGCTGGATACCGGTCTCGGCAGCGACTGTCACAGCATCCGCTGGAATGGCGAAAACCGGCGCATGGAAATGGACCGTCTTATGTATGGCGGCACCGTTACCCAATCCATGGTTTGTACCGGCAGCCCACAGATGGCTGTAATCGGGCCGCGGGTGTATCGACCGGTTCAACCGCTATGGGATCGGAGCGGCCCGGTCCGCAGCCTGATCCCGCCAGCCGAAACACCGGTCATGGTTTTGGAGCGGCTGCCCAAAGGCAATAAAGCTGGCGAACTGCACGATGCCGAAACTGTGGTGTGCGCCGGCCGCGGCTTTTTAGCGTGCGAGGATCTGGATCTGATCCGCAGCCTCGCCGAAGCGGTTGGGGGTCAAGTGGCCGCAACCCGGCCGCTGACCGAAGATTTAGGCTGGCTTCCGGGCGAACGATGCATCGGGCTGTCCGGCAAACAGATCAAGCCAAACCTGTATATCGGCGTCGGGGTATCCGGCCAGATTCAACACATGATCGGTGTGCGCGACAGCCGGGTAATCGTTGCGGTGAACAGCGATGAAAACGCTCCGATTTTCGGCGTTTCGGATTTCGGGGTGGTCGGCGATCTGTATTCGGTGATTCCGCGATTCGTCAAGGCTCTTAAAGACATCGCAACCGGCTGACAATAACCGCGGCCTGTTTTGCAGGGCACGAGAACCAAGCAATATTCAACCTTGAGCATTGCTCAAGACCTGGAACGGAAGCCTCCCGACGCGGAGGCTTTTGGCGTTTTATGAAGTCGAAACGGGCAAGGGTCATGCCGGTCCGGTTTTCATAAAATCCCATAATTGCGGGAATAGAAAGGGGCGACATGACGGGATTGAAACCGAGCTTTTTTCGGCAAAGAAAGACAGCGCCGGTGACCGGTTGTGACAGACTTCGTAAAAACGGCATAGTACAATAAAATCGCGCCGGGGCCCAAGTCACAAAACGCTGTTTTTCGATGATAAATCATCAAAATAATTGCATTTTTAATGGCTGCTCGGTGCGGTTAAGGCGGAATGAATCCCGAAAAAGGAATATCCCGAACCGATAAGAATGTTCACAACCGACAGGAACGGGGCAACAAGGAACTTGAGCCGCAAGCGAGGGTTATTTTTTTAAGGATTTTGATTTCCAAATTTTAACAAAGGCGTCTCGGTAACCGATGCCGGTTGGTGAAAACTCGGCCTCGGTTTGAACGGAAATGGAGGAGACAAGACAAGTGGAAACGGTCGAACAACTCAACCACGCCGAATATGCCATGATCGATTACGTATCGACGATTCCGCGCCCTGACCAAGGCGGTAAACCCGCCAGTCAGCTGTTTAAGACAGTCATGGATTTTGTCATCAGCCTGATCGCGCTGTTGGCTGCCATCCCGGTAATGGCGCTGATTGCGCTGGCGATCAGGCTCGATTCTCCTGGTCCAGCTACGTTTCGAGGAAAGCGGATTGGCAAAGACGGCGAAGAATTCGAGTGTCACAAGTTTCGGACCATGTTTCAAAACAATGAGGCGATATTGGAACAGCATCTCAGTAAAAATCCGGCTGCGCGGGAGGAGTGGGAACGCTTCTCCAAGTTGAAAGGTGACGATCCGCGAGTCACCCGGGTCGGGAGCATGCTGAGAAAAACAAGTTTGGATGAATTGCCGCAGTTTTTTGACGTTCTTTGCGGTCGCATGAGCGTGATCGGCCCAAGGCCGTATCTTCCAAGGGAAAAGGCGGATATGGGCATGCACAGCGAGGTGATTCTTTCCGTAAAACCGGGGATCACCGGCCTTTGGCAGGTGAGCGGGCGAAACGAGATCGAGCTCAAGGATCGGGTACGCCTCGAAACCTGGTATGTCCGCAACTGGTCGTTATGGCTGGATATCACCATCCTTTTCCGAACCGTAGGCGCTGTGATCAAGCGCGAAGGGGCTTACTAAGCCGAATGAAAGCAAAGGAAACCGCGGTCATGAATGAACTTCAGAAAAACCTGGTCGGACTGGCCTGCGCATCCCTTGGAACTCGGCCATTTCAACCGAAAAACAGGCCTTTTCTTAACTGGGACAACTTGTATCAGGCGGCCGCCGGGCAGGGAATGATCGGCCAGCTTTATCCGGCGGTCGAAAAGCTGCCCGACGAGAATCTGCAGGATTCCCAGGCCTTGACCCGATGGAAGAAACACGTCATGCAGGTCTTTCTGCACCGGGTTTTGAACGGACCGCCGATTGCCGAGATTCTAAAGGCTTTTCGCAGCATCGGAATTCCACTGATCATTCTGAAGGGCCTTGCGATTGCACGCTACTATGAAATGCCGCAATATCGGTCCATGTCGGATCTCGACATTTTAGTCCGGTCTGAGGATATACCTGGGGCCAAACAGGTGCTTGAAGACCTGGGCTATCAATTGGCTGCCCACGAAGACCATCATCCCATGCATCTGGAGTATACCAGGGCTGGCGGCATTTTTGTTGAACTGCACAGGGCGTTGGTACATCCCGGTCTTCTCGGCCACCGCGAACTGGACGAGTGGTATGAGCATATCTGGCGGCACCGGGTCGAGGTCGAGAGCGAGGGACTTCAGTTCAGTGCGATGGGGGCAGAGGACGAACTGATCAATCAGATTATCCACTTTGCCTCCCATACAGTCCTGATTGGCGCTAAATTCAAGCATTTGTTCGATATTGCCTTGTTGATTCAAAGCCGAAGGAACAGCCTGGACTGGGGCTATATTGACCAAACCTTAAAGACAACGGGCTTTCATCGCTTTGCGGGCCTGGTGCTCAGTGCCTGCGCTTCACTGTTTCACATACCGGTTCCCGCCTCTTTAGCCAGCGTTCCGGAACGGATTCACAGGCGGTTTGTCGATGACTTGCTGAACGTGTATTCGGTACAGCAACTCCCGGAAGACTGGAAAGCCTGGTGCATCGTTGTGAACGATCTTCAGGCGCTGGTCCGGTATCCGATGTTATCATGGCTGGTCTGGTTTGTTTTGCTGCGGGCGCAGTTTAAAGCGTACGGTCCGCGTTTGGGCTTTGTGGTAAGGAACGCAAATCGCAATATCCGGGGTTACCGAAACAAAGCGCGGTTGGTTCGTTCTTTTGGATTGCTCGGGGCCGCCCGGTAAAGATTCGGGAAACAGAAAGATAAGGAGGTTAAGTGTGTGAAGATCAAGGACGGATTCATGCTGCGGGAGGTTGCCGGACAATGGGTCGCGGTTCCGCTGGCGGAAAAGGTGGTCGAGTTCAACGGCATTATCACCCTGACCGAAACGGCGGCGTTTGTCTGGCGTACGCTGCGGAACGAAGTTTCCGAGGAAGAAGTGGTGAGTGCGCTGGTCGCTGAATATGACGTTGATGAAAACACAGCCCGCAAGGACACCAGAGCTTTCCTTGCGTGCATCGACGCCAAGGGATTGCTGGTCTAGCCGGCACAATCTGTAACGCTTTGCGGGGTTATTGAAGTGATGAATATGTCATGGACTGAATTACAACAAAAAATCATTGCGCGCGCGGTCGCAACAGGAACCCTGGTGACCGGAACCTTTGAATTAACGGCCCGCTGCAATTTGCAGTGCCGGATGTGTTACGTCTGTCGGGCGGCAAACGACCGGGACGCAATGCGGGATGAGCTGACTGCGAACCAATGGATCCGGTTGGCTGAAGAAGCGAGGGATCAGGGCTTGCTCTATGTAACCCTGACCGGGGGAGAAGTCTTCCTGCGCAAAGATTTTCCGGAGATTTATCGGCAATTGTGCAATTTGGGGCTGTACATGCAGATTTTCACCAACGGGACCCTGATCACCCCGGCTGTCGTTGATTGGCTCAGCCGAATTCCGCCGATGAAAGTCAGCATCACGTTGTACGGCGCGTCCCGTGAAACCTGTGCCAGAGTCACCGGCTTTGCGGACAGCTATGATCGTACCGTTCGGGCGATCGACCTGCTGCTCGACGCTGGAATCAAGACTGAAGTCAAAACCACGGTCGTACAGGGCAACCGCCAGGACTTCGATGCGCTGTCCGAATTTGCGCAGGTGCGCGGGCTTCCGATCGGGGTGGTGAACTACATCTCGCCGCGGCGGGAAGGCATGAACAGCAACCCCGAAGGGAACCGCCTTTCCCCGGCGGAACTGATTGACTATGAACAGTTGCTTGAAGACCGCAATCGCCAATTGCGGGAATCAGGCGAAGGCAGCTCGGATTTCTCGGATGCTTTTGATGCCTCGGCGCTTCAGGAGATTGCCGCCAATATGAGGCCCAATGACGATCATCCGTTTCGCTGTGCTTCAGGCAGGTCGGCCGCCTGGTTTTCATGGAACGGAAAGCTGATTCCATGCGGGCTGATGAGTGAACCCCGGGTTGACTTCGCTGAGGATGGAGTTGAAAGAGCCTGGGATGTCTTGAAAGCGGCCTGCGCGGTGGTTCCGAATTGCAGCGAATGCCTGGCGTGCAAATACAGCGCATACTGCCATTCCTGCCCGGGCAGGAGACTTACCGAATCCGGAAGACCGGACAAAGCCGCGCCCTATTTATGTGATGCGGCGGTCTTGCGATACAACCAACAAATCGGCAAAGGAGAGATGGAGAATCATGAAACGGAAAAAGTACAGCAAGCCTGAAACGGGGGTCATCGCGCTGACGATGGAGGAACACTTCGCCTGTATTGGCAGTCCGGGATGTCATTGTCACGAGCACGAGCACGGGCATGATGGCGGATTGGATGATCTGTGGAACTGGTTATATGGGTTCGGAGGCAGACAGTAAAGGGCTTCCTGGAAACGGCTTGATTGGGCCGTGATGACATCCGCCCCGCCGCTTTTCGGTCCGAAAAAGGAGCTTTGAAACGTCACAAACCACTGGGAAGCAGCTTAGTGCTTCACATAGAACCATTCAAAACGGGACGGAAAGCGAGGTGAAACAGTGAAAAGTTACGTTAGACCGGTCTTCGAACATGTCGAGCTTACTTGTGAGGAACGCTTTGCGGCAGGCAGTCCCTGTCCGTATACCGGAAGTTGTGATGACGCACAAATGGCCGCGATGATTGAGGCTTTATGGCCCACGGCGCCGGGAATCTCAAACAATCAATTTTTTGGGGGTTAATCACGAAATCGGAGGGTGACTATGAAACGTTATGTGAAACCGGATATTCAATACATCGGACTGGCGGCGTCTGAAGGCTTTGCCGGCGGAACGGCGAAGTGCGTCCTTGGGGCCTGCACGGTCGACGGCAAACCGTATTGGGTTGGTCAGGACGGGAGCGTATAAGCCCAAATCACACCACACCGTTCTGGACGGAGCGGCTTGTTGGAATCAGGGGCCGGATCACCCTGGGGAACCGGCATTCAAACCAAGCAGCGGCAAACCGGGTGATCCGCACTGGCCCCTGAATTCTCCGCGGGCCCGGCAAAAGGGGAAAGTAAGGCGACCATAGCCGTAAAGTAAGGAAGATTCTTTTGGCGCAGTATTGTATTGCCGATGTCACGATTGACATCGATACCGACAGCGGTTTGATGACTGATCGCTGCGGGTTGTTTCAAGCCAGTGAGCCAGGTCCCCCGGATCTGAACATTGTTCTGCGGCAAAGCGACAGAATTGAGAAGCCGGAGGGGGAGGTACTGTCGACCCAGGTGATCAACTGGATCCTGAGATCTGGCGGACATTATCTCTATACCACGGAAATGGACTTCGGACAGGTGCTGACCCTGGCGGATGTCGACACCCGCTGGCAGCAAGGCAAAATCAGCTATTTGAACCACGGAGACCGACGCCCCGAAGTCAACTACAGCTTTCAAACCGGGGTGTATACGCACATTCTTATCGGGGTGCTGTTTCGCTATCACCTGTTGCACCGGGACGGCATTGTCCTCCATGCATCGACCATCGATTGGAATGGAAAAGGCATTCTGTTTAGTGCCCCATCCGGTACCGGAAAATCAACCCATGTCCGTTTATGGCAGCAGCTTTATGGCAGCCAGGTTCGGGTGTTGAATGACGATACGCCAGCCATCCGAATCAAAGAAGGGGTTCCCTGGGTTTATGGCACCCCCTGGGCCGGATCGTCGGACATTCACTGCAATGGCAGCGCACCGGCGGCAGCGATTGTGGTTCTGGAACAGGCCCCGGAGAACCAAATCCGGCGCCTTTCACCGCAGGAGGCGATTCTCCGGCTGATGCCGAGGGCCTTTCTGCCTTATTTCGATCAGGACATGCTGGACCTCGCCTGTGGCATTCTTGAACGGATTGTTGCGGCTGTTCCAGTGTATTTGCTGAAATGCCGGCCGGATTTCGAGGCGGTGGAGATGGTTCATCAGTGTATCACAGCATAAAAGTAAACAATGAACAGTTGTTTTCCGTGATTGAGGCGCTTCTGGATCAGGGGAAAAGCGTTCGCATTGCGGTGAGCGGGGGGAGCATGTACCCGTTTCTGCGGCACGGACTGGACAGTGTGGAATTGAAGCGCGGTGATTTTAAGGACGTGGCCCGGGGCGACATTGTAATGATCCGGCGGCGCAGCGGCCAGTATATTATGCACCGGGTATGTCAGAAACAGCGGGATTGTTTTTATATGGTCGGCGACGCCCAGCAGTGGATCGAAGGGCCGCTGTACCAGGATCAGCTATTTGCCGTGATCCCGGCGGTTTGGAGGCGGAACCGAAAGATCCGGGTTTCCAATCCGGTCTGGCGTATCTTGACCGGCTGCTGGCTGATCCTGCTCCCGATTCGGGGACGTCTGCTTCAGGTGTACGCGAAAACCAAACAGCAAACCAAAAAGCTTCAAGCCTGGACTTGAAGCTTTTTGATATCCGGAGGGTCTTAAACCCTTGACTTTGAGTTCGGGGCGGGCTGCTTATCGGTTTTTGCGGGTTCAGTATAGGCCGAGCCGGGGACTTTCAAGATGTCTCCAGTTGCATCATCCACCTGGCGGGCTTCACAGCCCAGCCCAAAATAGAAGTCGCCGTTCAGCATTTCAAAGGAACGGGCGAAGGTCCTCGCCGTAAAGCGGAACAGTTCGCGGTAATGAAGCGAGTCCGAGGACTGAAAGACCGCATTGGTATATTGCCCCCCGGTATCCTTGCGGTAGGCCAAAACGTAAAGCCGGTTTCCGCGCACCAGAAGATCGGACGGGAGCCAGCCGCCGTCCCCGAGGGAGATTGCTTGGACCTGTTTCCCAAGGCCAGCGGCGGAATACAAGCCTTCCGGCGACCACTGTATCCCGTTTTGTATGCCGCGAACCCCGAGATAAACCAGACGGTTATTGAATTCAGCGGTCTGGTACAACAGATACCAGTAGTCCTTGGATTTCGGAAAGAGCTGTCTGCCGGAGACATTTTGGGTCATGGCTCCGGCATCGGTCATGACCAGAAGATTATTATATTTGAGCTGTCCGTAATAGGTCTCGTTAAGGAGCAGGCCTTCACCGTACAGCTTGCCGCCGCAGGCGAAAAGACCGTATGCGGTGTCGCCCATCGTATAAAATGGCCGATTTGCGGGAAGTTCAGGACGCCAGGTCAGTCCCTTGTCGCCAGAGCTCATCACCACGCCGGAGCGGCCCGGTGCCTGACTGGTCACTGCCGCGTACAGCCGCCCGTTGTAGGAAGTCAGATCAAAAACGTGAACAGCATCGGGGAGGGTACGATACTTTTTCCACCGCTTGTTTTCCAGACGGTAAAAATTCCCGTAATCCCATGACTCTCGGGCGTCATGCCCCGGGATCACCAATTGGCCGTCCACGATGCGGTATCGATGAATCTGTTCCTCGTCGACGGTAAATTCACGAACGAACTTGTTCGATTCCGGGTCGTAGAAGACCACTGGAATCGGGCCGGCATTGGAAACCGAGTCCCCGTGTCCCAGATAGATTTTCCCGTTAAAAAGCTGCATGTCCCAGACGTTTCGAGCATAGGGAGGGGTTGTGAAAGGGCGGCCGAGCAAACTGACTGCTTTGGTAACATCCTTGACCGCTGCACCAGCCGGAAATATCAGAATGAGAGCAGCTGCGGCCAAGCCCAAAAACAAGGCCGTCAGAAGCACTGCAATCCGGCGCGGCATATTATCACCTCCAAATTCATAATGACCCTTACTCTGCGAAATCAGTGAGGAATCGAACCAAATAATTCCGCATTGGCTTTTCAGTAGCATAAACAAGTTTGACAGGTAAAACAACAGTTATTATCATGAATGGAAGAAATTACAAATAGCGATCCGGTTCGACGGGGTTGGGTCTAAAAACCTGGGAGAAATCCGATGAAATCAAGTATCGAATGGAAAACAAACCTGGAAAACGGCCGGTGGATTCTGCGAAACTGCCATCATTACTGGCCGGTGCTGCTGCTGATTATTCTGATGGGTGCCGTTAGCTCGCTGGGCACAGTCGTCGTAGCGGTTGCTTCCAAGCATATGATCGATAGTGCGGTAAAAGGAGACCTCCAAGCCATGGCGGCAGCCGCTGCTATGTTTGGCGGCATCGTCCTGGGTACGATTCTGATCAACCTCGGTGCCTCGCTGCTGGCGATCCGGGTTTCGGAATCGATGTCCAACACGATTCGGCAGCGGATCTTTCGCAAACTGACCGGTGCCGAATGGCTGCTGCTTTCCGGTTATCACAGCGGTGACCTGGTTACCCGGTTGACCAGCGACGTCGGCACGGTTACCGGGGTCATGGTCAATGTGGTGCCGGGTATTGTTTCACTAGGGGTTCAGTTTCTGGCCGCGTTTTTCACGCTGCTTCATTACGAGCCGAAACTGGCCGTGCTGGCTTTTGTGCTCGGCCCGGTCACGGTTCTCTTCAGCCGGATTTGGGGGCGCAAGCTCAAAACGATTCATATTGAAGTCCAGGAATCAGAGAGCCGTTATCGCGCCTATATCCAGGAGGCTCTGCAGCATCTGCTCATCGTAAAGACCTTTCAGCTTGAGGATTACAGCCAGGAACGGCTCCAAACCCTGCACAAAAACCGGTTGGGACTGGTTATCCGCCGCAACCGATTGAATGTTGCCGCCGGAACCAGCCTGGGCGTTGGTTTTTGGACAGGTTATCTCATCGCTTTTTCCTGGGGCGCTTATCGCTTATCCCAAAAGGCGATCAGCTTTGGAACCATGACTGCGTTTCTGCAGCTGATCCAACAGGTACAGGTTCCGTTTGTCGGGCTGTCAAAGACATATCCACAGTTGATCGCATCCCTCGGATCGGCGGCCAGGCTCATGGAATTGGAAGCCCTGGACAAGGAAAGAACCGCCGGCCTGCTTCCAAAGGTAAAGCGGCTCGGTATCCGGGCACGGCAGGTCAGTTTCACCTATCCAACCGGCCAGCCGGTTTTGAACCGGATCAATCTCCAAATCAACCCCGGCGAGGTGGTCGCGCTGGTCGGTTCGTCCGGCGAGGGGAAAACCACCTTGATCCGCCTGCTGCTGTCCCTGGTCCGGCCCGAAGAAGGACAGGTTCAATTCTTTGATGGAATCGGGGCTTATGATGTGTCTGCCGCCACCCGGGCCTGGGTGACCTATGTCCCGCAGGGCAACACCCTGTTCAGCGGAACGATAGCGGAAAACCTTCGCCGCGGCAATCCGGAGGCCTCCTTCGCTGAAATCGAACAGGCCCTGGCGGCCGCCGGGGCCTGGGCATTCATTAAGGAGCTTCCGCACGGTATCGAAACCGTCATTGGTGAAGGTGGTCTGGGCATTTCGGAGGGGCAGGCGCAGCGAATCGCGATTGCGCGCGCATTCCTAAAAAAAGCACCGATAATGATCCTGGACGAGGCAACTTCTGCGCTGGATGGGGAAACAGAACTGCAGGTGCTGAACGCTATTCAATCCCTTGGACATCGGCGCACCTGTCTGATTATTACCCACCGGCCGTCAGCCTTGCGGATTTGTTCACGGGTCTTACGGCTTGAAAACGGCATCCTGAGTGAATGCCCCCATGAATCGGGCTGGCTGCTGGATGCCGCGGCAGCAAAAGCTTAAACCAGGAAAGGATGGAAAGAAACCATGCCCCGAAACAGGATGGACGCTGCCCGCATTACCGCAATCCTGGGCCTGTTGGCCTTACTGGCCGCAGCGTTCGGGTTCACCTGGTATTTTAGCTCCCAGAACATCGTCGAATCGAATGCCTCAAGCCTGCGGATCACCACTGTGATCATGCGCTTTGCCGCCGCTCATTTTACGATTAATCCGGGAGACACCTTCTGGTATGTGACCTTGAACCAGATGATCAGAACACTGGCTCATTTTTCGGAATACGCCTTTGTGGGAATGGCCCTGGGAGCCTTGCTTTACGTCCTTGTGCGCAGGCTCTGGCTGGCGGCCCTGCTGTCGACGGCGCTAGCACCGTTTATGGCCTATATCGACGAGTATCACCAGCAGTTTTCGGCCGGGCGCTCCCCACAATGGTTCGATGTTTATATTGATTGGTGCGGGGCAGTTCTCGGGATCTTTCTGGTCCTGCTGCTGCTTGCGGTTTACCGGCGAATCCAGTCGCTTAAAGCGCGAATCCGCGCGCTGGAATCCCCTCAAAAAACCGAATAAAGCGGCTTTCCCGTCACTGTTTGACGGCATTGGCTATCAGATTTCCCCGGAACCAAAACCGCCCACCGCGCCTGCCTTTTCCACCCCGAATCAGGGAAAAGTACCATTTTACCGGCGTTCCACGACAAGTAAAAATTTTACAAACTCGACACATTATAACAGACTTCGCAGGAAGCTCTGTGTATACTTTGACTTGCAGCGGCGTTTCGCGAAATGACGCAAACGCTGTCGCGTGAGAATCCAGAGTAGGAGGATAAGAAATCATGGGCGGGTTACATCGGAGTTTACGGAGAATGGTGGCATTGATTGCGGTAATTATGCTCTTTTCGGCGGCGGGATGTTCCGGATTGGAGAATTCACTCGCCAAGCCGGTTAACACCACGGTGCCAGGCCGGGACGTTAAAACTGCGGAAGTTACGGTCGGGAATCTGGTAGCCTCGATTTCCGGCTTTGGATACGTCAAACCGACCAATTCGATGAGTTTGTACTATACAAACCTGGCCGGGCCGCTCGACAAACTGCTTGTCAAAGAAGGCGACACGGTGAAAAAGGGGCAGGCGGTGACCATCATCCGGCCAATCGATGTCAGCGACCAGATCGCCGACCAGCGGTTGACGCTGAATCGCTGGCCGATCCGGATGAAACAGCTGAACGACAGCATTCAAACCGCCAAGGCCAATTTGGACCGGGCGAAAAGCGATCTGGATAATGCGAAAAACTGGAGTCCGGAGGGCAGTGAAGAACTTCGGCAGGCGCAAGCCCGGTTTGATTCGGCTTCCAGTCAGCATCGGAACGCAGTTTGGGAACTGCAGTTGGCCCAGGTTGACTACAGCCGGGACAAACAGACCATGCGCAAACTGCAGAACAAGCTCAGCCAGCGTGTCCTGCGGGCTCCGGCCGACGGAATTGTCATCTTTGTGGAAACCCTGTCGCCGAATGAGATGATTCCCCCCGGACGCCTGATCGCGAAGATCGCAGTGACCAAAAACCTGGGTTTTCGGATGACGACACCGAACGCGCGTTACATAGAAGATATCGAACAGGCAGCGGTCGTGATCGGGGGTCAGACCTATCCCGTCAGCCTGTACCAGCCGAATCCAGGTGATCTAATGGATGTCAAAGCGGAGAAATCGCCGAGTTTGATCTTTATGAAATTCAGTGCGGCACAGCCGGATTTAGAGATTGACCATCGGATGGCGGTGCAGTTAAAGCTTGCCAAGCCAAGCGTCATGATGATTCCGGAAAGCGCAATCCGCGAAGAAGTCGGAAAAACCCTGGTGGACGTTTTGAAAGACGGGCGGATCTCGAGTGTGCAAATTGAACGGGGCATTGCGGCAAACGGCATGGTTGAGGTCATCAGCGGCCTGGCAACCGGGCAAAAAGTCGTGACCGGTATTCGGTAAGAAAGGAGCCGTTATGGAAAGCAAACGATTGGTTCAGGCTGTTGTGCGTAATGGGTGGCTGATCCTGCTGGTCGGAATCGCCGGAGCCGGCCTGGCCTTCTATTTCGCTTATGCCAGTTCAACCCCGGTATATCGTTCGGAAAGCCTTCTGTTTGTCATGAACCGGGACAAGGTCCTGCAGACGGGACAGCCGCTGGATTTCAACGATCTCAGCCTTGGACGGGAGATGGCCCAGGATTACGGCGTTATCATGCAAAGCCGGACGGTTCGAGCCGATGTAGTCCGCCGACTGGGGATTAAAGGATTGAACGAAGATATGCTGAACGCGGTCGTCAAGGTTTCGGCGACAAAGGATACGCCAACCATTACCGTTAGCGCAATTTGGGCAGATCCCCGGACTGCGGCTCTGATTACCGACACCACAAGCACGGTGATTGTGGAAAAGGTGAACGAGCTGACCGGCAGCAACAGCATTGGCATTCTTGACAAAGCCTCGGTGCCGCGGGCGCCGCTGCCTAACCGAATGTTGAACCAAATCGCGCTGGGCCTGTTGGGCGGGCTGGCATTCGGTCTCTTGATGGTGTATTTCGCGGCCTTGTTCGATTCCACCGTTCGTTCGGCGGAAGACATCGAAAAAGCTGTCGCGCTGCCGGTCATTGGAATTATTCCTGAACTCTCAATCCGGTAAGGAGAAACCAAATGCAGACAAAAGAATTCAAGGTCTATGACGAGGAAAGTCTCGCGGTTCGGGATGCTTACGCGCTGCTGACCGCCAACATTCACTTTAAGAATACGCAGGATTCGGTAAAAACCGTGACCATTACCAGCTGCAGCCCGCAGGTCGGCAAAACGACTACAGCCATCAATCTGGCCATCTCCATGGCACGGTCTGGATGGAAAACACTGCTGGTCGACGCGGACCTGCGCAAGCCCGGAAAGTGCAAACGGCTCAGCCAGGAGGCCCCCGCCGGCCTCTGTGACTTCATCGACGGTTACGTTGGTTTCCGGGAGGCCTTGAGCGTGTCGAATATCCCGAATTTGACCTACCTTGCCTGCGGCCAGAGCAAGGGCAATCCGATTGAGCAGCTATGTTCGGCCCGGTTTGAAACGCTTACAAACGAAGTTAAAAATCAGTTCGATTTTGTCATCTTTGATACACCTGCCCTGATGAGCGTTGTGGACGGGGCGCTGGTGGCTTCCAGGACCGATGGAACCCTGATGATCGCACAAATTGGCTCGACCAGCCTGAAGTCCATGAACCGGGCCAAAAACCAGCTGGAAAAGGCCAATGCAAACGTTCTCGGGGCCATTATGAATCAGGTCGGAAAACGGGAGTACGTAAAATATGTCCGAAACTACGATTATTTCAAGAAATTCGCCCAGGGGATAAGACTTGCCAAATAGCCGGATGAATCGGGAAACGGGGGATAGTGGATTTGAAAGTCTCTTTGATTCTGGCAACGGTCAACAATACCCGCGAATTGGAACGGTTCTTTTTCGCGCTGGACCTGCAGCGTTACCGGAACTTCGAAGTGATCGTCGTGGATCAGAATCCCGATGACCGGTTACAGCCTATGATTGAACGGTATCAAAAGCTGTTTCCGATCCGGCACATCCGCTCGGCGAGGGGTTTGTCCCGGGCAAGGAATGCGGGTCTGAAACACATCACCGGCGACATTGTCGGTTTCCCGGACGATGACTGCTGGTACCAGCCGGCGCTCCTTGCGGAACTGGTGAGTTGGTTTAACGCCCATCCGGAAATGGACGGACTCTGCGGCCGCCCGACCGATGAGCGGGGAATTACGACCATCGGTCGGTTTTCGGAAACCGGCGGGCGGATTACCCGGATGAATATCTGGACCCGCACCAACTCGAACACCCTGTTTTTCCGCCGGGAAGTTGTCAATCGGGTCGGTGGTTTTAACGAAAAACTGGGACTCGGATCGGGAACCCCATGGGGTTCGGCGGAAGATGTCGACTATCCGCTTCGTGCGATAGGCATGGGATTTTCGCTGTATTATTCACCGGCCTTTCAGGTCTATCATCCGGATGTAATCCATAATCAGGCGTATCTGGCCGAACGGGCTTTTTCCTATGCGGCTGGAATGGGGTATGTGATGCGAAACCATCAATACCCGAGGTGGTATTTTTATTATTTCCTGCTGCGGCCGCTGGGCGGCGCAGTGCTGCAGGCCCTGAAACGAAACCCAGCCCGGCGGGATTACTATCGCTATGTGTTCAAAGGGAGACTGTACGGATGGAAAAGCTGTCTCAACAAATCGTATTCGGCCTCGTAGAAGCCTTGATGGTCGCAATGTACTTGGCCGCGGAGCCGCTGTTTCCTGATCCCGCGGTTTATCTTAATCTCGGAACCGGCCTTTTGTACGCCATCGGGCTGGTTAACCTCGCAGTCTGGAAAGAGTGCCGGATCATTACTTTGCTCCTGCTGGTCCTGACGGCATACGGCACATCTGCCTATATCGCTTTTGAGTACTTCAATTTGCTCTACCCGCCGTTTCCTTTTGCAGATACCATTTACCAGTCCACTGAAATGACGATAAAGGGAATTTTCCTGACCGGCCTGCTGCTGATGCTGGTGCCGATTCGCTGGGGCAGCTGGTTGAAAGGCTGCGTAGACGCGTTTTTAATCGCGGTTCGGGAAATGACCCTGTCCAACGTGCTGGTCCTGGGTGGGTTGATGGCGATGTTCGGGTTGATTAATCTCTATCAGTGCCAGTCGATCGGCTGGGAGAACATCCTGTCCGGATCCCGGCGGGAATACGCGGCCATGATTTGGGCGACCAGAGCGCATAACTACCAGCTCATCGCAATTTCTTTAACAATCGTGATCGCGGTCCGGGCAATGGTTTGCCCGAAACGACGGGAAACCCTTTGGCTGCTGATCCCTGCGCTGCTGCTGTATTGGATTCCGTTTTCGCTGGTTGGCGCCCGGAAAGAACTGATGGTGATCCTGATAATTGGCATCATGATCTACCTTCGGCTCGGTTGGAACAAGCTGCCGATTTATCTGGTGATTTTGGTGATGTTTCTGTTTCCGATTATCCGGGATAACCAGGTTGCCGGGGATGCCGGGGCCGCAGCCAAGCCGGGATTGGCGGAAACGTTCCATGAAGTGATTCTTCCACAATACATTCTGTTTTCCGCGGTTCAGTTCCCCTTCACGATTGACCGCACGTTTTTGAGCGCCAGCCAGATGCTGGTCCCGGCCTTCCTGCGCATGACGCCGGTTGAAGAGGTCGGTGCGGCGTTTTCCGCGGCCGCGCTGTCAGATGTCAGCTATGGCGCTTTTCCCGTGGCTGAGGCCTATTATTACAGCCGGGATTTCTGTATTCCCGTTTTTGCGTTATTGACCGTCAGTCTGATGCTGATCATTTATAGCCTGTCACGGGTGTTTCCGGGCTATGGTCTGATCGGCTGCGCCTGGATGTTTGTGTGGGGGCGGTCGGAATACTGGGTTCATTTCTGGTGGATTCTCTACGGCGGTTTTCTGCTGTGGGCTTTTATCGCCCTGTCGATCCCGGCGAAAAAACGAGTTCAAACCGGAGAATCGCTAAAAACCGGTATGATTCCGGCGGGGTGATGAGGCCCGGAGCCTTTTAAATCGCCCGATTTCCAAGTATAAGGATGGCTGAAAGTTGATGAAAATTGCGGTTAATGCAAGGTTTCTTACCCAGCCGGTTACGGGTGTGCAGCGGTACGCGATGGGAATCACAACCGAACTGATTGAAGAGTTGGGGCCGGAAAACGTGATCCTGCTGGCTCCGGGCAGCCTGAGCCGGCCGGACTTTCATGGATGCCGAATCTATCGAAGCACAAATACGCTTGATGGGCACCGGTGGGAGCAGTTGGTCCTTCCCGGCATGTTCAGGCGCTCGGGGGCCGAAGTGCTTTGGTCCCCGGCGAATACCGGCCCGCTATGGGTGCGAAGTCAGATTGTGACGCTGCACGATGTTTCGGTTTGGCGCCACCCGGCGGGGTACAGCCGGTCTTTCAGGATCTGGTACCGGTTGTTGATTCCGCTGTTGGTGCGAAGGGTTTGGGGAATCACAACCCCGAGTGCGTTTTCTCGGACCGAAATTGCGGCGGTATTAAGGATTCCGAAATCGTCTGTGGCTATCGTGCCCGCTGGCGTTGACGCGCAGTTTTACCCGGTAAAGCCGGAAAACATCCAAAAGGTACGGGAGAAGCTTGGGCTTCCAGACCGTTATGCGCTCTCGGTTTCATCAAGAAACCCGAATAAAAACCGCGCGGGACTCCTGAAGGCCTGGAATGCCGTCTTTACTGATCCCGGTTGGCCTTCAGAGGTTCAGCTGGTCCTGGCCGGCGCGGCCGGCGGCCCGTTTGCTGAAAACTCCGGCGAAATGCTGACACCCAAAGGGGTTTTGACGCTGGGCCACGTGGAAGATGAGGATCTGCCAGCGTTGTATGCCGGAGCTTTGTTCTTTATTTTCCCTTCGTTTTACGAGGGATTTGGCATTCCGCCGCTGGAAGCCATGGCCTGCGGAACGCCGGTGGCGGTGTCCAACACGGCTTCGATCCCGGAAGTGGTCGGATCGGCCGGATTCTTCTTCGATCCGCATAAGACCCGGGAAATTGCCGAAGCCTTGTTCAGAATGGCGGGTGACGAGATGCTTCGCAAAAGGCTCCGCCTTGCGGGGTTGCAGCGGGTTTCCCGGTACACCTGGTATTCTGCCGCCGACCGATTCCTGGCTGAGACCAAACGCCTCTGCCGGATCCATCAATCGGTTTCCGGCGCAACAGAGAAGCCGGCTGGCCCTCAGGACGCCGCCAGGTTTTCACACAGAAACAGTGGGGAGTAAAAATGATGAATATCGCGCTGATTCATGACTGGCTGGTGAGTCTGGGGGGGGCGGAAAGCTGCCTTCAGGTGTTTCACGAGATCTGGCCCGAAGCACCGCTGTACACGCTGGTTTACGAGGCGAAAAGCGCCGAAAAAATGGGGTTTGATCCAAATCAAATTATTGCATCCCGGATCCAGCGAATTCGGAAAGCGGACCAGCGATACCGCAGTTTTCTGCCGTTTTTTCCGTTGGCAGTCGAGCAGTTGGATGTCTCTGATTATGATGTGATATTGTCCGGCAGTCATTGCGCCGCCAAAGGCGTGCTCACCCGCGCGGACCAGCTGCATATCTGTTACTGCCACACGCCGGTGCGCTATGCCTGGGACCTCACCAACCGGTATCTGGCGGAGCACAACCTGACCAGCGGGGTAAAGTCGGTGCTGGCACGTGCGGCTTTGCATTACCTCAGAATCTGGGATATCCAGACGGCTAACCGGGTGGACCATTTTATCGCCAATTCGAATTATACCGCGGAGCGGATCTGGCGAACTTACCGGCGGCCTGCGGTTGTCATTCACCCGCCGGTCGATACGGCTCGCTTTCAAGTCCAAAGCCGAAAAGAGGAATATTTTTTGTTCCTGTCAAGAATCGTGCCCTATAAAAAAGCGGATATGGTGGTCCAGGCGTTTAACCGGCTTGGTCTTCCGCTGAAGGTGGTTGGAGACGGGCCCCAGTTGAATTGGTGCAGAAGCCTGGGCGGCAAAAATATCGAGTTCCTTGGTTATCAAGACAACAATGCCGTCAATACGCTGCTGGCGAACGCTCGGGCGCTCATCTTCGCGGCTGACGAGGATTTCGGGATTGTGCCGGTCGAAGCGCAGGCTTGCGGGACTCCGGTGATTGCTTTCGGAAAGGGCGGTGTGCGAGAAACCGTGATCCCGGCGGACGGCCATCATTGGGATCGGGCAACCGGCATCTTGTTTCCGGAACAAACGATGGAACACCTGGTTCAGGCGGTGGAACAGTTTGTACGGTGGGAAGGACGTTTCCAACCCGAAATACTGCGGCAGAACGCCGAACGATTCAGCCGGGACCGGTTCAGACGCGAAATCGACGGTTTTGTGCAGGACAAATGGCAGGCGTTTCAAAACCGCGGGCGAATCGCCAGCGGCGAATAAAAGCAGAACGTAAGGAGATTAGAAACATGGAAATGGCGGAATGGGGAAAGAATTCGGGGATGGTTCGATACATCTATTCACTGCCGGACCAGATTGAGTACGGGCTGAAACAATCCTATGCGGCGGTGCACGATCCGGACCGTCAGATCGACAAAGTCCTGATTATCGGCATGGGGGGTTCCGCGATCGGCGGGGAGATGATCCGGTGCTGTGCCATGGAATCGTGCCCGGTTCCGGTGATGGTGGTTCGCGATTACCGGATTCCGGCTTATGTGGACCGTAACACCCTGGTGATTGCAGTGAGTTATTCAGGAAATACGGAAGAAACGCTTACCGCGTACACGACGGCCGTAAAGCGCGGCGCGCGGGTCGCCGCGGTTACAACCGGCGGGAAGCTGCACGCGTTTTGCCACCGAAACGGCGTTCCTTGTTTTCTGGTTCCAGGGGGGCTGCCGCCAAGAGCTGCGAATGGGTTTTTACTCTCGGCCATTGCCTGCATCCTTGATGATATGGGATTTCTTTGCGGCATGCGGACGGACCTGGCCGAGACTGTGGGGATTTTGCGCGAGATGCGGGAGGAATTGATCCCGTCTTTCGACCTGTTTCACAACCGGGCATTCCAAATTGCACGGGCTTTACAGGGGAATTTGCCGGTGATCTGGAGCAGCGGCATCGCCGCCGAAGTGGCCGGTATGCGATGGAAAGGGCAGATTAACGAAAACGGAAAGGCGCCAGCTTATCATAACTGCTTCCCGGAATTGGACCACAACGAAATTGCAGGCTTTGTGAAACCCGATACCGTTTTGGAGCAAATGACGATAGTGGTCCTGGAAGACGGGACCGAAAGCGAACAAATTAAAAAAAGGATTAAAGCAACACTCGATATTATCGGCCATCGGGTCAAGTCAGTCTGCCAGGTGCAGGCCAGCGGAAAATCGAGAATGGCAAGACTGTACAGCCTGTGTTATCTGGGGGATTTCGTCAGTTATTACCTGGCCTGTCTCTACGGGGTTGAGCCGGAACCGGTTGAGGCCATCGAACGATTAAAGGCGCAATTGGACGGGGATGAAGCCCGGGACCGGCTGCTCGTGGTCTCGGCTGCCCGTTAATCGTTCAGTAGGCTGAAGACAGCGCATGGGGGAGGAATCATGAGCGTTTTAGTGACCGGCGGAACCGGATACATAGGCAGTCATACCGTGAAAGCGCTGCTCGAAAAGGGAGAGCACGTCATCGTGCTCGATAACCTTTCGCGCGGTCATGCCGAAATTGCCCGGCTGCTGCCCGGGGCTGAATATATTTGGGGCGATACCGGCGACCGATGGCTTCTGGAAAACGTCTTCCGCAATGCTTCATTTGATGCGGTGATTCATTTTGCGGCGGACAGCCTGGTTGGCGAATCAATGATTCATCCAAGCAAGTACTACGAAAACAATGTCGTCAAAGGCATCGCTTTACTTGAAGCCGCCAGGGAAAATGGCATTCAGGCGTTTATCTTTTCATCAAGCGCCGCTGTCTATGGAGAACCTGATCAGGTGCCGATCACTGAGCGGTGCCGCCCGAATCCGGGGAATGCCTATGGCGCGACCAAGCTCGCCTTTGAAGAAGCCTTGCGCTGGTATGGAAGTGCGTACGGGTTTCGAAGCATTAGCCTCCGCTATTTCAATGCCGCCGGGGCGGACCCGGATGGGCTGCTGGGTGAGGACCACACGCCCGAAACACATTTGATCCCGCTGGTGCTGGAGGCTGCGGCCGGGAAACGTGGCAGCATTACGGTTTATGGCAGCGATTATCCCACACCGGATGGCACTTGTATCAGGGATTATGTCCATGTGACAGATCTCGCGGTGGCCCATGTTCAGGCCTTGAAAGTGCTGCGCAACGGGCAGCCGACCGCAGTGCTGAACCTCGGAAGCGGCAGGGGGTTTTCCGTTCAGGAAGTCATTTCGGCTGTGCAGCAGGTTACTGGCTGTCCGGTTCCGTCAATCATCGGGGAACGCCGGTCAGGCGATCCGGCCGTGCTGGTGGCTTCGGCCGAGTTGGCCCGCGAAATATTGGATTGGAAGCCGGCCTATGACAGCCTGGCGGTCATGATTAAAACCGCGTGGCAGTGGGACTGCCGGCATCCAAATGGATACGCAGCGGTGGCGGCCCCGGGTGGTTCGCCATCGGTTCATAGAACGGATTTCAAGGATGGTTATGTGGGAGTACCAATATGTCTGACTACACAACGGTAGCCAAAGCAACGGTGTTCCTGGCAGCTCTGGCGGTTGTCGCCAAGGTTCTGGGTTTTATCAGGGAGATGGTCCTGGCGTATGTGTTTGGCGCCAACGCGACGGTTGACGCGTATGTGGTCGCGCTGACCCTGCCGATGGTCGTCTTCGCCGTGGTCGGCGCCGCACTGAGCGTGACTGCGGTACCGATCTTTGCGGATTATGCGGCACGCGGTGAAAAACCGGAAGCGTTCCGGATGTTCAGCCACTTCACGATCGTACTTGCGCTGCTGCTGTTTCTGTTGGTGCTGGCGCTGTATCCGGCAGCCAGCCGGATCATCTTGTTGATCGCGCCGGAGCTTCAGCCGGACACAGCCATTTTGGCTGCCAAACTGCTGCGGATCATGCTCCCGGGGCTCGTTTTTTTCAGTCTCGCCAATCTTTTCTATGGGATTTTGAACGCAAACCAGGTCTTTGGACCCCCGGCGGTCGGTCCGGCCGTGATCAGTCTATTGACGATTGCCGGCACGTTCTGTGGGATTCGTTTTGGCATCCAGGGGGCCGCATGGGGAACGCTGGTGGGTTTTGCCGGGGCTATGCTGCTGCAGCTTCCCTTTTTATCCCGGGCTGGATTTCGGCTCCATTGGCCGATTGAACTTCGAAATCCGGGGGTGCGAAAAACGTTTGCGGTCATGCTGCCGATGATGGTCGGGTCCAGTATTGTGCAATTCTATGTGTTAATCGATCGCTTCTTTGCCTCGGGATTGCCGGCGGGGAGTATTTCGGCCCTGAATTACGCTTCCAAAGTAATCTTGCTGCCCCAGGCGATCATCGTATTGGCCCTGGGAACGGCAATATTCCCAATGCTTTCAGATTTATCGGCCCAGGGACGCGAATCGGCTTTCAGCCAAGCCGTAGACCGGTCGCTGAAGCTGATGACCCTGATCGCGCTTCCGTGCGGTGTTGCACTGGCCTTCCTGCGCAAGCCGATCATCGCCTTCCTGTTCCAGCGGGGCGCGTTTGATCAGGACGCAGTTTCTTTAACGGCGTTTGCGCTGCTTTGTTTTTCCGTCGGTCTGGTTGGCCACTGTCTTGAACCGATCCTGACCCGCAGTTTTTATGCCATGCAGGATACCGGAACGCCCGTTAAGATCGCGGTTTTTTCGGTATTGGTCAATCTGCTGCTCAGCATGATGCTGGTTCGGCCGTTTCAGCTGGGCGGGTTGGCTCTGGCCAATTCTGCCGCTGCCATCCTGAATGTGACCATCCTCTATACGGTTTTGACCCGAAGAGTGGATACCATGCGTCACAATCGCCTGGGCGGCTTTTTCGGGCAAACGGTTGCCGCATCGCTGGCTGCGGGCGCGGCAGCCTGGATATTGGACGCGATGCTGGCGCCGCTCCTGCCGGCTGGAACCCTGCGTCTGCTGGTGCGGCTGTCCCTGGATGGCGTCGCAGGGGCGGCGGTTTTTGGGTTGATTTGCCGGGTTCTGAAGCTGGATGAATATATGTTCCTGCGGGCCGCCCTGGTCGGGCACATTCGGACCAAGGCCAGCGCGGAGCCGGAGTATTCGCATTCGCAGGAAGAGGATCTGCCCGCATTCGTCAGACGGTAAACGAATGCGGCGGGTGAAGCTCTGAAAACGTCGCACAAGTGCTTGAAAGGCTTTTCGAAGGCTTCAAGGGTAGAGAAGGGGTAGAACACGAAAGAGGTGACTGGAATGTATGCAGTGATTCTGGCAGGGGGGTCAGGTGAAAGGTTTTGGCCGCTTTCCAGGAAGGAGAAGCCCAAACAGTTTCTTTCACTGATCGGCGGTCAAACCATGCTGCAGCGGACGGTTGAACGGCTGGACGGTCTGGTGCGCCCGGACCATCAATTCATCGTCGCGGCGGCCGGGTTCAAGGCGTTGATAGCCCAGCAGCTTCCCGGGCTTCCGGAGCAGAATATCATCTGCGAGCCGGTCGGCAGGGATACCGCGGCCGCGATTGGCCTGGCGGCGGAACACATTGCTCGGCTGGACCCGGAAGGGATTATGATGGTGCTGCCGGCTGACCATTATATTGCGGATATCTGCCAGTACCGCGGAATGATGAGCGCGGCCGCCCAAGCCGCCGCATCCGGACAGCATTCAGTGACGCTGGGCATCATGCCGACCCGTCCCGAGACCGGATACGGCTATATCTGTAAAGGACAGGCGTATGCGAGTTTTGATGGAAAGCTCGCTTTCCGGGTGAGGCAGTTCGAAGAAAAACCGAATCTGGGGCGGGCCTGCGCTTTCCTGAACACCGGAAATTACTTATGGAACAGCGGAATGTTCGTGTGGCGGGTAGATCTGATCCGCCGGCTGATTCAGCAGCATCTTCCCGAATTGCATAAGGGCCTGCAGACGATCGGAGCATTGATTGGGCGGCCGGACGAGCAGCGGGTTCTGGAGCGGGTCTATGCCGATCTGCCGAAGATTTCGATCGACTACGGCATTATGGAAAAAGCCGGGGAGGTGCTGGTCTTTCAGGGGGAATTCGGCTGGGACGACGTGGGATCCTGGACGGCCTTGGAACGGTACGCCGATGCGGATGAAAACGGGAATGTGCTGCGCGGCCGGGGCGTGTGCCTGGACACCCGGAACAGCCTGATTCAAACCGAGGACCGGGTGGTGGCCACGCTCGGGGTTGAGGACCTGATTGTGGTTGATCACGGCAACAGTCTGTTGGTTTGCCATAAAGGCCGGGCTCAAGATATCAAACAGCTGGTGCACGGTCTCGCCGAAGCCGGGTATGGGCATCTGTTATAGAAAGGTGAAGTGGATGAAAATGATGAATCCTGATATTTTCAGGCAGTACGACATTCGCGGCCGAGCGGAGACCGATTTGGCGGCGCCGGTGCCTTACGATCTCGGACGGGCGCTGGGAACCTGGCTCAGGCGCTCCGGTATTCGAAAATTGGCGGTTGGTGCGGATAACCGGCTCAGTTCGCCACGCCTTACGGCGGAATTGACTGCCGGGCTGATCACCACCGGATGCGAGGTCATTGGCCTTGGCACCGTAGTGACTCCGATGCTGTATTACGCGCCGGTTCATTACGGTCTTGGAGCCGGGGTGATGGTGACTGGAAGCCATAATCCGCCGGATGAAAATGGTTTTAAAATCGCGCTAGGGTCAGGTACCATCTACGGGGAACAGATTCAGGCACTTCGAGCATTGATGGAAAAAGGCGATTATATAGAGGAAACCGGAAGGGTTGAAGCACAATCCGTGGTTGTTCCGTATCTGGCGATGCTGAAAGAAAAAATTGACCTCGGGGGAAGAAACCTTAAGGTTGCGGTGGACTGTGGCAATGGAACCGGGGGACTGTTTGCCCGATCGGTGCTGAAAGGATGGGGATGTGAAGTCGTTCCGCTGTTCTGCGAATCAGATCCCACGTTTCCCAATCATCACCCGGATCCGGTGAAATCGGAAAATCTGACCGCGCTGCGGCAGGCAGTGCTGATCCATGGCTGCGATCTCGGGGTTGCGTATGACGGGGATGCCGACCGGCTTGGCGTGGTTGACAATAATGGCGGCATTCTATGGGGCGATACGCTGATGGCCTTATATTGGCGCGAAATCCTGCACCGCTATCCTGGCGCCCCGGCGATTGTCGAGGTGAAGTGTTCGCAGGCTTTAATTGATGAAATCATTCGGCTCGGCGGTAAGCCGACCTTTTATAAAACGGGACATTCGCTGATCAAGGCGAAAATGAAGGAACTTGGGGCCCCATTTACCGGAGAGATGTCCGGGCATATGTTCTTCGCGGACGAGTACTACGGATTTGATGACGCCTTCTACGCGACGGGAAGGCTCTTGCGGCTTTTGGCTTTAAGCGGGCTGCGGCTGTCGGAACTGATCGCGGAGATCCCGCGCTATCACGCGACTGCCGAAACCAGGGTGCCTTGCGCCGACACCCGAAAGTTTGACGTGGTTGAAACCATGGCGGATCATTTTCGGAGCCGTTACCGAATTGTCGATGTGGATGGAGCCAGGGTGTTGTTTGAGGATGGCTGGGGCTTGATTCGAGCCTCCAATACACAGCCGGTTTTGGTCGCCCGCTGCGAAGCGGCCAGCGCGTCAGGATTGGAGAAGATTTGCGGCATTATGCGGGAATCGCTGGTTGATTGCGGCGGCGTGGCGCCGTTCGAATGGGAATTCTAAGGGCTGGAAGCGCTTAAGGCCCGTGCGATCATAAACGAGACAAAATGCAAAAAACCTGTTCGGTGGAAGAACAGGTTTTTTACTTTGATTGGGGTGCCCCGACGGGAGGACTCGGGATTTACGCCCCCATACTAAAACGCTGCATCAGGTACCGGGAGACGCTGTCGCCCAGATCTGGCCGGGCCAGGGCAATCTCGATGGTTGCCTGCAGAAAGCCAAATTTTTCACCGATATCGTACCGGGTTCCCGAGAACCGGAAGGCATGCACCCGGCCCTGGCCGGCGAGGGTATTCAGCGCATCGGTGAGCTGAATCTCCCCACCGGCCCCCGGAGACTGAATCGCCAGAATAGGCAGGATATCGGGAGTCAGAATGTAACGGCCGATCACGGCCAGGTTCGAAGGCGCGCGGTCGGGATCCGGTTTTTCGACCAGACTTTTTACGCGGAAAACAGGCTGGTCCGGATCCTCAGCAGGCTCAACGATTCCGTACCGCCTGGTTTCGGCGTTCGGAACCTCCATGACCGCCACGATTACGGTGCCGGTCTGACGGTAAGCTTCGATCATCTGACCAATGCACGGGGACTCGCCCAGGATAATGTCGTCGGGGAGCAGTACCGCAAAAGGCTCATCGTGAATGAAATTATGCGCGCAGTAAACGGCATGTCCCAGACCCAACTGCTCTTTTTGCCGGATATAATGGACTTCCATCAAATTGCCGACTTCTTCGACCAGATCCAGCATGCTGACCTTCTTCCGGTCCCGCAGCATGCTTTCCAGCTCTACAGAGCGGTCAAAATGGTCTTCAATGGATTTTTTGTTCTTGCCGGTCACGATCATGATGCTGTGAATGCCTGAATCTTTGGCTTCCTCGACAATATACTGGATGGCCGGTTTATCAATCAGGGGAAGCATCTCCTTCGGCTGGGCTTTGGTGGCCGGTAAAAAGCGGGTTCCCCAGCCAGCTGCCGGTATGACCGCTTTCATCACCTGATTCGAATACACAATAAATACCTCCTTGAATTGTAAGAGCGCGAAAAGTCTCATTTTTTCAAACTTCTGATGGGTTATCAATGGGTATGAATTCGACGGGCTCAACAAAAAATCCTCCTAAAATGTAAAAAATAACCAGTCAAGAACCGTGCCCAATGGTATGCCAGGATTTGATAAGATAAGGTCAAGCCGCATCGTTGCGGCAGGACCTTGAGGCTGCGGCAGGACCTTGAGGCTGCGGCACTGAGAACCTTTCTTGGAGCGGAGTTAGCGATGGTTAATGCAGTACGGGACCGGGGGCTGCTGGTGAAAAATTGGCTCAGCAAGGCCGAAGCGGCTTTGACGGCTGCGGACGTTGATTTGGCGGCCGGGAATAAACCACTGGCGGTGGAACGTTTATACTACGCGCTTTTCTTTATGGTGACCGCGGGATGGACCCTGCGCGGCGAGTTTGTTAAAAAGCCGTCGCCGGGACAGCACGCGTTTGAGCAGGAGTTCATCCCCAAAGGCGCGCTTAGCGATGGGTTTTGCCGATTGATCAGTTCACTGACGGAGCGGTGGCACATCGGGGATACGGTGTCCGGGAAAGAGACCGTTATCCTGTTTGGATATCTTGTGGAAGCGCGTGAACTGTTGAACATCATGCAGCGGTTCAGCCAGGATCGGGCGGCTTTACGGCGGCTTGCCGAAAACAAACTATCATGACAGCCTGATTTGGACGGCAAACGAAAAAACGAGAACCGGCCTTGCCTATTCTGACAGGGCCGGTTCGTTTTTTTCCTGCCTGTGAAATTGGTTAGAACGGAATCCGGTTGGTTCTTGACCAGATTTTCATCTGCTTTGCGGCTTCAAGCAATTCATCATGGAAATTGGGATGGGCCAGATTGATCAAAGCCTCGGCCCGGCCCCAGATGGACTTGCCTTTCATATTGACCTTGCCGTTTTCGGTGACCAGGTAGTTGACCATTGACCGCGGTACCGTAATGATCGAGCCCGGGGCCAGCGTCGGCCGGATCCGGGAATGAAGCTTGCCGGATTTGTCCGTAAAAGTTGATTTGAAAGCAAGGATTCCTTTGCCGCCCTCGGAGTGGAAGGCGCCGACGGTAAAGTCGAGCTGGCCGCCGGTTCCGGAAATCTGGCGCAATCCGGATGATTCCGAACAAACCTGGCACAGCAGATCGACCTCCAGAATGTTATTGATCGCTATTGCGTTTTTGTTTCGGGCGACCGCTTCCGGCGCGTTGGTATTGAGTACCCGGGTCGAAGCACAGCGTGGGTTGTCGTTCAGAAAATCGTAGGTTTCCTGGGTTCCCAGGCTGAACGAGTAGGTGGTTTTGTACTGGTCGAGGGTCTTGCGCGCATTGGTGATCTTGCCGGTTTCGTACATCCGGACCATCGCGTCGCAGAACATCTCGCTCTGAATGCCCATATCCTTCAGGTCAGAATCGGCGATCATATTCCCGATGAGATTTGGGAGGGCGCCGATGCCAAGCTGAAGACAGGCGCCGTCAACGATTTCTTCCATGATCAGATTGGCGATTTTCTTTTCCTCGGGTGACGGTTCGGGAGACGGGGGAATGGTAAAGATGGGAGATGCCGAGCCTTCAATGATGTAATCGATCTCGCTGATATGGACATATTCGTCACTGCCGCCGAGGCAGCGGGGCATGTTCGGGTTGACCTCCACGATAGCAAGCTTGGCGTTTAGCGCCGAACCCCGGTTGTGGGAGTTCCCCAGACCGAAGTTGAAACATCCGGAGGCATCCATCGGCGTGGTCTGTGCACACCAGACATCGCACCAGAGATGTGAAAAGGAATCCATCTGGTTTAACAGGGTCGCTTCGTGATAGTTGAACGGCGCATGGGTAACCAGCCCATAATCGCAGGCTTTGCGGTCTAGAGCCGTGAAATACCAGCTGAAATACTGAAAGGTTTTTTGTTCGGGGTCCATTTTGATGACTTCCGGTACCGGGAGGATGGTACCGGTGCCGCGTACGGCGACATTTTCCAATTCACCGGCCCGGGCGCCCAGGGCCGTATCGAAGTCGACAGGTTTGGTGGCAAACATGCCGTAGTCAATAATGCAGTTGGAGGGAACAAGTTTGGCGGCTTGTTGGGCGGTAATCAGTTTACGGCGGTATTCGTCCTGGTACGTGCTCACAGATTCGACCTCCCCTTCTGACGGTATGTTACAGCTGCGGCGATTCCTGATACTCCCATTATACCCCAATTGACAAACAAATCTTACTATTCGAAATTCAATCATCTTGCTGGGAAATCAGCGGCGGGAGAGCGCTCAGAGGAAAAAGGGAAAGCTGACTCAGCGGATCGAAAAGCAAAACGGCATCAAGCAATCGCTTGATGCCGCTTCGATTTCCCGATTGGCATGCGAACCGGACTCAGCCGGCGCCGTCCAGCGGGCAGCCGGCGTAGCACTTGAAACAATGATATTTGAAGCCGATAAATTGGGCTTGATAGATCCCCCAAAAGTCGTCGGACATGAAAAGCTTGCGCTGTTCGTCCGGCTCCGCACTGATGAACTTATTCCAGAAACCAATGATTTTGCCGAGACCATAAGGCTGTGATACGCGAAGGCATTTTCCCGGATCGGTGATTCCCTCCTGATCCAGAGCGTGGGCGGGACACGCCTCCACACAAATGCCGCACTGGGTGCAAAGATCCTCGGCGACCGGGGGATCAGAGGGCAAATCGAGATTACACAGGACGGCGGCAAAGAGAACGCGCGAACCGAGCCGCGGGTGAATAACCAGGTTGTGACGGCCGAACACACCCAGACCGGCTGCGACTGCGGCATGACGCAGTGAAACATCCGCGATTACGCCCATGGTTCGCGTGTTCATTTCCAGGGGGTAGGAAAGCGGGACGCTCACCGCCTTTGCACCGCATTCCTTTTCAAGAAAACGGCCCATTTTATAGTTGAGCGATCGGGCATGCTCCATGATGTCCAGGCGGCCGTTCATGGCAAGCTGCGGATTTTCACTTTCCACATGCGACATCTCGCGCAGGGCCATCACCACTATGGAACGGGCGGCGGGGAACAGTGCCTCTATTTTAGGGGTGCGGGGGCTTTCATAGTCCGCAACGTTCGCAATACCGACATCGTCCGCCCCAAGGCGCAGGGCAAATTGCTTAATTTTTTCTTTCATGGCGGAATACCTCCTTCGGAACACAGGACTGCCCGCGATTTACGACTGGTTCAGTTTCATAAAGGCTTCAAGCCGGTCTTTTTCCACCAGAATGCTGCCCATCAAATCACGGCCTGACGCCGGCACGGCAGGAGCCGGGTTGCGTCTGGTCATGGTTAAGGCCGCGGTCGGGCAGACTGAAACGCACAAGCCGCAGCCAATGCAGCGGGGCGCGTCCACAGCCACGATATCCTGGGCCGTTTCGATGGCTTTAACCGGGCAGCGGTCTTCGGCGCAGGCCTGGCATCCAATACACTCATCGGCTTGAAAGTCCACGATGAAGCCCGAACAGGCGAAGGCGTTCGGGTTTTTCAGTTCGGTCAGACCCCGGAGAATGGTACAGCAGCAGGAACAGCAGTTGCAGACTACTGCGAAGGCATCCTGCGAATTGTTGCAGGTATGGACCAGGCCGGCTGCTTCGGCCTCGTCAAGCACAGCCATGGCTTGTGAACGGTCGATCCGCCGCCCCTTGCCGCGCTCGACCAGGAATTCGCCGTGGGCACCGAAAATCAAACACACCTCGCGCGGTTTGGCGCAGTTTTGCATGCTGGTGCGGCAGGCGCAGTCGGTCAGCGCGATGTAATCGGCCTTTCCGATCATGATAGAGACCTGTTCGTAAGGCAGTACCTCGGTGGTGATCGGAAGGCTTTTTCCAACCGGAATAACCCGCATCTGCTGGGTTTTTGAGCTGGAAAATTCCGCGCTCATTGCTTCCTGGTGGTATTGATGCCACAATCGGCCCAACTCGTCACGCAGGTCGAGGTTCTTAAGGCGCATGAACGGGAATTCGTATAAGCCGGGGATGGTTGGCAGCAGGCTGTATCTTGGATTTCCTTGTTTATCAAGTTTCGCGTAAACCAGTCCGCGGTCGGCCATTGATTCGAGCAGAGGCTTAATGGCTTCGGCCGGTTGGTTGACCTGCTCGGCGATTTGCGCGAGCGGTTTCAGGACAAAGGTGAGCTCGGCCGCAAGCGCGGCATCTGCTTCGCTGAACAGAATCCGCAGGATTCGGTCAAAGGTTTCAGTCGCCGGAGCACCGGCCGGGTGGGCGTGCAGGCGCTGCTGAAGGCGTTGATAAACGGTCAAAAGCCATCCCTCCTTGAGAATACCTTTATTCTGGATCCTGGCGATCCGGGACTTCCTGTTCGAGGGCAGCCAGGGCTCTGGCAAATGAGGCATTGTCGCCGGCCGGGATGATTTTTTGCATGGTTTCGTTGAATTCGGCGGCAATCCGGCTTGCCTGGTCTGTGACTTCACGCCCCCTGGCGGTCAGCGTAATCCGGGTGGTACGGCGGTCCTCCGGATCGGTTTGCCGCTCCACCAGCCCTTCTTTGGCAAGCCGGTCCACAAGGCCGGTAATCGCCGGGGGATCCAGCTGTACCGCAGCGGCGATGTCCTTGACGCTGCTGCCGTCGTTTTCCGCCAGGGCGAACAGGACGAACGACTGGCCCAGAGTAATGTTCAGCTCGGCAAAGCGGCTGTTGTAATATCGCTGTATCCGCCGGGTCAGAGCGCCCAGGCGGAAACAGAGAAAATCGCCGTACGTGATCATGGCCGACGCCTCCTCGTAATTTAACACGTTAACTATTAATAGATTAACAATAAAACGCCGGCTTGGCAAGAAAACAGCATATGAAAACCAAAGAGGCGCATATTAGGTGAGACAGAAAAAAGGGGGTGTACGTAATGGCAATCCTCGGAAACCCATTTGTGGCGAATGTGCCCCGGCAGATGTCGGAAGCGGAACTGATCCAGGCCCTCCGGGTGGATATTGCCGGTGAATTGGAGGCGATTATCGGCTATGAGGCCCATGCGATGACAACGGCAGACCAGCGTGTGAAAAAAGTCCTCATGCATATCGCGGACGAAGAGCGCCAGCATGTCGGTGAACTGCAGCAGCTGCTCTTCCTGCTGAGTCCGAACGAGCAGCAGTATCAGGAGAAAGGGCGTCAGGCTGTGCAGCAACAGCAGCAATCCAATTTTCAAGCCCCAATGCAGTAGAGCACACCTGGCCGGCTCAACAGCACCCGTGATGCGGGTGCTGTTTTATTTTCCGATCCCCAAGGATTAATTCGTCAAAAAATTTTGTAATTAACAGTTGCGGCGGCAGCATATCGTGTAAAATAGAAACAGAACGATGTTCTGTAATACAGAACAAGGACCGCGAATCGGTCAAAAAAGGAGGGGTGGCCCTGGACAATCGGCTGAACGCCGTTCGGTTATACGAAACTACCGGATCGCGGCGTCAGCGAATAGCCGAAAGGAGAGGATTTCGGACGTGAATGCATTGGGGAAAGATCTTGCCAATTTGATTGACAGCATCCGGGTAAAGACCGACCCGGAAGACTTGATGGCTTACGCCAGCGACGCCCTTCATTATTATCACCCGCACCGTCCGGATGCGGTGGTGCTGCCGCGCAGCACGGACGAGGTTTCCCGCATCCTGCGTTACGCTTCCCTGCATCAGATTCCTGTTACCCCACGCGGTGCCGGCTCCGGGTTGTCCGGTGCCGCAACCCCCAGCCACGGCGGCATTGTGCTGGATATGAAGCAGATGTCCCGCATTCTTGAGATTGATCGAAAGAATATGACGGCAACGGTCGAACCGGGCGCAGTGACCGGCCGCTTCCACCATGCCGTGGAGAAACTCAACATGTTCTACCCGCCTGACCCGCAGAGCATGACGGTCTGCACCATCGGCGGGAATGTCGCCACCCGGGCTGGCGGCCCGCGCGGCGTGAAGTACGGCACCACCGGGAACTATGTGACCGGTCTGGACGTGGTTCTCCCGGATGGGTCGATCATTCGAACCGGCGGCAAGTTTGTCAAGCAGTCGGTCGGTTACGACTTGACCCACCTGATGACAGGATCTGAGGGAACGCTCGGTGTGATTACTGGTGTCACATTGCGCTTACTGCCCCTGCCCGCAACCAATCGGACGGTTTTTGTAACCTGTGAAACCCTCGACCAGGCGGCGGAAATTGTCAGCGAAGTGATTGCCCGCGGCTCGGTTCCGGCCATGCTGGAATTCCTGATGAATCTTGCTGTGATGGTGATGAACAACTATATCACGCCGCCGGCGGCCGTGGACGCAGGCGCCTATCTGCTGATCGAATTTGACGGGGATGAAACGCAGGTGGCCGCCGACTGCAGGCGTATTGAGGAAGTTTGTTACGAAATGAAAGCCCGCGAAGTGCGGGTGATAGAAAACGAAGCCGAAGCAGCCAGCTATTGGACGGCGCGGTCCAAACTTTATCCGTTGATCAATACGATTTACAAGCGGGCGGTTTCAGAGGACGTCACCGTGCCGCGCAGCCGGATTCCGGACTTCGTGCGCGCGATTCAACAGATTTCGGCCGAGGTTGGGGTTGGAATCGGCATCGCCGGGCATGCCGGCGATGGGAACATTCACCCGACCATTCTGTGCAATGAACTCGGCCCGGAGATGGACGCCAAAACGAATGCGGCGATTGCGCGGATCATTCGTGACGGGCTGCGGCTTGGCGGCACGATCTCGGGCGAACACGGTATTGGACTGCATAAGGCGGAATTCCTGGCCGAAGAAATGGATGCCGCGACCATTTCACTGATGCGCCGGATAAAGCAAGCATTCGATCCATTGGGCATCATGAACCCGGGTAAGATCTGGATGGAGGAGGGGGCGAAACATGCTGCGTCTTGAGGATTATGCGGATTTAATCCAGAAGTGTTCCGCCTGCGGCTACTGCCAGGCGGCTTGCCCGGTTTTCAAGGAAGAGGTCGTGGAAACCCTGCTCCCGAGAGCCCGGGTTCGGCTGATTCGGGAGGTGTTTCTGGATGAAACCCATCCAGTCACGCCTCGGGTAAAAGAGATTCTGGATTTGTGCCTGTTGTGCACTAACTGTACCCAGAATTGTTCGAGCAGTGTGCCGTGCGACGAGGTCATGACAGCCGCCAGGATCCGGCATTGGGAGAAAGAGTCAGGCCTGGGGGGCGCCGCGAAAAAATTCGTTTTCAAAAATATATTGAACCAGCGGGGAGCGGCCGGTCTGTTGACCCGGGCGGCGCATCTGGCTCAAAAACTGAATCTGGGGCCGAAGGATGTACCGGTGATGGCGGCCAAACCGTTTGACAGCATGGTTAAGGGTACGATTGCGGCGATTGGCGAACGACGCGCCCGTGCCGCCTATTTTGTGGGCTGCGGCACCAATTACATGTTTCCCGATACCGGTGAAGCCGTGGTTCGGGCGTTGACCGCGAACGGGGTGGAAGTGGTGATTCCGGACGGTCAGGTTTGCTGCGGCATTCCGGCGCTGGCCGAAGGGGACATCGAAACCGCGCGGGAATCGGTTCGGACCAATATCGATCGGCTGGCCGCGGTTCAGGCGGATGCCGTCGTGACCGACTGCACGTCCTGCGGCATGATGTTCGGGCTGAAAGCGGCGAAGCTGTTTGAGGCGGATGACCCCATCCAGGTTAAAATCGCTGAAGTGGCCGGGAAGCTGAAGGAGGCAACCGATTACCTCGATGCCCTGGGTCTTTCCCGCGAACCTGGCCCGATATCGATACGGTATACCTATCATGTGCCGTGCCACCGGGGCTGGTCCTCGACCGTGGAAAACGCTCCCCGCCATCTGCTGGGGATGATTCCCGGGCTCGAAGCGGTGGAAATGGAGGATCCAAAGGCCTGCTGCGGCGCAGCCGGTACTTTTTACCTGGAACACAAGAATCTTTCGGAACGGATTCGTTCGCACAAGTTGGAGGATATCCAATCTACCGGGGCGGAAATGGTGGTCACCCAGTGCCCGGTCTGCCGGTTTTATCTGCAGGCCCGGCTGGAAGGAATGAGCGTGGTTCACCCGATGGCCTTGGTTGCCCGGGTTCTGGGGGAAGCAAACGCGGCTGTGGCTGCTGCGAAATAGGGAGGGGAGACAGAATATGCCTGGAGGTATGGAGCTGAAAAACGAAGTACTGGCTGGCCCGGCGTGCTCACTGTGCGGGGCTTGCCTGGATTGGTGCCCGTTTATCAAGAATATCGAGGACCGCATAGCAATTGCTTTTGACTGTGTTTGTCAGGAAGGGCGCTGTTATTCGGTCTGCCCGCGAACCATGACCGACTGGGAGGACCTTGCGGCCGCGTTTACCGGGGGCGAGGCGTCCGATGCGGGAAATGTGATGGAAATCTGGAAAGCCCGTGCGGCGATGCCGGCAGCCGGGAAACAGGATGGGGGTACGGTGAGCGCGCTGGTTGAAACGGCGCTTGCGACAGGACTGGGAAGCGCGGCTTTGCTGACGGGAAGCGCCGACGGTGTGACGCCCGAGCCGAAGCTGGTGAAGCTGCCGGAAGAGGTCAGGCAGAATGCCGGTTCTCGTTTCCTGAGCGCGCCAAGTTTCCGCAAGCTGATTGAAGCGGCCAAAGGCGGTGAAAAGGCGCTGACGGCGGTAGGGCGGCCGTGCCAGATCCAGGCCCTGCGAAAACTGCAGGCCGCGCACCCCGAACAACTGGGTGAGAATGTGACGGCGATCGGTCTGTTCTGTATGTGGTCGCTGTCCTGGCGGTTTCAGGAAGCTGTCGCCAGGATGGCCCCGGGCTTGAAGATCAAACGGATCACCATTCCACAGCATGGCGTCGAGGTGGAGACGGATCAGGGGGTTCTATCGATTCCGACGGCGGAAGCCCGCGGGATGGTCAGCCCCGGGTGCGCCTACTGTCTGGACATGACAGCGGAATTGGCCGATATCTCCGTGGGCGCGCTGGAAGCCGAGCCGGGCTGGAATACGGTGCTCATCCGGAGTCCGCGCGGCAAAGCGCTGTTTGAGCGGGCGGTCGGCAATGGCGCGATTGAGGTGATGCCATACCCGATGCAGGAATTTGAACGGCTGAAGAGCGCTTCGACAGGGAAAAAGATCCGGGCCGCCGGAGCGATTCAGGCTGCGGCCGGGTCCGGCCGGATCAAACCGTTTGTCGATCTTGCCAAACCGGTCTATCAGGCCCTGGGGGCCGCGCAGGAAGGGCAGGTGAACGGCTGATGGAATGGACCATTACGGCAAATGAACCGGGCGCGACGTATCTGATGCAGGGCAATGAGGCCATCGCGCGGGGTGCGATTGAAGCCGGCCTGCGGTTCGCCGCCGCCTATCCCGGGTCCCCTTCGTCCGAGATTCTGGGCATGCTGGGCCGGGTTGCTGAAAAAACCGGGTTTTACGCGGAATGGTCGGTCAATGAAGTGGCCGCGCTGGAGGCGTGCATGGGCGCGTCCTTTGCCCAGGTGCGTGCTTTATGCGTGATGAAGCAAAATGGGCTTTTAACCGTTGGGGACGCACTGCACACCGCGGCCCTTTCCGGCTGCAAGGGTGGTGTCGCGCTGGTTGTGGCGGATGATCCCCAGGCTCATTCGAGTACCAATGAATTCGATTCCCGTCACCAGGCCCGCTCAGCAAGCCTGCCGCTCTTGGAACCGGCGACCTTCCAAGAGGCCAAGGATATGGTGAAATGGGCGTTTGAACTGTCGGAACAGCTGCAGCAGGTGGTGATGGTGCGAACCACGACCCGAATTAACCACGGCCGGGGGAATGTTGAGCTCGGTGCACGGCCGGAAGCCTTAAAAACCCCGGCGCCGATCGGTGAGTGGGACCGGCTTGCGGCGGTTTTCTGGTTCCAGGAACTGATGCGCAGCAAGCTTGACCAAGCCCTGGCGATTTTTGAAGACGCGCCGTTCAATACGTATGAAGGGCCGGACAAGCCGGAACTAGTGATCGCGACCTGCGGCGCGGGCTGGTTCTATAGTGTCGAAGCGGTGGAGACGCTCGGCGTCGGTGACCGCGTCGGGATTCTAAAAATCGGCACCACCTGGCCGCTGCCGGAAAAATGGATTCTGAGCAATCTGCGCGGGACGCCGGGGATCCTCGTTGTCGAAGAGGTCGATCCGTTCCTGGAGCAGAACCTGAGCGCGCTGCTGGGCCGGAATTCGGGTTCCGCGGCCGGCATTTTCGGCCGCTGGGGGCAGAATTCGGCGATTCCCAGGACCGGAGAACTGAATCCGGATCTGGTCCGGGACGCGCTTGCTAAGTTGATGAACTTGTCCCATTCCGGTCCGGAAAAAGGCCAGCTTGCCCCGGAACAGCAGGTGAATCTGCCGGCCCGGGACCTGACCTTCTGTGCCGGCTGCCCGCACCGGGGATCTTTCTTTGCCTTGAAACAGGCCTTTGCGCTCGATGGGCGCGGCGGAGTCATCATGCAGGATATCGGCTGTTACACCATGGGTGGAACCAAGGCGGGATGGTTTTCGGTGAGCGGACTGGGCTGTATGGGCGGCGGGGTCAACATGGCCGAAGGACTGGGTCAGATGACCCGCTTCGGTTTTGATCAGCCGGTGGTGGCGCTTGCGGGTGATTCGACGTTTTTCCACTCCTGCATCCCCGGTCTGATCAACGCCAAATACCAGAAGGCCGATATGCTGTTTATCGTCCTGGATAACTCCGCGACTGCTATGACCGGTTTTCAACCGCATCCTGGTATTGAAATGAACTGTATGGGCCAGCCGGCGGAAGCGCTGTCGATCGAGCGGTTGATCGAAGCAATCGGAATTCCGGTGCGCATTGCCGACCCCTATAAACCTGATGAGGCAACCGAGGCGATTTACCGGCTCATCAAGCAGCCCGGCGCGAAGGTGCTGATCCTGCGTCAGGCCTGTGCCACACTGACCGCCCGGCGCCTGGGAAAACGCAAGGTAACGGTCGATCCTGAAAAGTGCCGTGGAGACGAATGCGGCTGCGGCCGCTTCTGCAGCCGCATTTGGGGCTGTCCGGGCAACATCTGGGATGAAGGAATTAAGAAGGCAAAGATTGACGAGGTGGTCTGCATCGGATGCGGGGTTTGCGCGGGTCTGTGCCCGGCCGGGGCAATCCATGTGGAAGGAGGCGATGCTGAATGATCGAACTGGCGAAAGATCCGCTGAATATTATCTTTTGCGGTGTTGGCGGACAGGGAAATATCCTGGCCTCCGAGCTCCTGGCTTCCGCACTGGTGGCTTCCGGATTCTACGCAACGGTGGGGGAAACCTACGGCGCCTCGCAGCGGGGCGGCGCGGTGATGAGCCATATCCGGATTTCCCGGCGCCGGCTGTACGGACCGCTGATCCCGCGGGGAGAGGCAGATATTCTCGTGGGCTTCGAACCGATAGAAACCCTGCGCATCGCGCGCGATTACGGCAACCGCAGGACCCGCGTCCTCTTGAACCCGCGGCCGAATTACCCGCTCGCCGTGCTCTCCGGCGAAACCGCGTATCCTTCGATCGAAGCGATCGGCGGCGAGCTGAAAGCGATCTGCGGAGCGTTTTCGAAGATCGATGCGACAGAAGCGGCCAAAGCGGCCGGGAATGCGCAGACCACCAACGTGGTACTGGTCGGGGCCTTGTGTGCGCTTGACGAGATGGAGCCGTTTGCCGGCTCGGTGGAAGCGGTGATCCGGCAGCGGTTTGCCGGGAAATCCCTGGATTTGAATCTAAATGCCTTCCAGGCCGGATTTAAGGCAATGAAAGCGTGCGGTTAACCGGGGTGGGGGCGGTTCGTGCCGATTCGGCGTTCGGGCCGCCTCCGGACCGGGAACCCGGGTGGTAGTGTACGAGGACAGAACTTCGATGTATTATATTGATTAGCCAGATTCGGTTTCGCACAAAATTCGGTATGATGCTGCAAGAACCATCGCATTTTGTGGCGGCGCAAGGAGGCAAGTATGGTCCAGTCGGTTGATCGGGCCCTGCAGATTCTCACTCAGTTTGGAAATGAAGCGCGAGAACTCGGGGTTACGGAGTTAAGTCAGAGCCTAGGTTTATCGAAAAGCGCGACCCATGCACTGGTGAAGACACTGGAACAGCGCGGTTTTCTTGCCCAAAATCCTGATAATAGCCGGTACCGGCTCGGTCTAAAAGTATACGAACTCGGCACGGCTTACATTTCCGGGACCGATCTGCCCTATGCGGCACGGGTGCCGGCATCAAAGCTGGCCGCTGAGTTCGGTGCGGCGGTGCATGTCGCGATTTACGCCGGCGGGATGGCCGTATTTATTCTGCGGACCGATGCCAAGCTCAACACCATGATGTTTGGGCGCATGGGCGCGACCATTCCCGCACACGCGACAGCGGTCGGGAAAGTCCTGCTCGCGGATCTGCCACCGGATGAACAGGAACGCTACCTGGCGGAAGAACTGCATGCGCTGACCAAGAAAACGCTGACCGATCCTGCCATGCTGCGGGAGGAATTGAAGCAAATCAGTGCCCGGGGGTACTCGATCGACAATGAGGAATCATTGGACGGAAATGCTTGTGTGGCGGCGCCGATCCGGGTTGCCAACGGGCGGGTGGCCGCCGCGATCAGTCTCACCGGTGCTGCCCCGCATATTTTGGGCGAACAGCATGAACGCATTGTGGCAGCCGTCACTGCCGCCGCCAAAGAGGTTTCCCGCACAATGGGCTATTTGCGAGCTTAATCAGGCAAGGCTGCCGGCTGCTTTTCCAAATAGACCAGGGAAAGCCGTTCGTGGACCGGTTCGGTTCGAAAAGGTGAATAGCCCATTTTTTGATAGAGAGCCAGGTTTTTATCACTCTTGTGCCCGGTAAACAGCTCATAGCGGCAGCCGGGGAATTCAGTTTCGATTTGTTTCAACAAAGCTTTGCCGATGCCCTGATTCTGGTATTCGGGGTCCACAATCAGCCGTCCCACATAACAGGTTCCATCGGCTTCCCGGCCGCGAACCGATCCAACGATACGCCCGTCCGCCACAGCCTTTAACACCTTGTTTTCTGCATGAAAAACCCGAAGCTCATCCAGCGTTTCCCGCAGCGGATGAATCGCGGAATCCTGGTAAATTTCGGCTTCACTTTGATAAGCGAGCTGCTGCAGGGCCAGGATCGTTTCCAGATCGCCGGCCTGCGCCAATAGGAGGGTGATCATAGAGGGTCTCCGTCCTTTCCGTGCGGTTCATCTTCTTCGAACAGGGAATGCTGCACCTTGCGGCCGCCGGACAGGTGCTCGGTCAGCGCTTCCATGCTCCCGATCAAGCCGCGGGCACGGCATTCAGCCGCGAACAGGGTTTCCAGACGATTCGCAAAGGGTGAGCTGCAGGCATAGCTGTTCCCGTATAAGGCCCGGTACCGGTTGGATAATCCGGGATAAAGGCGGTCCAAACTGCGGAAATAGTGATCGCGCTGCTGGTCCCGGAGTGACATGCCGAACCATGGGACGACAAACGAAGCGCCATACAAATGCGCCCGGCTGATAATGTCCCGGATGTTCTCCTCGGAGTCCTCCAGCCAGGGCAAGATCGGCATCATCAACACGCCGACCATCACGCCGGCATCGGCTAGTTTCCGCATTGCGCGGAGGCGGCGGAACGGAGAGGGGGCGCCGGGTTCCACGCCTGCGGCGAGAATCTGGTCACAGGTGGTGATGGTAAAGGCGACCGTTGCCTTGGGAATCGATGCAAGCAGGGCCGTATCCCGGGCCACCAGGTCGCTCTTGGTTGTGACATGGGCCGAAAAACCGTACCGGCGGATAACCTGGAGGGCCTGCCTGGTCAGACCGAGCGCGCCCTCCAGTGGGTTGTACGGGTCGCTCATTGAACCGGTGCCAATGACGCACTTTTCCCGTTTTCCTTTCAGTTCTTTGGTAAGCAGCTCGATGGCGTTCGCTTTGATCTGGATTTTGGCAAAGTCCTCAATACCATAGCATTTGCTGCGGGAGTCACAGTAAATACACCCGTGCTGGCAGCCCCGGTACAGATTCATGCTGTACTTCGTATTAAACCATGATTCCGGCCGTTTATTGCGGACCAGAATGGTTTTAGCCTGGATCATCTTCATCGCAGCGGCAACCTTTTCGTTTTTTACCGGCATTACCTTTCTCCATTTTGACATGCTCCGGGCGTCAATCCAAGTATTCGTCAAATCTTTCCGAAAGAAAGCGAGATATTCTAAAGTGGTTACGCCCTTTCTGGGGTATGATGGAGAAAAGAGCAGGTGCGAGGTAAATCAGATGAAAAACAAAGTGATCGCGATGTTCGCTGTCTTGGTGATGTTAGCGGGATTGACCGGATGCGGCCGCTTATCGGCACTGACCGAGCGCGTACCGGATCCGGTAAGGATCAAGACCGTAACCGTTACCGAGCAAACGCCGGATTGGAAGATTGATGTCAAATACCCGGCGGTCCAGGGCATGGAAGGCCAGGCCGGGCAGGACCGGCTCAACCGGATGCTTGACGCGTCGGTCAAAAAGGATATCCAGGAGATCAAAGCGGGCGCGCTGGCCTTGAAAAAGGACGGGCAGCTTCGGTATCCCTTTGAGCTGGTCGCGGTGTACCGGGTTTCCTACAATCAACACGGCCTGCTGAGCTTTACGACGGAAACCTATCAGTATACGAACGGCGCCCATGGCATGACCTACCGGGTTTCCTATAACTACGACACGGTTAAGGGACAGCCGCTGATGCTGAAGGACTTGTTCGTCTCTGATTATTCAGGTCTCGACAAGACCGTCGCTGAAGTGATCCGGCAGATCAAACAGAAACCGGACATCTTTTTCCCAACGGCGGCTGAGGATGTAAAGAAGGCGAAACCATCATTCTACCTGACCGGAAAAGGATTGGTGGTATACTACGGGCTGTACGAGCTAGCCCCGTATGCGGCCGGCTTTTCGGAGTTCTCCATTCCGTACCGGTTCTACGCGGGCAATCTCGTGTACGAGGTGTTGAATAAGGCGGGTCTGGACGAAAAGGAGTCGGTTTGAACCGGCGGTTGATTTATCGGGTCCTGAGATTCGCTCCGGCGGATTCGATCGGAATGCGAATGTCAAACCGTGTTCCCAGCCCGATTTCGCTGGTCAGATTAATCGTTCCACCGAGTTGGATGGCAACCAGATTGTAGACGATATGCATGCCGAGGCCGGAGAAGCCTGCGCCCCGGCGTGTGGTAAAGAAGGGTTCAAAGATCTTCTGCCGGGTTTCCGAATTCATCCCGCGCCCGTCATCGCTGTATTGAAGGCAGAGTTCGCTTTCCGTGACGCCGGCCTCCAGGCGCAGTTCCCCAGCTTGGCCGGGATCAAACGCATGGATAATGGAGTTCATGAAAAGGTTGGTCATGATCTGGGCAAAGGTACCCGGGTAACTGTCGATTTCAACCCCTTCGGGGCAGACCAGCTCGACATGATGCCCGGCCTGCCGGATCTTGGGTTCCAGACTGGTCACGACCTGCTGGAGATACCATTTCAGATCGAATTCCCGCCGGCTTTCCGTCAGCTGGTCGACGGAAACCTGTTTAAAGCTCCGGATCAGGTCTGAAGCGCGGCCGAGGTTGCTTTCGATAATGGAGGATGCCATCCGGCAGTTTTCAAGAAAGTGCTTGAAATCACTTCGCTTCAGGCTGTTCACTTCAAACTGTTTTTCCACGTCAGTCATCAGTTCGCCCAGGTTGGTGATTGCGGTCAATCCAATGCCGACCGGGGTGTTAATTTCGTGCGCCACACCCGCCACCAGGGTTCCCAATGAAGCCATTTTTTCGGAACGGACCAATTCGTTTTGGGTTTGCTGCAGCCGGTCCAGTGCAATGCGAAGTTCGCGGTTGGCTCCGGCCAGGTTGGTTTCGGCCCGTTCGCGTTCAGCGATTTCCTCGGCAAGAGACTCGTTGACCGTTTGCAGTTCCTGGTTCATGGCCAGCAGTTCCTGATTGGCGGCGGTTATTTCCTGGGTCCGGATCATGACCGTATATTCAAGGTCGTCATGGGCTTTCTGAAGGGCTTGCTCGGCTCTGCGCCGGTGCTCGATCATTTCGGTCAGGTTATCTGCCATGGCGTTCACGCCCAGTGCGACCTGGCCGATTTCGTCGCTGGGAATCCGGGTGACCCGGAACGAAAGATTGCCGCGGCCGATCTCGTCCAATGCCTCGCGAATGCCGGCAATCGGTCTGGTAACCCACAGGGCGGACATGCGAATCAGTAAAAAGGTGATTGCGGCGACCGCAAGAATGATTATCGAAGAAGTGGCCAGGTCACGCCGGGTCTGCCGGAGCACGTAAGCCTGGGTGATACCGGCCCGGACATGGCCAAGGACGGTGCCTTCCCGAACGACCGGCCAGGTGATATAAAGCAGATCGTTGTCCTGGTATAAGGGGCCGGTTTTTCGTTTGCTGTACAGGATGGACCGGCTCATGTCCTGAACGGAAAGAAAGCCGATTTCAGGGTCTTTGTAGAATGCGCTGCAGGTACCCTGAACCCCGTCAATGTTGATGGTCCAGAGGTCATCCGCCAGTGCGGTGGCGCTTAAATCAGCCGTCAGGGAAACTTTCCGCTTCAGTTCCTGCAGCCGGGTGCTTTGGTCGACCTGGACCCGCACCACATTGCCGATCAGGGAGAGCAGGACAACAGCAATAATCACCGGGACGGTGAATTTGCTTTGAATCGTATTTTGATGCGGCAGAATTCTCATACGAACTGCCTCCAGACGCTTTGCGACGGCTTATTAAAGGGGGGCGACAAAAAAGACGGATATTGGTTCCTTATCACCCATTTCGGCGCGATGAGTAGAAAATCCTCCCATCCGTGTCGAAATGGCTCGAAGAGTCCTGGACGAAGGGGTCTGCATTACGGAACTGGATTGGGGGTCACTCGGACAACCCACCGGGTTCTCGGCAGGTAGATCACGGAATACGATTGGTCTTCCTGAACGCTGGTGCGGCTGGCGTAAAAACGGAACGATTCGGCTCCGATCTGAAAAGTGACCCTCCGCCAGCTTCCAGTTTGCTTTTCGGAGACGGCCCGGGCTCTCCCGGAGATGTGGGGCCGACTGTTGGGTTGAAGCGCATATGGCATGTCAAGAAAATACGAAGCACCAAGCCCGCTCAGGATAATTACAATGAGAATCCAAGAGATCCGGCCGATTTTTGAAGGCCCCAGCGATAATCCTGGAAGCGCGAAAAAAAGCACCAGCGGGAGCAGGAAACAGACTACCCGCATCCAGTATCCGGCCAAGCCGATGGACGGCGTAGAGGCGGCTCCGTAACTGACCAACAGCACCATTCCCCAGAGCAGCAACAATTCGCGCCAGCCTAACCGGGTGGTCCAGGCGGGCAGGATTCGCGGGAAGGCCGGCCGTTCAATCCGCGGAACGGTTTTTAATGGAATCGGTTTGCTGCGCGGTGTGTTTTTCATGCCTTCATTGTATCCGTTTTTGCCCAAAAGGACAGCCGGGAAATAGCGTTTGAGGAAAAGAAAAAGCCGGAACAACAGGTTCCGGCTTTCGCGGCCAACGATTTATTCCGATCCGGTGTCATCCCGGATTTCCAGAGAGGCGTCCCACCCCTGCGGGGTTCCGCTTCGGAAATATTCGTCACAAAGGAAGAAATACCGCTTGGCGGCCTGGTCAAAAGGATTTCGGCGAACCACTTCCACGAAGCAGGTTCGGGCATCGCTGAAGGCGCCGGCCCGATACAGGCTCACTCCCCGTTCGAAAACATCCAGGGTGATTTGTTTCGCTTTCCGCAGGTCAGCCGGGTCGGCGTCAAAGACATCAAACAGCTCGATAGGGGTATCCCTTCCCGGAAGCTGCAGCGTTCCGAGACTGCGGATATTCGGATAAGCCGGACCGTCTATGCGGCTTAAGGTTTCCCCGGTGACCAGGATCGAAGCCCCAAGCTTGGCGGTCAAGGTCTCCAGCATCACGGTCATGTTCACATCGTTGGAAATAACAGTGCCCTGAAGCCGTTCTTCTTCCCCGATAATGCCAAGCCGAAGCGCACCCCAGTGGATGCCGATGCCCATATCGATTCCGGTGAAGCCCTGTTCCGCCATTTCGGCATTGAAAGCGGCCAGTTCCGAGCGCATATCCTGGGCAGCCCGAACCGCATCCGCCGGCGTGCCCGTGAACAGGGCACGGATGCCGGTGGCCAGGTATTCATCGATGAAACCGTTGTTGCGGCGAACGGCGATGCCGATTCGCCGCAGGAAAGCGTTGAAATAATTGAAGCCAGCTTCGGGGTCCATGCGGGAAGATAGAGCGACAAAGGAACGGATATTGCAGACCAGAACCGTCATTTCGGCACTGGTCTGGTCGCCGAGTTCAACCTCCAGAATCGATTTTTTCCCCAGCATCTCAAGGAAACGCTGAGGCACAAACCGATAGTAAGATTCGCTCAAACGGGTAATCTCGTCCAGGTACTGCCGAATGTGGCCAGCCATCAAATTGAATCGGCCGCCCAGATCAGAAACCTCGTCGCCGCTGTGGATATCTACTGTGGTTTCCCAGTTGCCGGCGGCTATTTCGTTAACGCTGTCGCGCAGGACCCGTAAAGATTTGAGCAGGAAGAACGTCATGAGCAGGAAGACGATGACCACGCCCAGAGTGATCTCGGCAATAATTTTCGCAAGCTTGTAGGTCAGCTGCTTTCGGGCTTGTTCAAAGCCAGCGTACTCGACCCCGGTTTCGTAAATGCCGATCAGGCTGCCGTCCGGAGCATACAATGGCCCCATGGCGAACATCCAGGAACCGTTTTCGTCCGAAACCGAGCGGGTAACTATTTTATGATAATCTCTGACAGCCGCGAACTCGCTATTTGGATCAATATCGATGGGCCGGAACATAAAAACGCTGTTGTCATAGTCGACGATGGAATACAATAGATCCTTGGTTTCAAACTTGTAAATGCCGCTGTATAAACCTTCTCGGTCGGTTCTCAGACCGGCGATCGTACTGGATGACTCTTTTTGAGCAATTTCAGTTAACTGTGCTTCAATCGTTGTGTTCAACAGCTTGACATACTCAGGCCCCATAAAGTCGGCTGGACTGTCGATTTTCTGCAATAAAGCCGTATCAACCCGGCTCTGTGCCATCTGGGTCAGCAGGGTCAGCTTGCGGTAGACCTGTTCGTCTTCCTGGGCGACCAGATTGCCATATACAGTGTAAGAAACAAAGGCCAGCGAACCGGCAATCAGCGGGGCAAAGATGACAATCTGTTTTAGAATCAGGGAAACCTGCCGGTGCATAAAGTCGACATAGACTATCCGGAGTGCCGCGCCAATTAGGATGAGCGTCAGCAGCAGCTGCAGCCAGGTGATCCAGTGTTCGGCCCTATCGCCGCCGTCATATGAAATTCCGGTGATTTCACGGGCCGGGGAGCCGGGCGCATCGACCTGAAGCAGCCGCATACTCTCCGCGGCGGTCAGCCCAAGACCGTCCGCGCTTACGGCAAAGTCTTTGATTACCTTCAGATTCAGCGCACCGCCGCCGACGAACGGATCTGACGCCGTCATCAGCGAGTTGATCCGGGTCGGATTGCTGATGCTGAAGGAATTAATGGAATTGGCAATGGCGTCGATGAAATACAACTCGCCGTCTTCACTGACTTTCAGGCGGGTCGGGAAGGTTTTATAGCCGTCCGCGCCGGCCGGCATCGCATCAGACATGCTGAAGGTTCCGTCCTGGGCCTTCTTCAGACGGAGCGGCGCTGGCTTCCAGTACGGTTTGCCTTTTGGACTGGGATAGAGCGGGGTGATGCTTCCATTGGCAGCGATCTCAAGAATCTGTCCGCGCAGCGTAGTGGCGAGAACACGATCCTCGGTGGAAATGCAGGCTTCGTACAGGTAAGCGTCCTCGGGCAGCGGAATGACTTGTTCAGTGACCTCTTTTGCGTTCAGCGGTTTTGAGCATAAGCGGATCTGATGGGTTTCGGCCGCGACAAAACGCAGGGTGTCACTGTCCACGTGAATCGATTTGATCCGGCCGGCACGCAGCGGCCGGTCTGCTTCAATATAGCTTAGTGCGTATAGCTCGCCGGTTTGCTGCCCGCGGCTGTCAAAACGAAGAATGCGTTCTTTTTCAACATAGATTCCCTTGTCGTCAAGACTGGTGTCGAGTACATACAGGTTGCCCTTTTCATCCAGCGTGAGATCGGCGAAAATACCGACCGCGCTGTCGGCGTTTTCGGAGTGTTTGATTTCATACTGTGAAACGCCCTTAGCGTCGATTTTATAAATTCGCTGGCGGGCTTGCGCGATACAGTAGGTGTTTCCTTCCTGGTCCGTGATGATGCGGGAGATTCCTTCCAGCGGGAAGGTTTTTACCCATGGCGGATTGGTCAAATGGTCCAGGTTCAGAAAAACAAGAAATGCAGTAATACCCGCAAGGATTACCAGCAGCAAAAATTGAGTGATCTTTCTGGTCATGCAATACACCTCGGCCGGTTTGTTCCGGTAGTCGAACATTTCCGCCGAAGAAACAAAATCCATCCCGGCGGAAGCGCCCAAAGCAGCAATGAAATGAATCGTGCGGCCCGAAAACGATAGGATATCGAAGTAGAGACAACGATTCGAAGCTGAATTCTATCGTTGAACTGGCTTCACTGGGAAGCAGTTCATTTGATTTGTTTATTCGACAAAAATTGGGGGATTCCTCTCCCGAAGGCTTTGAATGCTCTATTTTTCGCGGATGTTAAGAGCGCTTGGAGGATTTTGTCTGAAAGACGTGGAAATCATTCTTGTCCCGTAATTTGGCTTCTAGAGTCGTCCGGCGAAAAAGGAGCGGTCCATGTTTGAAAAGCTGCTGAAGCAGATTCTGGCCCCCTACATACAACCCATTAAAAAGAAGATCAACGACTTAAAGAAACTGCCGAAGCAGCTTCCGGGAAAGATCGCGATCTTTATCAAACAGATGCTCGGCGCCAAAGAGGCGTCCTTGGACGATTATGTCGAATTCGGCAGCCGGTACATCGCCAAGCGGCTGATCGTCATCGTGCTCATCGTGCTCGCGGTGCTGGGGTGGATCGGCTATAAGTACGGTCCGACATTGATTGCCAAATTGACCGGGGTGAAGACCTGGTACGAAACCGAAAAAACGCCCAGCTATACCGGACAGGCAATTATCTATTACAAGGACGGCACGGTGAAATACGAGGGCAATGTGATCCAAGGCATGCCGGAGGGCATCGGCAAGTTCTATTCCCCGGGCGGGAAGCTGGTTGCCGAAGGGCAGTGGGCGGCCGGCGCATTGTCCGGTCAAGCCAAGCTGTATTTCAGAAACGGTAAATTGCTGTATGAAGGGGCTTTTGCCAATGGGGTTTACGAAGGGCAGGGCAAGCTCTACTATACCAACGGCAAGCTGCGATATTCAGGCGGCTTTGCCGCAGGATCGTTTGTGGGTCAGGGAAAACAGTATAGTCGCGACGGAACCCTGATTTACGAGGGGGCGTTTATGAACAACGCCTATAACGGTGCCGGGAACCTGTACCGCAATGGGAAGGAACTGGCCTATCAGGGTACATTTAAGGACGGTAAGCTGGAAGGTCCCGGCAAAGAACTGCATCCCAGCGGGAATGTCATGTACGACGGGGCGTTTGTCGGCGGGAAATATGAAGGCAAAGGCAAAATCATGACCGATGACGGCCGGCTGGCCTTTGAAGGGGAGTTTATGGCCGGGAAGATCGAAGGGGCAGGGAAACTATACGCTGAGAACGGCAATTTGATCTACGAGGGCGGCTTTGTGGACGGGCTGTTCGACGGCACGGGGAAGTACTACGGCGAGGACGGGACGGTCCGCTATGAGGGACTGTTCAAACAGGGCTTGTTCAATGGTGCCGGGAAGACCTTCGGGCCTGATGGCGCACTGCAATACGAGGGAAACTTCTCGGCTGGGAAATATGATGGCGCAGGGACATTGTACGATGCGCTGGGCCTGGTGGCCGCGAAAGGGATCTTCTCGGGCGGGGATCCGAATTATCCGGCGTTTATCGGATTGCCCGAAAAGAAAATTGAAGAGACCTTTGGCAAGACCGACGCCAAATCGTTTGATGGTACGACCGAGCTGCTGGTGTATCCGGATACCCAGATGAGCTTTACGCTGGAGCCGAACAATGATGCCAAAGCGAATCTGGTCACGGCGATTCAGCTGTTCGGGAAACAGAAAGTCTTCGGAATTGAGCTGAACCAGTCTGAAAAGGAGATTCGGGCGGCGCTTGGGGAGCCCGCTTCCATAGCGCCGGCGAGCGAGGCCGGAAAGATGCTGATTTACACGGTTAATGGCGTGCGGGCAAGCTTTACGGTTGCGGTTGACGGTCGGATCAAATCGGCCGATCTCAGAATGGCGCAGTAGGGCCGGCGCGGCGGAGAATGAAGATAGAGAAAGCCAACGATTTCGTTGGCTTTTTGTGTTACGGGCGGCGCTAAAAAAGCGGGCTGGCGGGGGCCGTGGGGGAGCTGGTCCCTGGCTGAGCCACGAGCTGCCGCCTATACTTCTCCGGCTTGCTTCGGGTTGCAGAACCAACCTGAGACACCCGGCTTCCGTGCCGGGTCTCAGGAGTCCGGCCTCCATGCCGGACTGAACCTGCAACAAGTCCTCAGCTTCACCGGGAAGTATCACGGCGTCATCTCTAACGGCTCACCCAGGAACCAGCTCCCCCACTCGAGATAGCCCTGAGTGTTAGCCCAGATTTTTAATACTTTAAGGAGAAGGTCCGATGTCCGAAGAATGGAAAAGACAGTATGAACGAATCCGAAGATGGTATAACCGAGTTAATGGTATTCGATTAAGCAGTGAATATCTTGTTTTACAGGACGACTTACTGGCATTCTTTATGAATTGCTATCACCTACGAGACTGGTTAATCCACGGATCTCCGATTGACGAAAAAGCTGTAGATGAATATATAAACCGGAACAATTATCTTTCCGCGTGTCGGCAACTTGCCAATGGTACAAAACACCTTCATTGCAGACGTCGGCCGAACGATGTTGCGAGGGTATTCTATAAACCCAATGCGTACGAAGTTGAATTCGGTACATCAACCGGTGGAGCGGGAAGATCATTGATTAATGAACTGTCGTCGGCTGTATCAATTGAAGGAAGTACGTTTGACATGATAAACAAACTTGCGCCAGGAGAGTTCATCATCGAATATGATAATCGAACCTACGATATCATTAAATTCACAACAGAATGCCTTTCTGCTTGGGATTTGTTCCTAAAAGACAAAGGACTCATGGATAGAGTCTGAAAGGGGCTTTGTCCTAGCGGGGAAACAGAGCCCCAACTATTAGCGTCAACTTTGGCTATAACGATTTAAGACGATTTGGGAAGAGGAAAGGAGTTTCGGATGGACGAGCAAAAGACGGTGACGGGAAGCGATACGATTGGCGTCGATGCGCCGGGCAGCGAGAAGCCCGAAGCCGGGCTTTCGGAAGAGATTAAAGGGGAGAGTGAACTGGCCAAGAACGAGATTCATGAGGTTCCGGACGGACCGCTGGTGGCAGGGGAAGAACTTGAAAACCTGGATCCGATAGCAGTGGCTGAACCTTTGAATCCGTGGTTTTCTATGTGGACCAAACCGAGGGCAACCATGCGTCAGATCCTTGACAGTAAGTCGCAGCAGCACATTCTTCTGTTGGCGGCCGTGACTGGGATTGGGACCATGCTGGACCAGGCTTCCATGAAGAGTATTGGGGATAACTGGGCGGGAAACCCGGCTTTTTTAGCCGGAATTTTGGTCGCAGCTTTAACCATAGGGCCGATTGGCGGTATTTTGCGGATGTATATTGCAAGCGCGCTGCTAAGCTGGACCGGGAAGTGGATTGGCGGGCAGGCAAGCTATGACGAGATTAAAGCCGCCTTTGCCTGGAGCAATGTCCCGCTGATCTGGGGGTTAATTACCTGGGTGATCGAGCTCGGTTTATTCGGGGCAGAAAACTTTACGAGCAAAACCCCGGTGATCGATGCAAGCATTGGTTTAACGGCCGCGTTTTTTGCGTTTGCGCTTATCGATCTAACCATCGGGATTTGGGCAATTGTAGTGTATCTGAAAGCGCTCGCCGAGGCGCAGAAGTTTTCGGCTTGGAAGGCCTTGGGGAACACACTGCTGCCCTTCGCCGTCATCGCCGGGCCCATTCTTGTGATTGCGCTGCTGATCTATGTGATTGGATGACCGATATTCACGATAGCGGGGACGTTGTTTGCGGATCAGCATTTGAGATGTAAAGATGGCTGGCGCGGGGCGTGGGGGATCTGGTCCCTGGCTGAGCCACGAGCTGTCGCCTTTACTTCTCCGGCTTGCTTCGGGTTGCTGCAACCTGGTTTGAAAGGAGCAATTATGGACACCAGCAAACCAGCGCTCAAATCGATTGACGAATACATTGCCCAGTTTTCGCCCGAGATTCAAAAGCTTCTGCATGAACTTCGAAAAGTGATCCGTGAGTCAGCGCCGGAAGCGGTGGAAAAAATCAGCTATCAGATGCCGGCATTCGAGTATCATGGAATCCTGGTTTACTTCGCCGCCTTTAAATACCACATCGGATTTTTCCCAACCGCCAGCGGGATCAACGCATTCCAGGATCGGTTAGTGGGCTACAAAACGACAAAGGGAACTGTGCATTTCCCATACGGAAAGCCGATTCCGTACGACTTGGTCCGGGAAATCGTCAGATTCCGGGTTGATGAAAACCGGTTGAAGGCGGAGAAGAAGCGGCAATCCAGGAATCGCCGGTGTGAGGGGACACAAACACCAGGACAGGGTTAGCGTTCCCGGCGGGGCAAAAAACTCGCGATACGGCGTTTTTGGTTCAGGGTACGACCGAATCAATAGGTGTTTCCCGGTTTCTCGTTTAACTTATCCGTCCTCGATCAGGGCTTGGCGGATGGAGCAGGCGATGGGGCCGGGTTTTCCATTTCCGATGGGATTGTCTTCGAGTGCGGTGACCGGCATGGCCAGCATCAGGGCATTGGTGAGGAACAGTTCGTCGGCGAGCCAAAGCTCGGCCGGGGTGAGCGGGACTTCCTCGAAGCACAGACCGAGCTTGGGGGCAAGCGCGAGCACCCGGGCGCGGGCGATGCCGGGCAGCAGCCCCTGATGAACCGGAGGCGTTTTCAGGGTACCGCCGAATAAGGCGAACAGGTTGCTGACCGTTCCTTCCAGAACCAGGCCGGCATCATTCACCCACAGTCCTTCTTGATAACCGGATGAACGCATTTCGGCCCGCGCATGATCGGTCTCGGCGCAGGCGGTGGTTTTGTGTTGAAAATCAGCCGGGATACCGGAGCGCTGCCAGGGGATGAACCCGGCCGCGAATCCGGCATCATAATCGCTTTCGGCATAAGGAATCGGCCGGGTTGTCACGGTCACCGAATCGGTCAGGGTCAGCCGTGCGGCACAAACCGCCGAAGGGGATGATTTGGCGGCTTCCAACAGCATGGCTTCGATTTGTGCGTCGAAAAAAGGAAGCTTGAGACCCAGGACCGCCGCTGAACGGCGCAGCCGGGACAGGTGCAGGGCCAGCCATTGGATGGTGCCGTTTTCAATCCGAATCGTTTCAAACAGGCCGCAGGATGACAACTCCGCGGTGGTATGGGTGTGATCCGAATAGATGCGATTTTGCGGTATGCCCAGTGCCCCATCGGTAGGATGTGCCGCGCTTTGGCTCTCCCGGTACAGCGAATAGGAACCAGCCGGGGCCGTCAGTCCCAGCGCGGTCAGAGAAGCCCGCGCTTTGTCCAGGGTTTCCAGGTATTCGGCCTTCGGATCGGACTCGATAGTGATCCCGCCGCCGACATTCAGGAAGACCCGGTTGTCTTGAATAATCAGGCTTCGAATGATGATGTTGAGATCCATATCCCCCTGAAAGTCCAGGTAGCCCAATGCGCCGCAATAAGGACCGCGGCGGACCGGCTCCAGTTTTTCGATGATTTCCATAGCGCGGATCTTCGGCGCGCCGGTAACGGAGCCGCCGGGAAAGGCGGCGCGGATCAGATCCACCGCGCCCAGGCCGGGCTTCATCTGACCCTGCACCACGGAGACCAGTTGATAGACGGTTTCATAAGTCTCCAACCGGTACAATTCCGGAACAACCACCGAACCCGCCGCACAAACCCGCGACAGGTCATTGCGCTCCAGGTCCACCACCATAGCCAGTTCGGCCTTGTCTTTTTCACTGTTGGCCAATTCGTTCCGCCAATAAATGTCTTCCACCGGGTTTCGGCCGCGCGGCCGGGTGCCTTTGATCGGGCGGGTTTCCACCTGCCCGTTTTTCAGCGATAGAAAGCGTTCTGGTGAAGCACAGGCGATCTGCAGCGGCCCGGTATCGAGGTAGGCGGCCATTGGAGCCGGGTTGGCTCCGCGGAGCTGCCGGTACAATTCCCACCCACTGGCGGTCAGCGGGGCTTCACAGCGCTGGCTCAGGTTGATGATATAGGCGTCGCCCTCCAAGATGTGGGTCCGGATCTGTTCGACCGCCTGTTCGTAAGCCTCGGCGGTAAAACCGTAACAAAGCTCGGCTGGGAGCGCCGGGGCGGAAACAGAATCCTGGCTGACCGACGAATCCCCCGGGAAAAATGCCTGCCAATCGGCAAGGCGCCGCGCGGCATAATGGTTGCGACGGGACCCTTCGGGAAAGGGAAGGCCGGTTGAAACGAGATAGAGCTTATGGGCGGGATGGTCCTGGATCACGGCCCAATCGTAAAATCCGAGCCAGAGGTCCGGAAAAGACGGTTCAGAGCGGGCCATCACCGGGATCCGTTCCAGGCTGCGGCCCAGATCGTAGGAGAAAAACCCGGCGGCGCCGCCGCAAAAAGGGAGTTCACCCCGGGGCAGCCGATATCGTTCGAGCAGTTCCTGGAGGACCTGTAAGGGATCCGCCGGAAACCATCCGGAAGGAAAAGGCGGCCGATCACAATCAGGTAATCGCCAATCAAGCAGCACGCGCCCATCTCGCGCAATCAGTACGCAGAAAGGATCGGCGGAAGCCATGGAATAACGGGTGAATCCGGGAACGGCTTGCGCACTGTCTAGCAGCACCGGCCCTGAAAAGGCCTGCAGCCGCTCCATGAAATGAAAGCACGAATCCGGTGTTCCGGGCAGTTGTTTGATCAGCGGACTATCGGTCATGGCGGGGCCCTTCCAGGAAATTTTGCATAAGGGTAAGACCGTGTTCGGTCAGAATCGATTCCGGGTGAAACTGCACACCTTCAATCGGGAGCGTGCGATGCCGCAGCCCCATGATTTCCCCGGAGGCGGTGCGGGCGGTTATGATGAGATCTTGTGGGAAACCGACTTCGTCAACGGTTAATGAATGATACCGAGCCGCCTTCAGGGGGGAAGGGATTTTCCGAAAAACGCCCTGTCGGTCGTGCTCGATCAGATGTGCTTTGCCGTGGGTTGGCTGCCGGCTTTTAATGACGCGTCCGCCAAACAGCCGGGCAATCGCCTGGTGCCCCAGGCAAACACCGAGAATCGGGATTGTTTGAACCATTTCCGAAAGGATTTCCAGGCAGGCGCCGGCTTGCTCGGGACGGCCCGGCCCAGGGGAAATAACCAGATAGTCCGGGGCCATTTTTGCGACCGAAGCGGCTGTAACGGCATCATTGCGGCGAATCTCAACGATCTGCCCTAACCGTTCGAAGCCGTGCACCAGGTTATAGACAAAGGAATCATAATTGTCGAGCACAAGCAGCACAATACCCTCCAGGGAAGCGGATCTTTGTATTGTACCATTCATTGGAAAGGCTACGGGACTTGAATTGTGAATTGTCCGGCCATGTTGATCGAAATCACGCCGCCCCAGTTGCACATCAGTTTGCTGCTGTTATTAAGAGCCGGCATGTTCGCGACCAGAACCGTGGGCGAGCCGGGCGCCCACGGGGCCGCTGTGACAGGAACGCAGGGCATCGGCGTGAGAACGCCCATCGCCGCCGCGGTGGCTGAAGCGACCGTGGGATTGGCCATCGATTGACACATGCCAAATGGCAAGATGTTGCTCATCGGGATATTGTCCATAATATTCGCGATTGGCATGCTTGTGATCACTTTGTTCTTCGGCAGCACCATCAAGGTGCCGGGGGTCATCCCGAAACTTCACTGAAGCATCGCGCCGCCGCAAACCAGCTGACCCATTATATCACCTCGTTTTCAATCTGATTTTATTTCGAGATCGAGGTCAAATCCATTGTTCCCGGACCGCTGTCATCCTTCTGATCAGCCGCCTTCTGTTCCGCTTGGGCCGTCTTCACCTTGGCCTCGGTGGCTTTTAGTTCGAGAGCGTTGGGATTGAGTTCCTTTGCCTGATCAAGCGCTTCGTCGGCCGCTTCCGGGTCAGACGGAGCCAGCGCTTCGGCTAGAATAGCAAAAGCGCGGTAATCGCGCGGATTTACACCCGTGACTTCCTGGGCTTGAGCCAGCGCGCCAGCATAATCGCCGGCCGCGATCTTGTCACGAATCTCTTTCATTTGGGCGAGCAGTGATTTATCCTTCTTGACCGTGAACTTGATAGTTACCGGCTTTGCCAGTACTTGGCCATTAACCGATTTCAAGGCGGTTGACACCGTTAAATAATAGGTACAGCCCTTGGTCCAGGTGGTGAGCGGCTTAACCCGGATCATCGTCGAGAAGGTCTGTTTGGCTTCGCACTTCGTCTTTATCAGACCGTACGGATCAAGCGAGACTCTAATCCCTGACGCAATCGTTTTGCGGTCAAGTGCGTCGCTGAATTGCAGAATCCAGACCTGATCCGGCGCAACATCGACATAGCCTTCGGGCTTGTATCCCTTTGGATCCTTGGGCGTTTCCTTTTTGTCTTCTTTCTTGTCTTCCTTTTTTTCGTCCTCACCGGAAGACAGGAAGCTCGGAAGGGTGATGCCAAACTTTTCGTAGACGGCGGAATAAACCTTTTCCTGAACCATTCCTTCCGCGCCTTCGGGTAAAAGGGACAACACTTCCGGCGGTACGGCCTGTTTAATCTTATCGGTTAAATACGTCTGAGTTTTTTGGGTGATCACCGGCTGGCTTTTGACACCGACCAGACCGGTAAAACCGGTCAAACCAATGCGGTTCAGGTTGTCCAGGCTGATGGCTTTGGCCTCGGTGTCGGCGATTTCATACACGCCTTCATAGACCGCGTCCGCGATATCGTTCGGCAACTGTTTAACGATTTCGGCGCCGGCGTATTCACCGACCCGTTCACGAACTGATTGCTCGACTGAAGGAAACACCTCATCGAAGATCTGTTCCGGCGTGTTTTTCTTTAGTTTCGAGGGGGACAACGCTTCAATCAACGGCTTCACAAGCGTTTTAACACCGCCGTCCATCAAAGTGTCTGTAAAGGAAGGGAGCTTATCCGCAGCGGCATCGGCCGTGAACGTCGCAAGGCTTGCTTTAATTACAATACGGGCTGCCGGAAGGTAGGCGTTGGGAGAACTGCTGTCTCCGGCAGACCGGCTGTACACCGCGGTGAGGATGGTTTCAGGCGGCGTTAAAGCAATGATCGACGCCGAGTATTCGGCTCTGACGCGCTGATAAACACTGGCCGCAAGGGCATTGGTGTCAGCCGGTGCTGCCAGTGCGATGCCCGGCAGCGGACCGCCCATCAGAAGCGTGATTGCCAAAAACAGGCTTATACCGATGCGAATGCGCAGATTCATTCTGCGCTCCCTTTTTCCTGCCGATAGGCCCACCAGCGAACCTGAACCGGGCTGACTTTCGAAGCGAGCAGACGGGCCCCGATCTTAAAGGTTCCGCGCAGCGGGTATGCGACAACGCCCAAAGAAACATCCGGCGCGGCGAATTCAAACGGCTCTTTCTGAAAGACGGCGATATCGCCGAAGAACATCTGTTGGTCATGCTGGGATAAGGCCTGGGCGGTTGTGTCCTTCACGGCTTCGATCGCAGTGACGATACAGACCGGGCCAAGCCCCAGTCCATGGTCGATTTCCTCGGTAAAACAAATTTTACCCGACCGTGAACCGGCTTCGATGGGAACCGTGATCACGCCGGTTTGAACCGCTTCAAACAGTTTTTTCTCGAGCGGGAGTCCCAGGTTAAAATCGAACTGCTGGCTTTTCGGACTGTAGGTGACCGACAGCTGCGGATCGGCTTCCGCGGCCAGACGGGTAATCGCGGCCCGGGCTGAGAAACTTAAGTCCGGCGATCCGGTTTCGTGGCTGCCGAACAGGCCCATGCGGTACAGATTGGAGGCATTGAAGCAATACTCGCCGAACGGTACGTTCTCCACCTTTTCAATCACATAGCTGGCGCCGATTTTTAACAAGGAGATCCGGGCCAGGAAAATCCCCTGCTCGGGATTTAGGGACGCAGTGGCCTGGTCCAGGGTCAAATCGTAGAAGGTTTGGAGGGTTTCGGAATCCACAGTGCCATCGACGATCCGGACCGCGTTCTGGCACTCGATCGTGGGGGTCAGTTCCCGGTCACCGATTTTGAGCCTAAAGCTTCCCGGTTTGATCGAAACCCGTCCCGGTGTTTCGGCTTCTTCCGAAGTCATGAATCCGAAGACTGGCGCGTAGAATCCCGTCTGACCGTGTTCCGGCTCGCTGAAACGCACGGCCAGGCCGTGGGTCCCGTCCGGATTGACAAACTGTTCGGACTGCAGTTCGTATGAAACTTCGATGCGGGGAACCTGCAGGGCCTTTTCCACCATCAAGGTCACTTCAAGGGTCTGACCCCGGCTGATAAAGCGGGGTGTTTTCTGCCAGATCTTGATTTGGTCGTCCTGATAGAGCAGCCGGATATCGTCGGTCAAGGCGGACAGACCGATCAGCGAGGGATCCGGCGGTTCTTCACTGACCAGCAACTTGTAGCTTTCCTGGACCCGGTTGTATTCGCTGCGTTCCTCAGCACGAGCCGATGATCCAGTGACGGAATAGACCGGTTCCTTCTCCTTTTCGTCGTAGGCGATCAGAAGATAGACGTTCTTCGCATATTCGTTGTTGGAAAAGCCCTCAAGCATTGAAAGCTTGGTTGTGATCGGCGAAGGCACCACTATTTCGCGTCCGGCGTAATCCAGCGCCACCCCCGATTCGATGGAGATGGTTTTTTCGTCTACGGCGACGACCTGCAATCCGCAGACCACGCCCGCGCCGTACAGCAGGCGGTTTAGGAGCCGCCGTTTGTCGTTCACGTATTTCTGCTCCAGCTCAAAATCTCGTACCGTCAGTAGTTTCCCGTAAAAATAGCGGTTGCGCTCGTACGGATAATATCTCGAATTCTTCAATTAGGTTTCTCCCCTTTCCCCGTCTGATCATTCTATGGCAAACCCCGATGCGTTTTTCGAGGTATAGCGGCCGTTCAGCGCTTTGGCTGAGATCTGTCAGCGAAGCATGGCATCAAAACCGGCCCGGGTGTGCACATCCATCCGGTTGTCCCGGCCGACATCAACCAGAACGGTGTTGAACGGGATGGTCGATTTTCCGTCCAGCCTCAGCTCGGACAGCGCGGTTAGCTGTGTATTGATCCCCAGGTACGCGTGCTGGTCCATAAAGATCCACGGCTGCAGCACAAACAGCCGTACTTCGGTAAACGCTGGCTTTTCATTATCCAGGAGCCGCCTTAGCCCGGCCAGCTGCTGCGGGGTTCGGATGCATTCCTGCCGAACCAGCACGCTGAAACAATTCGGGTCTCCCCCGTACAGGCCGGTCAGCAGGTCCTTCAATTCAGCCTGTTCCGCAAAGGAATCGATCTCAAACTGCTCGACGATCAGCGGCTTTTCGCCGGTATACGCCTCCACCATGCGCTCGATACCCTGGCGGGTTCCACGCAGCGGATACAGCTCAGGCACAAGTTTGATAACATTTCGAAGGCCTTTCTGGCTCCAGGTTTCATCCACCGGCAGGGCCAGCCACCCGGCCAGCCAGCGTAAGAAATCACCTTCGGCATGGTCAACATCAAACTGGGCCGATATTTGGCCGATACGGGATTCCATGCCATCATAAAGGGTGCCGAAGATGGACAGGAATCGCTCCAGAAAATCCTTACTAGCCGGATCTTCCTGGTAAACGGCCGGCAGGTATTCCAAAAAGGACATGCGTGGGTAATACAACCTGATTTTATTGAGGACCGGTGAGTGCTGTTCACTGCCATGCAGTTCCAGCTTGATCCACAGGTAACGGCCGGTCGTGCGCTGCAGCAGGCTGTCGGTCGGATTCAACAGAGGATCCGACCAAATAGACTCAGTGGCGGCCAATCGGTCATCAACCGGAATGGACGCGTCGTGCAGAAACCGATCCAGATCGATCAAGCGGTCGCCGACGACCATCTCCCGGTGATCGGAGGCGGTATACGAGATCCGTATGTGGGTGTCTGAAGGAATATCGGCGTCGATGGTCAGTTTGTGCCATACCAGCTGCTCGGTCTCACTGTCTATCGCGGGTGTGATGAATATTCCCTTGATGACGCCGGTTCCGTCATAGGCGGAGGTGTGCGGAGCGGGTTCGAAAACCGTTAGGGCACCAGCGCGGTGCCAGACGAAGATGCGCCCGGCGCTGGCCAGCAGCTTGTTTGCAGCGCCCCGGAAACCCTGGAGTCGTTCGGCTTCTCCAAGGTCGGGATCAATCCGGACTACGGCTGGTCCGCCATCGGCATAGCGGCCAGTTTCCGGATAAATCGAAACGTAGAAATGACCATTTTCGTCAATGGCGAGGGCTGACGGTTCCACCGTTTCGCCGGCGGCTCCAGGCAGGCCGGTCTCCCGGTACGGCCAGAAACTGGTGACCACCCGGTGGTTCGGGTTTAATAGATAGGCGGTGCCGCCGCGGGCAGCAAGAGCGGGTGCGGCCGTTCCGCTTTGAGCAATCGCATCAAGGGCATCCCCGGCCGCGGTTTCAATCAGCACGCCGGCATCATTCAACTTCAGCAGCACCGGCTGGGCACCGGGACCGGATCTCGCACTTCCGCCAAGCAAGCCGTAATAGTAGATGTAACCGGTATCATCGACAGCCACGGCCTGCGGCACAAATCGTTCCTCACCAATCCCGGTAAAGGTCCACAACAGCTGGCCATTGCTCAAGGAGAAGGCCATGCACGGGACCTTGGCTTCCGGATCAGCGATGCACAAAAAGCCGTTGCCCACCCCGATTCTGGTGCTCGGTCCAAACCGGCTGCTTTCATGGGAAAGCAGGGTATCACCGGTTTTAGTCTGCGGGTCAAACGACCAGATACCGCGATCGTCAAGTCCGAACAAAAGACCGATTGGGTTCACGGCAAAATCCCAAACCGGACCAGGCCCGGCAAAGCTTTCGCGGGCCAGAACCGAGCGCACCCGGTGCCGGTTTTCACGTGGAATTGCCAGACCGCTGCCTTCTGGACGCAGGTTAACCATCAGACCCCGTGCCCAATCAGCTGGTTTATTCAACGATATGAAGGAGAATTCACCGTACACAGAGGTCCCTCCGATGTCCCGCCCGGTGCCTATAGATCGGACGGGCTGAAAATCTCAATTTCAGCGTCCCCGAGATAGGGGAGCGCATAGGGCGGAATACAAATATCACCGCTTTCTTCCTTTTCCACTTCAACACCTTCAGCAGTCAGCCATAGTTCCTTGATGTATTCCACGCCGGGAATCCGGCTGATGGCGCCGTAAATATCGCTGCGGTACACGGTTCGGCCGAACGGCCAGCCCTGCCGTTTTTGCTCGGGATCATACGGGCTGAGGAAGTCATTTAGGACTTCCCGAACCTTTTCCTGGCTGAGGCGGCGGCCGGGAGCCTGCACGACACCGGCGAAAACGCTTATTTTTACGTACTCGGCCGGGATGACATGAACCCGGGTGGTAATCAGGCGCACCCGGTCCAGGTGACGGTGGACGGTTTCTAAAAATCCAGGTCCGGCCGTTGGTAAAGCCCGTTCGGAATATGGCATGACCACAACCGTGACCTGACCTGCCTGCCGGTTTGCCGGGTAATCGCGCATGCCTTTAACATACAGTGGAAGTGCCGCGGCGCGAGCCACACGAACGCCTGGGGTCTCCAGTGCGATGGCTTCATAATCCTCGGCAGTCACAGCCCGGGTGGAGGTATAAAGACCGGAAATCAAACGCTCCTTGGCCATGGCCATGGTTTCCTGGTTCCGGCCGCCGGCGGCGGGGAAATAGTTGGCCGCGGTCAATCCCGGCGGAAGGGTATTCGCATTGGCCAGAACCCGAATCTCGCCGGCCCTGACATTGCCATCGGATCCGCCGCCGCTTTTGCAGTCAATAATGACGATGTTTTCAAATTCCGCGGCTGGCGGCATCAAGCCCTGTTCGTTATTGCCGAAAGTGACCGCACCGGTGCTCTCATCCAGAACAAAGTGCCGGTGATCTGGTCCCGAGGTATCAAAGTCGGTGACCCGATGCCAATCCTGCCAGATAACACGGCCTTTCAGCGGGTCGGCCAAACCGACCTGAAGCGCGATGGTATCGCGCAGAAGTCTTTTTTCCTGGATTTCCAGAGTCAGACCGGGCAAAGACCGCCCTCGGCCGAGCCGCCGGGTGACTTCAAATTCGGGTCGGTAAGCAATCAGCCGGATAGACCCGTCCGAGGACGCCAGATCATCCGGGTGGACCGAAAAGCGCAGGCTGCCCGCGGTGAAATCGCGGTGAGCGACAAAACGGCCGGGTTCCGGGCTGCTGCCTTCGCCTTCCGAAAGCTCTACCCAATCCTGATGATTGATGCGAAATTGCACCCGCAGCCGCCCGTGCAGGGCCAGCCAGCTCTGGGCCTCAAAACGCGTTGCTGTCTCCGAACCCGAAAAAAGAAGGGTCTCGCTCAGGGTGTGTTCCTGGATCACGGGCACGGTATTCATGCTGATCCGGTCGATGCGCGGGGAAAGCTCTGGTCGGCCTTCGACCAGGGTGCAGCAGAGCCAATACCGGTCCTGATCGTCCGCCGCTTCGATCCGGGCCGCTTTCATCGGACTCGGGACTGACAGGGAAACATAGCCGTGATGGGTCAAGTTCCCGGTAAAATCCTCGATCAAGCGGGCTGGCTCCCAGGCACCGGGTTCTCCGCCGTAGTAACTCCAGGCGAGACGCACCGAAGGGACCGGCGGCTCGGCGCCGGCCAGGACGGAAACGGCGGTCGACGGGTCCAGGTACACGTGGAGGTATACGGTTTGGTCTGCCGGTAGTGGGGCGTCAAGGCCCAGCAGCATCCGGGTTCCGGGAACGGAATCAGAACCAAACGGCAGGAATCCAACGCCGCTCACGTCGTTCGCCGCCGAAGCATCGACCGTTTCCTGGTCAGAAATAACCATTACCCGTTCGATTTGGACGGGGAGCAGGGTGATCGGAAACCGGGTTTCAAAATACTGTTCGCCAGCCGTTAAACAGATTCCGCGCGGAAGGTTGACCGGGCCAGCCAATCCTTCAAAGGTGACATCGGCCCGTGCGCGAATTGCCGGCTGCGGGGAAACTCCCAGGAGCTTCATGAATTTGAGCTCGCTTTTCGATGGAATCCGGTCCAAATAGTATTGCTGCAGTTCGGTCAGCCAGGCGAGCAGCTCGATCATGGTCATGCCCGGATCATGGGCGTTTTCATCCGTCCAGGCCGGGAATAGCTTGGGAATCAGTTTTCTTGCATTGTCGACGAGCTCTTTATAGGAGAGATCGTCCAGCACAGTAAGCGGAAGCATGGTAATCCGTCCTTTATTCGGCGCGTACAGCCACCCGGTGGCTGCCGTTTGCGATCAGTCCCTGCGGAATCGATTCCATCTGATTCGGGTCGATTTCAACGCGTTCCGCGCCGCTGACCCGAATGACCGTTAGGGCGATTTTGGCAACATATTTAACCTGGCTGATCCCCTTGAGCAACGTGTAAAAGCTTGAAAGATGGGGGAACTGCCCGATATCCCAGCCGGATTGCCCCAGTCCGCCGGTTCGCGGGTCGAGAAAAGCATTCAGGCGTTCGAGGGTTTCCTTTTCTGCCAGGGCTAATGCGTCTGGATCGGAAACCACCAGCGAGGCAAAAACCGATATTTCCAGAAAGACCGGCGGGATGACATTCACGGCGCCGGGGAACGCCACGGTGCCCGCTGTTCGCGGCAGCACGTAGCGTTCAACCTGATGTTTCAAATGATTGAAATGATTCATAAGCCCATCCTTGGGGTACAGCACCAGCGTAACCGTACCGGTTTCGCGCTCGCCCCGAAGATTAAAGTTGGGCAAACAACGTACTTTGCCAATATTCTGGGATGATTGGCGGGCCAGCCATTCAAAATCGGACGTGGTGACTGCCCGGTTGCGGTGGCGCACCATCAGCGGACCGCGGCGAACCGCTTCATCAAGGCCTTCCGGGTCGCAGCCGCCGCTGGATGGCAAGTGATTGACTGCGCTGTCAATAAAAGCGATGGTGTTGAACATGTCTTTGATTTCACCCGCCGGCAGATTCCCACGGGTGCCGCCGCCGGTGGTATAGTCGACGCGAAGGTTTTTCTCCCCGTTAGAAGGAGGAATACGCCCGTTTTTATCATCCCCGAAATCGATCCGGCCTTGAATCCGGTCAATCTGATAATGCCGGTCGTTCGGGTTAGACCGATAAAGATTATCAACGGCACGCCAGCGGATCAAGGTCTGCTGCGAGTTGCCCCATTCGTCGAACGTTTCCTGAATTGAATCCGGATCCGCAAGCTGTAAAGCGGTTTTTTCTTCCGGAGTAATCTGATGGGTTTCATCCACCCAGACCGCCTCTGCGATGACCGGTTTATAGGTCAGGGTAAAAGAAAGGCCGGGCTGGTTTTCAGGCACCGTAAACAACTCGGCGTCCACGGTTTGCTGCTGCAATGCCTCGGTGGTATTCAGGAAAAGCGAATAAATGAGCGGCGGTGTCGACGCTGCTTTATCATACCGGCCGTCCGTGTTGACCAGACGAATCCAGGCAAGCTCTTGCCCAAACTCAGCTGCAACCGCAAAATCGGGTGGCCCGACAAAGGTCACCAGACCGGTTTCGGTTAAGCCGTTGGTTTCGTCGTGTACTTTCAGTTCCCGCCAGGATAAACCGATACCACGCTTGGCCAGGTATTCCCACTCCACCATCGGCGAAGCCGCTTCATCCGGTTTGCGGGTTTCGAGCACAAACAGCAGGCTGATCGGCCCCTTCTCAGGCGGTTGGGAGAAGCCAAGATATACCGAAGCCTGGCTGCGGTCGAACCCAAAGAACGGCTTTTCAGAGTGCGGTTCCGGACCGTTTAGCACATGGTTCCGGTATTCCAGGTTATTGTACGAGAGACAGTTTTCCGGCAGCAGAACTGGTTCGTCGTAATGATAACGCAGGGTCGCGTTTTCGATCATTGGAGACTGATAAACCGCATCCGGGGCGTACAGGTTGTGAATTTTTAGAACGCGGGCGCGAATCCAGCGGCCTGGCATACTGTTGACCACAGCCTCCGCCATATCCGGCGGGCAGGTGAAGGTCACTGTTTTACGGGCCTCGGCTGGGTGCAGGAAGACTTCTTCCGCAGCGGTCCCGCCGGTCAGACGGACCCAGCCACGGCCGTTAAAGTATTCCCACTGGACCCGCTTAATGAACGTGCGCGGTGCTTCGGGCTGGTACAGGTCAGCCTTTTTCAAGACCATTTTCCAGTCGATTTCCTGCTTTTTTTCGTCGTTCATCATATTGGGCACATGATGCAGGGTAAAGCTGAGCGAAACCGTGGCGTACGGCTTGGAAAACGCCTCAGTGGAACATATATAGAACATGTCGTATAGATTGAAGAATTCACCGAAGGCGTAGCCGGTGTTTTCATTGAATTCGATATCGTTATTGAACAGGTGTTCCGGCGGAAAACCGCCGGATTGAGCTGGGACTATGGAATCCGCTTTGGCTTTGATATCGGTAAATTCGACATCGGCCATTTCCTGCCAGCGGTCGTTTTTCACCCGGCAGCAAATCCAGCGGCCGGTTTGTTCGCCGACCGATTGGGGACTCAGTTCTCCGGATTTTGATTTTGTGAGCGTCAAACGGCTGCCCTGGGCGGAGACCTCGTCAAAAGGAACCCAGTTTTCGCCGCTGGACCAACTCCATTCGGTATTCTCCGGATTGGCCAGCTTACGGCAGATTTCCTGTTCTTTAAAGCGGCGCAGGGTGTTGCCGATTTCCAGCTGGATCTGGGCCGGCCCCGCGATGGTAAACAAGTTTTGATGGCTGAAATAGACCGCATGGGCCTGGAGGTTCTCACCCTCATCCGAGAAGAGGGGCACCGGACCGTGCGAGTGGGCTTTGGTCAGCAGACCGGTATCCAGCCGGATGATTCGGTCGGTCTCGCCGTTGACATTGAATCCGGCGGTCAGCGTGGCTGGGGTAACCATGAAATTGCGGATCGTTTCAAATACGACCGGGTCTTTGGCACCACTGGCCGAGACCTGTGTTCCGGTTGGTACGAGTACGGGCGCCGGGGTACCTTCGCTGCTTCGAAACGTCAGCCAGGCCCGGGCGGCCAGGGGCGGCAAGGCCGAAGTTCCCAGCAGATTCAAGTAGGCGATCAGGTTTTTAGACGGCACGCGGTTATAGCGGCGGATGGTCTCCTGCATCATCTCTGCAAAAATGAGCATCAGCGCGCTCCCCGCATCTGGATCGTCCGGGGTGAAGCGCCATTCCGGCGTGTAGAAGGGGACCAATGCCTTCATTTCCTGGATTATTTCATTTGTATCCCGTGGATCGAGGATCGGCGGCTGCATAAAACGCTCTCCTTTAATCGTGCCTCGATATCGATCGACTTTATCGCACGCCTTCGTTCAGATAGAACGGGTACACCAGATTGTACAGGTTGTTGGTAGCCCGGATGACATAACTGATTTGGAGGTTGACCCGGTCGGCCTGGGCTCGGTCCAGTTCGGCAAGGACCTCGACATCCTTCACCCTAGGTTCCCAGCTGATGATCGCATCCTGGACGGCTGACTGAAGCATCTGCAGGGTCGTGGGATCGGTTGGGCCGAACAGAAATTCCATCACGCTGCAGCCGAAGTCCGGCCGCATCACGCGCTCGCCTCGGGCTGTGGCGATGATGATCCGGATAGATTCCTGGATATCGTCCGTGGTTTCGGACATCATAATCCGGCCGGTCACCTGATCGACCTGCACCGGGAACTTCCATCCGCGGCCTAAAAATCCTGCCATTTACTGTGCACCTCCAGGGAAAACATCTAATTGATTTTCACCATGGCTCCTTTGATGTTCACCATGCCGTCGCACTTCACGTCAAGTGTGGCGCCGGCCTCAATCTTGACCATTTGGCCTTTCAACGTCAAGTTCATGGGGCTTTCCACCTGAACCTTGTTCTGGGAGCCATCCATCAGGAGTTTACATGAACCCGCCTTGATCGTAATCTTCATGTTTGCGCTGACTTCGACGGCATTATTCTGGCCATCAATCGTCACCACATTATTACCGGATTTATCTTTGATCACGATTTTGGTGTCTTTATCATCGAGCAGCATTTGCTGCCCCTTTGCGGTTTTCAGGGTAATGTTTTCTTTACCGGATTCGTCGTTGAAAATCAGTTCATGACCGCTGCGGGTCTTAATTTTCCGGATATTGTTTTTTCCGTCTTCATTGGTTTCCGGTGGTTTTTCCTTGCTGTTCCACAGGGTGCCGATCACAAACGGCATATTGACATCCCCTTCAGCGAAGGCAAGCAGTACCTCGCTGCCGACTTCCGGGAGAAACCAGGTGCCCATCTGCGCGCCCCCCATAAGGGTGACGATCCGGATCCAATCGGTTTCGTGCTCGGTTTCGCGATACGGAAGCTTCACTTTTATCCGGCCCAGCTTTTCGGGGTCCTTGATGTTGGTTACGATGCCAATGGAGACACCGTAGATTTTATGGTCCGACGAACCGCTGCCACCGCCAAGTTCGAATAAATTCCCGATGCTCATAAGTCGTTTCCTCCGATGGTGATATGGGTAAAATAGCCCGACTGATCGATCGTGTGGCTGGCATTCGTAATGTAGTAAACATTGTTGAGCTTGCCAAGCCCGGCGAACTGAATGTATCTTCCGGCTCGGACTTCCGGCAGTCCAATACATTCGGCATTTCCAAGGACCAGCTGCATCGAGCGCTTATTGATGATTGCGGTAGCCATTTTTTCGGCTTCCTGGGCTGAAGACGCCTGGGTATAGAAGTTTTCAACCACTTCCTTGCCAAGGACCTTTTTTAAAAACCACTGTCCAGTCCGGGCAAGTAAGCCGAGCGGTTTCACCGGCGCATTTTTGGCTTTAATCGGCTCTTTTTTGATGTGGTCCCACCCATGCACTTCCACCGCGCCGATCTGGTCTCCCAGATCCGCATTGACCGAGGCCTGAAACAGACTTTTGCCCCATTCCAGCGTCACCACCGGCGTTTTTGACTGGTGCGGTTTCCGAAAATACATCTTCTTTCCGCTGAAAAAGAACTCATATTGATGAAAATCCGCGAGCCGGCTCAGGAACTGGTAATCAGTTTCCCTGACCTGCTCGACAATGTTGAGCACCACTTCGGTATCATCCACCTTGGCGGAAATGTTTGACGGCGCGAGTTGTTTCACAATGTCGCTATGCTTTTTTTTGGACCAGGAACGCGACTTCTGGCCTTTCATGATGTTAAATGAATAGTCCATGCCGCCGAGAATGATTTGCGGCGCTTCGGTCGGCGTCGCATTGTACCTCATTGAGGTGACATGGCCGTAAAAAATGACTTTCAGTTTATCTTTATAGCCCATTTGGATTTCGACTTCTTTGCCGATCTCAATGTACTTCTTTTCGTTTCCTTTTTGATCCATCAGCCATGCGCGGCGTATCGGCTCAAACACGTTGGTGATGACACAAGAAAACGAATCGGCTTTTTCCACACTGGTGTCGACACTCAGGTGTTCGATCACCAGGCCCTCCCGCAGCAGATCGTGACCATCCACCATGATTTTGAAGGCTGGAGCCAAGAAATTGCCATAGGTGTCAGCCAGCTGCGTGTAAGTATGCTTGCTGGATTTCAGTTCGGTAATGTCATCCATCGATTACTCCAAAGGCGGAACGATCAATCGTTGACCGGCCGCGATCAAGCGTGGATTATCAATTTGATTGGCCCGGGCGATTTGCTTCCATAATCCCGGATCCTCATACTCATGGGCGGCGATCATCCAGAGCTGCTCGCCCATTTTTAGGGTTTTTTCCTTGGTCCGGTCCGCTGATTGGCGCGGAATGTTTTTGAACTGGTCGGCAATACTCTGCCAGGCCCGGAAGCACACATTTGTGACGGCGCGTACCGGAATACCGGTTTCAAGGAACATGGTATAGCGCTGGGTGACCCGTTCGACCAGTCCTTGAAAGGAGAACGACCCCCAGACAAACTTGCACAAAGGCGGAGCGTGAAGGTCACTGTCCACATCCAGCAGCCCGGCGATTTTCTTGGTATGCGTCCGAACATCTGAACGAACATCGTACGTATCGAAAAAGAGGTCCATGGTTAGGGTGCTGGCTTCGCCGCTGATAAACTGCGCGAGCGGTATTGACAGCCCGGGGGTTTTTTGCCAGGCATACTGATTGCCGCCTTCAATGGCGTATTCGTTGGGATTGAAAAGGACCTCGATGGTTTCCGGCCCACCGCCGCGGCTGACTATGATTTTTGCTTTGGTCAAGGGCATCGTAAGGGGCCCCCTTTCTTACTGGCTACAGTCCGCGCCTCTGGCGGTCAAATTTCATGCGGCTCTGGATTTCCCGAAACACCTGATCGGCGATCTTGCGAATCTCGGTGCTGGATATCGGCGGCATACCCGGCGCGGTTTCAGTGGTCACCGATGTGGTCACAGCCGGCATGGCCGAATGAATTTGCGGCTCGCTGGCAGACGGGGAACCGGAGCGGCCCCCCGGTTGATTGCTTTGTGAGTAAACCAGTTTCGCAGGCCGTTCTGCCGAATAGCCTAAAACCGGCTCAGCGGCTGCTGCCGGGGTGATTGTTTTGGGCTGTGCCACCGGCCGCAGGGTGATTTGCCGGGCCGAATGGAGCGACAGCGGCGGTCCGTACCCAAATCGGCGGCGGGTTAAAGCGTAGCGGGTGTCCGCAAAAGCGTGGCCGCCGGAACCGGTATCCTGCACATGCCGGCCGGGTTGATGCTGCCGGCTGCCTGCGATTTTTTCAGCCAAACGCGCCGCTGCGGCGACTGCCGTTTCTGAGTAATGAAGCGATATGCTCGGATACGCTTCGGGTTTCGCACTCACCAAACCGGTTTCGCGATGTAGCGGCACGGGACTGGCGAACGGATATTCCACCGGAACGGCCACATTCGTTCCTTGCCCTGGAAGCTCAGGTGATCGGGTATCGGCGGTGCGTGGCAAGGTCAGCATTCGATCCGGGACGCGCGTGCGCAACTGCTCAAACGCCCGAAGGCTCGCCGGTGGCATGCGATGAATCGCAGTACTGCCGCTATCGCCGGTGTTCATTCTGATCCGTTCGGCCCGACGAGCGGATGCTTGTTCGGTGCCTAATCCGTTATAACCATGGCTTGTGTGGCTCAGCGTTTTCACCGAGGCGGCCAGCGCTTTGAGTGAGGCGCTAAACGCCGGGTAAGCCCCGCGGAACAGGGTCAGGTTAAACGGATGAACCACATCGATGCCTGAATGCCGTGCAGCGCTGGCAAACCAGCTATCCTGGCCGGCACGGCCTGACGGGCTGAGCCAATTGGTGAACTGGCCTCCGGATTGAAGCACAGCGGAATGTTCCGCCTGCTCAGACAGCGCCGGGCCGTTTGGTGACAAATTGAGCTTTTGAGCGGCCGATGCCGAACCGTGTTCGGGCGGAGCCGATGTGCCGCGGGCTGAATCAGTCTGAACCGAGCCGGTGCGGTAGACCAGGGCCAACACCGCTGCACGAAGGCTTCGGGATGGGAGCCACGCTTCCGGAAGCGGAAACCAGCGAGGGTTCCCGGGAGATTGTGATGCGTGCTCCGGTGAACGCTGAATGGTGCTGCTGTATGCGGTTCCAAACCGAAAACCGGGCAGCTTTGGCGCTGTCTGGTTGGATGTCTTTAAAACTACAGCCTGCGAAGTCTCGAGAACCGGTGCCTCGCGTCGTGGCATAAAAAGACGGCCTGGGGACAAGGGAGCGTCCGGAGGCTGCGGCTTTACCCGAGCGTTATCGAGCGAAAGCGCGTGGTTAAAAGCGGGAACAAGCTGCAAAGGCCGCCATACACCTTCCGATCGGGTACCAGGCTGTGCCGGCGAAACCAGACTGATACCCGTGTTCAACGCTGAAGCCGGTTGAAGCGAACGGCTGGTCTCAGCTTGATTGGCTGCAGGTAAAACCATGGAATCTGTGGCTTTTGATTTTCTTTTCCGGCGTTTCGACCCGAAGTCGGCGGGCATTGAAGGTTCCTGAGGCGCTAAAACCGGAGCGGTCTCTTGCCGGGTGTACTGCGGGTGAACCAGCGGCAGCAGAGCCGCCGCTTGTTTGCGCAGGGTCTGATTCGCCAGCGGATAGGAGGAGACGTTTGCGCCCAAGGCCGTCAAACTGGCCGGGCGTGGTGAAATCGAAACACCAGGCCATACGCTCTGTGAGTGAGCTTCGCCCGGGATATTCCCTGGCTGGGCGATTGCCGGCGCCAGCGCGCGGGCAGTCGGTCCGGCGGCGAAAGTGCCGCGGAATGGGGGGTCACCCCAAATTCTGCGAAGCACGGATTGATACACAGCCTCTGCGGACCGCTCCGATGCCGGTCTGGCTTGTTGAACGAATTGCATTCCAATCGGTTCGCGAACCGGGGCGGTTTGGGTTAAGGGGGCCGCCTTGTCGTGCAGCACCAGTTCAGGACTGCTCCATTGGACGGTACCCGGAACCGCATTTTCAAAAGAACCGGACAGGTTTGCGGGGGTTGGCGCGATGGCGGCGGAAAAGCGTGTGTGTTCCGACCGTCTGGGCCGAAGACCGGTCCAGACCGGCTGATAGCTGTCAAAGACCCGGATTTCCTTGGGGTTCGCGTTCTCCCGGACCTGTTCCATGAGGATGGATTCCATGGCCTGAAACGCGGCCGGAACCGAATAAGCCTGGAAAAGGGGTGGTGCCGCCGGCACAGGAAGTGCAGCGCGGGTTTGCGCCGAAAGCACCGGTTCAATCCGGAAACCAAAAGCCTGTTGAGATTTTCCCATCCGGTTTTGAATGGTTCTGCGGGCCAGTCCGGGTTCCCGGAGACTTTGGGATTCAAATGCCCAGGCGATCATGGCCGGGTGAGCGGCGTCCGCCGCATGGCGAACTGGCGTGGCGGCGCTCTCCGCCGAGGCAATGCGGCGCAGGAACTTGCTCTTCAAGATTTCTTCAACCAGGGGTTTTAGCAAGCGGTCGGCACTGAATCGGCCGGGCTTGGCTGCTGTGGCTTCAGTCCTTCGCATGACGGCCTCGGCCGATTCAGTTCGCCAGGGCTTGTACTGCCGCAGTTCAATCGAAGGAAAGCCGGCTGCGATGCCGGATGCTTCGCCTGTGTATCGATGTTCGATCGCCTGTGCCAGCCGATCAAGCGGTGTGGCATAGGCGATCGAGCCTTCGGAAGCCAGTTCGGGCAGCAGAGACAGCGCCGAACGCCTGAGCTGCGGCAAATGGCGGATTCCGGTAGTCAGCGGAATCCGTTGAGCCTGATTAAGCAGATGGCCGGGCAGCTGCGCCGAAAGCCGGAAGGTCGAATCAAACCCGAAACGGCCGGCGAGGTTGGAGCCCGAAGCGGAAACGGGGGACGCGTGCAGCAGCCGCATCAAGCGGGAAGAGACCCGGCTGATGCTTTGGGCTGCGATGCTGTTGGCTGGACGGGGAAGATACAATACCAGCACCGGCGGCGGTTCTGCCAAAGCCTGTTTTTTCTTGGAACGGGAACTGTTTTTCCCTTTTTTCTTGCCCGGGCGTTCTGCAGCTGACGGTTGAGCGAAGGGACCGGACACGTTTTGAGAAACGGCTTCTTTTTGGCCAACCGTTAGTACAAGAGGAAGAACCGGGGCTTTCCCGGACTGTCTTGCGTGAATTGGGCCTAATAGGGGAACCTGCGGCGTCTGCTGCATCATCCGGGCATGGGGGAGCAGCGACGCCGGCCGGAAGGGAAGCGCGGTCGGCGCTTCGGCGGACAGACTCCGCCAATCAAGGCGCAGATGAAGGTGGAACGTTTGATGGATGACGTCCGAAACGGGAACGCCAGCCGCTGCTGCCTGCTCACGGTAGACCAGCGCAAATTCGCGCCAGAAACCGATGCCGGCCGGAGCGTGACGTTGGAATATGCGGTTGGTGAAAGCCCGGCCCGGTTTCCCGGGAGTAATCAGTCGGGGCGTGAACCTTCGGAACGAAATCAAGGTGCACCCTCCTGTCAGGCCGATAATAAAACAGCTATCTTTTGGTGATCTGTTGTTTGAGACCCCGGTGGACAATTTCCACCGATTCTATGGCAATCTCACTTGAGTTTGCGTTCAAATTCGGGCCGGTCCAGCGGATGGGATATGCGCCGAAGAAATTCCAGCGGCACGTTTCCGCTCCTATGGGGTCCAGCAGGATGATCGAGCCGGTTTTTCCCAGGGCGGCTTTATTTTTTCCTTGTAAGAAATCGCTGTACCAGTTCCAAAGCTCTGAGTTATTGGTAAAGCCGCGACGCAAAACCAGAGGCGGGTATTTCTCCCGTTTTTTCAATACGTGATCGAAATTGCTTCCGCCCTCCCGGTATACTTCGACCTCAATTTCCGCTTCGAGCCCCCGTACTTCGGAAAACGATCCTACATTGATCCCATCGATTTCAACTTCGAACCGAAAGGCGCCGCTGGGGTCGTTACGATCCGCCACGAAGTATCACCTCTTCTTGAACACGTCGAACATGTTATCCGGCTCATCGTTCAGTTTCCGATTAATATAGGAAATCTCCTGACACCATTTGCGCCGTTCCCAGTGCTCCATGGCTGTGATTTCCTGCAAAGGCCAGTGGTAATAGTAGGCGAGGAACCCCATCTCTTCGTACAGGCGTTCCTCCGGGTACGTTACCATTCCACTGGCTCTTTGAAAAAATTTATCTCGGTCTCAAATTCGCTCTGACATTTTGGGCAGGTGACCTTTACCCGCGGGCTGTCGGTCTCATTGATCCGCTGATAAAAATCCTGCAGGTAAGCGAGATCGGCTGTGAAAAACCGCTCGATTGTTTTCGTATTAATCGCAGGGATATCTCCAAGCTTGGTAATCACCCGGGACAGCAGAATAATCGTCAAATAACCTGGATTCTGCTGAACCCGCTGGTCGCGCATCGGCAGGATCTCGTCCGCCGCCGTGGCCAGCCGCATAATGCCTTGTTTGTGAAGGGTGCCGTTTTCGTCCACATATCCCTTGGGCAGCGTAAATTCAAATTCAGTCTGAAAAGCCATTCGCTACATCCTCCACTCTGAAAGGTTAACACTTGAAAAAGCCGAAAAAGGGGAGAACGGGACCGGGTTGTCCCATTCCCCCCACCGGTTTTTAATTACTGGGTTCTTTCGATGCCCTCGTGGGCAAGTTCCAACATCTCAACGGCAATCTCGTTGCCGTTCGAATTGAAGTCGGAAGCGACATACTTGCAGGGCCACGCTTCCGCGAGCGTCCAGATGGCTTTTTCCTCACCGAGCTCGTCCAGTGCCTTGATGGTGACCGCTTTGCGTTCCACCACGGAGCCGCCGAGCGCGGTGGCGCCTTTGAACCACTCGTAAAACTCCACCGAATCGGTCGTGCCGCGCCGCAGCGTGACATTGCTGAACCGGGTCAGCCCGGAAAGTTTGTAATGAAACATCAGGTCGGCTCCGCCGCGGTGTTCAATGACGTCCACGGAAGCCTCGAGACCTCTCACCTCGGTAAAATGCGCCTCGGTGATCCCTTCGATCTCGATGCTGAATATAAAATTCCTGTAGGGATCAGTACGGTCGGCCATTGGTTTCTCTCCCCTCGTTTAAATGTCGTCACTGACGATACGTTGACGCCTGGTTTCCGTTAGGCGCGTACCGGTGATCCGCTATGCTGAGTCGCCGGTCTTCTGCGTGATCCGGAAGATGACAAATTCAGCCGGTTTCACCGGCGCCACGCCAATGACGCAAATGAGACGCCCGTTATCGATATCGTCCTGCGACATCGTTGAGCGGTCGACGTTGACGAAGAACGCTTCCGCCGGCCCCGAGCCGGACAGTGCGCCTGACCGCCATACACCGGTCAGGAAGCTCTCGATCGTCCGCTGTACCCGGCCCCAGAGCGGTTCCGCGTTCGGCTCGAAGACAACCCAGTTGCTGCCGCTGCGGATCGATCCCTCGAGGAAGATGAAAAGCCGGCGAACGTTGACATACCGCCAGAGCGAATTGGAACTGACGGTGCGCGCGCCCCAAACCCGAATGCCCTGTCCGGTAAAGAAGCGGATCAGGTTAACGCCTTTCGGGTTCAGAATGTCCTGCTCGCCTTTGTTATACTGGCAGTCCAGCCCGACACAAGCCCGTACCACTTCATTGGCCGGCGCTTTGTGGACGCCGCGGGTCGTGTCCGAACGCGAATAAATGCCAACCACCGATCCCGAAGGAGGAATGGCGATATTCCGTTTATCCAACGGATCGTAGACCATCAGCCATGGGTGATACATCGCCGCATAATCGCTGTCGAAGATGTTCCGATGGGTTAACACATCGGCCACCTTTTTCTTGTCGCGCGGAACATCCAGCACGGCGAAGCGGGAGGTCAGGTTTTCACAGTGAGCGACCAGGGAAAGCTGGACGTTCGGGTCGGTAACGCCAGGCACGGCCATAATCGCAACTTCGTCGTTGTCGATAAACGACTGGATGCCGGTCCGTTTGCCGGGGCCGAAGTCTTCGCCCATGAAATCGCCAGCCGACACGTTCTCGACGGAACCGTCGCTGCCGCCGGTCAGATTGATGCGCAGCTCGGTCTTTTCAGTGTCGCCGGTCAGAATCTCAAACGGCGGCTCCAGGCTTTCCGAGGGTGTTGCAGCAACATTGACCAACCGCGATTTGGCGGCCGCTTTTTCAACAAAGTTAGCGGCTGCCGCATTCAGGGAAACGCGGTCATATTCCTCCACCTCGTCACCGTAACCGACGAGCAGGGTGAACTCGCAGGTGGAAAGGGTCTTGGTGGGGAGAAGTTCCTTATCGATCACGCTGTCATCGAACGGTTCTTCAAGATCCAGGATATTGTCCTGCGACTTTAATATCCGGTTGTAGGTCTTGTTTTCACCATCATCGAATACGACGACATCGCCAGCATTGAAACCGATGCTGCTCTTGACCCGATAGACCTTGGAAGGCCCTTGCTCGATGATCTCGAGGATTTGGGTTTTCGCTTTGCTGGCAGGCTTAATCAGAATTTTAATCTTCTCCGCCCATTTGCCGGGGTTCTTCGCAGTGATTTGCAGGGGGGTTGATTCCGCGGTTTGTTCCGTGAAGTTCGAGGCTGTTTTGGCATCGGATGGTGCAACCCGCATGACATAGCACCGGCCGCCGCCATTTAAAAAGAAATGCTCTACGGCATAAGAGAGGAAACGGTATTCGCCAAAAACGTTTTCAGCTAAATGTCCACCAAAGATTCTCTGGAAATCGGCGTAGTTGGTGACCAATTCGGGAAGCCCTTCGACCGGGCCGCGCTCCGCAAGGCCTAGAAAACCGGCCGTGCTGGTGCTGACTCCCTCCATTGGTCTGCCGCCGCTTTCAAACTCTTCCACGTATACTCCCGGTGAAAGATATTCCGGCATGCATCCCCAGTTTCTTAGTCCCCGTCCGGCTATATTCCGGAAAAACGGGTAAAGAAACCAGATCCCTCCTCTCGAACTAGTTTGTGTAACGGTTCATTGTGAACCGCGCAAGCCGCAGCTCAAACGGCGGTCTTATCAGCGCGATTTCGCCATTAAAGAAATGCCGTCACCTCCGATCAAGTGGTCACTCCTTGAAGTTTTGAACCGGCCCTGCGGGAGCGAAGCGGCTCCTGATTTAACCGGCTGCAAGCAATGCATACAACATGACCTTGAAAGCACTTCGCTGCCGAGGCTTTCGTCATGACCAGCCAGGGCAGCTCACAATTCGATCGGTGTTCGAGTTTCGATGAGTCAGGTAACTTGAGAAACCTGCATCGCATTTGGGCGAACTTGCACAAAACGACACAGAGATGGAAAAATATACTTCATTCTAGCATATTCGCAGGGTTGGGTCAAAAAAGTCAGGGGGGGAAATCGGAGGCATACACTATCGATCTTATCGTTGTTTAACAGGGTTTTTGTAGATGGGTTCGAAAAAAGGAAGGCGGCGGAGAACCAGGTTTTTTTATCGACAAATTCATATCAATGAGCGAAGAAAAATTCGTTTCGTTGTTTAAATCTGCTCGGCTAGACGTCTCTGGATGCCGGCTGTTCGTGAACATGCTGGATCAGAATGCATTTGATGCTCGGGTCTTGGGCAGCTTCAATGGCGGAAACCCCGCCGGTGATCCGGTTGGGGTCCGCGCCGGAAGTCAGGAGAATGCGGACCACTTCCGGGGAACCGGTTCTCGCCGCCGCCACCAGCGGAGAGGTGACCGATACCGGCGGTTCCGGATCGGCTCCACCCGAGAGCAAAGCTTGAACCGTATCGCTGTCGCCTCTGGCCGCGGCCAGGGCAAGAACGGCCCGGTTCTCTTCGACGAGCGCATTTGGATCAGCGCCCCGGTTCAGAAGGCCGGGAATTGCGGCCGCATTGCCGGCTTGTACCGCGCGAATCAACTGCCGGGTCATCTCAGCACTGTAGGGAAAAGAAAGTGCGTCAAGACGTCGGGTAACCCGCAGAGCCTCGCTTCCGGTCAATAATCTCGGTCGAAAATCGTTTCTTTTTAGGGATGAAGAAATAGAACAGGGAATCAGTTTAGGGGTGAGCACGCGCACCAGGCGGGTCTCGGGGTAGAACGCGAAAGACTGCTGATAAACAAACGTATCCTTATCGTGCGGATTTCGGCTGCCCCCAAAACACAAGTTGCCCAAGCTGTAGACAATGGTACGGCCTTTGTAGCTTTCAACGCCCTGCATCACGTGAGGGTGGTGGCCGAGCACCAGATCTGCGCCATAATCGACCGCCGCCCGGCCAAGCTCCTTTTGAACCCGGTTCGGCCAGGCGACGTGTTCTTCACCCCAATGGAAACTTACAACCACGATGTCTGAACGGCCGGAAGCGTTTTCAATCCCGCTTTTCAGCGCCCGCTTCATCGCCTTCAGATTGGGGTGCTTTTCAGCGGGCCCGGTGATGCTGAAACCGACCAGTCCGAACCGGAGCCCCTTCCGTTCGACGATACGGACGCGGTTATATCCGAACGCAGGAATGCCGGCTCGCTCCAAGGCTTGAATCGTATCGCCGCGTCCCCGCTGCAGAAAGTCAAACGTGTGGTTATTCGCGATGCTGGCTGCATCAACGCCGCCCTGCCGTAGGATCTGGACATGAGAGGCCGGCGCCCGGAAAAAGTAAGTCGCTTCAGTTTCATCTTTGGGATAGCGTGCTTCGGCATCGGTAAAAGAGGTCTCACAATTGACGATGGTTAGATCATCGGCCTGAAACAGGCTTTGCAGCCCTGCGAAGAAGTAAGCGTACGGGTCTTTCTGGCTGTCAAACATCTGACGGAAGCTTCCGGGATAGGGTGTACGGTCATCATTGCCGAGCGTACAGTCTCCGGCCGCATGAATGGTAACCTGAATGGCCGGGCTGCGCTTCGGCAAAACCTCAGGAACGGCTGCCGGAGCTTCGGCTTCAAACGCTTGAAATCCGGGGAATCTGCTCAGCGAAGCAACCATATTCTTCCCGGTGGGCGATGGATGATGAAAGCTGTAGCCGGCGGCAAACGATCCTGCGATCACCCCAATAGCGGCCAGTCCGATAAATAACCAACGAAAACGAGCTGTCATGATAAACGAAATCCTGCTCCTTTGAATAACCTGTATTATCAGGGATTTCCCCCCTGTTTCTTCTCCGGGGCTTTTCGTTTGAACCCGGAGATTGAACTGGGAACTGTTCCCTGGAAAAGAGGACATCTTCTATTATATGTCGAAACCTCAAAAGCTAGTACCGAATTGAGGTTTTTTCATGAGACGATGGCTAATTGGGCTTTTGGCCTTGACAATCCTGGTTTTAGGGGTATCGACAGCGGCGGCGGCGAATAACAAATACACGGTAAAGCGTGGTGACGCGCTGGAAACCATTGCGCGTCACCATCATACTTCGGTAACCGCTTTAAAGAAACTGAATCGATTGGATGGGGATTTCCTGCGCGAAGGCATGACGTTGCTGATTCCGGTACCGGATCCCGGGCCGCGAAAACCGGCGCTGGCGGTTCCCACACCGGAAGCTCAATCGGGGTCCAATGTCCAGCCGGTCCAGGTCGCCGCGGCGGCGCCAAACCAGGCGACGGAACCCTCACGTGGACTAAGCCTCAGCCTGGGGCGAAAACTGGTCGGGCTGGCTCTGACCATGCAGGATCGCCCCTACCGGACTGGCGGCTCCGGCAGCAGCGGGTTCGACTGTTCCGGATTTGTGCGTTGGGTGTATGCCCGGTTCGGTTATTCGCTCCCGCACCATTCGACGGCGATGATTCATATTGGGCGCCCGGTTGAACGATCCCGCCTGCTTCCGGGCGATATCCTGCTCTTTCGGACCAATGGCGCCCGCCAGGTGAACCATGTCGGCATCTACATCGGAGATGGGACCTTTGTCCACGCGAGCAGTGCCAAGCACAAAGTCGTGATTACCAACCTGGCCTATTATTCGAAGTATAATCCACTCTGCGGCGGAAGGCGTCTGCTGCCCGAACCGTAGGCTTAAGTGACGGAAAACAGAAAATCAGACCACACGCAGCCCTTCGGGACCCATGTCTCCAGTAAGGGCTGTTTGCTTTCTTGTCTTATGGCTTGTAAGGAAAAGGAAGCCGGCATCCTGTGGGAGGATTTTTTTGCACCGGATCGTGTCAAAAACTATAATAAACACAAACAAACGTTCGGGAAAGTCGGCGGGTTTACATGGACACAACCGGATTGACTATCATTCATTGCGATCTTGACGCGTTTTTTGCCTCCGTGGAACAGCGCGATCGGCCGGAGCTCAGGAATCTGCCGGTGATCGTGGGCGGAGACCTGGATTCGCGCGGGGTTGTTTCCACCTGTTCTTATGAAGCGCGCCGATACGGTGTTCATTCAGCGATGCCGGTCAAGCGGGCGGTTTTACTCTGCCCGGACGGGATCTTTCTTCCGGTGGACATGAAACGGTATGAGGCCGCCGCCCGCGAGGTGTTCGCCATCCTGATTGAATATACGCCGGTGATCGAACGGTTATCGATTGATGAGGCATTTTTGGATATCAGCGGCTGCGAAAAACTGTTTGGGGATGCCAGGACCATTGGCGAGGCAATCCGAACGAGGGTTCGGCAGGAGACCGGTCTGCCGGTTTCCGTGGGGATTTCCGGCAATAAGTTTTTGGCCAAGCTGGCGACCGAGCTGGCCAAACCAGATGGACTCCGGGTGATCCGGCCCGAAGCAGCCGATGATGTGTTGGGACCGCTTGCGGTGGAAAACCTATGGGGGATTGGGGCCAAAACCAAAGCGCACCTGAACCGCATGGGAATTCAGACGATTTCAGACCTTAAAGCCTGTTCTCCTGAAACCCTTCGGCCGGTGTTCGGCAGCCAGCTTGATCAGATGCTTCGGCTGGCAGGCGGGATAGATGACCGGGCAGTGGAGTGCGAACGCGACGCAAAGTCGCTGGGGCGGGAAACGACCTTTCCGGTTGACGTGGATCATCGGGGTGAACTGGAGCGGGTTCTGCTCGGATTTGCACAGGAGATCGGACGGCGCCTGCGCCAATCGGAGCTCACCTGCCGAACGGTTGTGCTGAAGCTTCGCTTTCCGGATTTCCAAACGATTTCCCGCAGTACGACACTGGGTGAGCCGACTGCCGCTGACATGACGATCTATCAAGCCGCAACCGCCCAGCTTGCGCGAATTCCGGTTCAACGCGGGATACGGTTGATCGGCATTCATGTATCCGGCTTGTCCGGAACGGCCGCGGTCGAAGAGCAGGATCTATTTAATCCGGAATCTATAGACCGGGCCGATCTGGATGAAACCCTGGATCGGATCAGAGACCGGTTCGGTGAACAGGCGATTACCCGAGCCCAAACCCTGCGGACACCGGATCACGATTAAAAATCCGATGTCCGCTCCTATGAGAAGAAACCGTTGCCTAGTACGTCATTTTGAATGTGAAGTTGATCTGTCCGGTGTCCGCATAGATCGAATCCTGAACGGTTGGCGTGACGGCAATCAATTCCCAGCCATCCGCGCCCATCTGATTATAAAAGCCCCACATCTGGGCCCAGGAGTAACTCCGCCCATTCGCATTCATCACATCGTTCCGGTTGTTAAAAACATAGTTGACATACGCGTACCTTGGTTTGGCTGGCGCAGGAGCCGGCGCCGGAGCCGGGGTCGTCTTTGTTTTAGCTGTCGCCGAGTAGGCCGCTGTGCCGAGAAGGACTACAAAAACCAGTGTCAGAAGAAGAACGACAAGTTTTCTTTTCACCAAGGGGATCGCTTCCTTTCCAAGTGAACCATCCAACCGGTTCACCAGCGCTTATGGATAAGATTCGACGGACCTTCCGAAGAACCCTGCCTGGATGATCAGGTATGGCGATAATAGGGCAAAGTTGCTCTAAAAAAACGTGGAGGAATTCACCAGTGCCCGGAAGCCGTTGTCCGGGCAAACTGAGGGAAAGGAGGTGAAAAAAGATGAAAGAAGACAATCGGGGTTTGGCCGTTGCCGGGGTCGGCGCGCTGGTTACCGCGGCAGGGGCGACGCTATTTAAGAAAAGTAAATGGGGCGATGGGCTGGTCGGTTTTGGCCTTGCTCATGTGATTCTGGGTCTGGCGGATAAAGTGCAGGGTGAATAGCCGGACTGCGCATGAATACGTTACTCCCGCCCGGCGATTACCCGTAAGGCCTTGAGTGCCTGTTTGATTTCCGGCTCAGTCGTGAAATAGCCGGGACTGAGCCGGCAGGCTCCGCGCTCAATCGTACCGAGGGTTCGGTGTGCCAGTGGCGCGCAGTGGAGCCCCGAGCGATTGGCAATCCCGAATTCCCGATCAAGCGCCAGACTGACTTCGCCGCAGTCCAAATCACCAAGATTAAAGGAAACGACTGCGGTTCGGCGACCCGTATCCTGTGGGCCGTAGATCTTTGCGGATTTAATTTCTTTCAGTCCATTCATCAGCAGCGCGGTTAATTGTTCCTCACGGGCCCGGATCTGTTCCACGCCGGTCTTAAGAATAAATCGGACTCCGGCGCCAAGCGCTGCAAGACCAGGCCCGTTTTGCGTGCCGGCTTCCAACAGGTCGGGCAGAAAATCCGGCTGGGACAGGGACTCGGAAAGTGACCCGGTGCCGCCCTGCTTCAGCGGCCGCACATCAATTCCCGGTCTGAGCCACAAACCACCCGTGCCCTGCAACCCAAACAAGGCCTTATGGCCGGTAAAACACAAAATGTCTATCTGCATGGCCTCGACGTCGATAGGAACGCAGCCGGCTGATTGGGCGGCGTCCACGATCAATCGAACGCCGGCTTCCCTTGTAATTTGGCCGACTTCCGCGATCGGGTAAATGGTTCCGATCACGTTGGAGGCATGCAGCATACATACAACGCGCGTGTTAGGCTTGATCAAAGACCGGATGGTTTCCGGATCCAGAGAGCCATCGAGACTGCACGGCGCGATCGAAAGATCCACCCCGGACTGCTGCAGGGCAAAGGCGGGCCTTGCCACAGCATTATGCTCCATTCCAGTAATGATCAAATGATCACCAGGCGAAAGGCTTCCCTTCAAAGCGACATTAAGGGCTTCAGTGACATTGAAGGTAAACGCAATCCGGTCGCTGTCCCCGATATTGAACAACTTGGCCAGGACTTCCCTGGTTTCGAAAACCGTCATTGAGGCTTCAAGGGCTCGGGCATTGGACCCGCGTCCCGGGTTCGCGCCCATAAAGCGGTTGAAATGATCGGCGGTTTGATAAACGCTTTCGGGTTTTGGCCACGAAGTGGCCGCGTTATCCAGGTAAATCCCTTTCAAGGCTAAAATCTCCCTATCATTTGTTTTTCCGGCGGTTTCATAATCCGTTCGACCGGCAGCTGGTGGCTTCGGATCAATTCCTGAATGGCATCCAGGTGTTCCTGGGCGACACGAACAGAGACCCCGCAGATTTTACCGGAACTGCGGGGTGCCGGGGCGATGCAGCAGGGAACCGAAGCATCCCGGGCTTTCTGAAGCAACCGGATCGCATCCTGCCGCTTTTGCACCAGCACGTAATAATAAGTGGTTCGCTGCATGTTTCGTCTCCCCAAATCAAAGGGCTTCTTGAGCAATGTATGCTTCGGAAAGCGCGCGGGTGACTTGGGAACACTTTCGGTGTGCAGCAGACAACGATCTATAACTAGTAGTCATATCAATGATAACAGATTAAACCGGAGTCGGGTAGATTCCGCTTGTCAGAAGTGAATGAGGCGGCTATACTGAACATATGAACACATGAGCATATGTACGGAGGAACGAAATGCAAGAGACTGATCGCTGCGATGTGAGCTGTATTCATCAAGAGCAGGTTCAAGCGGTCCGGGCGGTGATGATTGCCGATTCAGCGGCTCGAAATCTGGCGGAACTATTTAAAACCCTCGGGGACCCGACCCGGGTCAAATTATTATATGCCCTTGCGCAAAAAGAATTATGTGTTTGTGATCTGGCTGCGGTGATCGGGGCCTCCGAATCGGCGGTTTCCCATCAGCTTAGGCTGCTGCGCGGACAGCGCCTGGTCAAATACCGCCGGGAAGGGAAAATCCTGTATTACGCCTTGGACGATCATCATGTGGAGCGGCTTTTCGCTCAGGGACTCGACCATATTCGGGAATAGTAAAGATGACCGGCGCCTGGCAGGAGCGTCAGGCGGGAAACGAGGAAAGCAATATGGAACGAATTGATTTAACCCCCGAGCTAACGCGCGGTGTGTTTCAGGTCGAGGGATTGGAATGCCCGGATTGTGCCGCCAAACTGGAAAAAGCGATTCGAGGGCTTCCGGGAATGTATGAAGCTGCGATTACCTTTCCCCTTGGCCGGTTGGATATTACTTACGATCCGGACGAACTGCCTCTCGCAAAAGTAATCGCACAGGCTGCGGCCCTGGGATATCAGGTTAACAGCGGTCAAACCGCGGCGCCCATCGGCGTCCGGCTCGAGGGACTCGACTGCGCTGACTGCGCCGCAAAACTGGAAAGAAGTATTAGCCGGCTGTCCTCGGTGCAATCCGTGTCGGTTAATTTCACATCCGGGCGCATGGAACTGGTGCATGAAGGGCCGTTGGACCCGATTCTTGAAGTGATTGCAAAGTTAGGTTATGCCGGGTACCCGGAGGATGAATCCGGGCGATTTTCGATACCGGCAAAATCTTTCTGGCGGACCAACCGGTACGCGCAATCGGCGATCCTGTCCGGGGTCTTGCTGCTTGCCGCCTTTGCCGCGATGGCAGTTCTTCCCGCTGTGCCAATCGCCCCCCGCGTTTTGTTTATCGCGGCGATTCTGCTCGGGGGGTATTTACCCGCCCGAAGCGGAATCACGGTGCTTTTTGCGGCCCGTGAGCTGGATATGAATATTCTGATGAGCATTGCGGCAATTGGCGCAGTGGCCATTGGCCAATATGAAGAAGGCGGGGTCGTGGTTTTCCTTTTTGCGTTGGGAAACGCGCTGCAGGCCTATACCATGGATAAGACCCGCCGTTCAATTCGATCCTTAATGGAATTGGCCCCTGACGAAGCCGCGGTTTTGCGTGGGGGTAGCGAAGTAAGGATGCCCATCAGTCAGTTGGTGATCGGGGATATTGTGGTTGTGCGTCCGGGCGAGCGAATACCCATGGACGGCCAAATTGAAAAGGGCGGCTCCGCTGTAAACCAGGCGCCGATTACCGGTGAATCGATGCCGGTGGACAAAGAAGCCGGGGATGATGTGTTTGCCGGGACTGTGAACGGAAATGGCGCCCTGGAGGTTCGGGTGACCCGTTTGGCAAAGGACAACACCATTGCTCGGATTTTGAAACTTGTCGAAGAGGCCCAGGCGCAGAAGGCGCCGTCCCAGCTGTTTATTGATCGTTTTGCAAGATATTACACGCCGGCCGTTATCGCGGTTGCGGTTCTGGTTGCAGCGTTCCCGACCCTGGTATTTCACCAGCCGTTTGAGAAGTGGTTTTACGAAGCCCTCGCGATGCTGCTGGTCGCCTGTCCGTGCGCGTTGGTGATCTCAACGCCGGTATCCATTGTATCGGCCATCGGCAGTGCGGCCCGAGCCGGGGTACTGATCAAAGGCGGCGCCTATCTGGAAGAAATAGGACGGGTCCGGGTCATTGCGCTGGACAAAACCGGGACCTTAACAACCGGAAAACCGGTTGTAACTGATATCCTTTCAGTTACGAAGGATTGGGAATCCAAGGATATTCTGGCACTGGCAGCGGCCCTGGAAGCTCGGTCGGAACACCCGCTGGCTCACGCCTTTTTGGCACGGGCGCAGCATGAGGGCATCAAGCTGCCAGCACTGGAATCGTTCGCGGCTGAGCCGGGACGCGGCGTGATTGGCATAGTCGGCGGTATCAATTACCGGCTGGGCAGCCTGCGCATGATGCGTGAAGCCGGATACCCGCCTGCAGAGGCAGAAGCCATGGCCTTGCCGCTTGAACAATCGGGGAAAACCGTGATGTTCTTAGCCGGTCCCGGCGGTCTGATCGGCGTCATCGCCGCCGCTGACCTGCCGCGGCCGGAGAGTGCCGCTGCGGTGCGCTCGCTGCACCAGACCGGGATTCGGCGGGTAGTGATGCTGACCGGCGACAACGCGGCAACCGCGCAAGCAATTGCCGAATCAACCGGGACGGACAGTGTCCTTTCCGGCTTGCTGCCTGAGGAGAAGGTGCTGGCGGTCCGGGAATTGAGCAGCGAGTTTGGGAAGGTCGCGATGGTCGGCGATGGCGTCAACGACGCACCGGCTTTGGCAACGGCTTGCGTAGGCATCGCAATGGGCGCGGCTGGAACCGATGCCGCGCTGGAAACTGCGGATATCGCGCTGATGGCGGACGATTTGAGCAAACTCGCCGGAACCGTGCGTCTAGGGCGCCGCACCGTGGGGATCATCAAGCAGAATATTGCCTTTTCGTTGATTGTGAAAGGGTTAATCCTGTTGTTGGTGATTCCCGGCTGGCTGACCCTCTGGCTCGCTGTCGTCGGCGACATGGGCAGTTCGCTGCTGGTTACGCTGAACGGAATGCGGCTGCTGCGCGCGATGCAAGACCCATCAAAGATTGTGTGACCGGGATATAAACAACCGAATGGAAATCAATCAGCAACAGAATGAGGGCTTCCCGGATCCGGGAAGCCCTTTATTCGCAGGGAATTCAAAGCACCCTGTCGAAGTAAAAAGCCTTGAAAGGAAGGTGAACGTATGGCGAAAACAGTCTTTTATTGCGTGAACAGTTGAGTCACGTGCCAGAAGGCGAAAGCGTGGCTTTCGCAGCATGAAGTCGAATTTGAATACCGGGATGTTCTGAAAGTTCCGCCAGGGCTTGCCGAGCTTCAGCAGCTTGCCGGGCTCGGAGGCATGGAAGTGGTCAACCTTGTCAACCGAAAGAGTCAGGCATTCAAGCAGCTCATGCCGGAGTTGGAGGGTATGGATGCCGCGGCTGCGGCTGTATTGATTGGAAGCAATCCGAGAATCATGGTCCGTCCGATCCTCGTGGCCGGGAAGAATCTGTCGGTTGGGTTTAAGGAGGAAGAATACAGGAAACTGACCGGTGTGAAATAAAATGAATAACAAGATTAGAGGCCGGGCACTGCCCGGCCTTATCAACAAGTCTCAGGCCTCGCAAATCGAACGGATCAAGTGGTAAGTAGAAATGTCTCCCTGCGAAAAATAGGTTAGCGGTGAACCTGCGGGAAACAGCTTCCGGTTGATCTGCCGGGGATTCAGTCCGGTCTTGACCAGATCGAGAACCGTAGACCGAAGTTCCTCGAGTTCAGCCAGTTTCCGGGACAGAACGCGTTTGGCATCGGAAACGATGCCCGCATGCCCGGAAAAAAGCGTATCAAAATCCAGCGAAAGGACCCGCTGAAGAGACTGGATGTGCTGCGGGACTGATTCCTGAGACATCCAGCCGTCCTGCCGGGCACCGATAAAGAGATCGCCGCCAAAGAGCCAGCCGTTCGTTTTTTCAAAAAAGGCAAGATGCCCGGGCGCGTGTCCCGGCGTTTCAATCGCCTGTAACGTATAGTGCCCGGTGTCCACGACCGGCGGGCAGGGCGTTGATTGAAAGGGCCGCGAGGCACCCCAGATAAACTGCCGGTACATGGGGATAAAACCGCGTTTTGAGGTTGAGGCGCTCAAATCGGGATGGATCATAATCAAAGCCGTTTTATGCTTTTCCAGCCAGGAAGCCATGCCCGAATGATCCTCATGGGCATGGGTCAGCAGCAGCTTTTCGACCGGAATTCCGGAATAAAAGGCGGCAAGCTCCTGCTGAAGGCTGTTCGGACCGGAATCGATCAGAACGCCATCCAAAGCATAAGCGTAGACGCCGACGCCAAAGCGGGCGAAGGTTGACTGCGCGTGAACGGCAAGCACCTCCCGGTGCCGGGTTACTGTCAGCAAGTTCAGATAACCTCCGGATTCATTCTTTTTTTTATCATACAACAATTTGGCGACGGTTGTTGAACGGGAACTGTGGAAAAATGAAACGGGATTGGCCAACTTCCCGACCGAAGAAACTTTGGATTGCATTCGGGCGATAAACCAGATAAGATATCAGCATACCCTGGGGGGGTATAATGATATCTGGAAGACGATACTATAAAATGGATGCCGCAAAGCTGGAGGGATTGACGAATGAAAAAACGGATTGTGATTGTCGGCGGTGTCGCCGGCGGGGCAAGCGCGGCTGCCCGGCTCAGGCGCCTCGATGAAGATGCTGAAATCATCATGTTTGAACGCGGCCCGGATATTTCCTACGCCAACTGCGGGCTGCCATACTATGTCGGTAACGTGATCAATGACCGCTACAAACTGCTGGTGCAGACGCCCCAGGGTATGAGCCGCCGGTTCGGCCTCGACGTGCGGGTCTTAAGCGAAGTGATTCGCATTAACCGCGAGGCCAAAACCGTGGAAGTCCGTGACCTGCAAAGCGGCAACACGTATACGGAACGCTACGATGTGCTCATCCTGTCGCCGGGCGCGCGGCCATTGCTCCCAAATATTCCGGGGGTTACGCTCCCGAGCGTGTTCACCATACGAAACGTTCCGGACAGTGACCGGATTAAGCAATGGATTGAACAGCAGCGGCCCGAGCACGTGGTCGTCGTTGGCGGAGGGTTTATCGGTCTTGAGATGGTTGAAAACCTGCTCGAACACCGGGTTCAGGTTTCGCTGGTTGAGATGTCCGCCCAGGTGATGCCGCCGTTGGATCCCGAAATGGCGGCCTTAGTTCATCGGGTTTTGCGCCGGCAGGGTGTGGAGCTGTTTTTATCCGAACAGGTTACCGAACTGGTTGAAATTGAGCAGGTTACCGCGGTACGGCTGGCCAGCGGGAAGGAACTGCGGGCCGACATGGTCATTGTCGGGGCCGGAAACCAGCCGGAAACGGCCTTGGCGGCGGAAGCCGGGCTCGCCCTTGGGGCCACCGGCGGTATTGCCGTGGATGAGCACCTGCGCACGTCAGACGAAGCGGTCTATGCGGTGGGTGACGCGATTGAAGTCCGTTCCTTCGTTGGGGGGCAGCCGGCCTTGATTCCGCTGGCCGGACCCGCGAACCGGCAGGGACGGCTGGTGGCTGACATTATTTGTGGACGAGAGGCCAAATATGAAGGCACGCTGGGAACAGCGATCGCCAAGTTGTTTGACCTGGTCATCGCGAATACCGGGATGAACGAAAAAAGGCTGCGGGCCGCGGGCCGCAAATATCAGGTCTCCTATACGCACCCGGCCGCGCATGCGACTTACTATCCCGGCGGCGTTCCGATGGCCATGAAGCTCATCTTTGATCCGGAGAACGGCGCCATCCTCGGGGCCCAGATTATCGGCGCCAAAGGGGTCGACAAGCGGATCGACGTCCTGGCAGCCGCCATCCGCAAAAACCTGACCGTGTTCGACCTTCAGGAACTTGAACTGGCCTACGCACCCCCGTTTTCATCAGCCAAAGACCCGGTGAACATGGCCGGGTATGTGGCCGGGAATATCATTCGTGGTGACATGGCGGTCTTTCACTGGCATGAGGTCCAGGATCTTGCAGCCAAAGGCGGGATTCTGGTTGATGTAAGAACACCGGCCGAATTTCGTGAGGAAACCATCCCCGGATCAATCAATATCCCGGTGGACGTACTGCGCGAACGGCTGAGCGAACTGCCGGCGGATCGACCGCTGCTGATTTTCTGTCGGGTGGGTCTGCGCGGTTACCTGGCATCGCGGATTCTGACGCAGCATGGTTTTAAGGATGTGAAAAACTTAAGCGGCGGCTGGTTGACCTACGAGCCGGCAATCAATGGCTGATCCTGTCCGAAACGAGACGAAAACAAGGGCCGCCCCGATCGGGCGGCCCGTTTTTGTGCGAGTGACGATCTTTCTTTGATTAGTCCCGGGGTCCATTTTCCCAGTATTCGCGGCCTTTACGCAGGAGCCAGCCGCCGAGAAACAGGCCGTTTACGAAAGCCCAGGGAATCGCCAGCTGCTCATAATGAAACCCGGAGTCTTCCTGGTCGCGGTAACTCTTGATTTTTGACATTGTCATCCCCCTTTTTGCTTTATTGTGAGCCCGATCCTGACAGAATATTGTCCTTTGGGGAAGGAAACCGATGGTGATGGTTTGAGAAGGCTCCAAAGAAGGCTTACAATGGAAATATAGTCGGAACAAAGCGGGGCGATATCATGATGATCGATTTTCACGTACACATCGGCTCAAAAGACACCTGGTATGAAGGAAACATCGTTATGGCGCGGCAATTTCAGGAGACCAACAGCTTTCAAAAATTGCTGGATGACGATGACGAGGTGAGTGTCGACAAGTATATCGCCTACATGGATCGGCTTGGGATCGCCTATTCGGTGGTGATGACAACGATTGAAACGGTTGACTTCGTCGAAAAGAAATGTGCGCAGTCCAACCGGCTGCTGCCGTTTTTTACCTTTAATCCCCACTTTACGTTCCGGCCGGAACTTGACGTGGAGCATGCGATGACCGAGCGGGGATTCAAGGGGATCAAGCTCTATCCGACCTACTGGCAGTTTTATCCCAACGAACCGCGCTTGTACCCGGTCTATGCCAAGGCGCAGGAATTAGATGTTCCGGTCATGTTTCATACCGGCTCCTCGACTTTTCCCGGTTCGCGGATGAAATACGGCAATCCGTTGTATATGGATGACCTCGCCGTCGATTTTCCGGATCTGAAGATCGTTTTGGCCCACGCCGGCCGCGGTTTCTGGTATGATGAAGCGTTCTTCCTGAGCCGGCTGCACCGTAATGTTTATCTGGAAGTCAGCGGGCTTCCAGTGAAAAAGCTGCTTCAGTATTTTCCGGACTTCGAAAAGAATGGGGATAAGATTCTTTTCGGAAGTGACTGGCCGGCTTCGCCGGGCCCCGAGAAAATGCTGGATGATTTCGGTCAGCTGCCGATCAGTGAGGAAACCAAAAGAAAAATCCTCGGCCAAAACGCTGCCCGCCTGCTCAAGCTGAATCCCGCCAAGCCATAGTACATAATAAATGGTCAATAAATAACCGCCTGCGGAAAACAGGCGGTTATTGTTCGTTCTGTCTCAGTTCGGCCCATTCCCGTTCACTGACCACCCGAGAGATGTACACTGTGGTCAGGCGGGACATATCGATATCATGAGGCGTTTTCAGGCGCCGCCGGTTCTTATCGTAAATGACCCGGATCAGCGGCCGCTGCGGCTGATCCGGCTTGACGTCCACCACCAGCCCTATTTCTCCCGAACTTAATGCGACCAGGCTGCCAACCGGAAAGACCGCAACATGACTGACCAGCGCCGAAACCACCCGAGGCTCAAAATGGGTGTTGGTCAGCCGGTTAATGATGGTCACAGCCTGATTGGCTTGATATGCGGGGCGGTAAGGGCGATCGGCCATCAAGGCGTCAAAGACGTCCGCGGTGGCCACGATGCGGGCATATTCGTGAATCTGATCCCCGGCCAGGCCGCGCGGATACCCGTTGCCGTCCCACCGTTCATGATGCTGGTAGGAAATATGAGCCGCCAGGAGGGAAACGTCGTCAGAGGCGCGCAGCATTTCAAAACCAAGTTCGGAGTGGGCTTTGACGTGATCGTATTCATCGGCAGTCAGAAGGCCGGGTTTGTTCAGGATTTGCTGATCGACGCGAATCTTGCCGACATCGTGCAGCAGAGCGCCGATACCGAGCTCCTTGAGCTTGCTGCGGTTCAGTCCCATCGTAATGCCGACCATCAGGGAAAGGATACCGACATTGACGGAATGATCAAAGGTGTGATCATCATAGGAACGGATTTCGGAAAGCTGAACCAGAACCTGCGGATTGCCCAGCAGTTCTTCAATCAGGTCGATCACGATTTTTTCGACCGCGCGGATGTTCAATTGCCGCGATTCCTGCAGCGAAAGAATGCTTTCCCGCACCAGATGCGCAGTGTCCTGGCGGGCGGCTTCCGACACAATGCCAGAGACCGGAGGCAGTTCGCTGTCCAGCTCTTCCGTGATGTAGACGGAGGCGATGGCATGCTCGCGGAACCGATCAATGTGGCTATCTTGAAGCACCGTTCCGGCCGCAAGCAGAACCCTGCCGTCGATGGTATAAATTGTCCGTCCAAGGATAAAACCTGGCTGCAATAAATCACAGCTGATTCTACGCATGCCGTCCCCCAGATCATGTTTCATATAGAGGCTGTTTGTTTGCATCATGCCGGATGATGACTGCTGAATGCCCCGACACAAATAGGCAGCGAACCGGGCAATTGTCGAATTCTGACTATGATGAAGATACAACCTTCATCATGATACCTGTTAAGGTCCTATTCGACCAGTCCTAGTGAACTAAAAAATTCTGAAAACTTTCGCTTTGCTTCGACTTTGTCGGGCTGAAAATTGGAATTGTTCCGGATTTGCGGTAATCGAGCGAAACGTGATAAAGTGAGGTAATTCTTTGTGAAAAGTTATACCAGGTCCGGAATCCGCGAAAAGGTACCCCGGACCCGGGTTGGAGCAATAGCATGAAAAACCGGAAGAAACCGCGCGTCTTCCCAAGGACGCTGATTAAAAGTCTTGGTGAGGATATACAAAGCCTCATGAATTCGAGTGAAGGCCGGCTGCTCTCGCTGGAAATCCTTGAAGAGATCCCGTACGATGCCCGGACCCATGTGCTGGAAGGGCTATCGTCATTTTATTATGACGAAATTGCAGTCTTTTTCCAGTTGGTGCGCGAGGAGTACGGCAAGGAACTGGAGGCGGTCTGTACCCGTGCGCTGGAAAAACTGCAGATGGCAGGAGTTCGGACGAATCCGCCGGCGCCCCGGGAGCGGGAGTTCTTCAAAGCGTATGTCACCCGTACCCGGCATACCGGCCAGCTTACGCTGGATGTCGCATGGCGGGACAAGCCAGGCACGCTGGAGGTCGAATGTTTCTTTCTGTCCTTTAATTCGGACGGGATTCACGGCTTTTTTGTGATCTCGGAAATGTCGGTGGTGGAGTACCGGAAAGACCGGGAAAACGTTCCCGACATGATCGAAATCAGCCTTGAGGAAGCCAGTCTGCTGATCAACCAGGCCTACCAATGCAATGTGGTTCATCTGACCCGTCCTGCACTAGGGCGAATCCTGTATCGAAAGTATCTGCGGGAAGAAGGCTGCCAGGTTCAGCTGCCGGACGTTACGGCGGTCATGGCTCGGATCAGTCCGGAACTGGGCCCCAAAGAATTGGTCAATACGTTTTTCTTCGCCTGGCGTTACAAAGATACCGCCTATATCGATGCGGTTACCCGAGATTTGCAGGAAAACCAGCGCCTTTCGCCCGAACGGCTGTCCGAAGTCCTGGCACCGGGAATGCTGCTGGTAGAAGGGCATGCGTTGGATGCGCGCACCGGCAGAGACCGCTGTCTGGTTAAAGCCTACAGCGTTCATGTGGACGAAGAAGAGCTCTACCGCACTGAATTGACGTTTGAACTGGCCCGGGAGAGCGGCCGGTGGTTTATCAAGGACATCCTGACCGATACGGTGGTGATGATCAGTGACGGCCGGGAAGGGAACCCGCTGCAGGACCAGGTCGAATGCGCCGTCTATGACATCCTGGACATTGACAGCCTGTTCAATGTGCTGGAAACGGTTCACGATATCCGCGAGGTCGGCGAACTTCCGTTTGGAGTTCACCTCAGAGTGATCAAATCGGATGAGAAGGTGCCTGACGAAGGGGTCTACTTTTTAAGCGGTGTCATGGCTGATATCGTTATCAATGGCGATGAACTGGTGGTGATTGCCCGCGAACCGGAAGACCTCGCTGAAATAGACGGTATGCTGGCTGCGGAAAGCATGCCGGTTCAGTCGGTTTCCCGCCATCGCGTGGAGATTATCACCGCCTACAGTTATTTGTCCGGACAGTATTTAAATTTCAACGACATGCTGGCTGATGAAGAAGAAGAGCTGTTCTTCCAGGATGGGCTGCGGTTTTTGACCGCCCGATACGCCTGCTTCGACCGGGACGGCGTGAAAACCAGACTGTGCGAGCGCGTGGGATCGGCCTACCAATTATCCAGCGACTGCGAGGTCTTTTACGAATATACCGTCGGCGACCGCAAACTGCTGTTGGCCGAATACCTGCTCGGCCCCAACTGGGTCACGGTTTCGGCCTTCGGAGAAAGGGAACTGGGTGCGGTCCGGGAACGCTTTGAAACCGGCATTAAGGAATCCCTTGCGTTTGAAGGCATGGAGGTCCGCTGTGAAGGCATCTTCGAACTGATTACCGCTGATGTCCGCAAACAGTACCCTCAGTTGGAAACCGAACTCAAGCGGGCTTATCTGGATAAATGGTTCGCTTCGAATCTAAAGCCGCTCAGCGGCATGGCCCCGCGCGATGCGATTCGCAGCGTGGAGGGCAAGCGGCTGCTCTGGCAGATGTTCAAGGAAATGAAGCGGAAGGAAAAAATCCGCAAGGAACTAGGGGTTCGAAGCGCGATTGAGCTGAAAGAATACGTCCGGCACGTGGACGAACTGGAAAAAAAGAAGTCCTGACCGGAAGAATCAAGCCTTGACAGTATTTTCTTCGAAACCTATAATATCTAACAACACTTTATGCGTTTTTTTCCGAATTAAATGAAGAAATGCAATGACGGGAACAAAGTTCTGCGTCCCTGAGGTGCAGAGAGCCGGGGCAGCTGAAAACCGGTCCTCACACGCAATCGACGAGTATCCTCCCCGAGCAGCGCATCTGAAAGGCTTGATTGTGTCAAGCTTAGTAGGTGAGCCGGAAGCCTTTTCCGTTATCAGGCATTAAGGTGGTCGCAGACATTGCGACAACCAGGGTGGTACCGCGGGAATTCCCTCTCGTCCCTGGCTGAAATGGCTGGGGCGAGAGGGTTTTATATTTCCCGGACAAACCGTGTTTTCCACAAAACGGATTGTCCGCCCGACTTTCCCTTCAGATTCTTTGTTTTCACATCTACAGCCAAGGAGGAGTGCCTTGATGAAAAGTTCCACAGTGAAAAGCGGCGTCGAAAAAGCACCGCACCGTTCCCTATTTAAAGCGCTTGGACTGACCAACGAGGAGATTGCGCGCCCGCTGATCGGCGTGGTTAATTCGGCGAACGAAGTTATTCCTGGGCATATCCACCTTGACCGGATCGCCGAAGCCGTCAAAGCCGGCGTTCGTATGGCCGGCGGAACCCCGCTGGAGTTTCCGGTCATCGGCGTTTGCGATGGGATCGCCATGAATCACATCGGCATGAAATACAGCCTTGGGAGCCGGGAACTGATTGCCGACTCGGTCGAAATCATGGCAACCGCGCACGGTTTTGATGCGCTGGTGTTTATTCCGAACTGCGACAAGGTTGTGCCGGGGATGCTTATGGCAGCCGCTCGGCTGAATATCCCGAGCATTTTCGTCAGCGGCGGCCCCATGCTGGCCGGCAACTTTAAAGGACAGCGGGTCAGTCTCAACAACGTTTTTATGGCGGTTGGCTCGGTATCCAGCGGTGCAATGACCGAAGAGGATCTGGAAATCCTGGAAGAATCAGCCTGCCCGGGCTGCGGTTCCTGTTCCGGGATGTTTACCGCCAACAGCATGAACTGCCTGACCGAAGCCTTGGGGATGGGCTTGCCGGGCAATGGAACCATTCCCGCGGTGCATGCCGCCCGGATTCGTCTGGCCAAACACGCCGGCATGCAGATCATGAAGCTTTGGGAGCAAAACATCCGGCCCTTGGACATTATGAGCGAAAAGGCGTTTGCCAATGCGCTGACCATGGATATGGCCCTCGGTTGCTCGACCAATACCGTGCTGCACCTGTTTGCGGTTGCGAATGAAGCCGGGGTGAAGCTCAACCTGGATATGGTCAACCAGGTCAGCGCGAAAACGCCGCATTTGTGCAAGCTGGACCCGGCGGGTACTGATTTCATTGAGGATCTCGATCAAAATGGCGGCATACAGATGGTCATGAAGCGGCTGAGCGAAGCCGGCCTGCTGAATACAGACCTGATCACGGTTACCGGGCGCACGGTGCAGGAAAACATCGACCGGGCGAGAGCGTTCCGCAATGATGTTATCCGGCCGCTTGACAACCCGTACAGCAAGACCGGCGGTCTTGCCGCGTTGTTTGGCTCGTTGGCCCCGGATGGCGCGGTGGTGAAGCAGGGTGCGGTGGCCCCTGAGATGCTGGTACATAAGGGACCTGCCCGAGTCTTTGAATCTGAGGAAGATGCGTTTGCGGCCGTCATCGGCGGCAAAATCAATAAAGGCGATGTGATCGTGATCCGTTACGAAGGACCGCGCGGCGGCCCCGGCATGCGGGAAATGCTTTCGCCGACCGCATCGATCGCCGGTATGGGGCTGGATAAGGATGTCGCCCTGATCACAGACGGCCGGTTCTCCGGTGCGACCAAAGGAGCTTCGATCGGCCACGTGTCGCCGGAAGCGGCTTCCGGCGGACCGATTGCGCTGGTCAAGGAAGGCGACCTGATTAGTATCGACATTCCCGGCCGTAAGCTGGATCTCTTGATCGACGAAACCGAAATGGCAAAACGCAAAGCGGAATGGAAACCGCGCCAGCCGAATATCACGACAGGATACATGCGCCGTTATGCCGAGCGGGTCCAATCCGCGGCCACGGGTGCAGTTTTCGATAAGTAATCATCTATTCCAGTCGTAAGACTGGCACTACAAGGTTTTGGAGGAGAGCGATGAAACTAAGCGGTGCGAACATTTTATTGCAAGCCCTCAAAGAGGAAGGCGTTGACGTAATCTTTGGCTACCCGGGCGGGCAGGCTTTGCCGATCTACGACGCACTGTATCACTCCGACTTGAAGCACGTTCTGGTCCGGCACGAGCAGGGCGCGGTGCATGCGGCGGACGCCTATGCCCGAACCACTGGCAAGGTTGGGGTCTGCCTGACCACGTCCGGCCCGGGCGCGACCAATCTGGTGACGGGGATCGCGAATGCGTGGATGGACTCGGTGCCGATCGTCTGCCTGACCGGACAGGTACCGGTGCCGATGATCGGCCGGGATGCGTTCCAGGAGGCCGATATTACCGGAATCACGCTGCCCATTACCAAACATAACTATCTGGTCGAGCGGACTGAAGATGTCGCCCGGGTGATCAAAGAAGCTTTTCATATCGCTCGGACCAACCGGCCTGGCCCGGTAGTGGTCGACCTTCCCAAGGACGTCATGAGTGGCATTATCGATTACGAAGGGTATCCGGCCGAGGTCAAGATGCGCGGGTACCGGGTCCTTCGCTATCCGAATATCGGTCAGGTCATCAATGCCGCCAAGGCGATTGATGCCTCGGAAAAACCGATTATTTATGCCGGGGGCGGTGTCATCAGCTCCGATGCGGCAGGGGAACTGAAAGAACTGGCGGAGAAAGCGCAGATCCCGGTAACGACCACCCTAATGGGCATGGGCGGCTTCCCAGGAACAAATTCGCTGTCCCTGGGTATGTTGGGGATGCATGGGACCCGTTACGCCAACTACGCGATCAATGAAACCGACCTGATTATTGCGGTCGGGGTTCGCTTTGACGACCGGGTTACTGGCAAGCTGGATACCTTCGCGCCGCACGCCAAGGTGATTCACATTGACATCGACGCGGCTGAAATCGGGAAAAACGTCTGTGTGGACGTGCCGATCGTCGGCGACGTAAAACAGGTGCTTCAGGAACTGCTGCCCAGGGTCAAGAGCGTTTCCGAGCGCAGTCACTGGCATTCGCAGATTGCAACCTGGAAGCGGGATTTCCCGTTGAGTTATGGCGAGCAATCACCGGATCAGCCGATCAAGCCGCAGTTCGTCATCGAAAAGATCTATGAAGTGACCAAGGGCGATGCCATTATTACCACGGAAGTGGGACAGCATCAGATGTGGTCGGCGCAGTACTTTAAATACGATAAGCCCAGAAGCTTTGTCACTTCAGGCGGATTGGGCACCATGGGCTTCGGCTTGCCGGCAGCGGTCGGCGCCCAAATTGGCTGTCCGGATGCCCGGGTGATCGATATCGCCGGTGACGGCAGCATTCAGATGAATATCCAGGAGCTGTGCACCGCGGTGGAGCAATGTCTGCCAATCGTGGTATGCATTCTGAATAACCAGTTTCTCGGGATGGTGCGCCAGTGGCAGGAACTGTTCTATGATCGCCGCTATTCCCATTCCGACATCCAGCTGCAGCCTGATTTCGTCAAGCTGGCTGAAGCCTACGGCGCGATCGGCATTCGGGTAGAGAAAGCCGAAGATGTCGTGCCAGCCCTTGAGAAAGCGCTGCTTTCAGAAGGGCGGCCAGTTGTGATCGATTTTGTGGTTTCCCGCGAAGAAAACGTATTTCCCATGGTAGCCCCGGGAGACAGCATCAGCAACATGTTCGGAGGTGACGACTGTTAATGAAACACACGCTATCCGTGACCGTTGAGAACCATCCAGGCGTTCTGACCCGGGTGGCCAGCCTGTTCCGCCGCCGCGGATACAATATTGACAGCCTCGCCGTCGGCCGGACTGAGGAGCCGGATGTTTCCCGCATGACGATTGTGGTCGAAGGGGACGCGGGCGTTCTTGAGCAGGTGACCAAACAGCTGCACAAGCTGGTGGAAGTCATCAAGATCATGGACGTGACCAGTGAGGAGACCGTCGATCGGGAACTGGTCCTGATCAAGGTGAAGGCCGATCCTGCGGCCCGAGCGGAGATCATGCAGATTGTTGATATCTTCCGGGCCCGGATTGTGGACATCGGCCGTGCTACGCTGATGATCGAAGCAACCGGAGACGAAAGCAAGATTGACGCGATCGAGGAATCGCTCCGGCCGTTCGGCATGCTCGAGCTGGTGCGGACCGGGAAAGTATCCATGGTGCGAGGACCTAAATCATAGGGTCTGGCAATAGAATCAACCTGAGTAATGAAAATACTATGTTTGGAGGTCTAACGTAACATGGCAAAAATGTATTATGATGCCGATGCAAATCTCGAGGTGCTGAAAGGCAAGACAATCGCCGTCATCGGTTACGGCAGTCAGGGTCACGCTCAGGCGCGCAATGCGCACGAAAGCGGTCTAACAGTGATCGTGGGCCTGCGTGAACCGGTGGATGAAGTGACAGAATATGAATGGAACCTGGTTAAGAAAGATGGCCTTACCCCGATGACCGTTGACGAAGCGGCCAAAGCGGCGGATATTATTCACATCCTGGTCCCGGATACCCTTCAGTCGAAGGTGTACGGCGAGAAGATCGCGCCGTATCTGAAGCCGGGCAATGCGCTGGGTTTCTCCCACGGTTTCAACATCCACTTCGGCCAGATTACTCCGCCGGCTAATGTCGACGTTTTCATGGTCGCTCCGAAAGGACCGGGCCATCTGGTACGCCGTCAGTATGAAGAAGGCGCTGGCGTTCCTGCGATCATCGCGGTGGAACAGGACTTCACCGGCCAGGCCCGTGACATCGCGCTCGCTTTTGCAAAAGCGGTCGGCGCAACCCGTGCGGGCGTCATTGAAACCACCTTCAAAGAAGAAACCGAAACCGACCTTTTTGGCGAACAGTGTGTGCTTTGCGGCGGCGTTTCGGAACTGATTCGGGCTGGCTTCGACACCCTGGTGGAAGCGGGCTATCAGCCGGAGATCGCGTACTTCGAGTGCCTGCATGAGCTGAAACTGATTGTTGACCTGATTTACGAAGGCGGCATTTCCAAAATGCGCTTCTCGATCAGCGACACCGCCGAGTACGGCGACCTGGTTACCGGTCCCCGGATTATTACCCAGGACACCCGCGATGAAATGCGGGCCGTACTGGAAGAGATCCAGAACGGTTCCTTTGCCCGCGAGTGGCTCCTGGAAAATCAGATCGGCCGGCCGGTCTACAATGCGCTGAAGAAACAGGGCTCAGAGCACCTCATCGAAAGTGTCGGCGCCGACCTTCGTGCCATGATGCCGTGGCTGGGCAATAAAAAATAAAGCGAACCCCAAACCGTTACGGGGCGAATTGATTTGATCTGTTCAAGGCCTTCCCCACGTAACCCGTGGGGAAGGCTTGTAATTAGAATGGAGTGAAACCCGTGTCTAACCGGATTTACATATTTGATACCACCCTTCGGGACGGGGAACAGAGTCCGGGGGTCAGCCTGAATTTCAAAGAGAAAATGGAGATCGGATTACAACTGGCGCGCCTTGGCGTGGATGTCATCGAAGCCGGTTTTCCGATCGCGTCACGCGGCGATTTTGAAGGTGTCAAGATGATTGCCGAAAACGTAAAAGGACCGGTCATCGCCGGTCTGGCCCGCGCGACAAAAGGCGATATCGAGGCATGCTATAATGCGGTGAAATTCGCTGAGCGGCCGAGGATTCACACCTTCCTGGCCACGTCAGACATTCACCTGAAATATAAACTGCAGAAGACCCGCGAGCAGGTACTTCAGCAAGCCGCCGACGCGGTCCGGTTTGCCAGCAGCCTGACTTCGGATGTCGAGTTTTCGGCCGAAGACGCCTCGCGCAGCGACATCGATTACCTCTGTCAGGTGATCGAAGCGGTTATTGATGCCGGAGCCGGCGTGGTGAACCTGCCGGACACTGTCGGCTATGCCGAACCCGAGGAATACGGAGCCTTTATCCGCACCGTGATGGAGCGGGTTCCCAATGTTCACAAAGCGATTATTTCGGTGCACTGCCATAACGACCTCGGGTTGGCGGTGGCCAATTCGCTGGCCGCGGTCCGAAACGGCGCCCGCCAGGTGGAATGCACCATTAACGGCATCGGCGAGCGGGCTGGGAATGCCAGCCTGGAAGAATTGGCGATGGCCTTGTATACCCGAAAATCGGTGTTCGGCAAGGAAGTCGGCATTAATCACAAGGAAATCTATCGGGCGTCCCGCCTGGTCAGTTCACTCTCCGGTATGCCGGTCCAGCCCAACAAGGCGGTGGTTGGCAAAAACGCCTTTGCGCACGAGTCGGGCATTCATCAGGACGGGATGTTAAAGAACCGGACCACCTATGAAATCATGAGTCCGGAACTGATCGGGCTGCACCGCAGCGAACTGGTGCTCGGCAAGCATTCCGGCCGTCACGCCTTCGGGGAGCGCTTGAAAGAACTGGGCTTCGAACTGCCCGATGCGGACCTGGAAAAAGCGTTTAACCGGTTCAAGGATCTGGCGGATAAGAAAAAGGAGATCACCGACGAGGACCTGGAAGCCCTCGTGGGCGATTATGTCGGCGTGGTTCCGGAACGGTACCGGCTGCATTATCTGCACTTTACCGGCGGCAGCACCGTGGTGCCGACCGCGACGGTCGGCCTGGAGAGCAACAATGGGATCGCCGAAGAGGCGGCCTGCGGGGACGGTCCGATGGAAGCGGCCTGTAAAGCCATTGATAAAATTACCGGCTTGCCGGGAACCCTGGTCGAATATAAGCTGAATGCCGTAACTGGCGGCAAGGATGCGCTTGGCGAGGTGATCGCCAAGATAAAAGTGGGGGAAAACCTTGCCGTTACCGGCCGTGGCGTATCGACCGATATCGTTGAGGCCAGTGTGATGGCATACCTGAATGGGATTAATAAAGCCGCATATGAAATCAGCAAGCCGGCTCACGGCTCGCAGGAGAAGGAGTGAGGAACGTCATGGGGATGACCATTACCGAGAAAATCCTGGCGGCCCATGCGGGAAAAAACCAGGTCCGTCCGGGCGAATTGCTCAACTGCAAGGTTGACGTCGTTCTGGGCAACGACATTACCGCACCGGTGGCGATTGAAGAGTTCCACCGGCTCGGACTCGACAAAGTGTTTGACCGGAGCCGGATCATGCTGGTTCCGGACCACTTCGCCCCCAACAAAGACATCAAGTCGGCGGCGCAGTGCAAGGTGATGCGGGATTTCGCCCGCAAATTTGAGATTGAGAATTACTTCGAAGTTGGCAAGATGGGCGTGGAACACTGCCTGCTGCCGCAGGAAGGTCTCGTGCTTCCGGGTGACCTGGTGATCGGCGCCGACAGCCACACCTGCACCTACGGGGCGCTGGGCGCTTTTGCCACCGGCGTTGGCTCCACCGACATGGCGGCAGCCATGGCGACCGGCGAAGCCTGGTTCAAGGTCCCGGATACGATCAAATTCGTTTTCACCGGCGAAATGCCGAAGTATGTCAGCGGCAAGGACCTGATTCTGCGCGCGATTGGCGACATCGGCGTCGATGGCGCCCGCTACATGGCCATGGAATTTACCGGCCCTGTGATTTCAGCGCTTTCGATGGACAACCGGCTGACCATGGCCAATATGGCGATCGAAGCCGGCGGCAAAAACGGCATCTTCGCGCCGGATGCCATTACCGAAGCCTATGTCAAAGACCGGGCCAAGCGCGCCTATAAATTCTACGCCAGCGATGACGATGCGAAGTACATCGACGTGCGAACCTACGACGTCAGCGATATGGAACCGGTCATCGCGAAGCCGCACCTTCCGGAAAACACGGCTCCGGTCAGCGAAGTAGCCGGGACTGTGATTGACCAGGTGATCATCGGCAGCTGCACCAACGGCCGGATGGAAGACCTCGAAATTGCGGCCAATATTCTGCGCGGCAAAAAGGTCAGCAGCAATATTCGGGTCATTGTGATTCCAGGCACTCAGGAGATCTACCTGGAGGCCATGAATCGCGGCTTCATCGAGGATTTCATTAGAGCCGGCGCAGCCGTCAGCACACCGACCTGCGGTCCCTGCCTGGGCGGCCATATGGGCATTCTGGCCAAGGGCGAAAGAGCCCTGGCGACGACCAACCGGAACTTCGTCGGCCGCATGGGCGACCCGGGCAGCGAGGTCTTCCTCTGCTCGCCGGCTGTTGCGGCGGCATCAGCCTTAACCGGTAAAATCACGCCCCCGTGGGAGGTGGAATAGATGGGTCTCATCGGCAAAGTCTATAAATTCGGCAAGGACGTCGATACCGACGCGATCATCCCGGCCCGGTATCTCAATACCGCGGACCCGAAAGAATTGGCGAAACACTGCATGGAGGATAGCAGCAACCCCCAGTTTCCGAACATTGTTAAGCCCGGCGATCTGATCCTCGCAGACAAAAACTTTGGCTGCGGCAGTTCCCGCGAGCACGCCCCGATCGCGATCAAAGCGGCCGGTGTGGCTGTGGTTGTGGCCCGCTCTTTTGCCCGGATTTTTTACCGCAATTCGATCAATATCGGGCTGCCGATCCTGGAATGTCCTGAATGCATTGATGAAATCAGCGAAGGTGACGAACTGGATGTCGACATCAAATCCGGCTCCATCAAAAACCTGACCACGGGCAAAACCTACCAGGCGGAGCCGTTCCCCGAATTCATGATGCAGATCATGGACAAGGGCGGGCTGATCAACTACGTGAATGAGAAGGTGAATAAGTAATGTATAAAATCGCTGTGCTCCCCGGTGACGGGATTGGCGTAGAGATCGTTCCGGAAGCCGTGAAAGTGTTGAAAGCCGTTGGCGTGAAATATGGTCATCAGTTTAGCTTTGAGGAAGCGCCGGTCGGGGGTGCGGGGTATGACGCAACCGGTCACCCGCTGCCTCCGGAAACCCTGAAGCTGTGCCAGACCAGCCAGGCGGTGCTGCTTGGTGCGATCGGCGGGCCGAAGTGGGAAAACCTGCCGACCGAACTGCGCCCCGAAGTCGGCGCGCTGCTGCCGCTGCGCAAGCATTTGGGGCTCTATGCCAATCTGCGGCCCTGCTTCCTGTTTCCGGAACTGGTCCAGGCGTCCACGCTGCGGCCCGAGGTGCTTGAAGGTGTCGATATTCTGGTGGTCCGCGAACTGACCGGCGGCATCTATTTCGGGAAGAAATGGCGCGAAAAAACGGCTGACGGCGAAGTCGCGGCTGATGTGAACGAATACTCGACCCAGGAAATTATCCGTATTTCCCGGTTTGCCTTTAATGCGGCCAGAAAACGCGGTAAGAAGCTTTGTTCCGTTGATAAGGCCAATGTACTGGAAACCTCCAGGCTGTGGCGTGAGACCATCGTGGAAGTCGCTAAGGACTACCCGGATGTTGAGTTGACCCATATGTATGTTGATAACTGTTCGATGCAGCTGATCCGCAACCCGCGCCAGTTCGATGTGATTGTGACCGATAACATGTTCGGCGACATTCTGACCGACGAAGCCTCAATGCTGACCGGATCTATCGGCATGCTGCCGTCTGCTTCGATCGGTGGTCAAGTCGGCCTTTATGAGCCGTCGCACGGATCGGCTCCCGACATCGCGGGCCAGAAGAAAGCCAATCCGCTGGCCACGATTCTGTCGGCCGCAATGATGCTGGAATACTCCTTTAACCTGAGCAAGGAAGCGAAGGCGGTGGATGCCGCGGTTCGCATAGTCCTTGCGGATGGCTACCGGACCCCGGATATCCATGAAGACGGCACTAAGCTGGTCAACACGGAAGAAATGGGTTCTCTCGTTGCGGAAAGAATATAGTTGAGGTGATGGGCAGTGGGGATTCGAAGCTGAAAAAGATCTTTATTTATGACACCACCCTGCGTGATGGCTCACAGGGCGAAGGGATGGCACTTTCCCTTCAGGACAAGGTGAAAATCGCCAAGCGGCTTGATAAGCTCGGTGTTGATTACATCGAAGGCGGATGGCCGGGCAGCAATCCCAAAGACATGGAGTTCTTCGGGATGGCGGGACAGCTTGGCCTGACGCATGCCAAACTGACAGCGTTCAGCAGCACGCGCAGAGCCGGCGTACCGGTGGAGCAGGACGCAAACATTAAAACCCTGGTCGATTCTGGTGTTAAGGCTGTCTGCGTCTTCGGAAAGGCCTGGGACTTTCACGTGGAGAAAGCCCTGGAAACAACGCTTGAAGAGAATCTGGCTATGGTCAGCGACACCATCCGGTTTGTAAAGGAACGCGGGATTGAGGCGATCTTTGACGCGGAGCATTTCTTCGACGGTTACAAGGCGAACCCCGAGTATGCGGTGAAGGTTTGCCAGGCGGCGGAATCGGCCGGAGCGGATTGGATCGTGTTGTGTGATACCAATGGCGGTACCTTGACCTGGGATCTCGAAAACATCATCGATGACGTCAAAGCAAAGGTAAACTGCCCGATTGGAATTCATGCGCACAATGACAGCGGCCTGGCTGTGATCAACTCAATTGCGGCGGTCCGGCATGGCGCGGCCCAGGTGCAGGGGACCATGAACGGCTATGGCGAGCGGTGCGGCAATGCCGATCTGTGCGCGATTATTCCGAATCTCGAACTGAAAATGAACTGCTCGTGCCTGCCGGCGGGGCGGTTGAGAAAACTGACCGAGGTTTCGCGATACATCAGTGAAGTGGCCAATATGCCGCATCACAGCAACCACCCCTTCGTTGGGCACGGTGCCTTCGCGCATAAAGCGGGGATTCATGTCAGCGCGATTCTGAAGAATTCGCAGACCTATGAGCATATCGATCCCGAGGCCGTGGGCAATTACCGACGGGTGTTGGTCTCAGAGCTTTCAGGCACTTCCAATTTGATGTACAAGGCGAAAGAGCTAAACCTCGACGTCAACCAGTACGACGCCGAAACCCGCAGGATTATCAATCAGATCAAGGAACTGGAGAATGAAGGCTTCCAGTTCGAAGGGGCCGAAGCCTCGTTGGAACTGCTGCTCCGAAAAGCGTTCGGACAATACAAGGACTACTTTGCCCTTCAGAACCTTCGCATTATCATTGAAAAACGCGAGGATAACCTGATAACCTCGGAAGCCGTGATCAAGCTTGCCGTCGACGGTCAAACGGTACACACCGCCGCGGAAGGGGACGGTCCGGTCAACGCGCTGGATAACGCTCTGCGCAAAGCCCTGGCGGTTCACTACCCGGCGATCGACGAGATGCGTCTGGCAGACTACAAAGTCCGCGTTTTGGATGGCAAGGACGGCACCGCCGCCAAGGTCCGGGTTCTGATCGAATCGGCAACCCAGAAGGACAATTGGAACACGGTCGGCGTCTCGGAGAATATCATCGAAGCCTCCTGGCAGGCGATGGTGGATGCAATGAACTACCTGCTGCTGAAACGGGACACAGTGACCCCAAAAACCGAAGACTAGACTTGGTGGAAAAGAAACCTAAAAGACCGCCGGAATGGCTTTGACGCCAGACCGGCGGTCTTTGTGCGCGGCTTCAAACTCGAACTGCAGCGTTCTTTCGATTTCGAAAAGGGGAATAATCATTTTATGGACGACGAAGAATAGCCGATTATCGGCGAATATTTCGGCAGTGACCGGCGAGACCAGAAGATGATTCTGCGTTTCGGGCATTTTTAGACATAAAAAACTCGATATTTTGGGTTTTCCGGGTATATCAACAAACGTATAATGAGTACAGAAACTTTTTGCAATCGAGGTGAAGGCGGTGGCGCATCACTCCACCCGACAGGGCTATGCCCGGTTGATCGACCGGTTAAACAGAATGCCGCAGGGAGTCCCTCCGGGCGAAACCTTATATAAAATCCTTAGTCTTCTCTTTTCGGAGCGGGAAGCGCAAATGGTCGCGCTGCTGCCTATCAAACCGTTTACCGTGGATACGGCTGCCCAGGTATGGAAAACGGATTCGGTCACAGCGCAAAAGACCCTGGAGAACCTGGCCGGACGGGGATTGCTTTTGGATGTCGATGATAACGGTGTTCAGCGATACATTATTCCGCCGCCGATGGCTGGGTTCTTCGAGTTTGCTCTAATGCGGACCCGCGGGGATATTGACCAGAAGCTGTTAAGCGAGCTGTACTACCAGTACATGAATGTCGAAGAGGACTTTATCAAAGAGCTTTTCTGCCACGGGGAAACCGGGATTGTACGCGCTTTCGTTCAGGAACCGGTTCTGACCAATGACGATGCCGTCACGATTTTGGACTATGAACGCGCTTCCGAAATCATTCAAACCTCCCCGCACATTGGCGTCGGACTATGTTATTGCCGACACAAAATGCAGCATATTGGCCGGGCGTGTGATGCGCCCATGGACATCTGCATGACCTTCAACAACACCGGCCGCTCGCTGACCATGCATGGGATCGCGCGGGAGGTTGAAAAATCGGAATGCATGGAACTGCTGCAGCAGGCTTACGAACATAATCTGGTTCAGATTGGCGATAACGTCCGCCGTGGCGTGAATTTCATCTGCAACTGCTGCGGCTGCTGCTGTGAAGCACTGATTGCTGCCCGGCGATTCGGCTTTTTGAACCCGATTCATACCACGAATTTTGTCCCGAAATTGGATATCGATCGCTGTAATGGCTGCGGGAAATGTGTGGCCATCTGTCCGGTGGAGGCCATGACCCTGGTTTCGGCGAATGATCCGCACGATCCCCGGAAAAAGAAAGCGAAACTCGATGAGGAAGTCTGTCTGGGCTGTGGGGTATGCGTCCGCTCCTGCGCCCACGAACTGATTCATCTGGCCCCCAGGGCCCAACGGGTGATTACGCCGGTCAATTCCACCCACCGGGTTGTGGTGATGGCTATTGAACGGGGAACACTGCAGAATCTGATTTTTGATCAGCAGGCGTTTGCCAGTCACCGCGCGATGGCAGCCATCTTATCTGTGGTGCTGCGCTTGCCTCCGATCAAACAGGCGCTCGCCAGCAGGCAAATGAAATCCAGGTATCTGGAGCGCCTGATTGCCTGGTATGACGAAAAAAACAATCCTGTGACGCGGCGCTAGGGAAGTGACCCGCGAAGCAAAAACATCCTGAAGAGCCCGGGAAACGGGCTCTTTTTTGTCAGGTGCAGCGCGCAAGGCGAGGCGATAAAACTGGATGTCTGCATTTAATCTATAGTCCCAGGCAATTCTCGGCAATACTAATCGAAAGAAGGAAAGGCAATGAGGTACCGTGAAAATTCGATGGAGACATGCCGGACTGCTTACCCTGATTGTGTTGGCCCTGATTTACGCCAGTTATACCTATTACCCGGGCCCAAACCTTACCGAAAAGCCAATTCCGCTGTTGGACTTCGGGCAGCGCTATGCGGAAGCCGTCGCCCGGTATGATTTTACAGCGGCTCGTGCGATGGGCAGCGAAACGAATCGGAAGATGCTCGACGGCACGGTGATTCCCAGATTGGAACGGATCACCGCCACGTCACAGAGACAGAATCGGTTCCACAGCATCGCATTTGAAAAGTCCCTGATGTATTCCACCCTGGATCACATGGAAGTCATTGAAAAACTGACTCCGGTCGGCGGGGGAAAGCCCCTTTTCCTGCGTTTTGAAGTTAACAAGTTAAACGGTAAATATACGGTGCTGAACACATACCTCGAGGATTTCGCCGCGTTTTAAGCAATTCCCATGGATTTTGCCAGACCGCTATTAAAAAAGGCCAGCGTTGGCGCCGGCCTTCATTCAGGTTGATTCGATCTAAATAATTAGAAAATGAAATCGGTTGAAAGAAAGTTCGACCGGTGTTCGCGGACACCGCGGGGACTTCTGTGTCCCGGCGGAACTACAATGGCCAGCCGACAAAGATTACCGTATTATACGCATATCGTCCAGCCACATTTCTGCCCATTTAAAACGGACTGTTTCGCCATGCCTGCCGCCTATTACGCCTTTTTTACACTTATTTTACATCCATCCGCATTCTTCTTACAGACAATTGACGACGGTTCAAGCTACGATGAAAGTGGAAGAGGGTGTTCCTGATGCTTGAAGGCGTGAAAAACGGGTTGGAAGTCGTTATGGGGCGCGGCAAACGCGAAGTTCGCGGGAAATTGACCGTGTTTTTGGGCGCAGCGGCTGGCGCCGGAAAAACCTATGCTATGTTGCAGGCGGCGCATGAGCGGTTGGCCGAAGGATGGGACGTGGTCATCGGCTGGATTGATACCCACGGCCGGCCGGAGACGGAGGCTCTTGCCAGCGGGATTCCCCGCGTCGATTCGCGCTCCCGGGACGTCAGCGGCGGAACCGTTGCTGAAATGGATCTGGATGCCCTGATTGCAAGACGGCCGCAGCTGGCGTTGGTCGATGTACTGGCGCATACGAACCTGGAGGGATCCCGGCATACGCATCGCTGTGACGACATCGAGGAACTGCTGGCCGCCGGTATTAACGTTTACACCACCTTGAATATTCAGCATCTGGAGAGCCTGAATGACATTGTTGCCCAAATTACGGGGATACGAGTTCTAGACACCATCCCGGACCGCCTGCTGGAAAATGCTGATCAGGTTCACCTGATCGACATTCCCGCCGAAGAGCTGGTCCAGCGGCTGCAGGAAGGCAAGGTTTACGCGCCTGAGATGACAGCCCGCGCGCTGCGAAAGTTTTACCGTCCCGGAAATTTGAACGCGCTGCGCGAACTCGCCCTGCGCCAGGCTGCTCAGGCGGTGAACCAGCGCATGGAAGAGTACCGGCGCGGTCACGGCATCGCTGGCCCATGGCCGGTCGGTGAGCGCGTCCTCGCGTGTATCAGCAGCAGTCCCTTCGGGGTTCATGTCCTGCGCCGTGCCCGAAGAATGGCTGCGAGCTTACGGGCCGAGCTGATCGTCGCCTATGTGGAAACACCCCGGGTAGCTCCGCAAAACCCGAAAGCCGCGGAAAGTCTGGCGCAGAATATCCGGCTGGCGGAAAAGCTCGGGGCCGAGATCGTCACCCTGACCGGTCAGGATATCGCGAATGAAATCCTGGCCCTGGCGGGTGAACGGAATGTGACCCAAATTGTGCTTGGGAAACCGATCCGGCCAAAATGGCTTGAACGGTTCCGGCCTTCTATCGTGGATGAAATCATACGCGGCAGCACCGGGATGAGTGTCCATATTATCCCCGGGGAATCCGCGCCGAAAGAGCAGGGCGTCAAAATCCGGCCGAACCCGGGACGCAAGAAAGCCATGCCGTATGTCTGGATTTTACTTCAGATTCTCACGGTCACCGTGATCGGGAGGTTGGGCGGAGAAACCCTGGGTATTACCAATATCGCTCTGTTTTATTTGCTGCCCGTTTTGTACGCATCGGCGAAATATAATATTGGGCTGTCCGTTATGGCGTCGCTGGTCGGCGTATTAGCCCTGGATCTGTTTTTTGTGCCGCCGGTTCATCATCTTTCCGTGGACGATTTACGCTATCTTCTATCCTTTGCGGTCTTCCTGATCGTTGCCATCACCACGGGTACCATCGCTCAAAGACTGCAGTACCGGGTTGAGGAAACCCGTATCCGGGAACACCGTACCAGAGCGCTCTACAATATCGCCCGGGAAATTGCTGCTGTAGCCGAATTGGATGCTCTGGCCGAAAAAGTGGTCGATTATATGGCCCGAACCCTGGAGGGAGAGGCGATCCTGATGGTCGAAGGCCCGAATGAACACCTGCAGATGCTTGCGGTCAGCCAACCGTTGAGTGAAATGGCCCAGGATCCAAGAGAATTGGAGGCGGCGAACTGGGCGTTTCTGCATGATCAGACGACTGGAGCCGGCACATCCACCTTATCCGGCGCCGCGGGCATGTATGTGCCAATCAAGGCGGAGCTCCAAATTTACGGCGTTATGGGGATCAAATTAAAGGAAGCCTATTTAACGCCCGAACAAAGGGATTTGGTGGAGGCGGTAGCCGGGCTGCTGGCCCTGACCATCGGCCGGCTGAAACTGGCCGCCGAAGCGCAGGCTGCCCGTAATCTGGCCGAAAGCGAGCGCCTTCGGACGGCATTGTTTAATTCTATTTCACACGACCTGCGTACGCCGCTGTCGTCCATTACCGGAGCCGTAACCAGCCTCATCGAGGATGCCGAGCTGTATTCGAAAGAGGAACGCAGCACACTGCTTCAGTCGATCAAGCGGGGCGCAGCCCGAATGAACCGCGTCATCGGCAACCTTCTGGATATGGCCCGGCTGGAAAGCGGTTTTTTAAAGCTTCAGAAGGATTGGTGCGATGTACAGGATTTAATCGGGGTATCGCTGCGCGAAAACGCGGAACTGCTGGCCGGAAGGCCGCTGAACGTCGATATATCGCCCGGGATACCGCTGCTGCGGCTCGACTTCGCTTTGATTGAACAGGTGCTGACCAATCTGTTGGACAATGCTGTCAAGTATTCACTGCCGGGAAGTGAAGTCGGGATTCTGGTAACGGCCGGAGACGGTCAGGTCTGGATTACCATCGATGACCAGGGCCAGGGCATTGATCCCGGCGATGAAGAAAAGGTGTTTGACAAGTTCTACCGGCTGAATTCGGACCGGCACGTCAGCGGGACCGGACTGGGTCTTTCCATTTGTAAAGCGATCATTGAGGAACACGGCGGGAAAATTCGGGCGGAAAACCGGGCTGCTATTGGTGCCGCGGTCACGTTTTCCATTCCGATGGATGCGACGCTACCCAATGAAATCGCCACCGGTGAGGCAGGTGAATCCGATGATTAACGGGGCAAAAATCCTGGTTGTCGATGATGAACCGGAAATCCGGCGCCTGCTGCAAGTCGGTCTGAAGGCGCACGGTTATGACTGCATTCTGGCCTGCAGCGGCGGTGAAGGGCTGGAGCGGGCCGCCATGGACCGGCCGGATCTGATCGTGCTTGATTTGGGATTGCCGGATCTAAGCGGCGAGGAATTCATTACCCGCATTCGAGAGTGGAGTTCAACCCCGATTATCGTATTATCGGTGCGGGAACAGGAAAAGGATAAGATTCAAGCCCTGGATCGCGGTGCGGACGATTACCTGGCGAAACCATTCAGCATGGGTGAACTCATGGCGCGGATCCGGGTAGCGCTCCGGCATGCCACCAATACTAAGGATGAACCGCTGATCTCAAACGGTGAGTTGACTCTGGACATTGCTCACCGTCAGGTTATGCTGGGGAACACGCCCCTGAAACTGACCCCGACCGAATATGAAATCTTGAAGCTGCTGGCCGTAAATGTTGGGAAAGTCATCACCCATAAGCAATTAATGAACGCCGTATGGGGGAAAGGTTTTGAAAAGGAAACCCACTATCTGCGGATTTATGTCGGTCAGCTCCGGAAAAAAATCGAGCCCAATCCCAATCAACCGATTTATATCATTACCGAACCCGGGGTAGGGTACCGGATGCGGATTCAGGAGCAGCCGCAACAAAGAGCCTGACCGCCCGAACCGGCAGTTCTTCCTGATTGGATTTTGTCTTGCTCGATTAACATCGGCGATTCTATGAAGGCTTTTTACTGGCTCGTATAGCCGATCTTTTGGATCAGACATTTTTATAGTATTTTTACGCCCTTTTCACATCTTCTTACAGAGATTTGACCTTAACGAAAGGTACTATGAAGGTGCGGGAAGGGCTATTTTGTCCGGCCTTTTTCAGATGCGTAAGGCGTAAGGGAGTGGCGGAACGTGGGGACCCAATTCAGACGATGGTTATTCGGGCGGAAGTTGGAGACCAGCCGGTTGAGCGATGAGCGGTTCAGTGTATTATGGGGCATGCCCATTCTTTCAAGCGACGCGATCTCATCGGTGGCCTATGCGGTTGAAGAAATTCTCTGGGTGCTGATTCCTGGCATCGGAATGCTGTCCTATCTCGCAATGCCGAAGGTAGCCGCAACCATCATAGTTCTGCTGCTGATTCTCATTGTATCCTACCGGCAGGTTGTCAAGACATATCCCGGGGGCGGCGGCGCTTACGTCGTAGCCAAAGAAAATCTCGGAGAGAATTATGGCTTGATCGCTGGCGCCGCGCTTTCGGTGGATTATGTTCTCACGGTCGCGGTATCAATATCTGCGGGAACTGCCGCAGTCGTTTCTACCTTTCCCCAGTTTGAGCACCACCGGGTCGCACTGGCCGTTGTTCTGGTCCTGTTGGTTACGCTCGGAAATCTTAGAGGGATCAAGGAATCGTCGCGGATCTTCAGCATTCCGACCTATGCTTTTATGATCGGAATTATCGTGATGATTCTGGCCGGATTTTACCGGCATGCCACCGGAACCATAACACCGATTCCTTTGGGATTGACGCACCCGACCCTGGGAACGGGCGCGATAACCGTATTCCTGCTGTTGAAAGCATTTTCCTCGGGCTGCAGCGCACTGACCGGAGTTGAGGCGGTCAGCAACGCAGTGCCCAATTTCCGGGAACCCGCTGTGCGAAATGCGCAGATGGCGTACTATATGCTGGCTTCTTTCGTGATCATTGCTTTTAGCGGCGTTGCTTATCTGGCGCAGGCGTTTCACGCCATTCCTTCAAAGGAAATGACGGTGATGGCCCAAACCGCTTATGCCATCTTCGGGAACGGTTTCATGTTCTATTTCATCCAGGCGTCGACCGCCTTGATCCTGATGATGGCCGCAAATACGGCCTATGCAGGCTTCCCGACCCTGCTTTCCGTAATCGCCCAGGACCGGTTTGTCCCAAGGCAGTTTGCCATGCGCGGCCACCGGCTGAACTTCAACAACGGGATTATGATCTTGAGCCTGCTGGCCTTGATTCTGATCGTCGCGTTTAAAGGGGATACGCACCTGTTGATTCCGCTGTACGCGATTGGCGTTTTTACATCGTTTACCCTGTCGCAGACCGGGATGCTGCTGCGCTGGCTGCGGTTGAAGAACGAAAAATGGTTCAGTCACGCGCTGATCAACGGGACGGGCGCGTTTTTAACTCTGGTAACCGTTATTATTCTCGGAATTACAAAGTTTAATGAAGGCGCCTGGATCGTTGTCTTTATCATTCCGGTAATCGTGCTGGTCATGAAAGCGATTCACGGTCATTACAAAGCGGTCGCCAGCCAGCTTGACATTCCGAACGACCGGCTGAGTCAGATCGATTTGAATCCGAAGTTCCGACATCATGTGATCATTCCGATTGACAGCCTGAATGCCATGGCGGTACGGGCCTTGCGCTATGCGCGGAGCATGACCCCGAATGTGGAGGCGTTTCATGTTGAAATATATCCGGGGGAGGCAGATAAGCTTAGAGCGAAATGGCAGGCCCTGAGTACCGATATACCGTTAATCATCAAATACAGCCCGTACCGGGAAGTGGTCGGCCCGCTGGTCAAATACATCGATTCAGAAGAACACGCCTCCCGCCCCGGTGACGAAATTACCGTCCTCCTGCCGCAGTTTTTCGTCTCCAAGTGGTGGCAGATGATTCTGCACAACAATACCAGCCTCTTTATTGCCAATGCCCTTTACAACCGCCGGGATATTACGGTTTCGGTCCTGCCGTTTTACCTTGAGGATCTTGGTTTTGCCGGAACCAAACGGCCAAAGAACGGGAATCGGATCGAAGGCTGTTTTTATCGATAGTACCAGTCTTTTTCAGGCTTTCTGAGAAGTATATTCGCAAAGCACACGAGTTTTTAACTCGTGTGCTTTGGCATATTCCCCCCACAAACCTGCAAACTAAGCTATCATTAACGTAGTCACTTTAGTGCGGGAGGCCTATTCATGGAATTCTTTGAAGTCATTAAAAAACGGCGTGCAGTTCGGGCCTATAAGCCGGAGCATGTCAGCAGGGAAGATATTCTGAAAGTCCTTGAGGCGGCGCATTCGGCACCCTCCGGACGCAATCTGATGTCCTGGGAGTTTATCGTCGTTACGGGCAAGAAAAAACAATTGCTTGGCGAGAGCTATGGCCGGATCGGAAAAGAATACACGGCTGGCTGGGACGATCGGAAAGCGGCTGAGGCTTTTTGCACCTATGCTCGTACTTATGGCGGCGCTCCGGTCGTGATCGTCGTTCTGGCTGACATGGACGAAAACCCGCGTTTGCAGAAAATGCATCTCGAAACCGGCTGTGCGGCGATGGAAAACATCATGCTGGCAGCAACCGCCCTTGATCTGGGCACATGCTGGATGACCGGGCCGCTCCAGGACGAAGCGACCCTGCGATGGTTGCTTGAGATTCCCGATAACAAGCAGATTGTTGCGGTTACTCCACTGGGTCACCCTGTATCTTGGCCGGACCCGCCGGCATTTCCCGAACCCGATTTTCAAAAGAAGATCCGCTGGGTGGAATAACCTCTAGTCCGGGATTTGATCCGGCTTAACCGTGAAATACATGTATACCGCGATGACGGCCAGCAGCAGCAAGGCAACATCCAGGTATACCTTCAATACAAAGATCCCGATAATCCCGTATAGCAAGCCCATAAACACGGCGACTCCGTATTGAAGTTTCCCTGATCCGCGGTAAACAAGCGTCAACAAACCGATCCCAGCCAGCAGAGTGGGGCATGGAATCACGCCCACCGCGGAGAACAGCAGGGTCGCCGCGCCGCTTTTATTGACGAAGTCGGGATACCATAAACTGATCAGAATGAACACCAGGGAAAGTCCCGATTGCAGTCGGCTGCCGCTTAGCGCAACGTCATTCCGGTACCACACCAATTCGGCGATGGCTGCAATACCCAGCAGGCTAAAGGTTGCGCTGGTAAATGGGTTGCCAAAAACTGCCGCGTGCGCTGCCACTGACACGAACAGAATGCTGACCGAGGCTTGAAACAGCAGCCTGCGGATGGAAGCGTCTTTAACCAGAAATACAGCGCCCAGCGCCACCAAGACAACCAGGTGCATGGCCGCATTTACACTCAGGTTGTTGTTTGCGACCATCTCTAAGAACTTCAGGATAGCCGATGGGCTCATGTTGATTACCTCCTCGTACGATGGATCCGTGCGGTTTCTGCGGTGCTATTTAAGTGTATAATTCGCAGAATAGTTCGCCATTCCCTTTTTCGAAATGAAGGGTTATAGAAAAACTTGACAACCCCATCCATTCCATTGATCAACGAACTCATCAATCGGTCGCCCTTTTCCGGGATTGAGAGAGATCGTTTCCCGCGTGTAAGAAACGGGTTTTGAAAGAGATGCTTTCGCCAATTCTTGTTATAATTACAGTAGAAGGCGAAATATGCCTGAAGAAGCGACAATGTGGCGGATCAGCACGAAGTCGCTAAGGGGGTGTCCGATTTGATGAGAATGAAGACAATTTGCAGTGTTGCGGTTATGGCAGCTTTTCTTGCGTCCTGCGTGATGCCTGCTTTGGGAGCGGTTGAACAACCGGGAGCAGCGCAAAGGACGGGTTTGCAGGGTTCACCACCTGGCCCGCCGCCGGGTCCGCAAATGGGGCAGCAAGGCCCGATGCCGGGGGATATTTCGTTTGAGGACAAGGCCAAGGAACTGGGAATCGATATCACAGGTCTTTCGGAGGAGGAAGCGAAGGCCCGGGTTGAAACGGCGGAGATGGAACGCTTGAAGGCGGACGCCGGGAAGCTGGGTATTGACATTTCAGGGCTTTCCCTCGAAGAAGCGAAGGAGAAACTGGCCGACGCCATACAAGCCCAGAATCCGAAAGACATGAATCCGCAGGACGGGGGCCGATTAATGCCGCCAGGGACAGGGTCAGGCGGATATGCAAAGGCGCCAATCAAACCAGGAGACAAATTTAAACCGCCAAAACCTCCAAAACAGCAGCCGGTGGCTGCGGAGAAGAAGCCCGTAAAAAAGGGAAAAGCGGAGAAACCAAAGAAAAAAAGCAGGAAGAAATAGCTTTTGGCGCAGTAGAAAGCGAAGCATCCCCGGGCGAATCGCCGATTCGCCCGGGGATTTTAACAACCATGTTCTTCGTCTATTCGGCTCCGAGGAATGCCTCTTCGTCGCAACACGGCAGTTCACGCGTCCGAAGTTTGATCAGATTTGACCTTGAAATAAAGACATACAGCGATTACTGCCAGGAGCAGCAAGGCGATATCCAAATAGCATAGTTCGTGAAAGAACACCGCGTTTCCTTTTGGCGACAATTAGGATAGCAAAACTTGACAATCAACCCACCTTAATATAAGATAAAATTAATCCTAATAATCCTATATAGAAACGAAAAGATTGGGGGGACCCAAAGTGAAGGTTATCAACGTCGAGGCCCTCCCGTTTATGCAGACGGCATGGGGAATCCAGGGTAAACCGGTAGTTGATCTGCCTGAAATCGGGATCATTTTGCTGGCACTTAAGCCGGGCGAAACGGTTCCCATGCACAAGACGCCGGTTGATGTGCTATTTCAAGTGGTAGAAGGTTCGGGTACCGTTACCGTGGGTGAAGAGAGCGGAGTGGTTTCCGCCGGAGACATCGTCGTAAGTCCGGCACAAATCCCGCATCGGCTGGAGGCGACGCAGAACGTTCCGTTTTCGGTCTATGTCATGAAAACGCCGAATATGAAGAAGACTGCAATTAAGGATTCCAATGGTTAGTCCAGAGAAAAAAGTGAAATCGAGCGGGGGGATTAAAAATGAAGGCAACCCAACAGTTGAAAGACGAACATCGGGCGGTGACCCTGATGCTAGAAATTCTGGAGAAAGCGCTTATCCGCGCTGAGGAAGGCATGGTTGACCTGACCGATCTTCAGGAAATCATCGGATTTCTCAAAGGCTTTGTCGACAAATGCCACCATGGCAAGGAAGAAGACCTTCTGTTTCCGGTATTAAAGGAGCGGGGGATTCCTGAAACCGGCGGCCCGATAGGCCAAATGCTGTTCGAGCATCAGCAGGGGCGATCCCATATTCAGGCGATGGTCGGGGCTGTGGAGAGTCTGAAACCAGGTTCAAATGCAGATGACGCGATACGGCGCTTCTCAGATGCCGGCCGCGAGTATATCGGCTTGTTGACCAGTCATATTGAAAAGGAAAATCAGATCCTGTTCCGGCTGGCGGATTCGGTACTGGACGAAACCGCGCAGGATGCCCTTTATGAGCAATTTGAAACGCTTGAAGAAGAGCGGATCGGTATCGGTCAGCATGAAAAATACCACGAACTGCTCAAACACCTTGCGGCCAAGTATCTTCAGGATCACAGCGGGCAGCACCACAACGGGTAAAATGGGTAAACCATAAGACGCCGGAATTCTTAGGAATGCCGGCGTTTTTTACCTGATAGCGCAGCCTGATTCAGACCTTGCCGTGAAAGATAAAGCTGTTTCCCGCAATGTTTTTCGCCGCGTACATCGCGCGGTCCGCATTCCGAATCAGGTCTTCCCGGTCGGCCGCATCATTTGGGAATATACTGATCCCTGCCGAAAAGCCGACCGACAACCGATGTCCTTCAAATACCCAGGGTTGGTCAAACTCATGGATTATTCGCAGCATTAAGGCCTCTACGTCCGGTTTACCGGTGATGTTTTGCTGAAGCAGCAAAAACTCGTCACCGCCATACCGGCCAATGCGGTCTTCTCGTCGCAGAGCACGGCCAAATCGCTGCGCTGATAGCCGCAGAACTTCGTCCCCGGCCAGATGCCCGTAGGTGTCGTTCACCTGCTTAAACCGATCCAAATCGATCACGGCTACCGCAAAGGATCGTTTTTGGGCAGCCGCCTCATTGTAAATCTCCTCAAGCCGGCTCGCGATACTTGCCCGGTTCTCCAACCCGGTAAGGGCATCGTAATGGGCAAGATGATGGATTCTTGCTTCCGTTTTCCGGCGCTCCGTGATATCCCGGATAATGTGAATCCTAAGCAGGTGGCTGTCGATCCGGACACTTCGAGAACTCACCTCCACCGGAAAACAGCTTCCGTCTTTGCGGCAGTGCAGGCTTTCAAAAAAGACGCCGCTGAGTTCAGAAGCCGCCATCTGGCTCTCGTAATCATTCCAGGTGCTCGGATGGCGGATATCAAGCAAACGCATTCGGAGCAGTTCGTCCCTGCTGTATCCGTAACACGCAATCGCCCGCTGGTTTGCCTCCAGGATTCGGCCATCTCCGCTCAAGATCAGAATGTTGTCCATGGCGACGTCAAAAACCGTTCTGATAACATCGGACAAATCGGCTGCCGAACTAAAAAGATCCGTTATCCCTGAGGGAAGGTTTTCACTTTTTAATGAGGTCTTTTTCATTGTGCTCATCCCGATCCTTCATTGCTGCTTATCGCCAATATACCGCACTTGCTGTTTGTTGATCAACTAACTCATCTATCAAGGCTGGCCACTGCTGTTCCCAGTGCTTTCCCGACCTATCCGAGGGGAGCCGAAGGTGTAAAAAAGCATCCCCGAGCGAATCACCCGGGGATGCTTTTTGTGATATGGGTTACGTTTTTACTCGGCGCCGAGGAATTCCTCCTCGTCACTGTAAGGCAGCTCACGGGTGCCAAGCAGATTCACAATCAAACCAGTGATCTTTCCGCAGGCGAACGCCAGGACGACCGTTACCACAATCGCCAGCAGCTGAACCCCGGCGGCGCCGGTCACGATGATAGCCGTGATCCCGCCGAATACTCCAGGCATCCCATGCAGGTTATGAACACCGCAGGTATCCGTCCCCTGGATCCATTGTTCGACTTTCGGTGCGATGACCGCATAGCCAAATGTGCTTAAAGCACCGGCTGCGACACCGATCAGCAGAGCGTACCCCGGATTAACCAGGTTGCAGGCTGAGCCAATCGCGACACCGCCTGCGAGCGCTGCGTTTGCAATATCCGCCACTTCGATTTTACCGCGAAGCAGCCGCGAGAAAATGAAGGTCGCCAGGGTCGCGCCGCAGAGGGCGAAGATCGTATTGATGGCGGTCAGCACCACCTGTTCCGGAGCCACCATCGCACTGGTAAAGGAGGGCCAGAACAGCCACAAAATCATGGAGCCCAGCAGAGCGAACTGGTTGCTGACAGCATCGTTTTCACAGGCTGGTTTTTCGGCGAATCGGGACAGTGAATTGGCAACCACGCCAAGACCAAAATAGGCGCCGAAGGCATGAATCAGGATCGAACCACCGGTATCGAGAAAACCGTTGAAATAGCCACTGTCCATAATCAGCCATTCATTGAGTATGTAAGCCGGAACGAAAAGCAGCGCCATCAGGAAATATTGTTCCATTCTGAGCCTGCCCATGGGCGCGCCGATGGCGATTAGAAGGCTTGCTGCGGCAAACTCCGCAAAAAGAACGGTATCAATACTGATGGTATTCAGCGCGTATCCTTCGCCGCCATAGCTTTTCAGAAGCATGTACATGGGAATAGATACACTGACTACGAGAAAAGTAGCGGTGATCGAACTGTAGCCATGTTTGCGGATAAAGACCATTAAAAACCCAAAACCGACCAGCAGCATGGCGAGAATATGGATTGAACGGCTGTACTTCAGCGTATCATAGATCGTCCCAAGTTCGGCTGCGGGTGCTTTTTCTCCGCTGGCACTGATTTGGCTCATTCCGGAAGCGACATTATGATTCACCGCGGGGACCAGTGCAAGCCCGGCAATGACGACGACCAGCAGGAGAACGATGAGCAGCCCCTTGCCTGTGGCCTGTTTTTGTAGCGACATTGTTTCCATCCACCCTTCGATAGCTTCTCTTTCTGATTCGGATTCCGGGATAATCCCTCCCGGACCCAGTTCACGCTTTCATGGATTGGCTTCGACCGCCCCCTCTTTTACATATTGGAACGACATTCCAAAAACGCGTTATTGCTATGGTACCATTGCGTGGACTACTTGTCTCTAATTCGGGAAAAAATTTATTGGATTCCGATATAATGGCATTTGGAGCGGATGACAAAAACAAGAAATTTAATTCCGCATGGTGGAAACGTGATGGCCGCGGGGGAACCTGAATATCCGATTGAGTAGCAAATAACCCTGCAGATTTGCGGGTTTTTGGTATAATTTGCGGTAAAGCAAATTGGATCATTTGCGGAGGGTGATCGTGTTTTTTATCTGCCGATATTATGAACCTGGAGAAAAAGTGGTTTGCAGGAACAAGATTCGAATCTGGCCGCTAATCTGGAATGCGTTTCTCTTCGCGGGGGCAGCCGGACTAATGCTGTTGATGTTCTATTACTATTTACCTGTCTTATCCCCCAACACCTTCGATTTTGGAGCCAGGAGCAGCTACGATCTCCTTAACCTTTATATCCTGATCTTCCCCATGGGGGTTGTCGGGCTGCTCGCCTTGTTGTTCAATCGGATCGTCATTACCAACCGACGAGTGTATATTCGAAGCGGTCTGGCCGGGACGCTTGAGATCATTGAAATTTCAGATATTGCGGCATTCGGGCATGAGAAGGGAACCGCGGATACGGTCTACTTTATTCTTAAAAACGGGGAAGGGATCGAGACCGCTTCGCTGACGGCGACGAAAAAGAGCATGACGCAAGTGGTTGATACGTTATACCGACTGGCCGGACCCCGGATCGCGGACGAGAATATACCTAAGTTTTCGGGAAAAGCGGCGGATTCAAAAATATCCACGATTAGAAATATACTCTTTCCTGCGCTGTGGATCACGCCATTTGTAATCGCCGTCTTCATGTTCATCGCAGCCAACGCGGGCCTGAACTACACTGGGCGGCAGACGGAAATTCGAATTGAAGGCATGGTTAAAGAAAAGTCGTTTTCGCACAGCATAAGAATGAGTCGTAATTATTATTCGTTTGTTGTGACTGAGGCACGAAACCAGAAAGAATGGGACATCCCCGTGAGCTGGTGGGAGTATAAAAGGTTCGAGACGCAGGACCCGATCGTGATCCATGCCAAACGCGGCTCGTTGGGCTTTATCTACGAAGATACCTATGAAAAGGGACCCCGTGACCGACCAGCACAGAAATAAAGGCATAGGAGGAGGCTGCGTCAGCGACCTCCCGCTATGCCCTGCAAATCAGATCATTTGATCAATCAGCTCCCGGCGAAAACCGCCCTTCGATTTTCCATAAACGCCTTCATGCCTTCCTTTTGGTCCTTGGTGGCAAAGAGCGAGGAAAAGCCGTATTTTTCCTTTTCCAATCCGCGATCCCGTTCCAGGTCCATACTGCAGTTGATCAGTTCTTTGGCTAATTCCAGAGCGACCGGCGGTTTGCGGCAGAGTTTCCGGGCAATCTTTTGGGCCTCCGGCATCAGATCCGGGAACGGAACCACACGGTTGACCAGGCCAATGTTAAGGGCGGTCCTGGCATCGATCATTTCCCCTAAAAAGACCAATTCCTTGGCTCTGGCAGCCCCAATCAGCTTCGGCAGGATTTGCGTGCCGCCGCCGCCGGGATGGACCCCGAGATTGATTTCGGGCAGGCCGAAAACCGCATTATCGGCGGCAATGCGCAGGTCGCAGGACAGGGTGAGTTCCAGACCGCCGCCGAGAGCAAGCCCGGAAATCGCCGCAATGGTTGGTTTGCGCAGGTTGTAGACCGCATTCATGGCATCGTGAACCAGGGAGATAAAATGTTCCGCTTCATCGGGGGAGTAATCAATCATTTCACGGATATCGGCCCCGGCCGCGTAAAATTTTTCGTTGCCCCCGCCCAGAATCACGGCTTTCACTTGGGGGTCGTCTGCTAGCTGCTTGAAAAGGCGGGTCGTTTCAACCAGCACCTGGGCATTGATTGCATTGAACGACTCGGGCCGATTAATGTTTACCTTGGCAATCCCGTCGGCGATTTCATAAAGCAGGACCAGATAATCATTCATTTCTAACTCCTCCAATTTGTAATTTCTTAGGGGATATAGTTCATTTTCCGGGCTTCGAAGGTCAGCCAATCCCGAAAATCAGGATGGGCGATTCTGATCAGTTCCTTCACCCGGGTTCTCAAGTTTTGTCCCTTCAAACTAGCAACCCCGTATTCGGTCACAATATGTTGGACATCGGTGCGGGAAACGGTGACGAACGCCCCCGGGGTCGTGGTCGGGACGATCTTGGAACGCAGCTGTCCCTGTTTATCGGTATAGGTGGAATCGAGCGTCAAAAAGGACTTTCCGCCCTTGGAACGCCAGGCACCCTGTACAAAATCGAGTTGGCCGCCGGTTCCGGTGTATTGATTGAAGGAAATGGATTCCGAGGCGGCCTGCCCGCTCAGATCCACCTCAAGGGTTGCGTTGACTGAAACCATTTTCTCGTTTTGGCCGATAATCTCTGGATCATTGACATACTTGGTGGAATGCATTTCGACCATGGGATTGTCGTTGATGAAGTCGTACAGTTTCTTGGATCCCAGAGCGAACGACCCGATCCATTTGTAGGGATGCAGGGTCTTTTTACCGCAGGTGACAACGCCTTCGTGATACAGATCAACCATGGTATCAGTCAGCATTTCGGAATGGATGCCCAGGTCTTTTTTGTCTTTGATGAAATTGGCCACGGAATTTGGCATGCCGCCAATCCCAATTTGAATACAGGAACCATCCTCAATCCGTTCGGCAATCAGCTGGCCGATTTTTTTATCCTCTTCAGACACCGGCAGTTCCGGCAGTTCGACCAGTGGGATGTGGTTTTCCACAATCGCGGAGATTTCCGAAACGTGCAGGTGATTGCTGCCGAAGGTGCGCGGCATGTTTGCGTTGACTTCAACGATAATATGTTTGGGATTACCGATTTTGGCGGATTCCCAACCCCAGTCCACATTGCACCCGGTACTGAAAAAACCGTGTTCATCCATCGGCGACACAGTCATGGCCACTACGCCCAAAGGCGTCTCCTGGCGGCAGCGGGTCACCATGTCCACGGTTTCACTCAGACGGCAGGGCGTATAGGTAAACAGGCCTTGTCCAACCCAGTACCGCGTTGCCGGGCCAACAAAACCAGTGTCGATTAAAACCTTGTCTTTGAGCTCCGGCTGAAACAGATCCAACCAGCGGGCATCCACCCCGCTTACGTAGATCACATCATTGAGCTCGCCCGATAAAATGCGTTTCGCAACCGCATTCATAATGCTTGGCGGCGGCCCGTTCGAAAGCGGAGTGACCACGCCTTCTCCGCTGCTAAACAATTTGGCCGCTTCATCCGCGCTGCAGCGTTTTCGTTTGTAGAGTTCCTGGTATTTGTTCATTGCTTTCGGCCCCCCTAAAAAACAAACAGAAATAGTGGCAAAAGCGGCTAATGCACGCTAATCTTCAGCCGCCAAAAGGCGCACACGGGTACATCACCTCCTCGGTGGATGTCGGGTATTGAATCATCAAGGATGGTGCTGGTGAAACTCGGTGTAAAATTCTGAATTGCAAATCTCTACAGACAAATCTACACCACGCAGGGAATAAATTGAATTTACAAAAAAGGGGCGGTGTAAACATCGTTTACACCGCCCCTTTTTTGTAAAGCACGATCAGGTCTGTGCATGGCTTTCCAGGGCTTTGCGGATATCGCCTCTTACCAGAACGCCGATTTGTTCGATGATATCTTTCGGATTTTCCTTCATGCCGTTTCGGACCCAATCCATCCCGATGGCAATAAAGGCATGACTGTAAAAGCGTGCGATGAAATCCATGTTTTCTCTTTTGACTTTCAACCCTGCCGCCCGGGATTCGACCACCGCCAAGACCAGGCCATGAAGCACGTTATAGATAAACCGTTCCAGATAATCGCGTTCCATCGCGCCAAGGGTGTTTTGCACGAGTATTTTGTTTTCCTGCAGCAGGATAAACATTTGATAAAATCCCTGCTCCCAGGTATCGTAATTTCGTTTTTCACCGATGGCCTTTCGGGCTTCCTCCAAACAAGCCCATTCAAAGAGCGAATAAATGTCATCAAAATGATAGTAAAAACACTGACGGGTGACCCCGCAGCTGGTAACAATCTCTTTGACCGTGATCTGGGGAAGAGGTTTTTTTCTGAGTAAATCCCGCAGCGCCGCCGCCAGCGCGTCTTTTGTCCGTGGAACCATTCGTGATACCTCCCGCGGTTTTGCTTGCTACCGATGTGCCAACATTGGTAATTTTTAAATTATATTTCATTAGGACCATTTTTGAGAAGTGTTAAAGTCAAAGGGAATTGGGTGCGGCAGGAAGAATGATTCTTTTACGGCATCCTGAAACCAGGAGGGGGAACCAATATGAATCTGGCCAAGCTGAAGGAAGCACGGGAAAGGTTTTTGCTGATGTACCCCGGCGGTTCTTCAAATCCACAGATGATGGAAATCGCCAAAAAGCATAAGAGCGGTAAAATGACCAAGCTGGCGCAGGACAGCTTTGCGCTGGAGCAATTTGATCATCCGAATCGGATTGTCGAATCCATGACCAAGGTCATCAGCCAATCCTCATTAGTATCAATCTTTGAAAAACCAAAATTCAGAGATATGGCCAAGTCCTTGCATGACAGTGAGATCGAACGTTTATCGCTCGGATTGAAGGCATTTTTACATGGCCAGCAAGCCTTTGGCTTTGAAATGATGACAGAACTGCTGGCAGAGTACAAAATTGCGAAATGGCCGCTTTTAACTGTCTGCCCCGTATACTATGATCCGGGGATTGAAGTCTTCATCAAACCGACCACGGTGAAGAACGTGATCAGCTGCTTCGAATTGGAGGGCATAAAATACAGCCCGAAGCCAACGTTTGAATTCTATCGGGCATACCGGGAGCAAATCAATGCGATGAAAAAGACAGTGAACCTTTCCCTGGAGGACAATGCCGCTTTTTGCGGGTTCCTCATGATGTCCATCGGGCTGTTGAACGACTGAACAATCCCTGAACGTTATTCTTTTCGGGTCCCGTATTTGTCGGCTTTGCGATTTTGTAGTGGAGGAAAAACATGAAACTTGTCGAAATTATGAAACAACATAAATCGCTGCCGGCCAACTCGGAGCGGCGGACTTAATGGAAATCACGGAGAGAATTTTGTGGTGAAACGCGTTCTACGGATCGGTTTGATCCTGATTATAGTCTTATTGAGTTTCCTGTTCTGGCAAACCGGGCACTTTTCTGCGGTCAAGAAGGCTCCGAGCAAAGCGCCAGCCTCCATCCGTGTCGTCCTCGATGATAATTACCCCCCGTATATCTTTCGGGATAAAGAAGGCAACATGATTGGCCTGCTGGTTGACCAGTGGAAGCTTTGGGAACGGAAGACCGGGATTCCGGTTAAGCTTCAGGCCATGGACTGGGGAAAAGCCCTGCAAAAGGCCGAGGCGGGCGAATGTGACGTTATTGATACCATCTTCTATACTGAAGAGCGGGCAAAACACGTTGATTTCAGTGCGCCCTATGCCGATATCGAGGTACCGGTATTCTACGCTGCCAAGTTGCCGGGCATTCACGGCATTCACTCACTGAGCGGTTTCCCGATTGCCGTTAAACGGGGTGATGCGGTCGGTCAGGTGCTGCGCGCCCGGGGGATCACCAATATCATAGAATATGATAACTATGAAGCCATCATCCGGGCTGTGCTCAAAAAAGAGGTTGTCGTGTTTTCCATGGATGCGCCGCCGGCTGATTATTTTTTGTACAACTACGGTCTTCAGGATCAATTCAAACAAACCAGCCCGCTGTATACCGGCCAATTTCACCGGGCGGTGCGCAAGGGCGACAGTCAGGTGTTGGCATTGGTCGAAGGCGGGTTCAGTCAAATATCAGAGACCGAGTACCACCGAATTCAGGACAAATGGCTGTCTTATGGGGGAGTCAATCCGGAACGCATTCAGACGATGATTGTCTCAGGGGTGGTGCTCGTCGTTATCGTTCTGGGCTTGTTCATCTGGAACTGGGCGTTGAACCGGTCAGTCAGGCAGAAGACCTCGGAATTGACCGGTATACTTCGAAAACTCAGAGCCAGTGAAGCGCGGCAGCGGGCGCTGCTGACCCAGCTTGCAACCGGCGTGGTGGTCTACAGTCCAGGCGGGGAGATTACCTACTACAATCCTGAGACGGCCAGAATGCTCGGGGTACCGGTTGAGGGCACTCCGGAGCGGGCGGATATTGAAGATGCAATAAAGCGGTTTGTCCGGTCGGATGGGACGCCGATGCCGGCCGATGAAATGACCTCCCATATCGCCAGCAGAACCAAACTGCCGGTCCAGGATCAGACCATGGGGATTGTTAAAGGCCCTGGAGAAATCATCTGGACGAAAGTGGACGCGATTCCCCAGCTGGATGAAGAGGACCAACTGCGGGAGGTCATTGTCACCCTGGCTGACATTACGGCCCGCAAGAACGCTGAAGAAGCCCTGAAAGCGAGCAGCAACCGGTTAAACGCGATTCTCACCGCACTCCCCGATACCGTCCTGGTTTTTAACCGGCAGGGGATTCTTCTGGATTATCACATCGCCGGCCAGCGGTTGGACCAACTGACGCCCAGCCGGATTGGCAAATCGGTTTTCGACCTTGTTTCCCCGGAAGCAGCCCTAAAAATGAAACAAAAAATGGCCGAAATATTTCAAACCGGGCAGCAGCAGATCCAGGAATACGCACTGACGATTCAAGGTGAAACCCGGTATTTTGAAGACCGGCTGGTGTGTAGCGGCGATGATCAGGTCGTTGCTATTATCCGCGATATGACGGACAAAAAGCAGGCGGAATTGCGAATTGTTGAGATGAGCATTCGGGATGAAGCGACCGGACTTTACAATCGGAACTACTTTGAACGACAAATGAATACGCTTCAAGGAACCCGGGACGCGCGAATCGGGATTGTGATCTGTGATATTGACGGACTGAAACTCATTAACGATACTTTGGGGCACGGCATTGGCGATGAATATCTCAATACCGTCGCCGAAGTTCTGGTCAACTGCTTCCGGGCCCGGGATACCGTGGCCAGGATCGGCGGCGACGAATTCGCGGTGCTGATGCCCGATGTCACCGAAGCTGAGATTCAGCAGATTCAGCAGCGGGTGTACGGCACGCTGGACCGGATGAACGTTGGCGAACGCCTGATTCCGCTGTCGATTTCGATCGGTTATTCGGTCACACGCGGGGAGCTGGCTGATGTGCAGCATGCCTACCAGGAAGCGGATGATTTGATGTACCGGGAAAAGTATCAAAACCGGCAGCGGGCTCGCAGCAAGAATATCAAATTATTGCTGACCCGGCTGCTGGAGACGCGGGATTACATTACGGAGGGACACGGCGATCGGATGCAGGACTGGAGCCGCCGGCTGGCTGAAAAGATTGGTATGACAGGGTCCGAAGCCGATCAGATGAGCCTCCTGGCTCAATTTCATGATGTTGGGAAAGTCGGGATTCCGGATACGGTGCTGTTTAAACCGGGCAAACTGACGCCTGACGAATGGGCATTGATGAAACGCCATCCCGAGATCGGCTATCGAATTGCGGAGGCATCGTCCGATCTGCATGAAATCGCTGACTATATCTACAAACACCACGAATGGTGGAACGGGTCCGGGTATCCATTTGGTCTGCACGGCGAGGAGATTCCGCTTCAATCACGCATTCTAACGGTAATCGACGCCTATGACGCCATGACCAGCAGCCGGCCCTACCGTAAACCGATGACCCATGCCGAGGCGGTCGCCGAACTCCGCCGCTGTTCCGGCACGCAGTTTGATCCGGGTTTGGTCGAACAATTTATCGCTCTACTGGAAACGGAAATGGCTGATGATCCGGATAATATAGTGAAAAACTGATGCGAAATTCCCAGCAGAAATATTCCGTGAAAAAAAGCCACATATGATACACTATTAAACGGAGTTTCGACTTAACCGTTTGACCTACGGTTTAGGCATGGTTCATGCGGATGTTTTACTGCAGGAGGGATACTTGGGTGGATATTCAGCCGATCAAAAAGAAAATGACCCTGTATGGGTTCAACAACCTTACCAAGACGCTCAGTTTCAACCTGTATGACATTTGTTATGCGGTCACGCCGGAACATCGACGCGAGTATATCGAGTACATTGATGAAGAGTACAATGGCGAGCGTTTGACGGGCATCTTATCGAAGGTTGCCGAGATGATCGGCGCGACGATCCTGAATATCGCCAGCCAGGATTATGATCCTCAAGGGGCCAGCGTCACCATGCTGATTGCCGAGCATTCAATTGAATGCGAGGAAGATGCAGATTCGGAAAAGAAATCTGTCGTCGGTCACCTGGATAAAAGCCATATCACAGTGCACACTTATCCGGAAAGCCATCCGGATAAAGGAATCAGCACTTTCCGGGCGGATATTGACGTATCGACCTGTGGCCACATTTCGCCGCTGAAGGCTTTGAACTATTTGATTGACAGTTTCCACCCGGATATCGCGATTATGGATTATAGGGTGCGCGGTTTTACCCGCGACCTGACCGGGAAAAAGTTTTATATCGATCATAAAATCAATTCGATCCAGAATTTTATCGCGAAGAAAAACCGGGATCAATACCAGATGATCGACGTAAATGTGTATCAGGAAAATATCTTCCATACCAAGATGATCCTGAAAGAGTTCGATTTGGACAACTACCTGTTCGGCACGGCAAAAAGCGACTTCATCGCGGGAGAGAAAAAGAAGGTCAAACAGCAGATTAAGCGGGAGATGCTGGAGATCTTCTACGGGAAAAACCTTCCTCGCGTGAAGGGAAAGAGCAAGAAGATGGTTGTGCCCGATACGGTCTAGGGTCAGCGCAAAGCAAAACAAAAGATGAGCCACGGCAAAATGCCGTGGCTCTCATTTTTGGGCCCGAAATGGACAAGATATTTTGGATGACGATGATACCCTGGATGATCGATGAGAAAGCCTAGAAGGAGCTGCCGCTCCGGCTGCTGCTCGGGCCGCCTTTTTTGCTGTGGCTCTGCGAACTTCCGTAGTTCTGACCGGCGCTGCGGTAATTGGAACTGCCGCTGCTTTGATTGCTGCTGTTGCTGGCGTTCGACATTATGGTGTTCAATTGTGCCATACCAACATCAACGGCAATGGCCGCAGGAATCATTGCAGCAACCATCATTTCCATCGGCAGAATCGAAGCAGCAATTGCCGGGTTCTGTGAGCTCATGCTCAGCATCGAGTTCACGTAGTTCTGCATCTGCTGGGTCATCATTTGGGCCTGCCCGGCCTGTTGCTGCCGCTGCTGCTGCCCCTGGTCACCCTGCGCAATAATCAGCAGGTCTAATGGTTCCTGATCGAAACAGTCCTTGTCGGTCACGATTTTATCTCCTTTCTTTAAAAATACGAACAGAGGAGCGTTCTTCTCTTTTCGAAGAAAACCCACTCTTAGATTCCGCGAAAAACTAAAAAAGTAGCCTGTCAATGCATTCCGCCCCGGGTGTAGGATGGAAACCCGACAACCGAGGAAAATTATGGATTTACTGCGTAATCGTCGGGTAACCGGTGATCGGTTCGGATTGAATGGTATGATAAAAAAACCATCGAAGGCTTCTCAAAAGAAAGCGGCGCTTCCCGGCCAGGATGAGACCGTTGAAGGATGAGACTACACAACCACGCCGCGCTCTGGTATTCTTGTAAATGGGAAATTTTTCGATCGGACTTTTCGAAACTAAAACGGAGGTGTGCGGTTTGGAGTACAAGAGCCTGATTCTTGAAAAAGAAAACCATGTTGCGTATTTGTGGATCAACCGGGAACAGTACCTGAACACGTTCAATCTGGAAAGCCTGGAAGAGCTGTGGCAGGTCCAGGAGGAACTGTTCGAAGACCAGGATACGTGGGTGGTTGTACTCGGGGCCAAAGGGAAGCTATTCTCGGCAGGGATCGACATTACGATTCTCCAGCAGGGAACCCCGCAATTTGCGGCCCGCATGATTCAGAAACTGCAGGAGTATTATAACCGCTGGGAGCGGATGCCGATGCCTGTTATCACGATGATGCACGGAACCTGTATCGGCGGCGGCATCGAACACGCCATGTCCACCGATATGCGCGTGGCGGCACAGTCGGCCCGGTTCTCACTGCCGGAAATCAACTTCGGCTTTTCGCCCGACATGGGCGCCACCCAGCGCCTGACCAAACTGGTTGGCCCGAGCCAGGCCAAGCGGCTGATCATGACCGGCGATTTCATTGACACTGCAGAAGCCCACCGCATCGGGCTGGTTGACTTCGTGGTGCCTGATGAGGAACTGCTTGAATTCACTAAAAAGCTGGCCAACAAGATTGCCAGCAAACCGCCGCTCGCGGTCAGTGTGGCCAAGAAAGCGGTCAACATCGCGACTGATGCAAGTCTTCATGTCGGCTTGCAGTTTGAACAGCTCGGTTCCTGTTTTCTGTTTGGCACCGAAGACTTCAAAGAAGGTCCGAAGGCCTTTTTTGAAAAACGCAAACCGAACTTCCAAGGGAAATAACGGCATAAAAACGAACTGCAAAAAGCGGCGCGGAAAATACCCGTGCCGCTTTTTGCATTCCGCATTGCCCGGTTTGATGCTTCAGCCGACAAACAGAAGGGCACAATCTAGAGAAATGATACAATGGTAAAAATAAGATGGGCCAAAATGGTAACACCTGCACGAGCGAGGAGGCTGCTTTTTTGGAAACGAAAACCGCCGGTGAAGCCGGCGTATCATTGAAGAATGTCACCAAACGGATTCAAGGCCGCACCATTATCGACCAACTTAGTTTTACGGTGAAGCCGGGAGAAGTGTTCGGCCTATTGGGTCCCAACGGTGCCGGGAAAACGACGACGATCCGGATGATGGTCGGGCTGAATGCCATGGACCATGGGGATATATCCATTAACGGGGCTAGCATCAGGAAAAACTTTAAAGCCGCGATTCGGCAAATTGGAGCTGTCGCAGAAAACCCGGCGCTATACGGTTTCCTTTCCGGTTATCAGAATCTGGTCCACTTTGCCCGGATGCAGCCGGGCGTTTCGACGGACCGGATCGAAGAAGTGATTCAGGTGGTCGGACTGCAAAATCGGATTCATGACCGGGTGGAAACCTATTCGCTGGGCATGCGCCAGCGAATAGGTGTGGCGCAGGCTTTGCTGCACCGGCCGCCTGTTTTGATTCTTGACGAACCGACCAACGGTTTGGACCCGGCCGCCATACGGAATCTTCGCGAATACCTTCAGGGCCTCGCCCGGGAGGAAGGTGCTTCCGTCATCGTATCCAGTCACCTGCTGGCTGAAATGGAGGTCATGTGTGACCGCTTCGCGATCATTGATCACGGCAAACTGCTCCAGATTCAAACCATGGCCGACAGCGCCGAAAACGAGGAAATGGTCTATTTGATTGAAGTTGATGACGGGGCGCTCGCTGTACAGCAGATGGGCGAGCGGCTTCCTGGTGTGAAAACGGAATTGGAAGGAAAGCGGCTGCTGGTGTGGAGCCAGCGCGCTGGCATTCCGGAAGTCATCCGGACCCTAGCCGCTCACGGAATCCAGGTTTTTTCCGCGGTTCCCAGGACCAAGAGCCTGGAAGACCGGTTTATGGAGATTACAGGGGAGGAATATCGTGTTTAGTTTAGTTCAAAATGAGAATCTGAAACTGTATCCGCGGAAAAGCACGCTGATCCTGATTGCGATAACGCTGCTGCTGGGAGTGCTGCCCTCGTTGTTTATCCAGGCATACCTCAAATTCCCCGGATTGGACAACGTACAGGACCGGGTCATTACCCTGGCTGGAACCATGTGGTTCGTCCAGGTCTTTTGGGTCATCGTTGCCGCCGGAATCCTGGCCAATGAATACAGCTGGGGAACGATCCGGCTGCTGCTGATTCGGCCGGCCTCCAGAGGGGAAATCCTGTTTTCCAAGTACCTGGCCCTATTGGGTTTTGGCTTATTCCTGACCGGGCTGCTGTTTGGAACCGCGTTTTTGCTGAATGTTCTGCTGCTGGGCCCGAAAGGGCTGATCGGCGGGCTTTGGGTCGCGCTGGTTCAGTCCGCGACACCCTATCTGCTGAAGCTGGTTCCGGGGATTGTTTACGGAACGCTGGCTTTTGCGCTGTCGGTGTTGGTCCGCAATCAGGCGGGAGCGATTGTTTCCACGCTTCTCATCGTATTTATCGGGGACCAGATCAGTTCCTGGTTTTCAGGATACCCGTGGGCGAAATATCTTGTGTTTTCCCACACCGACCTGTCCATCTATTTTCAGCCCGGCGCGGCCCAGATGATCGGCATGACACCGTTGTTCCCGGTCACCGTGCTGCTCGTCTATTGTCTTGTTTTTTACCTGGGCGCATGGTTGGTTTTTTCCAATAGGGATGTCATGTAGTATTCGCTGGGTCGGGTGGAACACGCTGGATTATAGACGGTACCGGCTGGTTTACACGGAATTAACGTTGCCATAACGCGCCTTACGGTTCCGATTATGGTACAATACTGTACGTTGCTTTGGCGATAATTCATCAGAAAGCGGTTTGACACATGATTACAGTGAGTGGAATTACCCTGCGCTACGGGACGCGGGTTTTGTTTGAGGATGTGAATTTGAAATTCACGCCCGGCAACTGCTATGGTTTGATCGGGGCCAATGGCGCCGGAAAATCGACCTTTCTGCAAATCCTGTCCGGTGAGCTGGATGCGCACGCGGGCAATGTATCGATCCCGGCTGGTATGCGGGTATCGGTTCTGAAACAGAACCATTTTGAATTTGACGAATTTACCGTTATGCAGACGGTTTTAAAAGGCCACGCCCGGTTGTACGAAATCATGGAGAAAAAGGAAGCGCTCTATGCGAAGCCCGACTTCTCCGAGGAAGACGGCATTCGGGTTTCCGAACTGGAGGGCGAATTTGCGGAGCTGAACGGCTGGGAGGCGGAAGCAGAAGCAGCCACCCTGTTAAATGGTTTGGGCGTTCCGGAATCGCTGCACGAAAAGAAAATGGCTGAGCTCGATGGGGCGCTAAAGGTCAAAGTGCTCGTCGCGCAAGCGCTGTTCGGACAGCCCCACATTCTGCTGATGGACGAACCAACAAACCACCTGGATGTCGCTTCGATCACCTGGCTGGAAGAATTTCTGTGCGAAGTCGACAGCACGGTCATCGTGGTTTCCCACGACCGGCACTTCCTGAATCAGGTCTGTACGCATATCGCGGACATCGATTTTGGTAAAATCCAGCTGTACGCAGGCAACTACGATTTCTGGATGGAATCCAGCCAGTTGGCCATGGCACAGGCCAAGGAAGCGAATAAGAAGTCCGAAGCCAAGATTAAGGAACTGCAGGAGTTTATCCAGCGGTTCAGCGCAAACGCGTCCAAATCGCGCCAGGCGACGTCCCGTAAACGGCAGATTGAAAAACTGACGGTTGAGGATATCAAGCCCAGTTCGCGGCGTTATCCGTGGATTAACTTTAAACCGGACCGTGAAGCCAGCATTAATGTGCTGATGATCAAGGATCTGAATAAGACCATTGATGGGGAAACGGTGCTGAAAGACTTCAATCTGGTGGTCAGCAAAGGCGATAAAATCGCCCTGGTTGGCGAAAACGAACGGGCAAATACCACGCTGCTGCAGATCCTGACGGGGGAAATGGAACCCGACAGCGGCGAGATCACCTGGGGGTTGACCACCTCGCAGGCTTATTTCCCCAAGGATAACAATGCCTATTTCGATTCCGACATGATTCTGGTTGACTGGCTGCGTCAGTACTCCAAAGATCAGGAGGAGACCTATGTCCGGGGCTTCCTTGGCCGAATGCTGTTCGCGGGCGAGGAGTCGCAGAAAAAGGCCAATGTTCTCTCCGGGGGCGAGCGGGTGCGCTGTATGCTGGCCCGGATGATGCTGAGCGGCGCCAATGTCCTGTTGTTCGACGAACCGACCAATCACCTGGATTTGGAATCGATTACATCACTCAATAACGGCTTGATGGCCTTCCCGGGCAACATCTTTTTGATTTCGCACGACCACCAGCTGATCCAGACGGTGGCGAACCGCATTATCGAGATCACACCGGACGAGGTCATCGATAAGCTGTGCGCTTATGACGATTATTTGGAATATCGGGGAATTTACCACACCGCCGTACGGTAATGACGAGTCAAGGCATCCGACAGTGAATGATGGTGAGCGATCAGGGCAGGTCTTCCCGCAGGGAGAAAGACCTGCCCTGTTTTTCGTGTGCCGGTTATGGGCGTAACCCCGCTTGATAAGAATTGGTTGGGCCGTTTAGTTATGATATCGTTAAAATAGATAGAGATTTTAGTGGGGGGAGAACCATGCGGCTTGGATACCTGCCAGCTAAGACGGTCGATGCCATCGATACGCTCCTGGGTGAGTTTGATGGCGCGCTGGTCGTCGACGAAAAAGGCAAGATCATCGTATATACCGAAAAATACGCCCAGGTAGCCAAGATTCCGAGAGAACAGGTGCTTGGCCGTTATGTGCTGGACGTGTTCCCGACCAGCCGGATGATGGAAGTGGTCAACACCGGGAAACCGATTTACGTTGATCTGTGGGAGGTCGGCGGGGAAGTGGGCTTTGTGTCCCGGATTCCAATCACCGCTGAAGGACGGGTCGTCGGGGCGGTTGCGGTCTGCGTCTTCCGCTATGTGTATCAGGCCCGTGAGTTTGCCGAGCATGTGAAGAACATGGGGCAGGAGCTCCAGTACTATAAAGATCAGGTACGGATTCTTTCCGCCGCGAAGTATTCGTTTGACACCATCGTCGGGGTCAGTCAGGCCATCACAGCCGTGAAGGAAATGGCCCAGACGATGGTGAAAGGCCGGGCGCCGGTGCTGATTCTTGGCGAGACCGGCACGGGCAAGGAATTGTTTGCCCACGCCATCCACCATGCCAGCACGCGCCGGGAACGCCCCTTCATTCGGGTGAACTGTGCCAGCATCCCGGAAAATCTGATCGAATCCGAACTATTCGGCTACGAGGAAGGCGCCTTTACCGGCGCCAAAAAGGGCGGGAAACCCGGGAAGTTTGAACTGGCGCATGGGGGTACCATCTTTTTGGATGAGATCAATGAGCTGCCGTATTATGTTCAGGCCAAACTACTGCGGGTGCTCCAGGAAGGCGAAATCGACCGGGTGGGCGGCCTTGATCTGAGACTGGTCGACGTACGCGTAATCAGCGCAACCAGTGCGAATCTGAGTGAACTGATCAAAAACAAAGGTTTCCGCGAAGACCTGTTCTACCGCATTAATGCTTTCCAGCTGCGGGTTCCGCCGCTCCGGGACCGACCTGAGGATCTCCCGCTGCTCTGCGCGTACTTCATTGAGCAATGCAACCTGGAACAGGGCACAGATGCAGCCAGGGTCGACAATAAGGTTTTGCAAATCTTTGCCCAGCACCCCTGGCCGGGAAATGTCCGCGAACTGCGGAACCTGATCCAGCGGGCCTGCCTGAATGCCGGTTCGGGACCGATCGAAACCAGGCATCTTCCGCCGGAATTTATCGCCCGGATTGGGTCGGCCGATCTTCGTATGCAGGAGACACTTGCGGCAGTCATGGACCTTGCGGAAAAAGATCACCTGGTCCGGATTCTGCGTTCGGTGCAGTGGAATCGGAACAAGGCGGCCGAAATATTGAGGATAAACCGGACCCATCTTTATCGAAAAATGAGAAAGCATCATTTGTTTGAAGATCAAAATGATGATGATCTGTAACATCATGTTACATTTATGAAACATCTGTGGACCAGCAATCAAAAACCCTTCCAGACGAGGTTCTGGAAGGGTTTTTGATTGCCAAAAAAAGGATTCACCAAAGACGCGATACATTTCGGAGACAAGGGCTCGGATAAGTTTATCGAAAAATCGGACAATATTATTTGGCACGATTATTGCAATGTATATAATTGGAATGCAGAAAACCAGAGAAAAGAGAAGGAGCTGAAGCATCGTGAGTTCATTCCTGCGAGAGTACAATGCGAAGCTGGTCTCGGCCGCTGAAGCCGCCAAGCTGGTCAAGAGCGAAATGGTGATTGAGTACGGGCAGTTTGCCACCAAACCGGTCGACTTTGACGCAGCGCTTGGCGCCCGGGCCGGAGACCCGGATCTCACCAATGTGACCGTTCGGGCTACCGGAAGCGTACTTCCTGTGCCGGAAGTCGTGAAAAGCGATCCGGAACAGAAGTCATTCCATTACGGCAGCTGGTACTGCACGGCACTGGACCGGAAACTGTCGGATTACGGCCTCTGTGTCCATTATCCATTCAACTACCACGAGGCAAACAATGTCGTTACCAACGAATTGTTCCAGCATCGGTGGGTCGATGTCTGGGTCGCTCAAGTCGCGCCGATGGATGCTTCGGGATTTTTTAATTTTGGGATTGCCAATTCTCACAATTATTCGATCGGTTCCACCGCAGGCATCCGGATTGTTGAAGTGAATCCGAATATGCCGCGCTGTCTGGGCGGTTTTGAGGAAGGGATTCACATCAGTGAAGTGGACTATATCGTCGAAGGATCAGGCACACCGATTTTCGCGCTGCCTGACGCCAAGAAGCCAACCCCGGCGGAAGAGACGATTGCGCAGTATATCGTCGACGAGGTTCAGGACGGTTCCTGCCTGCAGCTCGGTATCGGCGCGCTGCCCAACACGATCGGGAACATGCTAGCCGATTCCGATTTGAAAGACCTCGGCGTACTGAGCGAGATGTTCTGTGATTCGTTCGTCGACATGTATGAAAACGGTCGGATTACGAATAAGAAGAAAGCCTTTGAACGTGGGAAATCGACATATACGTTCTGCCTTGGAACCCAGAAAACATACGATTTCATCAACGATAACCCACTCTTGTCTTCCTGTCCGGTGCAGTATACCAATGACCCGGCGCGCATCCGGATGAATGACCGGATGGTTTCGATCAACAACATTCTTGAAATCGATCTTTTGAGCCAGGTTTGCTCCGAATCCAAAGGACTGCGTCAGATTTCGGGGACCGGCGGTCAGCTGGACTTCGTGATCGGCGCCTACGAATCCAATCAAGGCAAGAGCTTCCTGGCATTTACGTCAACCTTCACTGATTCGGAAGGTAAGCTGCATTCCCGGGTTCGTCCCCTGCTCACACCGGGGGCGGTCGTAACCGTACCCAGAACGATGGTTTACTGGGTGGTTACCGAGTACGGGAAGGTGAACCTGAAGGCCCTGTCGATTTGGGAACGGGCACAGGCCCTGATCGATATTGCGCATCCCGATTTCCGTGAAGAGCTGATTCAGCAGGCCGAACAGATGAAAATCTGGCGGCCTTCCAACAAACTTGAGATCCCGAGTAGCCGAACGGCGGCAGCCGTCGGATAACGGGTACTTCAGGAAAGGCCTGAAGACTGATTTCCCCTATTTCTATGAAAAGACCGTGATCGAAACACGGTCTTCTTTTTTTTACTCCGGACGAATCAGAACCTATAGACCGCGGCAGTCATGGCACAGCCGCCCATTGGGCAGAATAGAACGAAAACCATGGATACAGGTGACTCGATTGCGGAAAAAGCTATTAATCCTGATTACCGCCGGGCTATTTCTTTCTTGTTTACTCGTGGGTTATTTGATTTATCCATCTGTGTGGCTTGGTGTATCCAGCTACTATGGCATGCAGCGGGCTAACCTGACGCTCCGCTCCACGAACGCCGCGGGCTTTACCATACCTTATCTTGAAGGGGGAAAAGGCCCGACGATCGTACTTCTCCATGGGTTTGGCGGGGATAAATCCAACTGGATCGCTCTCGCGCAGTCCCTGACCCCGTCTTATCATGTCGTTATCCCGGATTTGCCTGGATTCGGCGCCAGCTCGCGCAACCCAAGCGTTCGCTATGACGCGGTCAGCCAGGCCGCTCGGGTTGATGCCTTTGTTTATGCGCTTGGAATTAACGCGTTTCATATAGCCGGGAACTCGTTTGGTGGCAACATTGCCGCTGTCTACACGGCATCCTATCGCCCGAAAGTGCTTAGCCTGGCGCTCATCGATACCGCCGGTGTGAAGGCTCCGAAGCTGAGCGAAATGGAACTGCAGATGAAACGGGGTAAAGTGCCGCTGCTGATTCGCAGCCAGGCCGATTTTGACAATGCCCTTGGACTAATGTTCTATCGGCCGCCCAAGCTGCCGGGTCGGGTGAAACAGCTGATGGCCGAAGTAGCCATTGCCCAGGAGCCGTTTAGCGCGAAGATCTATCAGGATATCAGCAGCCGCCCGGCGCCGATGGAACCTCTGATGAAACGGTTTCGGGTTCCGGTGTTGGTGATCTGGGGGGAACAGGACCGGGTTGTCGATTTGTCCAGTGCAGCTGTTTTGGGCCAGGGCATACCCGGTGCGCAGGTGGCGATCATCAAAAACTGCGGACACGCGCCGATGATTGAACAGCCCGGCGAAACCGCGGTGCAGTACCGCGGTTTTCTGACCAGGGTAAAGCCTGGAAAGTGATGCCATAAAATAAGGCCGCGGCATCTGCCGCGGCCTTATGTCCTTCATGCGAGAAGGATTCCATCGATTCAGACAAACCTGTACATCCTCGTAAACAACTCATCCACCCTGATTATGCGCTGTAGTCGTAAAAACCTTTACCGGTTTTGCGGCCAAGCTGGCCGGCTCTGACTTTGTTGCGCAGCGCGAGCGATGGCCGATATTTCGGATCACCGAATTCACGCGAGAAGTATTCACAGATTGCCAGGCAGACGTCCAGACCGATCAGGTCGGCCAGGGCGAGCGGGCCCATCGGCATGTTGGCGCCGAGCTTCATTGCTTTGTCGATCGCCTCGGCCGGTGCAGCACCTTCCTGGAACAGGATGGCCGCTTCGTTGATGTAAGGGAGCAGGATCCGGTTTACGATAAATCCCGGAGTTTCAGCCGCCTTAACGGGCTCCTTGCCAATCTTGACCGAAAGATCCATGATTTTTGCAATGGTCGCTTCCGAAGTGTCGGTGCCGGGAACAATTTCAACCAGTTTCATCGCGGGAACCGGATTGAAGAAGTGCATGCAGATGCACTTGTCGGGCCGGCCGCTGGCCAGTGCGATTTCCGTGATCGACAGGGCGGAAGTGTTGGTCGCCAGAATGGTGTCAGGCGAACAGATTCCGCCGAGTTGGGCGAACACCTTTTTCTTGATATCAATATTCTCGATAATCGCCTCAATGACCACTTCGCAGTCTTTGAACAGGTTGACGTCGGTTCCTGGCTTCAGGAGCTTTTGGTAGGCCGCGACTTCCTCTTCGGTTCTTTTGCCTTTTTCTACAGCTTTGGCCCAGCTCTTCGCAATACTTTTTTGTGCCTTGTCGGCGATCGCCTGATCGATATCAACTGCTACCACTTCGTAGCCGGCTTCCACCGAAACCTGTACGATTCCGGCACCCATGGTTCCAAGACCTAAAACGCCTATCTTAGCCACTAAATGATCCCTCCAATGCTTTCAGTTTATTTTGTCTACGCTGGGTCGGTTGTCTGTGTGGAATTCCCAATTAACCATTCTATTTATATCCGAACATGTCCTTCTTATACATCCGCCAAGACATGAAATTGATTTATTCTGACTTTCAGCGGCCGACCGTGCCCATCTTATGCCTTTCCGAACAGGAATATTCCATATTTAGATGCTGTCTCTTAAACCATTTGCCTGCCAATATACTCGGAACAATCTTGCTAGGAATTAACCAAAGCGAATGGGCCTGCATGAGGGCGTAACGGCGAGAAAAACCATTCAGCTTGAGCAAACCTAAGCAAAAGCAAACGGATCGTCAAGAAAGATTAATAATTCGGTATAATGCTGGTTTTTAACGTAAATAAAACGAAGCGATAGGGTTGTTGCTGAAAGCCAATCAGGGCGAAATGAATTCGGGGTTAGAAGGATATAAGGCATAAAAACGGAGAATTCTGACAAAGGGAAAGCGGGTAAGGGATGAGTTGCAATTAAGGTTTGATCGGGTCCCAGGCGCTCCTGAACCTTCCACTGTAATCCACCGGTGTGGTGGAATACTAGGTAAAAGGAATGGAGGGCCGGGCAATGGTGGAATATCCCGATTCAATCACTGAAATGAAGCGCAACAGCAGCGTTGAGGTCACTTTCAAAGGGGATCCGGTTTCGGTCAAAGAGGTCAAAGGAAAGATGGCTTTGATCAGCTTCCTGGAAACCGACGAACTGATGATGGTTGCGCTGGATGAACTGAAAGTGGAGAATCCGCCGCAGTAAAACAAGCTTTTGGCTTTATAATCGGGTTGCAGGAGCCGTGATCTTTTCGATGACGGCTCTGTTGCGCAGACTGAAGGGCAGATACCAGTATCTTTCGCATTTTTCAGAACACGTTCATAAGATGAACTATCAATGTTCTGGGGGTGCTGATACTGGGTATCTATAAACTTCCCGAAGTAGCAAGTGTTCCGATGTCCCTGTACAAATCGATTCAGGGGAAGTATTTTGTCGGCTATGCTGATAATCTGAAATTCGGCGGGGGGACGATGGCCTGGGCCGGCCTGTTTAACCCGCCTAATTCGGGGGTCATTTTGTATGCGAATGTATTTACTGCCACCGGCATCGGCTCGGCGCCGATTCGGGTCCAGGTGTGGTTCAACGCTATGCCGCAGGGCGAACCGGAGGTCTCCGAACTGGTTACGCCCTCCAACACTGCTCTGGTTCCGCCGCCCGTTCCAAAGGTGAGGATACTCTACGCATCCAATGTTATTGGGGAACCGGTTGGAGGAATCAAGGCATTTGTTCGGCGGGGAGAACCGGAATCGACGCTGGTTTTCGAGGAGGATGGGAAATATCTGTTCAAGCCGGGCGGCAACCTCCTGTTAACCATTTCCAGTCCGGAGGAGCCGGAACGCTTAATGGAAGGGAGACTTGCTTTCGGCTGGTGGGAGGAGAAGATTGGCACGTTCACAAGAAGCGGCAAATAGAATGGCGATGAAAAACCTCCGGGAATTCCCCGGAGGTTTTATTCAGATTGATTTAAAGCGGTTGGTGCCGAAGGCTAGGCATTGGTGCTGGAGGTGAACTGGACCAGATAAGCCGCACCGGACAACACGGTTACAATGACAGCGAGATAAAGGGAAACCATGGCTGTCACCTGAAAGAACGGGGTCGGATAGACGGGTACCAGCAGCACAATAAACACGGCGATATATTGAAACACCGTTTTCCATTTTCCGTGCGGGCTGGCCGGAACACTGATCCCGCGCCGCGCCTGGACCGACCGATAAACCGTAACGGCAATTTCCCTGGCCAGAATGACAACCACCATCCAGATCGGAACGTGATCCAATGCGGCCAGAGCGATCAGCAGCGTACCGATCAGTAATTTATCAGCCAGCGGATCCAGATAGGCACCAAAGTCGGTTACCCAACCGAAACGCCGCGCAATATACCCGTCCACGAAATCACTGACGACAGCGATGCCGAAAATCAGTGCAGCCCAAAGCCGCGCGTACGGGATTGGTTCGATCATCAGGTAAATAATCAATGGGACCATCAGGATACGGATACCCGTGATGACGTTCGGTATATTCACGCCGGATGAGCACCTTACTTTCTTTAAGTCATGACTGAAAAAAATATCACTTCTAACAGACTAAGCTATTTTTGCGCTCACTTCAAGAAACAACAGAGCGGCCGGATGCCGGCGGGTTACTTCTTGAATGCCGAATTTGCGGGATGTTTTGTATTTTTTTATCTGAAAGTAACCGTGCGAATTTATTCCTGGTCTTCCTCATTCGCGGTGATAGCCGCGTAATCGTCCAGGAACGAATACTTCTGCCCATGGGACTGCCAGCCCAGAACGCTGTCCATCATGACATTCTGAGTGGCCCGGAAAATTTGTTTATCCACGTGTTTGAACTGCTTTTTCAGCGCCTCGACCAGCGCTTTGATCTCGTACCGCTTGTTCGCGGTTTTTTCTGCCGCCACCATACAGGCGCAGTTCAGCGGCCAAATGCCGCTTTCCGAAGTAAACTTGCTGATAGCTTCTTCCTCTACGTAATAGAGGGGACGAATCAATTCCAGACCTTTGAAATTTGCAGACTTCAGCTTGGGGAGCATGGTCTTGAAGCTCCCGGTGTAGAACATGTTCAGCAGCGTGGTTTCAACCGCGTCGTTGAAATGATGGCCCAAAGCCAGCTTGTTGCAGCCAAGTTCCTGGGCTTTCGTATACAAAACGCCCCGCCGCATCTTGGCACACATATAGCATGGGTAATCCTGCGCAATCTTATCGACGACCTTGAAAATATCTGCATCAAACAGGTGAATGGGAATGTTCAGATAGCGGCAGTTATCGACCGCCAGTTCTCGGATGTTTTCGTGATAGCCTGGATCCATTGTGATATAGACGACTTCAAAATTGGCGCGCCCGTACCGGTGCAGTTCCTGGAACAGCTTAGCCATCACGGTGCTGTCTTTGCCGCCGGAAACCGCCACCGCGATCTTGTCTCCGTCTTCGATCAACCGGAAATCCTTAATCGCCTTGGTGAATTTGGTCCAGATCGGTTTTCGGTATTTGGTGATCAGGCTTCGTTCGATTTCCTGAAGGGAAGCCCGGCTTCCCTCCGGAATCGGTGCCTCACAGCCATTGCCTGCCAGCTTGCTCATTGTTTCGGCTCCCTTATCATCCTCGCATGGGTTGATCATAAAATGCAGGTCTGATCCATTAATGCTGATTGAGCCCGTTGAAAGTCATAATCCGCCGCCAAAGCTGCTTGGCCAGGCTTTCTACTTCGGATTTCTTTTCCGTTTCACTCAGTTGACTCATCACTTTATCATTTGACAATTGGCGCTGTGCAATCACTGTGCTGATGAGTTCCACGGTTTTGGGCTGTTTTTCAAAGACTTCGGAAAGGTGTTGCCGCTGAATCTCATATGCGATCACATCCGTAGCCGCCCGGATTGTCGCCGTGCGCGGCTCTCCGGTCAGCATGGACATTTCGCCGAAGAACTGTCCCGGAGTGATCTGGGCAATATTCAGGTCGGCACCGTTCCGGTTGACTTGTACTTTTAGCACGCCGACAACCACGAGGTACATCGAGTCCCCCGGATCCCCTTCCTGAAACAGGGTGTCGCCCGGTTCGAAATAGCGCAGCGTCATCCGGGACGCGATCATCTCCAAATACTCGGTTTCCAGCTGCTCCAGGGCATCAATTTGCCCCAACAAAGCCAGCCGGCCTTTCTCAGATCGGTAATCGACCACCTTGGCCGGCATCGGCGCGTAATAGGAATCCTCTTTCGGGTAGGCGGGCGAGATGCCTGATTTCTGGAGATTGGTGATGATGCTTTCCATGACCCGGTCCTTCGATTTGCCGGGTCCGATTTCCGCGGCGTCAATCCAGTACTTCACCTTGTACTCAATCCCCATTGCGTTGACCCCTTTGATGCGAACTTTGGGCTCTTCGTGGCGTAAAAAGCCTTTGGTGTCCAGCAAGGCCACCGCACTGGTCTGCAGAATGCGTTTCACTTCACGGATCGGTACGCTGAAGTCAAAGGTAAACATGATCTCCATCTCGGACTGGGTGGAGGGTCTGGAAAAGTTGGTAATGACCATCGTGCTCATCAGGTTGTTCGGAATGACGATGACATTGTTCTCTCCCGTTTTCAGCCGGGTGGTCCGCCAGCTGATGTCGATGACCTGACCGTCAATCCGCTCTTTATTAATCAAAATGAAATCACCGATCCGGTACGGCTGGTCAAAGTTGACGGTCAGACCGACAAAAAGGTCCATAATCAGGGAGCGCAGCGCAAAACCCATGATCAAGCCGACAAAACCGGATGCGGCCAGGATGCCGGATATGGGCTGGCGAAAGACGCCGCTCCAAATGCCGCCGAAGGCCACCAGATAGAATAGCGCGTAAATCAGGTACTGGGCGACGCCGGGTACCGCGCCGTCGCCTCGTTTAATCGAAACCCGGTTCCAGAAGTAATTGAAAAGCCGTCCGGCAAGCAGGGCGCAGATGATCCAGATCAGGCACTGGGCCGTGAGAATGACATTAGTTGGCTGAATCCCAAAGTGAGCTGTCCATTCGGGATTCTTGACGATTCCAATGCTACCGAAAAGGATCAACGCCGGCAGGACTAAACGGGTCACGATTCTTCGCAGCATGCCAATTCACCCATCTGTCGTAATATTTCCAGGGATAATGTTCTGATTGTACTTCGCCATTCGGTCGTGATTCCCTGTCGAAGAAGGTTAATGGGGAAGAAAAAACACCCTGTTCCAAATGATCGGGACCACAATGCGTGCCATAAAATTGGGCTTTAGGCGTAAGAAATAGAAAACCTCTGGCAAACCAGAGGTTTCTTTCAGATTGGCCCGTCCGACGGACGGGAAGGTTATATGCCTCAACTGCCGCCGTTAAAGCCGATGGTAACCGAGCCGTTATCGAGAATGACGGGGACTTTGGCAGTTTGCGCCAGGGCCTTGATTTCAGGGATTCTTTCCGGAAACACGGACAAATTGATCTCTTCAACTTCCATCCCGTTTTCAGTAAAGTGCCGTTTTGCGGCATCACAGTGGGGGCATCCATTTTTCGTGTAGATGATTATACCCACTTCAAATCCTCCTTTCAACAGCATCCACAGCAGCAGCCGCAGTCGTTTTGGTCCTGAGCCGGTTTCTGTTCGGTGAAAAGCGCCTTGGAGACATGATCTGCTACTTTGCGGGAAAAATCTTCAATCGTCGAATGCGGCAGATCAAAGATTTCAAAATGCCGGCTCTTATCGTATTCATAAAAATCGCTGGCATTGATTACCGTGGCCTCCAGGTTCTTGATTCGGTTTTGCAGGATCTCGGTTCCGCATCGTAGGGAACATCCTTCGATCGAAATGACCCGGGGCGCTTTCTGCACAAGCTCCAGAAAACCCGAATTTCCCGTTGCCGCATCCCCCAGGCAGACCCTGACCGCATCCTCCCGGTGCATCTGATAAGCGAGCATGTTTGCCGCGACCCGGGCAACCTCGCCCTTAATACATGCACCTTCGCAGGCCATTACCGCCACTTTCGGGGATTGTTCCAATACCTGTTTCACATACCGGTAACCCTCCGGACAAATCCGTTCCGCGGATGTGCCGCACCCTGAATTTCCACACTGGTTGCTCATATGATCCCTCCTGTTTGTTGGGTTTCCCCCTATGCTGCTACTGACGCAGCAAACCCCAGGAAGGATACACAGCCCCTTGCCGACCGCTATTTCCGCTCACAAGCTAATTCGGACCGTTCGTCCAGATAGACGTGGCATTTGCGTTCCATGTCTTTTTTCAGTTTGGCACGGGCGCGGTGCAGCCTGACCTTGGCGGCATCCAGGCTGACACCTAAGATATCTGCAATTTCGGAATTCTTTAGCCCTTCGAAATCCTTCAGGATCAAAACCACCCGGTATTGTTCCGGAAGATCGTCCACCACCAGCCGGATGCATTCATTCATTTCACCGCGAATCAAGTGGTGGTCCAGTTCATTCGGGATGATCATGCTTTTGACGGGGGCATCAGGATCCCAATCATGTGCCGCAGGAGGCCGCGTCTTGTTGCCGCGCATTTTATCGATTGCTGCATTGGTGGCGATGCGATAAATCCAGGTGGAGAGTTTGGCGTCCCCCCGGAAATCATCCATAGATTTACTGACCTTGATAAAGACTTCCTGGGTCACATCCTCGGCTTCGCTTGGCCCGAGAAAGCGCGACAGGTAGCGCAGAATGGGTGCATGGTACGTTTCATATATTTCCGGAAAAACGGGTTTGGGATGATCCAACGGTCCGTTTCCTCCTTTCTGAGCATCCTTTTGCTAGGATAAGACAGTCAAAGCATCTCAAAGCCTTGAGACGGGGCGGCCGGGGAAAAGGATACAGTCAGCGAGAAAAGGAATGGAATAGAATCAGAGTAAGTCCTGCTGCCATCACTTATTGGCCGGTTAAAACAACGTGATTTCCGAAGGTTTGAAGAATCATCGTTTCGCCGGTTCCCCGGGCATCAAGGTCTTTTTTCCATCGGACCCGGCCATTGCGATCCAATACCAGCACGCGGATGCCGGTAGGATCCTTGATGGAGTCCGTCGGGACGTACCCGAAAGGCGCGGCGATCATATAATCCCCATTCTTCAACTGCACCGCCGCGCAGTTATTGCGGCCATACCCGGAATTCGAGATACTCGCTTCGGTTTGAATTCGCCGCCGCCATTGAATCGATCCGCCGGCGTCCGTCTTCAGCAGTACGAGATCCCGCTGCGCAAAGTTGTGTACATTACGCTCGGTGTTGCCGACTGCCAGAAAACCGCCGTCGTCAGTCTCCAAAAGCGCGCGGATTTCGAATTGCGATTCGAAGGCAACCTTTTTCGCCCAGATCTGATTCCCGTTTAAATCCAACAGCTGAAGCAACACGCGGCTGTCGGTTCCGCAAAGAATGTTCCCGGTTTTGGTTTTCAAGATAACCGAATCGCCGACGAGTTGGTCGATGAGAAAGGTTTTCAGCACTGTGTAATCATTACGAGTGTATCGCTGAATGAGTACTTTTTGGTTTCCAAGATCTTCGATCACGCCGATGACCATAATGCCGTCGTTTTCAAGCCAGGCGGACAAGGTGTTATAAAACAATCCGTCGTAGTTGCCTACGCGGCGGACGACTGCCCGATTTCTGCTCTTTACGTTTCCTTTGGCGTCAAGGGTCAAGATATTGTCATAGTACGTAATTGGTTTTCCGTAACCGCCGCCTTCCTCGGAGCTTGCAACAACTAGAAAATCGCCGTTTTTGTCCTGCAGGACGGTTTCCGCCCATAATTCGCCCTGGCCCGTGATGTTTTTTTGGAGAACCGGCTTCAGATTCCGATCCAGAATGATGAATCGAATAATTCTTGTATTCGCTTTGGTGCCGTGGTCTTGATACAGTTGATTCGTGATCACAAATCCGCCGTCCTTCGTTCGGGCCATTGCTTTCCCGCCAAGCCGCAATTCCTTGAGCACAGTTCCGTTTTCATCCATTTCTATAAAATAGGGCTGTGCGCTCACACTTGCGCGCTTGGCCTGGATCATGCCGACGCCTGCCAAAAGGAGAATGAGACCGCCAAAGACCGCAATCAATGTGATTCTTTCCCGATTGGAGATGGACTTCATCACCAGAATGAAGCCCCAGATTCCGCTCACGATGCCTAACAAGATTGAAATCGACCCGGCAATTCCGGCGAAAACTGATTCCCAGTGCTGCATCTGTATGATCAACCCGGAGAGTACTGCAAGGCCAAAAAGGAACCTCGCAGATTTCCAGCTGCCGGTGTACGCGCAGCCAAAACCCGGAATCAGGAAGGAATAAAGGATGACGATTCCGTCGGAAATCCACGAATTCGCATTCGCGGTGGTCTTTTGGCGGCAATCCCAAAGGTTAAAAAGGTAAAGCGGCAGCCATATGGGGAGGGAGGCTGCGAATAGCACAAGCGTCTGTGGTTCCAGAACGCCGAGCAGCGGGTCGGTCGTAAAATTGACCGAAAATGCTCTTTCAGCAAAAGAATAGAGCGGTATCACCAGCAATTTACTGAGATACCACTGCGCCATCATGGTCAGCAGCAGGGAACAATTCAGGAACAATCCCCATTCCCGGTGACCAGCCAGGGCCTGGCCGGCCCCTGGAATCCACAAGCTCAGCTTCATGCATTTTTCAGCCGAAGCGCCGCGAATTTGATCCGTTCCCGAGGTAACAAATCGAATCTGGTACCAGACGGCAGCCCCGACTACCAGGACCGCAGGCGGCAGCAGCATCCATGAAAAGTCGGACCGGGCAATTGAGGCAACCAATGCGGTGAGTATGGCTTGCAGACAAAGTGTAAGCAAATGATCACCCATTTCAGTCAAGATTTTTCACTATTTTTCGCCAATATGGGAGCATATTCCTGCAGAAAGGATACAGTTCGGGGAGAACATTCAAAAGGACAAGGCCCCCGGATTTGCGGGGGCCTTGCTTGCTTTCAGTCGGATTGATAGCCGAAGCCTGGCCGATCAGTTCACCGCGAAATATGGCGAATAGATAATACCGATCCCTCTATCGTCGGTTGCCTTGACGCGATAATCAGTGCCCGCGGCCAGCGTGCTGGGCGGCGTATACTGCAATGTTCCCTGAGCGGCTGGAACATTCAGCGTAATAGATGCAATCGTCGTGCCGCTCTTTAACAAGTAGATTCTGATATTCATCGGCGGGCCGCCGGCCGTCCAGGTGATCGTCTGAGGAACGCCTTTTTGCCAGGTTGTCGTCTTTGTCGGTGTCGTAAAGATGACCGGCGAAACGGGAAATCCATTGGTTTCGCACGTGCGCACCAAACCGGAGTCGGTATAGGTCAGGCGCATCCGGTAAGAGCCTTTGGCCAGATTCATCGGAATCGCCCAATCATAGGAACCAACGCCGCTCGCCCCAGCGTATACGTTTTCCGCAATAGTAGTCGCAACCTTCTGCGCGTTAATCAGATCGATCCGGAAGGGCTCCGGAGACCCCGTATAGGTCCAGCGGAAGGTATGGGTCGAACCGGGAAACCTGGCAAGCCGGTATAGGTCCATCCTATGGTCGATTTGGGCGCCGCAGAATCGCCTCCGATATTGCGATTGGTTTCATTTTATTGGAAGGTTACAGGAAAGGGACGCATTTTGTCGAATATTCAATCAACAGGACCACAATTATAGAGAAAAGTGGGGGATGAGTTATGAATGAAAAGAATCGGGTCTGGTGGGGCATTGCCGTATTTACGCTGCTTTATCCGCTGGTTGACTTGCTGGTAAGGTACATTCCGAATCCCATGGTTCCGAACGCCGTTATTGCATTGAATATTATTTTTCCCGTAGTCGCGGGATTTTTTTACGGAACCCGGGCTGGCATGCTAGCTGGCGGGCTGGGCACTGCGATCGCCACGCTGATGAGCGGTTCTGTTTTCAGCGGACTAGCGATATTTCCGCATTTGGTGATGGGGGGCACTGCGGGCTGGGTCGGAAAGAACCGCTCCGAGATGCTGGCTGGTTTGACAGTCCTGATTGGGCATGGCTTGAATATCCTGTTCTTCGTAAGAACGGGGATGTTAAAAATAACAGCTGAGAACGTCGGAAGCATGACATTGGGGCTCGCTACCGAAGCCACAATTGATATCATTGCGATCATCCTGGTCATCACCCTCCTCAAGCGCTGGCTTTATCAAACCGAGAGGTGGTAACAATGGTTCGCAACCGGCAACTGATCGAACTTTGCAAAGCCTTGGGAATCCTGACCTGGCTATGCACGGTTTCTGCCGGCATTTTGCTAGGACCGCCGGATTGGGGTCAGTACCGGGAGATGTTGTCCTATTCCTTTATCATTCCGATTCTGCTGGCCGGCGCTTTTTATGGGTATGCCGGCTGTCTGCTAACCGCCCTTGTTTCCAGTCTGATTTGCGGCGTTCCTTTGGTTGGAAAACCGGAAATTCTCCAGTCCGCCGATGCCCAGCGGCTTATGTTTCAGATCATTTATTTTAATGTTGTTGCCATAACCACTGGCGCGTTGGCAGAGCGGGCTAAAACCCTGCAAAACAGATATAAAGGGCTGTTTGAAGATGTTCCGGTTGGTGTTTTTCGCCTGACCCCCATCGGACAGTTTATTGAGGTCAACCGCCGGATGGTTCAAATGCTGGGATTTCCGGATCGAGACGCGCTGCTTCAAATCCGGGCCGAGCAGCTGTTTGCGGATCCTTCCGCATACCAGCCATTAGTGAAGCGGATCGCAGAAGGCGAAGAAGCGGAGAACTATGAAACCCGGTTTCGCAGGAATGACGGAACTGAAATATGGGGCCAGATCAATCTCCGTATCGTTCGGGCGGAAGATGGCGCGGTTCTTTATCACGAGGGATCGCTGACCGATACGACCTTGCGGAAGGCGGCCGAGGAGCGGCTGCAATCGATCAATGCTGAGCTTGAGGAGCGGGTGATGCTGCGGACCCAGGATCTTACCGCTGCCAACGAGGAGATGCAGGCCATTATCCAGGAGCTGCAGGAAACCAACGAGCGACTAAGGATTACCCAAGCACAGTTGGTACAGTCCGAAAAAATGGTTGCGTTGGGCAGCCTGGTGGTGGGGATTGCGCATGAAATCAACACACCGACGGGAAATGCCATTACTGCGACTACCCACATTGAAGCGATCGCAGGCCGAATGCGGGAGCATTTTCAGACGGGCAACCTGAAAAAGCAAGATCTTGAGGGATTTTTGGTAGATTTGGATACAGCCCTTACCATCACGATGTCAAATCTAAACCGGGCAGTCCATCTGATCAATAGTTTCAAGCAGGTCTCGGTCGACCAGACCAGCGAAATCTGTCGTCCTTTCAATGTAAAGGAATACCTGGAAGAACTCCTGGTCAGTCTGCGCCACAAGCTCGTGAACTCCGGTCACACGGTAACGATCCAATGTGACGAAGAAATCGAGGTTGACAGCTATCCGGGCGCAATCGCCCAGATTATTTCACATCTGCTGATGAACTCTCTGGTGCACGCTTATAATGAAGGCGTTACAGGACACATCAGTATCGACTGTAAATACGAGAACCAGCACTTGTTCCTCGTTTATTCAGACGACGGCAAAGGTATGGAACCTTCGATCCAAGCCCGTATTTTCGATCCCTTTTTTACGACCCATCGGGAAATCGGTGGAACCGGCTTAGGCCTCTACATCGTATACAACATCGTCACCATGAAGTTGGGTGGGAGTATCGAATGTCACACAGCACTCGGTCAGGGAACAGCTTTCGCGATTCGGTTTCCCGCTGCCGCAGGTTCAAGGAAATGAGTTCCCAGCGGGAAAAGCTGTGATGTGATTGAACGGGGACGGTCAAAGGACTCAAGAAATACAATATACTTTTCCACCGTTCACACGGCGGCTGACCGATAAGCCACTGAAAAACCGGTGGTTTTTCTTTTGTACAGCCGCGGACCGGCTGCCGGTGCATATTGACACGTCAGACGCGGCAAGCATAGAATTCTGGTAGCAGTCGAAAAAATGAAATGCCATTCTATAATTTAATATTTCATTATATGGGGGAGGATTGACGGCATGGAGACCATTGCCAATGGGGCAACCATTCACGAAGAAACCTTCGACCTGAGTCTTCTGGAGCCGGTGCTGGCTGAATACGCGCGCCAAAGCGGGGGCCTGATTCCGGTGCTGCAGGAGGCTCAGGATATTTACGGCTACCTGCCGCTCCAGATTATGCGGCATATTGCCGCCAGACTGGGGGTCAAACCGGCCAAAGTGTACGGTGTTGCCACCTTCTATACGCAGTTCCGGCTGGCGCCGGTCGGTAAATACGTCATCCTGCTTTGCCAGGGAACGGCCTGCCATGTCAATCGATCCGAACGCCTGGAAGATGTCCTGTGTGAAGAACTGAAGATCCGGCCGGGAGAAACCACCTTGGACCGGATGTTTACCTTGAACAATGTGGCCTGTCTCGGGTGCTGCAGCCTGGCGCCGGTGATGATGATCAACGGGCAGGCTTATGGCCACCTGACTCCGGAAAAAGCTTGCGGAATCGTGCGGGATATCTACGCCCGCGAGCGCAAGACCGTGGAGGAGGTTGTAAGCTGATGATGATTCGAATCGGTCTTGGAAGCTGCGGAATGGCCGCAGGCGCGCTGGCGGTTCAGGATTCGGTGAACGCCGAATGCGCCCGGCGCGGGCTGGATGCGAAGATTGTTCAGACCGGCTGTGTGGGCATGTGCCACAATGAACCGCTGGTCGACGTGATTGGACATGATGGCCTGGTATATACCTATGGTCTGATGACGCCGGAAAAAGTTGTTAAAGTCATCGAGGAGCATGTGGTCGGCGGGAATCCGGTGAACGAATATGTGGTATCTACCGCAAAAGCGCCTAACCGGTTTCTGGAGCGGCAAGTCCGGGTCGCGCTTCGCGGATGCGGCGTGATTGATCCGGAATCGATCAACGATGCGATCGCTTTTGGCGGCTATACCGCGCTTAAAAAGGCGCTGACCGAAATGACCCCGGACCAGGTGATCGAAGAGGTTGCGGCATCCGGATTGCGCGGCAGGGGCGGCGCCGGTTTTCCGACCGCGACCAAATGGCGGTTAACCCGAAAGGCCGCAAATGCGCCCAAATACGTCGTGTGTAACGCTGACGAAGGCGATCCGGGCGCATTTATGGACCGCAGTCTGCTGGAAAGCGATCCGCACACGCTGCTGGAAGGCATGATGATTGCCGGTTACGCGATTGGGGCGGCCCAGGGGATCATCTACTGCCGGGCGGAATACCCGGTAGCCATCCGGCGCTTGAAAAACGCGATTGCCCAGGCTTATGAACACGGATTTTTGGGTGAAACCATTTTAGGTTCCGGTTTCTCGTTTGACCTTGTGATCAAACAGGGCGCAGGGGCTTTTGTTTGCGGCGAAGAGACCGCGCTGATCGCTTCGATTGAAGGTGAGCGCGGCATGCCACGGCTGAAGCCGCCGTACCCGTCCGATTCCGGGTACTGGGGATTGCCGACCAACATTAATAATGTTGAAACCTTCGCCAACGTACCATGGATCATCCGGGAGGGCGGGGCCGCCTTTGCCGCGTTAGGGACCGAAAAGAGCAAAGGCACCAAGGTGTTCGCCCTGGCCGGAAAGATCAAGCATGGCGGCCTGGCTGAGGTTCCGATGGGACTCAGCCTGCGGGAAGTCATCTTTGATATCGGCGGCGGCATCCAGGATGACAGGAAGTTCAAAGCGGTACAGCTTGGAGGACCCTCCGGCGGCTGTATTCCGGAAAGATTATTAGAAACCTCGGTCGATTACGATTCGATTAATGCCACCGGCGCGATCATGGGGTCGGGTGGGATGATCGTCATGGATGAAACCACCTGTATGGTGGATATTGCCCGCTTCTTCCTTGATTTCACCCAGGAGGAGTCCTGCGGCAAGTGCGTCCAGTGCCGGATCGGCACCAAACGGCTTCTGGAGATCCTGGAACGAATCGTGGAAGGCCAGGGGCAATCCGGGGATATCGAACTGCTGGAAGAGCTGTCAGCCAAGATCGTTGAAGGTTCGCTGTGCGGGCTGGGACAGAGCGCGCCCAACCCGGTGCTGACTACAATTAAGTATTTCCGGGATGAATACGAAGCGCATATTCACGATAAGACCTGCCCGGCTAAACAGTGTAAAGCACTCATTCGTTATGAAATTGATCCCGAGAAGTGTAAAGGCTGTTCCATCTGTGCGAAGAAATGTACAGTAAACGCCATTTCCGGAGAACCGAGAAAGCCGTATGTGATTGATCAGGAAAAATGCACGAAGTGCGGGAACTGCCTGGAAGTGTGTCCCAAGAAATTTAACGCTGTCGTGGTGCAGTAAGGAGGGTTTGACATGTCCGAGATTCGGTTGACGATCGACGGCCGCGAGGTGACGGGTTCCAAGGGACAGACGATTCTTGAACTGGCCAAAGTATGCGGCATTGCCATCCCGACTTTGTGCTATGACGAGCGCGTCAAGGTTTATGGCGCCTGCGGGCTTTGCGTTGTTGAAGTCGAAGGCAATAAGAAACTGGTCAGAGCCTGTGCGAACGAAATCACCGAAGGTATGGTGGTTTACACCAACAATGAGCGGGTGCGTGACTCCAGAAAGACCACGCTGGAATTCCTGCTTTCCGATCATGTGGGCGATTGTCGTCCGCCTTGTTTGAAGGCCTGTCCGGCCAATACCGACTGCCAGGGTTACGTGGGCCTGATTGCGAATGGTCAGCATCGCGAAGCGGTGGCCCTGATCAAAGAGAAACTGCCGCTGCCGGCCAGCATCGGCCGGGTCTGCCCGCATCCCTGCGAGGACGCCTGCCGCCGCAAGCTGGTGGAAGAGCCGGTGGCGATCGCCTATTTGAAAGGCTTTGCCGGGGATTTTGACCTGGCTTCAGGTGATCCGTATATGCCGGCCGTAAAACCGGCCACCGGGAAGCGGGTGGCGATGATCGGCGCTGGCCCGGCCAGCCTGACCGCTGCGTACTACCTGGCCTGTGAAGGCCATGCGGTCACGATTTATGAGGCGATGCCCAAAGCCGGGGGGATGCTGCGCTATGGGATTCCGCAGTACCGGCTTCCGAAAGAAATTCTGGACCAGGAAATTGAGCTGATCTGCAAAACCGGCGTTACAATTCTGACCGGCATGCGGGTTGGCCAGGATATCAGCCTGGATGAGCTCATTGCCCAAAATGACAGCGTATTCATCGGAATTGGCGCCTGGCAGGCCTCGGAAATGGGCTGCAAAGGCGAGGATCTTCCCGGTGTGTTGGGCGGCATCGATTTTCTGCGGGAAGTCGCGCTCAACAAAACGGCGCCCCTTGGTGATCGGGTCGCGGTGGTTGGCGGTGGCAATACCGCGATGGACGCAGCCCGCACTGCCGTAAGACTGGGCGCCAAGCAGGTCATGGTGCTTTATCGCCGGACCCGCGGGGAAATGCCGGCTGAGGATATTGAAGTTGAAGAAGCCATGGAAGAAGGCGTTGAATTCCACTTCCTGATGGCTCCGTTGGAGATCATTGCCGAGAACGGCAAGATAACCGGCATCAAGATGCAGCGCATGCAGCTCGGCGAGCCGGACGCTTCGGGAAGAAGACGGCCGGTGCCGGTGGAAGGCGCGGACGAAATCATTCCGGTCGACACCGTCATCAGTGCGATCGGTCAGAAAGTCAATCCAGCCGGACTGGAGGGTGTTGCTATCTCCAAGTGGGGCAGCATTGATGCCAGTGACGATATTCTGATGACCAATATACCTGGCGTATTCGCTGGCGGGGACGGTGTAACCGGCCCGGGTATCGCCATTGAAGCGATTGCGCAGGGAAAAAGGGCCGCAGAGGCCATGGCCCGGTATCTGGATGGTCAGGCGATGGAATCCCGCCAACCCTTTGTGGTTGAGCGAACCGGGTTAACTGCCGAAGACTTTGCCCCGGTGCCGAAAGCGGTGCGGATCAAGATGCCGCATGTTTCCCCGGTGGAGCGCCGCGCCAACTTCGCGGAAGTCAATCTAGGCTTTGAGGAGGCTGCCGCGGTACGGGAAGCTCAGCGCTGCCTGGAGTGCGGCTGCGCAGACTATTTCGAATGCCAGCTGATCGCTTACGCCAATGAATACAACGCAAATCCGGCTCGGGTGCAAGGGGCTCACCACCAGGAACGCTTTACCGAGACACATCCCATGATGCAAAGGGATTCCGACAAGTGTATTTTGTGCGGTCTTTGCGTTCGAATCTGTGATGAAGTGATGGGCGTCGCTGCGTTGGGCCTGGTGGACCGTGGCTTTGAAAGCATGGTGAAGCCCGAATTTAATCTGCCGTTGAAAGAAACCGGCTGCATCGCCTGCGGACAGTGTGTCTCGGTTTGCCCGACTGGGGCCCTGGTAGAACACCTGTCCACCGCCAAGAACGTTCCGCTCGAAACCGTACAGACGGCAACGCGATGTGCCTTCTGCGGGATGGCCTGTGAACAGGTTGTCCATACCAGAGGCGATCGGATTGTGAAAGCCGTTCCGACTACGGCGGGGCTTCTGTGCAGCAAAGGCCGGTTTGCTTTTGAATCCGTCAGCGAGGCCCGAATCACGAAGCCCATGGTGCGCAAGGACGGGAAGCTGACGGAAACCACCTGGGAGGAAGCGATCCGCTCAGCCGCGGATGCCGCACAAACCCTTAAGAACCGGAATGACGGTGAAGGAATGGCGGTTACCATTCCGGCGGCCTTTACCATGGAGGAAGCCGCCGCTGCCTGCGGATTCGGACACAAGGTCCTGGAAACCGATAATGTCGCATGTTTTGGCCGGAACGCGGGCCGAATCCTGCGCAAGGTGTTTGGTGATGCCGGATCCACAGCGTCATTCGAAGAAATGATGGCTGCTGATCTGGTGCTGCTGGTCGGATCCATGAATGAGAGCGAAGTAAGCGCGGCGGCAATCCGTAAAGCGGTTAATCAGGGCGCCGGTTTGATGGTGATCAGTCCGGAAGCAACCCTGGTCGATGACATTGCCGAAGTGCGGATTCAGGCTGACGAGAATACGACTGTCCTGAAGGAAATACTGGCCGCGTTGCTGCAAAGCGGATGGATCAATGAAACGTTTGTCCAGCGGCGCACGGTCGGCCTGGATGGCCTGCGCGCGGCACTGGCCGATGTGGTTCCCGGCGATGCCGCCCAACGGATCGCCGAGCGGTATGCGTCGGCAGGCAAGGCGGTCATCGTTATAGACGGCAGCCTGGTGACCGCAGCTGGCACGCAGATGCTCGCAAACATCGCTTTGGTGACCGGGAAAGTCGGCGTGGCCGGCAGTGGGATCATCATCGTGGCCCAGGGCGCAAACAGCGCTGGCTTGCCACAGGCCGGGGTCACGCTATGCACCAAGATGGTTACGGAGAAGATTCGCAGCGGAGCGATTAAAGGGCTGTTCATTTTTGGAGAAGATCCGGTGGGAGCCGGACTGCTTGCGGCGAAAGATATTCAAGGTACTGAAATGCTCGTTGTTGCCGCACCGTTTATGAATGCAACAGCGGAACTGGCACAAATTGTACTGCCGGCTTCGCTGCCGTTTGAAACCGCGGGCAGCTATACCAGCGCGGATAACCGGACCCTGCCGGTTCATCAGGTGGTGCCGCCGGCAGCGGGGGAAGATAACTTGAACGTAATCCGGACGCTTGCTGCGGCGATGGGAAGTGACGCGGGTTCGCTGGCGGCAGATGTGAAACCGGTCCCGCAGAGCCGCTATATGGACGCATTCGCGACCGCTGACGGCAAAGCGAGACTGGGTCTTCATGACAAGAACGTGATTTTTGCCGCCTGGCCCGAGACCGATCCGATGCTGATGAAGTTCCAGACCCGCCTGATTCGGGAGGGCTTGAAAGGAAAATAGCGTGATACAGTATGCGTATCAGGCTGAAGGATACTGCGTTTTAATGATGCAAAGACCTCCGGAAAATCCGGAGGTCTTTCGTTTTTTATTTGCGATAATGGCGATCGTCCCTTGGCGTCTCCCTAGCGGAAACCAAAGATAATTGGAAAGCCGAAGGCGACAATCGCCATCCAAACCGCGTAGACATTCAGGTAAGCGGTTTGCCATATCTCGACGTGTTCGAATTCAATTTTTTGGGTGAGGTACCGCACATAGAGCCAGGCAAGTCCGCCAAGGTTGACCAACAGGACCAGGTTTTCACCCAGTGCGGCGATCCGGTTTGGGCTGACACCGAAGGCTGATAACCGGAATAGAATCGCAGACAGTGCCACGCCGTCGATCACCAAGGCGAGGACAATCAGGGCGACATTCATGTAATCGAAAAGATTCGCCTGATCATGCGTCCCTCTGGCAGAAATCACGTACAACACCAGGCCAAGCACCAATACCAGCATAAAATCGAACGCGATCAGAAAATCTCTTTCCAGAAACGGGCTCTTGCCCGTTATCACCATAACCGCCAGGAAAACGGCCATCACAATCAGGAATAGGGGGCTAAATATCTTGGCGAGAATCGGCGCGAAATTCTCCACGATGCTTTTCTTGGCTTCCACCAGGTACATGGTAATCATTACAGCGGTACAACCGCCGTAGATCACCAGGTATTCCTCCATGAGATGGCTGAGGTCGATTTGTATTGCGCTGAAGATTGCGTTGGTGAAACCCAGTAAAACCATAACGCCGGCAAAGACCAAAACCCCGTAGATAAACGCCTCGCCGGTGAACCGAATGAAATCCATTCGTCTTCGGCTGACCTGCCATTCCGCGCCAAGATAAGCCACGCCCGTCAAGAGCCATAGGAAGAGCGGAAGATGAAAGCCGGTCAATGCGCCCGTGTTATGCGGCGAAACCGATGGATACAGGTTGATCACGACTGCGGTCAAGCCGAAAACAAGCAGAATCGCTGCGGTCATTTTCCGGGGCAGCTTGTGCTTAATCGCAAAGAAAAGGGCAACCAGGGGTAAAATGAACAGGCTCAGGTTCCGGAAATAAATGAAATCCGTCCCCGGATTATCCATGCTGATCCCGAACAGCTTCGGGATTTGGGCCAGCGTACCAGCCAGGAGGGAAAACAGAATGACCAGGCCAATATTGCGCCGGTTTTCCGTGCCGGTGACCGGATCAACGGCGTCAAACAGCAGATGCTTCCAAAGATTTTCCGCGTTGACCTTCGAATACTCCTGGGAGATGGCATTGACATTGCCCAGGCGTTTCACGCTGATCAAAAAGGCTTCGTCAGGGGCCAGTCCGGCGGCGGTCAGATCCTCAATCTCGTCCCGCAGGTGATTTTCCAGTTCAACAATATCCGGTTCGGTCAGGTTTCCACGGGCGCGCAGGTGATCGCTCCAGGATCGGATATTTACCTCTAAATCAAACATGGCGAAAACTCCTTACTCCTGATTCGTAGGTGCCCAGGTTTGGGAGAGGGCAGAGTGAATCATCTGCCATTGCTGCTTTAGTGTTTCCAACTCCCGCAGCCCGGCCTCATTAATGGTGTAATACTTTCGCTGACGGCCGTTTTCTGAGTTTTTCCAGTACGAAGTGATCAGCTGCTGCTGTTCGAGACGGTGCAGTACCGGATATAACATGCCTTCCGTCCAAACAAGTTCATTGCCGGATAACTCTTTGACCCGTTTGATGATCGAGTAACCGTAGCTGTCCGCTTCGACCAGAATACCCAGAATCAGCGGGGTCGCCGAGGCGGCGGTCAAGTCCTTGGAAACATTCATGACGTCACTCACTCATACCTAGAACTGTTAGGGTATATTTTTATTATACATAGATCTTCTATGTATGCAAGCCCGCTCTGAACCGCACGCGCAAGAAATGCAAAAACCACCGGAATTCCGGTGGTTTTACGCCACCCGCATCTAAACATCGTTGGGTTTAATGGACTTTTTCTTTGCATTTTTGTTTTGATTTTGGTTTTCTCTAGTTAAGGGCGTTTGTCCGTGGGCCTTTTCTACTCTAGCTTTTTTATTATCCGGCTGACTGTCTTTTGGCATCGATATCACCTCGTGCTTAGTCTGCCGTTTCAGGGTTTTGATTATGAAAGGATAATGACTGATCGCATGCTGAAAAAAAGCACCCCTTCAATGAACAGCAAGAGCCTCGCTAGCAGGACGATTCGAATTCAGCACCAGGCGGACGCGCTGATTCAAAACCATCAATCGGCCGGTCCCGCCGTGTGCCCGTGCCAGCCAGGCTGTTCCGAATGCTGCGGACTGTTGTTCTGGGTCAACAAAATCGAATTTGAGATCATTTGTCAGGCCTTGCGCCAGTGGCCAAAAGAAGAACTGGAGGATCTGCGGGAGCGGGTCACCGAGCAATATGAATTGATCCGCAAGGAGCACCCGGTCTATGCCGCTGTCCTTGAACAGCCCGGCGGCCGCGATTTGGAATCATTGCAAAAAGACTATGATATGCCGGATATCCACGGTTATCCCTGTCCGTTGCTGCATCCGGACAAAATGGCGTGCCGGGTTTACCAGGCGAGGACCTTGATTTGCCGATGTTTTGGCAGTTCTAAGACAACGAATAGTGACCAAATCGCCTGTTCTGTGATTGGACCGTCAAGCCAAATAACCTGGGGGCCAGATACCACCGCGTTTTTTGACCAGCTTTTCCTGCTGGTGAATCCAATCATTCAGGGAGAGCCGGTCATCGAAAGGCAATATCCCATGGTTTACTGGCTTTGGATGATGTTTCGCCAAAGCAGCCCGGGTGAAATCGTCATCCCGGATGAAGAAGCAGACTTTCACAAGCCATATTCCGAATGGATTCGGGCAGTAGAAACACGGAGTGACCGCTAACGGTTCAAAAAGTGCCAAGCTATTTCAGCACCATGAAGACATCCGTTACCAGCCAAATTGACGTAAATGCCACGAACCGGTGACATGCAAGTTCTTATTTCTTGGGTGTACGATTCTTTACATCGTTTCTAGTTTCTTCGGCCATGGATTCAGCTAACTGAATCAGAAGCTCGAGCTTTTTTGGGGGGAGGTTCTGAGACTTGCGCGCGAGCATTCTGATTTCGGGGATTTCAAAAAGCCGATCAACATCCGAGACCTGTGGGTCGTCATGTTCAACCGAAGCGTTCAGGTGGCCGGCAGCAATCATTAGGTCAATGTACGAAATATCATTTTCGGCTGCGTCAGCAAGCTTTTTAAGAATGTCTGGACTGGGTGGCTCGGGTCTCTTTAAATTTAAATAGGCCGAAATATAAGCCCTACTGACACCAGACGCGTAGGCATATTCCTCGTTTGTCCGGTTTGCACGAGCAGAAAGTAATAACTGGCGGAATTCAGCGGCGTTAAACACGTTACACCCCCCTGTTTATGATATTAACCGATGCGTAAATATTTTCAACAAATGACGTTACAAAGTTTGCGTCAACATATTGACACCCAATTATCTCCAAGGTAACCTGTTGTTAGAAGTGGACATGTTGACGAGGGAGGTGAATTCCGTGAGACCTAACATCGTAGCGCTAAACCAATTGATTGAGGAACGGTTTAATGGAAACAAGGCCAAATTTGCAGCTGAGTTATGTATTAATCGCTCACAAGTTTCATTAATCCTCAATCAGAACGGGAAAGGTGCGGGATCCTCGTTTTTTGGGGCATTGATTAATTACTGTGATTGCGAAGGACTTAATTTTCGCGACTATATTTTTTTGAAGCATAACGTCAAAAAAATGACGATCATGCTTTGAGTCCAACCGGAACAACATTTTTAGAGTCTCCATGAAACAAAGCAAAAGCCCAGAACACAGTGATGCAATGAATGAAAGGGATGAAAGGCGAATGACTGGAAATACCCGATACAATGTATTTGAAGACATGACGTTTTATAAATCTGAAGTACTTAAACTGGGCTATCATATCGCCGAGTGGACCTTTAAAACAAATCCGGTATTCTATGCAAAAAACGGAGAAGCTGGTACTGGATTAAAGGTGAATTATGAGAGTTTAACGAGTCTAAAGGCAGCAGTAATCGGATTTATCATCTTCAATCTGCCGAATGAAGATGATTATCGGACTTACTTCGAGAAAAGAATGAGTAATATGTAATATTCGATCCATGCTGAAACAGCTTTGCTAGGTTAAAGAGTTGAAACAAAAAAACCTCCGGACGATCCGGAGGTTTTGCTTTCAAATGGAGTCGGAGGTGCTACACACATAGTATGCACTCAGGGCGATGTGGTAACATTTTCGATATAACATTTCCCAGTAAAAGTAAGGTTGGGAAGACGATGAAGCAGGAGTTCTAGACCATGGGAAAACAAGATGCTCCACTTGCTATTTCTCTTGTCTTTAATACTTTATTCACATCGGACAAATAAAGTGGTTCACGTATTAGGATGGGTGATTACTCTCGCCATAATGGGCAATTTCAACTATTTTAGGGGTAAGATATGAAGTCCAAAGATCTGATCAAAGTCTTAAACACTGTAGAACAGCTGAAATGTGAAGTTCGGCATTCATGGACGTCAACAAAGAGACAAGAAAGTGTAGCGGAACACTCCTGGCGGCTCTGCTTTTTTGCGTTGTTATTAAAACACGAATTGCCCGATTACGATATGGACAAAGTTATAAAAATGGGTCTAATACATGATTTGGGTGAAGCGATCACAGGGGATATCCCATCGTTTAATAAAAATGAAATGGACGAGAAAAATGAAAAGTATGGAATCAATCAAATACTTGGGATGTTGGATAGCAGCTTGAGGATGGAGCTTGAAGAGTTATTCATTGAGATGGACGAAAAAAAGACCAAGGAATCTAAACTATTAAACGCGCTTGATAAATTGGAAGCAGTGATTCAGCATAATGAAGCTCCACTTGAGACGTGGATACCAATAGAATTGGAGTTAAATTTAACATATGGTTTCGAAGAAACTACAGGCATTAAAGTACTGGAAAAGATCAGACAACATGTTAGGCGTGATACGTTAAATAAATTATCAGGTCACCGATTATAGGGGCAAAAATCACCTCGTTCACGACAGCTTTTGACGTGCTTTTTCTTTTAGTATTTAAACCATAGCAACGTTGTATCGACATTTCGCGCACATTCTTTACAAAGGAAGCATGGGACGTTCTTTTTGCTTCCTTCAGGCAAAGACAATAAAAAACCTCCGGAGAATCCGGAGGTTTTACTTTCATGGTGTCGGAGGCGGGACTTGAACCCGCACGGTCGCCCATACGCCCCTCAAACGTACGTGTCTGCCTATTCCACCACTCCGACACAAGGATGCGGTTTTGGCCGCAAATACTATTATAATCACCGGACACGGCTGCGTCAACCATGCCTGAAATATGGGATGCGGAGAGGCCAATTGGGGTGCCGGACGCAAGCCGAATCAATCTTTGAAATCCGGTTTGATGAGATCGATGGGGCGGTGTTGGTCATCCAAGATCACGCCGTCGAGGCGTTCAAAGATGACCTGATCCGGGGTGGCGATGTGGCAGGCGGCCAGCACATGAAACGCCTCGGAAGAGATCAGCAGGTGGTTGCCGCTCAGTTTACAGGCTTTCTGGAGCCGATTGGCGATATGGATAACATCACCCCAAAAACTGATTTCCCGTCGTTCGTTGCCGACCTCGCCAGCCAGGACGGTTCCGGCGTGAAAACCGGCGGTGTATTCGATCGGTTTGCCGAAACGGGCGGTGAACCGGGCCTGGCTCAGCGTGAATCCGTGGAGCAGGTCGGCCATGAAACGAAAGCTCTTTTGCGTGCCGTCGGCCGATTCCGGCCAGATCACGATAATGTTGTCTTCCAGGTACGCGTGAATCTGGCCGTCGTGCATTCGGGCACAGGTTTCCACGATGCCGAAGAAACGGTTCAGTAAGGAAAAGAACCGTTTGGGCGGGAGCTCCTCGGCCCAGGCGGGTGCGTCGGTCAGGTGGACGACACAGCACATAATCGGGTATTTGCTCGGGGTCCGGTAACGGCCGATAAAGATGTCCTCGAACCGGTGGCGTCCGACCAGGTGCCGCAGGGTATAGGAGAAGGTCATGATCATGCCTAAACTCAGGCACATGGCCAGAGTGACGTTGATGGTAAGGGGATCTTTCAGCATCTCTGGAAAGAGCAGCCGGCCGATGACGAAGCAAACCAGTAGGTTAACCGCCGCCATCAGTAGGAAAAAGGCGCATGCGTTGAGCAGCGCCGGGAACCGGCGGGCCTGAAAGAACAGGACATCGACAGCGAGATAGTAGCTAAGCGGGATGAAAAACGTGAAAATAACGGCTGCGGAAAGAGCGCGGGCCAGGAGCTCCCGCGGCATATCGGCGTAAAAACTGATGAGTGCGAAAAGCGCAATGCAAGCCAACGCACTGAGAAGGCTCAGGCGCAAGGCATTTTTAACCTGCCAGATTACCATCTGTTTCCACACCGGCCCCGCCCCACCTTCACTATTGCGCTAAAAATGAATGCTGCGGGCTCGTCTCGTTCATGCAGGATGCACTTTCTTTTAGCATTTCGCTCCGGAACCTCGTGATTCCTGCCCGAAAACTCTTTTTCAATATCTGATGGATAAAAGAACCAGATTAAGGTCTATTCGCATATATCGGTAGCAAAGGAGGTGAGTTTTTTGAGCGACAAAGGGAAATACACGATGAAGTTCATCTATGCTCAGCCCAATCCGAAACAGGTGTACCGGCAGGAAGCCATGGCCTGCCTCGGCCAGCAGTACACGGTGCGGGAAGGGGATACCCTGTACACGATTTCGCAGCGGTATGGTGTTCCGCTCGATGCGGTGATTGCAGCCAATCCGCAGATTACGAATCCGAACGTGATTGTGCCCGGTCAGGTGATCTGCATTCCCAGTTCGTTCCCGCCCGCTTGCGACGGCAGAATGTATATGGTGGTGGCCGGCGACACGCTGTTCCAGATTTCTCAGACCACCGGCGTCCCGCTCGACGCGATCGTCGCAGCCAATCCCCAGATCAAGGACCCGAACGTTATTGTACCCGGTCAGATTATCTGTATTCCGAGCTCCTATCCGCGGGTCTGCAGCGGCCAGCTTTACAGCGTAAAATCAGGTGATACGCTCTTCCTGATCGCGCGCCGGTACGGGATTCCTTTGAACGACCTGATTGCGGCCAATCCGCAGATTGCCAATCCGGACGTCATTGTTCCCGGCCAGGTGATCTGCATTCCCGGGACCCCGGCGGTTCGGCCGAACATTACCGTTCTGTCCGCGACCGATGTTGCGCCCGACGCGTCCGGTGTTGCCCTGATCAATCCCACCAATGTGATGGTAGTCGGCTTCAACCTGCCGGCCCCGGAAACGTTGAACCCCAAGTACACGATGTATAAGGCGTGGCTGGTATCCGCAGGCGGCAGCCGGATGCGGATCGATATGCGCCGGGTGGCGGAAGGTGTCTGGATGGGGCAGGAAAACAACACCATGATGGAAGCGTTCCGTGAGATTATCGTCACCGCGGAGCCGCGGCCCGGATCGACGGTTCCGACCGGCCCGGTGGTCCTGCAGGCGATCGTTTAAAACCGCACAGGTTCCCCTCTCATTCCAATGCAGCCGCGATTTTTCGCGGCTGTTTTTCTTTGGTGCGGGCGGAATCGAATACCGGTTGCAACTTTTTACCGGATATGAGTGTATTGAGAGAGAAGGGGAGTTCGGAGGAAGATTTGTTGGAAGAGCTCGATGACCGCCAATTGGTGCTTCGATGCCGAAACCGTGAGGAGGATGCGTTTCGCGTCCTTCTGGGCCGCTACGAAGCCTATATCTATACCATATGCTCCCGGATGGCCGGGAGCCGCCAGGACGCCCTGGAAATGGTCCAGGAGGCTATGATTCGGGCGGTTTTGGGTCTGGACCGGTATCAAATCAACCGGCCGTTTAAACCGTGGCTGAGGCAGGTGGTTGTGAACACCGGCATCAACTTTCTGCGGCGGCGGGAGCCGGAAGCGCTTTCACTGGATGCTGACCCGGAGGGGGAAGACGGTCTGTATCGGGTCCTGAACGATTCGAGTCCAGCTGGCGATCCGGCGGTCTGGTTGGAACGCATGGAGCAGCGCCGGACTTTGCGGGCGGCAATGGCTGAGCTGCCGGCGGATGCGCGGCTGGCCTTGCACCTGCGCCATGAAGAAGGCTTAAGTTATGATGAGATCGCCCGGGAGATGGGCGCACCGCTGGGAACGATCAAAGCGCTGCTTTTCAGGGCCCGACAGCGGCTTCGAAAGGTACTGTCGGATCAGTATGGCTGGGAGGGTTGAGGCATGAAATGCGATGCGCAGCGGTTAGCGATGTTTTTAGACGGCGAATTGGATGCGGCGGCAAAAGGCGAATTGGCCGAACATCTTGCGGCATGCCCGACCTGTCGGAGGGAATTGGGCCAGCTCAAGCTGCTCTGGTTCGAACTGGAACAGGGCGAAAAGCCCGCGGTTCCGAAAGAACTCATGTTTTACCGTCAGCAGGCGGTGACGGTCGGGATGTTGGGCGCAAAGCGCACGGACGATTCGTTTTCGATCCTGCGGAGCCAGGAAATTGCCTGGCGGCCTGTAATGACCGCAATTGGGCACATCCCCGGGGCGGACCAAGTTGGCCCGCTGACCCGGCGGGCGGGCAAGGCCATCGGCGAAAGGCTGGCGGGAGCGGTCGGCCGCAGGTTGGGGCTTGATCGGCTGTTCGGGAAGAAGGACCAGCGATGAATGTTTTGCTGTGGGTACTTGCCGCGCTTGTGCTGATCCCCCTGGTGGTGCTGGCCTTTCCGGTTCGAATGAAAGGGTCCATTCAGATCGCGGAACAGATTGAGATTCGAGGCGTTGCCGGCTTGCTCGGCGATCTAATCGGAATATACGGGCATGGCGGGCCTGCCGAAGGGTTTTCCGGAGAATTACGGTTTCTGAAGTGGAAAAAGCCCTTTGGCGGGGGAACCGAGACCGGAAACGAAGCGGAACGGCCAGAGGGCCAAAGCACGGAGAAAACCCGATCTGGCGATGAAAAGACCAAGAAAGACGGGAAGTCGGCGTTTCGCCTGTTCAAGCAGGAACGAGTCCGAGAAATCGGGATGCAAATGATCAAGGCCATGCTGGCGGCGATTCGGGTCAACGGTCAGGTAAGCGGCGTTTACGCCTTCGAAGATCCGGCCATGACCGGTTGGATCGCGGGGGTTGTCGCGGTGGCTGCTGTCTGGGCGCCGTGGCTTCAAATCCACCCGGATTTCGTGGGAGAGGAAACGACGATTACGGGGGAGCTGCAGCTCTGGCTGATTCCGCTTCAGCTGGCTGTAATTGCGCTTTTCTACGGTATTCAATTGGCGCCAAGCCTTCTGCGTGAGGGTAGACGATAGACGAGGTTGACGAATTAAGGAGGGTACTTATGTTAAAGGACAATTTGGAAAGCTTGTTTTCTCATCTGGGGGACATTTTGAGTTCCAAGACGGTCGTTGGGGAACCGATCCAAAGCGGCGGCATTACGGTGATTCCGTTGATTTCGTCCAAGTTTGGATTTGGGACCGGCGGCGGTGAAGGCAGTGATGAGAAACACGGAAAAGGGGTGGGCGCGGGCGCCGGTGCCGGGGCGTCGATTAAACCGGTTGGCATGATTGTGATCCAGGGCGAAGAGGTTCGGCTATATACCATGGGCGAAAAGGGCGCGCTGGAAAAGCTGACTGAAATGATTCCGGGTCTGGTTTCCAAGTTTAAAGCGAAAGAGGAAACCGCCTAGCCAAATAACGATCCGTGAAAACGGCCGCCAATCGGCGGCCGTTTTGCTTTCCGCCGAATTGGTGAAATAGAACTTGCCAGTGAAGGCCAAAATGGGTTATGACCATAATACAAAGGAGAAATCGAAATGAATGTCATGGTGATTCTGGTTGGCCACCGGCGGGAAAGTGCGATCAAAATGCAGCATATCCTCACCGAGCACGGTGATGTGATCCGGACCCGGCTGGGGATTAACCGCCAACTGACCAATAATACCGACGCAACTGGCTTCATCTTCTTGGAGCTGTGCGAGGATGAAGCCCGGGTGAAAGACCTGCATGACGAGCTCAACCGGCTCGAGGAAGTCAAAGCGGAAGTGCTGAAAATGGAGCTGCCCGGCCTCGAACCCAAACCGGGGTGCAGCTGCGGTTGCTCGGGCTGATCTTGGCGGACCCGGGAGGACCCAAAGGCAGCGCGGTTCGCCGCGCTGCCTTTTTCAAACGGCAGACGCTTTTGGAGGATTGAAGAGAAGCATGAAAATCGCAACCTTTAATGTCAACTCGATTCGGTCCCGGATCGAATTGATCGCCCAGTGGATTGCACGGGCGGAACCGGATGTTCTCTGCTTTCAGGAGATCAAGGTACAGGACAGCGGTTTTCCCGAGCCGGTGTTCCGGGAACTCGGCTATGAGTCTGCGGTGTATGGGCAAAAAAGCTATAATGGGGTCACAATCTGTTCCCGGCTGCCGATGGACGCGATCCGGCGCGGGTTTGGCGATCCGGATTGGGATCAGCAGAGCCGGCTGTTGACCGCCGAAATCGCCGGGATTACGGTGATCAATGCCTATTGCCCGCACGGCGGCCCGCGCGGGAGCGATAAGTACGATTACAAATTCGGTTTTTATCAAAAATTGACCGAATACTGCCGCCAGCTGATCGATAGCGGGAAGGTGCTCTGCCTGGTTGGCGATCTGAATATTGCCCGAAGCGATCAGGACGTCTGGGACCCGGTGCTTTTGCAGGATGCCATCGGCACTCAGCCTGAGGAAAGAGAAGCGTTGGCCGGGCTGCTTGGGACCGGCCTGTGCGATGTTTTTCGGGATCGGAATCCGGAACGAAATGGATTTACCTGGTGGGATTATGTCGGCGGTGGGATTTGGAAGGATCAGGGGATGAGAATCGATTATATTCTGGTGTCCCCGTCCCTGACCGACAAGGTGGGCTCGATTGAGCCGGACTTGTGGCCGCGGCGTCGGCGGGAACCGAAACCGTCGGACCACACGCCGGTGGTTGCGGTGATTAATACATAACAAGGAGCGAGACTGATGCGGGCGACTTTTGTACTGGCGCCGGCGGGCGCGAAACGGCTGATTGCGCGGGGTGTGCTGCAGGATCCGGATTTGAAGCGGGCACTGGCTTCCGGGCGGGTTATCATCGCCGGAGGAACCACGAATGGCTATATTGCGGAAGAGCTGGGGCTGCTTGATCCTGAATCAAAACCCGTCTATACCGCGGGCGTGATTACCGGCGGTGTGATGTGCATCTCGCCGGTCGAGCAGCGGGTTGCGCCAATCTGTCTGGAAAACGGGCAGCGGGTGGAAACGCCTTGGGAAACGTTTTTGCAGCAGTTCGGACCGGACGATGTTTTCCTGAAAGGAGCCAATGCCCTGGATGCCGGGTATCAGGCGGGGATTCTGCTTGGTTCACCCACCGGCGGCACCACCGGTACAGCACTCGGGGTTCTGGCGGCCCGTGGCTGTCACCTGATTCTGCCGGTTGGCCATGAAAAGATGATCCCTTCCTGTGAGGAAGCCGCGGAATGGATGGGCATTGACCGGATTGACGAGAGCTTGGGGATGCGCTGCGGCTTTCTGGCCGTACCATACGGCCGGGTGTTTACCGAAATTGAGGCGCTGCATTTGCTCTTTGGCGTTCGAAGCCGGGTGGTCGCGGCTGGTGGAATCGGTGGTTCCGAGGGATCAGTGATGTTTGCGGTCGAAGGGGAAGCTGGGGCGGTGGAGCGGACGGTCGATGCGGTCCGTAACTTGATCAAAGAAAAACCGCTCACTGGGCGTAAAACCCGGTGCGCGGATTGTCTTGTGCCTTGCAGTTTTCGGATGCGGCGGCGATAGGCTATCTCGGGGTCATCGCCTGCCAGCGGGCGAATTTTTCGCGGAATTGGTTGGTATCCTCAGTGCTCATCCGGTTGCGGATACTGACCTCATGACTGGTTGCCAGGTCAATCATGAACGGTTTGATGAAGTTGCCGTCTGCGTCAGCGATTACACTGATTTGCGGTCGGTTTGCCGTGTTCCGGGTGACCTGAGTGACCACGCCGACGAATCCTGTGTTCAGCACTACCAGACAGCCAACCGGGTAGTTGGCGATGTTGGAAACAAACGCTTCCACAAATTCCGGCTGGAAATACCGGCCGGACAGTTTCCGAAGGACGATCACCGCTTCCTCCATGGAATAGCCTTTCCGGTACGGCCGGTCAGAGATCACGGCGTCAAAGGTATCCACAACCGCGCAGATTTTGGCAAAATCAACGATGTGATCATACGGCAGCTGCCGCGGGTATCCGGTGCTGTTATAGCGTTCGTGATGCTGATAAGCCATATGGGCGGCCATGGTCGATACCTCGCGGTAAGAGCGAAGAATATTAAAACCGACTTCGGGGTGTTTCTGGATTTCACCGGCCTCGGCCTGGTCGAGCGCCTCCGCTTTGTTCAGGATATTGGGATCGATGGCGATCATGCCGATATCATGAAGCAGCCCGCCCATACCGATATCCATCAGCTGACCTTCAGACATTTGCAGGGTAACCCCGGTCATGATCGAAAGCACCGCGACGTTAATGCTGTGGAACAGCAGGTAGTCGTTGTAGGTGCGGACATCTTCCAATTGGAGCATGACATGCCGATTGCTGATAATGTCATCCAACAGCATGGAGATGCTTTTGCGGACCGCGGTCAAATCGAGCGTGCCTTTGTGCGTGAAGGTATTGACCGATTCCTTCAGCGAGGATGAAACCGCGACCATGACTTTATTCGATATGATTTCGGGAATTTCGTCATCGGACAGGACGTCCTTGACATAGATAGAACCAAGCCCGAGCGATCCAAGCTTTTTGATGTACATATCGGTCAGCACTGTGTTCTGGGTTAAAAGCACCCGGCCATCGGCGCCGACCACGCTCCGGGCAATAATCATACCAGACCCAAGTTCATCCGAACGGACTCTTCTCATCTTTGTCCACCTCGAGCTTATTCTGCTTCATTACAATACCGGGAAGCAGGAAATGACGGTGAGTTCTCCATCCATCATAACAAAATTCGACTATTTCCTCAAACCCACTAACAGAAGATTCGGAAACGCCCCTTGGAACGGGTGTCCGAAGTTCGGTCTTTTCTTGCAAAATCACCTTTCGTGCTAACCTGTCGCGCATATGGAACAAGGTGCCATGCTGCGCGCAACGGGTCCTAAATTATTACACAAAATAGGACTATTTTACCATAAGAAACAATATATACAATCTGCCGGTTTCGTTGCAGAATGGGGTTGGGACGGCCAAAAGCCGCGGGGCGACCAAGGGGGTTGGCATGGCGATATTACGCATTGCGGTGGTGGAATCAGATATTTTGTACGCTGAACGTTTAGCGCGCTGTCTCAGCGGCGACGATCGCTGCCGGATTCAGACGGCCGTGTTTTCGGACTATTCCGCGCTGAAACCCTGGCTGGACGCACCGCTGCCGCCGGATATCATTCTGTGGGGTTTGCCCGAGAATCCGGTGTCCAGATCAGAACGTGCCGTCTGGGTCCGGCTTTCAGATAATGCCGGCGATGGTGAATGGGCTTATCGGGTGGATAAGTATCAGCGGACCGACATTTTATTAGAGCAGGTGTTGGACTGCCTTACCCGAGCGAACCCCGGTAAAGGAGAGCATATCCAAAAGGCGGCCGGAACGGAAGTGATCGCCGTCTATGGGCCGGCTGGCGGGAGCGGAGCGACGCTGGTCTCGGTGGCCTTGGCGGCGGCCCTGGATCGGGCTGGGAGTCGCGTGTTTTACTTGAATCTCGAAGGCATCAACAGCAGCCTGCCATTGGTCGGGGACCGGGGCGAGAAACGTTTTTCCGAGGTGCTGGTGGCCTTCGGGAGTCCGTCGGAGAGCCTTTCAGTCCGGATCACCAAGGCGAAGCGGACGAGCCCGCGTTATCACTTCGATTACTTTGATGCGTCCGATACTTCAATCGAACTTGGGCTCTTGGGGGGAGCTCGAATTGTGTCACTCACCAATACGCTCTGTGGCATGGGCTGTTATGACGCAGTGGTCATTGATCCGGGTTCCAAATTCGACCCGGATACGCTCTCGATCCTGACCATGGCCGATCGGGTGGTCTTGCTGGAGGAGCCATCCCCGGTTTCCCGCCTGAAAAACACGATTTTCCAGGAAGATCTTCAGCGCATGGGGGTCCCGCTTCCGATGCTTCGGATCTTGAACCGGGGCCGGATAGGGGAGGACGGAATCGGGTTTGATACCGTCATTCCGGTTATTGATGAGGCAATCGTTACAGTGCCGGGTGGGTCGGAAGTTCACCCGGCGGTCATCCGGGCCCTTGAGCCGCTGGCGCGGCGAATCGGCGGACGGAAAGGAGGCGGGGGAGCCAATGCGTGAAGCGCTGTACCCGGTTATCCGTGAAATCAAGAGCGCTGTGACTGAAAGGCTGGATTTGTCTGTGCGGCGAAGCGATGAAGAGGTGCGGGATCTCATTCTGACGGCGGTGATGGATCAAAGCCGGCGGACGTATATCGCGCTCCCGGAAAAACAGCAAATCGCGGAACATATCTTCAACGCCATGCGCCGGCTGGATGTGCTTCAGCCGCTGCTGCAGGATCCAACCATTACGGAAATCATGGTCAACAACCACGAAGAGATCTTTATCGAACGATGCGGGATCACTGAACGCAGTGACGTTTACTTCGAAAGCCGGGAGCGGCTTGAACATGTGATTCAGTCCATTGTTGCCTCGGTCAACCGGTCAGTGAATGAATCAGTCCCAATCGTGGATGCCCGGTTGCCGGATGGATCCCGGGTATCCGTCGTGCTTCCGCCGGTGGCTTTGAAGGGGCCGGCGCTGACGATCCGCAAGTTCCCGGAAAGACCATTTTCACCGGAGACCATGACCGCAAATGGGACCCTGACCGAGGAAGCGCTTAATGATCTGGCTCGGCTCGTCCGGGCCAGATACAACATCCTGGTCAGCGGCGGGACCGGTTCCGGGAAAACCACTTTTTTAAACCTGTTGTCCGGATTCATTCCCGCCAATGAACGGATTGTTACTATCGAGGATTCGGCAGAGCTGCAACTGACATCGATCGAGAATTTGGTCAGCCTGGAGACCCGAAACCCGAACACGGAAGGGAAGGGGGAGATCACGATACGGGATCTGATTCGTTCGTCGCTGCGTATGCGGCCGGACCGAATTGTGGTTGGCGAGGTCCGCGGCGCCGAAGCCTTGGATATGCTGCAGGCGATGAACACCGGCCACGAAGGGTCGCTATCAACAGCCCATGCGAATTCCACCCAGGATATGATTAGCCGGCTGGAAACGATGGTTCTTACTGCGGCCGTATTACCGATTGATGTGATCCGGCGGCAGATCGCATCCGCCATTGATGTCATCATCCATCTCGGGCGGCTTCGCGATGGCAGCCGACGGGTGATGGAAATCGTTGAAATTGTAGACTGCATCTCCGGTGAAATCGTGCTGAATCCGTTGTTTGAACTGAAACCGGCTGAGAACGCGGTTTCTCAGGAAATAATGACGCTTCAACGCGCTGGTATGCTGATCCACGGGCGCAAAATGGCCTCGGCAGGTCTGGCAATCCAGGAGGCCGCCGTATGAAGCTGGGATCGACTGAGTTTGCGGCATTGTTCCGATCGGGCCAGATGCCAAAAGCACCGACAAACTACCGGGAATACCGGCTTTCCGGCCGTGAAAAAGCAGCGTATTTGGCGATTGGTCTCGGAGGGGCTTTTGGGATCGGGATGCTATTTTTTCAGCAGCCGATTCTGGCATTGCTCTTGTCGCCAGCCGGTTTGCTCTACCCGCGATACCGGGCAGGAAATCTCAACAAGCAAAGGCGGGATGAGCTTTCCCGGCAGTTTCGTGATGCCTTGTATGCGCTCTCGGTTGCCCTGAGCGCCGGGCGCTCGGTCGAAAGCGCGTTCCAATGCGCACTGCGAGACCTCCGGATCCTCTATTCGAATCCGGATACGATGATTCTGCGCGAATTGGACCTGATCTGCTGCCGGCTGGAGATGAACGACCCGTTGGACCATGCGCTGCAGGATTTCAGCTTCCGGGCCGGGATGGAGGACATCGGCAATTTCGCAGACGTCATCAGTATCTGTAAACAGGCAGGGGGAAATCTGGTTGAGGTTTCAAGGCGCTCGGCCGAAATCATTCGTGAGAAAATCGAGCTGGAACAGGAAATCGAGATTTTACTGGCCCGGCCGCGGTTGGAACAGCGCATGCTGATGGGAATGCCGGTGGTCTTTCTTTGTTTGCTGAATGCCGGTGGTGAAGGGTATACCAGTTCGCTGTTTGCCACCTGGCAGGGATATGGAGTAATGCTGTTCGCTTTAGGGCTGTTGGCTGCAGCTGCGTGGTTATCGCAGCGGATCATGGAGATAAAGGTATAACGTATGAAGGTGCTTTTATTGATTGGGATCTGGGGACTGGGGCTGGCTTTGAACCGAGCAGCCGGCAAACCGGACGTCACAACGTCAGCTGCGATGACCGAGTACGGCTTTCGGCTTCGATTTTTGGCGCCGCTTTCGTGGCAAATCGCACGCAGGCTAAACATCAGCTTGCGGATGCAGGCCAATCCGGAAACGGTTCAGATGCTGCTTGAACTGCTCGGTGAGCGCGGAGCGGGGTTTTGGGGACTCATTCACCTGGCCCAGAAAGTCGCTTATGGATTGGTCACCAGTTTGTTGTTCGTGAGCTTTGGGCTGGTTGGTTCAGTGAGCTTTTCTTTTGTGATGCTGGGATTGGCGACAATGGGTCTCATGATCTGGCTTCCTGATCACGAATTGCTGACCCGGCTGGAGAACCGAAAAAGGGCGATCCTGCTGGATCTTCCCGCGGTTGTGAGCACGCTGGGCCTTTTGCTGGATGCCGGAATGCCCCTGATGACCGCGATTCGGAAACTGATTCAGGACCAAGCAGAAGAACGGCCGCTGTATCGTGAATTGACCAGGGTAATGATAGAGGTTTCAGGCGGAAAACCCACCGTTCAGGCTTTTGAAGATTTGGCTGCGCGCTGCCGGCTGCCGGAACTGAATCGCCTGGTAACGATTATTCTCATGAGTCTCAGCCGCGGAAACGCGGAAGGCAGCGGGGCCTTGCGCAGCCTTGCTGTAGAAGCCTGGGCCCGACGTAAGGACATGGTCCGGCGCCTGGGGGAAGAAGCTGGATCCAAGTTGGTTATTCCGATGGCAATGGTCTTTTCTGCGATCGGACTGATTGTCCTGGCACCAGCCATGCTGAGCATGGGGTGGTAATTTGCGAAAGGGGGTGAAAGCGTGATAGTAGACGAAATCAGGCGGTTTTGGATGGATCAGGACGGCGTTGAAACGGTGGAAATGGTCATTTTGATGGTTGTCATCGTAGGTATCGCCGTGGTGATGCGGGAACAGCTGGTCAAATGGTTCAATCATTTTTTGGGACAGGCCCAGCAGGCGGCCGGTCAACCGGGTGAAGCGATCGTGCCGGCTCAGAACGTCGGAAAATAGGAGCACAATCAAGATGGGCTTGATGATAAAGCTCGGAATTGCGGCCCTGAAAACAAGGCGCGGCAGTTATACCCTGGAGACAAGCATTGTGTTCCCAACGATTTTGTGTCTGTTCTTTGGAATTTTGTACTTCGGCATGCATCTTTACCAGCATCTTGTCATGGCAGAAGCCGGAACCATGACTGCGATGCAGGCGGCTGAGACCTGGACGAACAGCCGCCGAAGTCTGAATGACGGCACCTTTTCCTCCGATGGGTCAGACGGCCTCTACTGGCGGCTGATGAACAACAGGTCTGGCAGTGAACTGGTTCAGCGCAAGCTGATGCAGGCCGATACCGCTTTGACATTAAGGATGGCGCCGGGGCAGCTGCATTTGGTGATCCAAGGCGATCCTGGGCACCAGATTGCTTTTCAAAACCGGCTTTTTACCCAAACGGTGATCGTAAAGGCGCGGGCAGCACTCTTTGCGCCGGGCGGTATCCCTTTTCTGGCAGGGGGCCGTCGCCCGGCCGGAACCGAAGCAGTTTCCGCTGTAATTGAACCTGCGGAATGGATCCGAAATCTCGATCTAGGGACTGAATACCTTGGCCAGGTCGCCGAATACTGCAAGGGTTTGTTCACGGATGACGGTCAGGAAGTGCCGCAAAAGCAGGTCGGAGAATATGTGGCCTCAACCTATCAGAGCTGTCCGACGAAAAAAACCTGGGTCTATCACTTGCCGGGGACGGGCTGTGAGTGGGCGGCACGGATTCTCCCGAAGAACATGATCCGGTTTCAAAGTGCAGCCGAGGCGGAAAGCCGTGGGTACGTTCCATGTAAGGTTTGTCAGAGCAAAACCGGCAGCGGGGAATCAGTCATGCAAGGAGGGGAAAAATGAGATGCCTGTTTGAAGAGCGCGGCGCGGTAACCATGTACACCGCAATCATAATGATGTCCGTCATTTTGTTTTTTGGCCTGCTCATCGATTTAGGGCGGATCCGGTTGGCACAGAATCAGTCGCGGCGGGCGATGAATGCAGCGGCTCGTTCAATGCTGGCAGATTACCACACTGATTTGCGAAACCGTTATGGCCTATATGGGATGAATTCGGCTGCACAGGCCGACCGCAGCCGGGCTTTTCAAAATTACTTGCAATGGAATCTGCAGAGCGGCCGGAACCAGAATTTTATCCTGCTCGATTGTCAGGTCGAATCGGCTTCCGTGCAGGGTATCTATCCGCTGGATGATCCAGAGACGCTCCGGCAGCAGATTTTGGAAGAGATGAAATACCGGGCACCTGTGGATCTAGGACGGAATTTGTTCGAGAAGTTAGCGGGGATGAAAGATTTGTTAACTTGTTTCAGCCGGAATCGGCACCGCGCCCAGGATCTTCAGAGCCTAGACAGCACACTGCGGCAGCGCTCGGAACGGGAAATCAACGTGAAAAGCGGGGTGGATAAATACCTGGCGGAAAACCGCGCAAAAAAGGTTTTGGAAGCAAAGCTGGCCGAACGCGAACGGCGTCTGGATGAACTGGCGGAAATTATCTGCCATGGCTCCTATACTGCTGCACGAAAGGCCGAGGAAGAAAGTAAATATGTCCAGCAGGAATGCGAGCAGCTTCGGTCGGAAATTGGCAGGATCAAAGTCCGTATGCACCGGATTCGGACGGAGATTCAAAAGCAGGGAAGAGAAGCGCTGGAGCTGGAACAGGACATTCGGGATTCAAGTGCGGAACTGGATGAGATCAAAGAATTGACGGCAAGCGCAAGTAAGATGACGGACCCGGCTGCGATCGAAAAGGAAATTCTGGCAGCGGACCGGGCTGCCGTCGGTCGCCTCGAAGAAGCCCAAACCGCGGCGGAAAACGTGTCAGCCAGCAATAATGCCATCCTGAAACGAATGACCGCAACAGGCAGCGAAAATCAGTTCATCAACGATTGTGAACGCTTTGAACCGGCTTCTTACAACGGATTGCCGGGCAATGAGGGAAACCAGGGGGAAAGCGTTGCCCGGACACTCCGGGCAAAATATGAACAGAAAGCTTTCGACGCGCGGAATCCGGAATTGGTCAGCGATTTATCAGCCGGTTTTATGACCCCGGAAGAAGCGATGGCAGAGCTTGGGGCTGCGGAGGACAAGCTGTTTATGTTGGTGAATCCCGGCGCCATGATGATATCAATGCGGGATGAGCTTTACCTGAATGAATTTATCGTGGGAAAACGGGATCAGACCCAGCGATTTGAGAATTTAGCCTCCTCTGAGCTTAAAGCGGCGGATGCCGAGACAATTCTTTTCGGGTCTTCACGCGAAGCACTGGTGCGGATTTGGGCAATTCGCTTCGCGCTGGATTGTCCCGCCTATTATATATTTGTTTTTAAAGCGCTTGGGCCTCTGTATGGTGGGCTTGCGTCCGCCGGAGCGAGTGTGTTTCAGGCGGGAATTGATGTTCTGGAGCTGCTCGATGGCGAGACCATCGGCCTCACCGAAGTGATTCCGGACGAGCGGAACTTGCTGAACCGGAACGTGATCGGGGTCGATTATTCGGATTGTCTGCGGATGGCGGCGTTGGTTTGGGACCGGGACGATGGAAAAATGGAACGGATGACCACATGCATCAAAGAGCGCAGCGGGGCGGACGTCAGCCAACTCTCGACTGCGGTGGATGGGACGGCGGTTGTTTCGGTGAAAATGTGGTTTTTACCGCTTGCCGGATGCCGTGACCTCGCGTGGGGCCCATTTGGAACGCGTTTCCTCAGGGGGAGGTGCTATCTTGATGAACGGGTGTATTCGGTCTATTGATTGCATCGGATGGCTTCGGGGCAGAAGGGTGAGCGGAAGCGTTACGCTGGAAGCGGCGGCGGTGTTTCCGCTGGTGATAGCGCTGATGCTGCTGCTGATCAATTTTCTGCGGATTGGCTTGGCCTATGCATTTATTGACCACGCAGCCGGGGAAGCGGCAAAGCAGCTTGCTGTTTATGCGTATGCACTCAATATTGTGCAAGCAGGGACCGATAATCTGGAAGCGGCCGCCGAACAAAAAGTCCCGGCAGTCTTCCAGGGCGAGCTTGTTCAGAAGGCGCTGGCTGGGGCCAGAGAGGCGGGAAGTCAGGCGGCCCTGGATACACTGGCAACCATGCTGGTTGACGAGGAAATCGACAGCCGCAACTGGCTGGAAGGGGTTATTCTCCCCGGAAGCATTGAGTGTACCCGGGTTCGGATGGCTAATCCGTGGCGGGCCGACTCTGAGCGTGCCCCGACGGGTCCGGAGGCAAACCCGGAAAACGTGGTTGTGATTGTTGAATACAAGTTAGACCTTGTGGTGCCGTTTTTTTCGCGCCGGGGCCTGATGATTACCCACACGGCAGTAGAGCGGGCCTGGATGGATGACAAGATAGGAGGGGAGACATCCTGACTGGGATTGAATTGGCTGTATTGGCTTTTTTATTGCTGCTGGCGCTCATTATGGACGTGAACTACAGTATAGTTCCAAACTGGCTGACCGCACCGGCGGCGTGCGCCGGCCTGCTTATCGGCGCCTTCCAAGCCGGGCTGCCCGGTCTGGGGATAAGCGCTGCCGGACTGCTGCTGCCGGTTGTAGCCCTATATCCGTTCTTTCGTATGGGGACGCTCGGCGGTGGTGATATTAAGCTTTTCGCGGCGATCGGGGCGGTAATGGGACCGGAATTCGCGGCCTGGAGTTTCGCCTTTTCGGTGATGGCGGCATTGCCAACCGCGGTCGCACTTATGCTTTATCGTGGTGTGTTACGAACCCGGATGCGGATCTTATACCGGTATTTGCTTTACGCTGTGATCAGCCTGCGGCTGGTTCCGTATGCCCAGTCGCGGGAACCCGCAGCCGTGTTTCCTTTCACCGTGGTGGTCGTGCCCGGCGTTCTTATGGCCGGCCTGGGCCTGTCATCCTATATATAGAGGGGGAGTGCGTCATGGCTGAGAATTATCATGGTTTCTTACTTTTCTATTCGGATGAACCGGGAAGACGCTGTCTGGTGGTTGAGTCCAGGAAACGGGCTGAGGACGGAGGCTTTTCCCCGTTTCAGATTAAAATGATCGTCCGAAATTCAGTCGAAGGGCTGCTGCCGGTTCAAGCGGAAGGGCTGGAAGGGCGTGAACGCCTTTACTACCAGTTGGATGGTTGGATTCCGCTGGTGCAGTACCTGGGCCGGGCTCAGGGTATTCCGGCTGACGAACTCTTTCGCCGGATTGTACGGACAATCGTAATGGCACGCCGGTATCTGCTCGATGACGCGGGATTTCTCCTGGATGAGCGGCTTATCTTTGTTAATCCAGCCTATGGCACGGTAGGAATGGCTTACTTGCCGGCCATCCTGCCGGTTGATCCCGTTTTCAAACTGAAACGGCTTTTTAGCGAACGGTTTCAGACCTATCAACCGCAAAGACTGTTCGGCGGTTATGATCAGCTTGTGGAACAGGCGGCGGGGTTGGAGGACATGCTGGACGAGCCCACTGAGTTGAGGGACCAGCAAGAATGCCTACAGATTGGTGAGCCGACCGGGATCAGCGATGGGTTTTCAAATAGCGCAAGAATGGTGGAACCGGACAAGCCTCGGCGTGTATTGGGGCTTAAAGGGATACGTTGGCTGCTGGGCCTTTCAGCATTGCTTGCGGGGGTATCCTTCTCGATTTGGGGCTTGGGTTCGGGTCTTCACGGCATGAAATCGATTTGGCCTGCTGTCTGCCGAAGCGGGCTTGCGATATTGCACGGTGTCGTGCGGGTATAGCCTACAGCCCAGTGTGTGAGTGAGGCCTTAAGAAGCGGAGACCGGTCCGGCCAGCGGCAGTGCGATATAAAACGTGCTTCCAACCTCCGGGGTGCTCTCCACCCAGATTCGGCCACGGTGGTATTCAATGATCTCTTTTGCTACCGCGAGACCGAGTCCGCTGCTGCCGCCGCCCGTGGAACGGGCGCGGGAGCCCATATAAAAGCGCTCGAAAATATGCGGGATATCTTCCGGAAGAATGCCCATGCCCGTGTCCTGGACGCGAATAACAACTTCATGCCGCGGTGGTTCAAAGTCGGCGGAAAGGCGGTCTATGGAGGCAGCCGACTCCATCCCCGGCCAGGGGTAAGCAAATTGGGTTCGGCCAACCGAGCATCCCAGAGTGATCTGCCCACGGGGTTCGCTGTATTTCAGCGCATTGAAAATCAGGTTGGCAAATACGCGGTCCATTTTATTCAGGTCAATGTCGACCCGGATTCCAGCAGCCGCGATATCCGATGGAAGTTCAAGCTTCAGGATGCCGCCGGCGGCTTCCACATCCAGTAAGTAAGTCGCATGCACCCGGCGCATCAGTTCTGCGACCAGAACAGATTGGGTATTAAGTGTGACCAGACGGGATTCGAGCTGGGTCAGTTCAAACAATTCTCCGGTGATGCGGATAATATCCATGATCCGGTTGTGAATGATCTGCAGGTACTTTTCCGTCTGTTCAGAATCAGTCACAACGCCGTCCAGGATGGCTTCAAGATAGCCCCGAATCAGCGTCATCGGGGTGCGCAGGTCGTGAGAGATATTTGATAACAACCGGCTTCGGGACATTTCCATCCGGGTCAGGTCGTCATTCATTCGGGCAAGCACCAGATTGGACCGCTCCAGGGCGATGGTGCGTTCGCGGACTTTTAACTCCAGATCCCCGGTAAATTCGCGCATTTTCAGGTTTAGCTGCTCCAGTTCCTTCGCGCCCGCGCTTTCCCGGGCGGTCGCTTTCCGAAGCTCAAGCAGCATCTTGACCCGGGCCAGCAGAATCTGCCGGTCGTATGGTTTGCTGACAAAGTCATTGGCGCCGGCAGCGAAAGCGGCCAGAATATTGTCCGCCGAGTAAGAGGCAATGAGAATCAAAACCGGCAGTTCGGTCAAGCTGTGCCGGGTTCGAATCCGGGTACAGACTTCATAACCGGAAATGCCGGGCATGGAAGCGTCGATCATGACCAGGTCGAAAGGCGCTTCGGAAAGCGGCTCGATACGGTCCAGGATTTCAAAACCGTTGGTGGCCGAAACGACGGTATATCCCTCCATCGTTAACTGATGGGTTAATATTCGGAGCATGATCGGGTCGTCATCAGCGATTAGAATACGGGCATGCGCTTCGGATATCGCATCCAGGGCCGGTTCTTCCGACTGACCGGATTGTTCCGGAACGTCGGTCCAGCTAACGGCGATTTGCCGGGCAACCTCTGAAGCGGGCAGGGTTACTTCGAAAGCGATGCCAGTATCAAGTCCTTCCAAAGTGCGGATGGAACCACCATGCAGCTCGATCAGACCGCGTGCGATGCCAAAAGCCAACCCGGCCCATTGATCGTCAAACCGAACACCATTGTCCAGGTCCGCAAGCGCGTCACGGTGCAGAATCTGCAATACGTCATCCCGAAAACGATCCAGTCCGGAGTGCTGAATTCGGATTTGAATGGTGCTTTCGATTGCCTCGGCCGAAATAGAAATGATTCCGGCGGCGTTTTCCCGGAGCAGATAATTGATTAAGGTACTGAAGATCTGATGCAGGCGGCTTTCGTCTGCGGCGGCCAGCGGCAAATGATATGGGACATCATTTGTCAGCCGGATCCGGTGGGGGGCAACCGGTCGGTACAGAAGAAAGACCACATCCACGATCTGGCGGATGTCGACCGGTTCGATGCGAAGGGTCAGGTCGCTATTGCGCAGCCGGGTATAATCGAGCAGGTTGTTCACCAGATCGATCAAGCGGCCGCCGGTGGTTATGATCATTGAAAGATTGGTTTTTTGCGTGGCGTTCAGGTTCTCGCTGGCACCCTTCAAGGTGGTCTCCGCGAGATCAATGACCGTATTCAGCGGACTTCGGAGTTCGTCGGAGGTTTTATTAAGGAACTCGTCTTTCAGGCGGTCCATGGTAAGTAGTTTTTCCGAGATTTCTTCAATGTTCGCATAGGCTTTGGCATACCGGGTTGAAATGACCGCGGATTGGATCAGCACAAAGAAAAGAAAACCATACTGCGAAATGGTGCCCCAGGCGACCTTTTCCTGAAAGTATAGGATGTCGTTGATGATGGTCATCGAGAACAGCAGGCAACCCAAGCCAATGGTTGCGGCGCCTTCCCGGCGGTTCCAAATCGCCCGTCCGATGGAAATCGTCACGAAAACCAGCGGGATGGTGGTCAGCATTTGAAAATAGGGAAGTGTTCCCGAGTAATCCCGGGCCGCCCCAAACAAGGTCAGCAGAACAAAAGGAATGGTCAGGGTCCAGGTGGCAATGACCGAACGCCGGGGCATATCCTGCTGGAACAGACCGTAGATAAATTGGGTGAAGAGGGGAACCCCCAGGTAATACGATATAAACTCGGTTTTGATGCCGACCTCCCAGGGCAGGTTAGGCAGGATTTGATAAAAAAGCGCCTCTCCCAGGAGCAGGACCCGCAGCCCGAAGAGAATGCAGAAAAGTCCAAAATACAGGGGCGCAATGTCCTTGCGCCGCAGATAATACAACCAGAGATGATACAGGCCGATGATCAGGAAGGCCCCGAAGAGTGACGATTCCAAAAGCATTTCGCGGTCATGGTGGTTCGTAATCTGATCAGCCGTACCAAACAAAATCCGCTGCCACGGTCCGCCTCTTTGATGCTCGGTGTTCGCGACTTGAAGAACAATTTCAACCTGATTGTTCTTAGGCCAGAAATAAATCGTGTTGACCAGATAACCGGGTTTGATATCGCGGGCTGTAGAACTGACCTGGCCGGCTGACGCGGTTTTGCCGTTCACCCAGATTTTATAAGCGGTGTAGGCCGGGGGAACCCGCAGTCCCAGTTCCTGATCAGTACCCGGAGGCAGTTGGATGAGCAGACGAAATGTTGCGTATCCGGGCCCGGGAAGCGGTTTGCCGTTTACGATGTGATCGTTCCAGGTGTCGGGCAGGGTCATCCATCCGTTGGGCTTGCCTTCGCCGCGTTGAAGCGCCGCCGGAGAGAGCAATTGTTTCCAGTAAAACGTCCACTGGCCCTGCAGGGAGATCAGGCTGGCATCCTGGAACGAAACACCCGAGATGTCGAGCTCCCCGGCTTTCGCTCGGGCTATGGTAGGCGCTGGCGCGCTGAGTTTGAACGGGAAAAAAACGATTGAGACCAGCACCGCGGCCAATATGACAGATCGTATCCAGCGTGATCGCGTGCGGTTCGCCATGAAAAGTCAGCTCCGATCAAGACAGCAGTGGGACTTACCACTTGGGTCCGGGCCTGGATTATTTTTTTTCCGGGCTGAATTTGTACCCAAAGCCGCGCATTGTATGAATATATCGAGGCTTTGAAGGATCAGGCTCGATTTTCTTTCGCAAATTGCTGATGTGAACCATAACGGTGCGCAGATCGGAAAAGCTGTCGGTGCTCCAAAGCTGCTGATAAATCTGCTCCAGGCTGAAAACCTGGTTCGGGTTCTGGGCCAGCAAAACCAGGATTTTGAATTCTTTACCGGAGAGGATGACCGGCTGATTGTCGACCAGGACCACCCCGCTGTTCAAGTCGATCACCAGTCCGGGGAAGCTCAAGGTAGCCTTTTCCGCCGACACTGAAGAGTGAAGACGGCTGCGTCTCAGGTGGGATTTGACCCGAGCGACCAGTTCGGTTGGGCTGAAAGGTTTGGTGATGTAATCGTCTCCGCCCACGGTGAGCCCGAGGACTTTATCGACATCCTCTCCCTTGCAGCTTAAAAACAGAACCGGAATAGAGCTCTTCTTGCGAAGTTCCTGGCAGGTTTCTATGCCGTCCATGTCTGGAAGCAGGACGTCGAGAACGATCAAATCCGGATGATGGGAATCAGCCAGTGCCAGTCCGGCCAGCGCATGGTCGGCTTCGAGAACGGTAAAGCCTTCCCGGGTGAGGTACAATCGGATGAGTTCTCTGATTTCGGATTCATCGTCGACGACGAGAATGGTTTCGTTTGCCATTGGGACAGCCTTTCCGCCGGTTGTGAAGATCGAGGCAGCAAATGATTTTAGAGAGTTCGACGATGAATCCGAGTTGTCCTTCTTTGCGACGGTTTTAACATGCGGTTCTAATTGGCGGTTTCGGGATTTCGAAGCCCCAATTTGTCAATCACCTCAATGAATTTTTGGGTATCGATCGGCTTGGCGGCATAGCCTTCGCAGCCGAGCTTGAACGCCTCCAGAATGCTGTCGGTGTCGTTTAAAACCGTTGTCATGATAATTTTGACGCGGCCCGCTTCCGGTACGCTTTTCGCCTTTTCCAGGTCCCGAATCCGTTTCAATGTGGTCAGGCCGTCCAGTTTCGGCATCATGATGTCCAGACAAACCAGATCATAAGGGCGACCTTCGTTCCAGGCCATTAAAAAGGCTTTGAGTGTTTCCATGCCGTCGACGGTTACATCACAGTCTCCATAATTGGATAGAAATTTTGAGATGAATTTCCGGCTGACCATGTCGTCTTCCGCGATCAGTATGCGCATAGGTCTTCCTCCCTTACAAACGTTGAATTTTTTCGACCAGATCCACATAGCAGGCTGCCATTTGGTCCAGCGCGGCGTTTGCGGTGACAAGTGATTTTTCTTTTAAGGCCCGGGACAGCATGACAGTTGACTGCTGAATTCCAAAGGCAAAAACATGGGCGCTCGAACCGGCAACCAGATGATTGATCCGGCTCGCCTCGTCCCAATCGCCGCTTGCCACGGCCAACTGCAAGGCCTGGATTTTTTCCTGAGCATCCTCGGCGAAGATGTTGAGCAGTTCCAGCATGAACGCGCGATCTCCGTCCACGTAATCGAGCAGCGCGCCAAAATCAGCGGCCTGGACCGGGCGTGAAGGCGGTGTGTTCCCATCGTATTTACTGCCCGCCAGGCGGTCGATGGCTTCAACGATATCATCCAGCCGAAACGGCTTGGCGATATAGTCGTCCATGCCGGCCGCAAGGAATCGTTCACGGTCTCCCTGAACCGCGTGGGCGGTAAGCGCCACGATGGGAATCCGGCTCTTCCCGGTACTTTCCATCTTCCGAATACGCCTGGAGGTTTCCATGCCGTCCATACCTGGCATTTGGATATCCATCAGAATCAGATCGAACGGCCGTTTTTCGAGCTTTTCAAGGACTTCAAAGCCGTTGGTCGCTTCTTCCACCCGGTGGCCCATGCGGGACAGCAGCCGGGCCACCACCATGCGGTTGATGTTGTCATCTTCGGCGAGAAGGATATTCAGGGGTGCCGGGGCGGCCATGATCATCCCCAAAGCGCGCTTTTCGGCGGGAGCGGCCGCAACTTCTTTTACTTCAAAACGAAGCGTGAACGAAAAGGTGCTGCCAACGCCTTTCTGGCTTGCTACGCCGATGGTTCCGCCCATCAATTCCACCAGCTGTTTCGAAATCACCAGCCCCAGGCCGGTTCCGCCATATTTTCGGGTATATGAACCGTCCACCTGACTGAAACTTCGAAAGAGTTTGGGCATTTCCGTCTCGGCAATCCCGATCCCGGTGTCGTTTAAAATGAACTGAAGCGTGGCATTCCCGCCTTCACACCGAAGGCAGTGCACCGACAGGGACAGAGCGCCCTGTTCGGTAAACTTAATGCCATTAGAGAGCAGGTTGTTCAAGATTTGGCCCAAACGGTCCGGATCGCCATACAAATGAACCGGAACATCGTCTTCGATATGGTATTTCAGTTCCAGGCCCTTCATGCTGCACTGAATCGCGTGCGGGCGCATTAACCCAGCGATCAGAAGCGAAAGGTCAAAGACCACCGATTTGATTTCAACCCGTCCCGCTTCGATTTTTGACAGGTCGAGGAGGTCGTCGATAATCCGCAGCAGCGAACGGGCCGAAGTCGCAATCAGTTCAAGATTTTCCCGCTGTTCGGGGTTGAGTTCGGACAGCATGGTCAGGCTGGTCATCCCGATAATCCCGTTCAACGGGGTGCGGATTTCGTGGCTGACATTCGCGAGAAATTGAGTTTTGTATCGATCCGCGGTTTCAGCCGCGTCCTTGGCCTGCAGCAGTTCCTCCTCGGCAGCCTTCATAGCCGAAATATCCCGGAACACGACGACGACGCCGCGCAGGCTTCCTTTTTCCCCGGGTATCGGCGCATTGCTGGCCGAAACATACTGCTGTTTGCCGTCCCGGGCGATCAGGATCGTATCTTTGGCCAGTCCTACCACCTGCCCGGTGGCAACGACCTGTTCGATTGGATTTGGGGCCTTCAAACCGGTCAGCGGATCCAAAAGTCTGAAAACCTCGGTGACCGGGCAGCCCACCGCTTCCTCCGCCGGCCAGGCCGTCAATCGTTCGGCTGTACTGTTTAAAAACATGATCTGGCCGTTCGGATCGGTAATGATGACACCATCACCGATACTGCGCAGGGTTACCGCGAACAGCCCCTTTTCCATTTCGAGCTGCTGGGCCATGGCGGCGTGCCGGCGGCGAAAATCGGCCTCCTGAATTTCACGCTGAATGGCTGGGACCAGGCGGTTCAGGTTGTCTTTCATGATGTAGTCCTGGCAGCCCTTGCGCATTGCCGTTACGGCAAGTTCATCACCGATCTCGCCCGAGACGATGATAAAGGGAATGTCCTTCCCGGATTCGTGGAGGATGGATAGGGCCTGTTCGGAGCTGAAATGAGGCAGCATATGGTCGGACAGGATAATGTCCCAGTCCTGCGACGTCAAAGCCTTTTTGAAAGCGGCCCGGTCTTCTACCCGTGTCAAGGCAATCTCATACCCGCCGCGCTTGATCTCACGCTTGATCAGATCCGCATCATCGATATGGTCTTCGACCAGGAGAACCTGAAGCGAGCTGGCCATTGCCTTTCCTCCTTTGCAAACAAAATGGTGGATACCTTGCAAATATCAACTGCCGTAAAAACTGCATTCAATCTTTCGTCGGCGGCCATTCCGTGGTTCGGAACGGCCGCAATCGTTGTCCTGGGAGAAAAACCCTGGTCAAAAAGCTTATTCTGCAGCCTTTGACGGGGAATCAAAGGCGCCCCGTTCGATCAGCGAACAGCAGGCCTTGACCATATCCGGATCGTACCAGACTCCGCTTTTGCCGACAATCTCTTTTACACAGGCACGAATCGCCAGGGCCGGCCGGTAGGGCCGGTGCGAACACATGGCTTCGACGACGTCAGCAATGGCTACAATTCGGGCTTCCGGCAGAATCTGGTCGCCGGATAATCCCTGGGGGTAGCCGGAGCCGTCCAGCCGTTCGTGGTGCTGCAATACCGTATCCGCGATCGGCCAGGGGAAATCGATGTTCTTCAGAATATCATAGCCGACCTGCGGATGCGTCTTTATCAGCGCATATTCCAAATCGGTTATTTTTCCAGGTTTGCTCAGAATTTCGGCTGGAACGTAGATTTTCCCGATATCATGAATCATAGCGGCCATCCGGACCACCTGGCGCGAGGATTCAGGTACATCGAGCTCGGCAGCGATCAAATCGGCATACCGGGCCACCCGTGCCTGGTGACCGGCGGTGTACGCATCGCGCATTTCAAGGGTGGATGCCATCGCGTGAATGATGTCTTCCATTGCTTTCTGCAGTTTGTTCAAGCTGGTCTCCAACTCGGCGCGAATGTGCGTGTTTTCGCTGATATCCTGGATAAACGCCTGATGTCCCGCCAGGCGATAGGGTGGCTCGTCATAGACGACCGCAGTCAAGACGCCTTCCAGATCCCCTGACTCGAACTGCCGGATCCGCACTGGCAAATCGCGGACAAAGCCTGAAACACTGAGTGCCGCCAGGATAGCATCCCGCTGCTCGGAATCGGCGTAGATATCGTCTAAAGTCAGCTTGCGAATGCCGGAACGGACATATCCCAGGCGGTCCAGCAAGGTCTGGTTTGCGTCGACCAGCCGGCCGTCACCGGCACAGACATAAATCATTTCCTTGGCATTGTCAAAGAACCTGCGGTACTTTACTTCACTGCGCAAAGCGGCTTGTTCAAGTGATTTTTTCTGGTACAGGCTGTTGACCAGCCCATAATGAAACAACACTTTGTTACTGTCGGTCCGAACCTGATGCAGCATTACTTCAACGGGAAGGCGCAGTCCGTTCTGGTGAACGTAGTCCTTCTCAATTCGGATTGGGAGGCCGCTGCTGTGCACGCGTTCGAAGGTTTCAATGGTCATGCTCCGGTTTTCGGGAGCTGTAACGGTTAAATCCCATTGATCACCGGACAAGTCGCTGACATCCGCGCCGGTCAGGGTATGGTAGGCCTGGTTGCACAAAAAGACCCGGCCGTGGGCGTCAGCAGCAAAAAAAGGCTGCAGGGATTTAGCCAGGGTATCCAGCAGAATCCGATATGCATCCGCCGGTTTACCGCTGGGCGAATGCGCCAGCGGATTGGCGGAGAGGGTCCAAGGCGGGTCCTGCTCTGGACCCGCCAAATCCGGACCGGATGGACTCTGTTCCGGCGAAAAAGGGTGCATCTGTTTCATCTGCGTACTCCTTTCTCCGGAAAACCCGCGTCAGTCAGCGTGTGGCCGGCTGTTGGCGGGATCATTGCCGGTGGCCGGCTTTTTGCCGGCTTTCTTTTTAGTAACTCCTCCATCGAATGGCAAGCGCATTAAGCGAGTATCGGTTCGAAAAAAGGGGGAAGCGGGAGAAGCCCGGATGCTTCAGGCTTCTCCCGCAGGGTATCAGTACTTGCCGAAATCGGCGTCATCCAGCGAAATATGAACTCTGGAGGCCGCCACAGCGGGCCGGCTTTCCGGGATCGGCATGCGGGTCTTGCGGTCAATCATATCCTCAACCATTCGCATGATATCGGAATTGTCGGAGCGTCCCAGCGGTGATCCGGAACCGCTTCGCAGGCTGAACTGTCCGATCATGGTGCGCAGGGTTTCGGCCTGACTGGCCATCTCTTCAGAGGCCGCCGCGCTTTGCTGTGCGGTGGCGGTATTCATCTGGGTGACCTGCGCAACCTGTCCAATGCCTTGATTGACCTGGATAATGCCGGTCGCCTGCTCATTGGATGCCTTTGCGATATCGCCAACCAATTCGGCCGCACTGGTGACGCCTTCGACAATCTTGTTGAGTGCGCCGGCCGTTTCGTTGGCAATCTGGGTGCCAAATTCGACCTTTTTCATCGATCCTTCGATCAGCGCGGTCGTTTCCTTTGCGGCATTGGCGCTGCGGGCGGCCAGGTTCCGGACTTCTTCTGCGACCACCGCGAAGCCCTTGCCGTGCTGGCCGGCTCGTGCGGCTTCGACCGCAGCGTTTAGGGCCAGAATGTTGGTCTGGAAGGCAATCTCGTCGATGACCTTGATGATTTTAGAGATGTTGTTGGAGGAGTTGTTGATTTCCTCCATGGCCTTGAGCATCGTATGCATCTGTTCGTTGCCCTGACCGGCGTTTTCGCGGGCATTATTGGCCAGTTCGTTGGCTTGGCTGGCATTCAGCGCGTTCTGTTTGGTCTGGGCCCCGATCTGGGTCATTGCGGCGGTCGTTTGTTCCACCGCGGCAGCCTGTTCTGATGAGGCCTGAGACAAGGCCTGAGCGGAGCGGGCGACCTGCTCGGCCCCGGCGGCAACCTGTTCCGCCGCCGAATTCATTTGCCCGAGCATTTCATTCAGGGAGTGCAGTATGGCATTCATGGCTTGTTTGATTTCCGCGAAATCGCCCCGGAAATCGCCGGTCACCGTCAGATTCAGGTTACCTTGTGACATCTCGGTCAGGATGCGCGTGATCTCCGAGATATAGCTCGATAAGGCTGTGGTGGTGGCGTTGAGCGCGTTCTTAATCTCGGCATGATCGCCTTTGTAGTCTCCTTCAACCCTGGTTTTCAGGTTGCCGCGGGACATTTCCTGCAGCACGCCGGAAGCTTCTCTTACTGGCTGAATCACCGCGTCCAAAGTATCGTTGATGCCGCGCAGGATTTTCCGGTAGACCCCCTGAGAGGTTTCCGATTCCGCTCGGACCGAGAGCGCACCTTCTCTGCCAGCCTGGATGGTCCGGCCGATTTCGGCCACCATCAGGGAGATGGCATCGATGCATTGGTTCAGGTTGTTTTTGATTGCGTTAAAATCGCCATTGTACGCGTCCGTGATCTTGCCCGGAATATTACCGATGCTGATCTTGTCAATATAATCGGCAGCCATGTTAAATGGACCGACAAAGGCATCAATCAGGTGGTTGATCCCTGTGATCAGCTCGGCCCAGCCGCCGGTAAACTGAGCGGCATTTCCGCGCACATCCAGTTTGCCGTCCTCGACCGCCTGGATCATGGTGCAGGTTTCTGAAAGCAGGCCATTCATGCTATCGATACAGTTGTTCAGATTGTTTTTGATCTCATTGTAATCGCCGTAATAGGTGTCAGTGATCTTGGGCGGAATATCACCCTTGCTGATCCGGTCGACATACTCGGCGGTGACGTTGATCGGGCCGACAAAGGCGTCGATCAGGCGGTTTATGCCCCCGACCAATTCTCCCCAACTGCCGATAAACTGCGCGGCATTGCCGCGGGTGTCGAGCCGGCCTTCCTGGATGGACTGAATCAGCCCGTTGGTTTCCCTGACCAGACCGTTCATGATGTCGATGCAGTTGTTCAGATTGTTCTTAATTTCATTGAAGTCACCGTGATATACGTCAGTGATCCTGGGCGGAATGTCACCTTTGCTGATCCGGTCGACATACTCGGCGGCTACGTTAAGCGGTCCGATGACCGCATCCAGCGTGCTGTTGATGCCTTCGATGATTCTCTGGTATTCGCCGCGATGTTTGGAGGCGTCGGCCCGCCGGTCGAGCTGTCCTTCAACAGCGGCTGCTGACAACGCTTTGGTATCCTGGATCAGCAGTTCGATGGCCTCCATGCACCCGACCACCGCAGGCAGGAGCGTGTCGTCTTCCGAACGCTTGCCGACCGCCTTCATGGACGCCAGTTCGCTGGTATCGCCGACGGCAATTTCGTTCATCAGGCGGGTCACGCTGAGCAGGCGCTCGCGAACCTCATTGGTGGAGCGGCCCATCTCGCCGAAAATGCCGTCGTGTACGCCTTCCACTTTCCGCGCATGGTCATTGAGGGACAATCGGTGCAGAACGTCATTGCATTCAGCCAGACCGCCCAACCCGTCGATGCAGTTGTTGAGGTTGTTTTTAATCTCATTGAAATCCCCGAGATAGGTATCCGTAATCTTTGGCGGAATTTGGCCTTTGCTGATCCGGTCGACGTATTCGGCCGCGACATTCAGCGGGCCGACCACGGCGTCGAGGGTTCGATTCATGCCCTGGATCAATTCCTGCCAAAGTCCGGTAAAACCATCGCTGCTGGCCCGCACATCCAGTTTTCCTTCCGCGGCGGCTTGATTCAGCCCGTTCATGGAGGAAGCCAGGGTGCGGATGGTGCTCGACATGGCCATAAAGGAGCGGCCGAGCTCGCCGATTTCATCTTTGCGGGTGATCACCTTGTCATCGATGCTCAGATCACCGGCTGCGATTTTCCCGGCAAGCTCCTTCATTTGACCCAAGGGACGGGTCACCGAGCGGGCCACAAAAAAGGCGACCAGGATCAGCGCAATAACGTAGATCAGTCCAAAAGTAAACGTACGGTAGCGCATGGCCGCAATCTGGGCATACACCGTATCGATGGAATAACCGACCCGAAAAGCGCCCCAGTGCTGGCCGTTCACGTAGATTGGCGCCGAAACGTCCCACACGAGTTCACCGGTGTCGCGCTTGTATTCCTGCAGAGAGTAGGGCTCTGTGTTCGTTGCCGATTTCAAGCCGACCGCGTCATTGAAAATGCGCTTGGTGCGGTTTTGGGAATTCGTAAAATCGCCGATGGTAAACTTGTTGTTATGAGTCGGCAGATACCCATTCGTGTCGACGACGGTTCCAAAGACAACCGTGCTGTCATTCAGCAGCGATTCAGTCACTTTGGGAAGATTTTTGTCCGTCCAGGCGTCGTACTGCGTATGGTACCGCTTGGGATTGGTGTTGGGGATTTCCTGGTACTTCTGATCGAATACCTGGCTCTGGGTCAACTGCCTCGTGGCAATCGCGTCTTCAAACATTTTACCGACCGCGGCAGCGTTGGTCTGCGCAATAATGGCCGCTTTTTGGCGGTGCAGTTCAATGATGCCTTTCTCTTCCTGGATGCTGTTGTACAGGGTTACCCCCAGAAACAGGGGAAGCAGGATGACCAGCATGATCAGGGTGATGGTTTTACCCAGTGAACGCATTCAAAATCGCCTCCTTTTCCTTTACTGAATTCTTCCGATTTCCTGGAGTTCGTCATCTTCCAGCAATTGATTGCATTCCAGCAGCAGAATGACTGCGGTGTCGACCCGGCCGACGCCTTTGATATAACGCTGAAAACCGCGGTCAAGATTCGGCGGCGGCGAAATCAGCTCTTCGCCGATTGAAGTCACCTCGGAAACGCGGTCCACCACCAGTCCGATAGGGATTTCATTAATATCGACCACCACGATGCAGGTCCGATCGTCGTACTCCCGTGCCGGCTTTCGAAACCGAAGCCTGACATCCATGACCGGGATGATCTTCCCGCGAAGGTTGATCACGCCCTTGATGTACTCGGGGAGCTCCGGTACTTCAGTGATTTCCTGTATTCCAATGATTTCTGTAACAAACTTGATTTCAATCCCATAGCCTTCTTTGCCGAGGGTGAACAAAAGGAACTTCCCACTTTGGGTATCTTCCTCAAGTTCGAATTCTTCGGTCAGAACAGTGGCCAGCTCTGCCATAAGCGCAAACCTCCTTTCGAAAAACTCGGTTCAACCATCTAATTCATCAGTCCAGCCACATCCATAATCAGGCTGATACTGCCATCCCCCAAAAGCGCGCACCCGGCGATGCCGCGCACCTTTTTCCTGACCCGTTTGATGTATTCCGGAAGGGGTTTAATCACAACCTGCTGCTCGCCCAACAGGGCGTCGGCGAATAGGCACATGGTGCGTTCGTTGTGATCGACCATCATAATGATGCCGTCCTGCGACTCGGTCACCGCCTGATCGATCCGGTAATACTGGTAAAGCCGGATGACCGGATGACACTGCCCCCGGACCATGATCATCTCGTTTCCGTCCGGGTCGGCGATGATTTCGGATTCGTCGACCCGGAACGATTCCCGGATCGTGGTCATCGGAACCGTGAAGCTGGTGTTGCCCACTTTGATGTTCATGCCATCAATAATGCCGAGTGTGATCGGGATCTTGAGACTGATTGTGGTTCCGGCATCCGGCTTGCTGTCAACGATCACGCTTCCGCCAATCTTTTCGATGTTTTGAACCGCAACATCCATGCCGACTCCGCGGCCCGAATACTCCGTCACCATGTCCCGGGTCGAGAACCCAGGCAAAAGCACAAAACCGAAGACCTCACGATCTGAATACTCCGATTCCGGCTTGGACAAAAGCCCATGATCGCGAGCTTTTGCCATGATCTTGTCCCGATCCATTCCGCGTCCGTCGTCCCGGATATTGATCCACACATCGCCGCCCTCATTCACCGCTTCGAGCACCACGGTTCCTTTTTCCGGTTTGCCTTTTGCGGCTCGCTCGGCCGGTGTTTCCAGCCCGTGATCGATGGCGTTGCGGACCAGATGCATCAAAGGATCGGAGATGTGTTCGATAATGTTTTTATCCACTTCGGTTTCCGCGCCGAGGATGATCAACTGCAAGTCCTTATTGGTCTTTTTCCCCATGTCCCGAACCAGCCGGTTCATCTTCTGGAAGGTCATAGTCAATGGAACCATGCGGATCGACATCACCAGATCCTGCAGGTCATGGGTGATTTTTTGGAGCTGCCGGGCCGACTTGAAGAAACCGTCCAGATTCAGGCCTTCCAGCTCGGGGTTCTGGGTGACCATGGCTTCCGAAATAATCAGTTCGCCGACCAGGTCCATCAAGGCATCCAATTTATCCACATTCACACTGATGAGGTTTTGCTTCCGGGCAACCGGCTGGGCCGCTTCTTTTTCGGGCTGCTCCCGCTGAGCCGCTTCCCGGATGGTTTCCAGCTCGACCTCGGACTCGTCCAGAACAATGCGGGGCTTGACCGGCGCTTCGGGAATAAGCGGCGGTTCCACGCTTTGATGCTCAGCGGCTTCTACGACGACTTCCCGGACAAACGCGGTTTGCAGCAGAATATGTTCCACCTGTTCCGCCGGCTTGTCACAGCGAAATTGGATCCGGAAGCCTTCTTCCCGGATCACTTCCGCGGTAGCGTCGTTTTCCATAATATCGTCCGGGAAATGAACGATGTCGGTGGCGATTTCTTTTAGATTGTGAATCACCAGGAAAGCCCGGACATTTTCCATCTCACAGCCGACATCAAACCAGATCAGGGCCTGGAAACGGTCGTTGCCTGCCGGCACCGCCGCCTGATCGGGGTGAATATAATAAATCTGTTTGGTTTCGGCTTCAGTCTGCCGTTTTTGCTTGAGCGGTTCTTCGGGATGATCGGCTGCTTGCTTGATTAAATCAAGGTAAGCGCGCACCCGGTCAATCAGCGGGTTTGCGTCGCCGTCCACCGCATCACCGGCGTCGATCTTGGCGATTTCGGTCTTCACAAAGTCGACCCCTTCAAGAACGATGTCGGCGAGCGTGGTGTTATCAAGATTGTTTGGATTAAACTCGCGCAAATAATAGAAGAGATCCTCGACTGAGTGGGCCAGAGCCGCCAGATTGTCGAACAGCATCATGGCGGCCGAACCTTTCAGCGTATGCATAATCCGAAAGATTTCATTGATAAAACTGTTGAAGCCGCCGGCCTGTTCGGCGAGCAGCAGCAGCTGTTCCAGCCGCTCGACCTGCTGGGCTGTTTCAAAGATAAACATGTCAAGCATGGGGTCTCTGCCTGAAGTCGTCAATGGGTTTCCCTCCTTCCGACGCTTTATTGAAGCTTTCGCTCAGGATTGGGTGCGTCATTTCGGCCCGAAGCGGCGTCGATGCGCTGAAAGATCCCGAAGAGAACCTGTACCAGTTGATCCAGGTTCAATGGCTTAGTCAGACAAGTTTCCACAGCCGCGGTGCTCTTCATTTCCTCGGTGGCGATGACGGCCCCGCCGGTGAAAACCACTATTTCAACCGAAACCGCCGGAAACAGACCGCGAAGACTGGCTGCCAGTTCGTAGCCATTCATACCCGGCATTGTCAGATCCGTTAATACGACGTCGGACGGCATTTCGCGGAACCGCTCAATCGCCTCGAACCCGTTTTCACAGGCGGTCACCTGATGGCCCAGGTCGCGAAGAAAGTCGCCCATGCAAGCCCGATTATCAGCATCGTCATCAACCAGGAGAATGTTCATATCAGCGTACCTCTTTGCTCTGTATCATCCGCCGTGGTTTCTTCATAAACAAAATGCAATTGTTGTGCCAACCTGAAGAATCATGTCGAAACAGTCGGAAATATGGGGCGCAAAGCGGGCGTGAAGGGGGAGAATGGCCAAACCGGGAAAAACAGGTTGAAAGAGCGCCGGTAGTTCTAGCGTTTGAAGGCTGAAACCGGATGAAGTGCGAACGACAGGTGTACCGAATGGTGCAGATTAAGGGTCAAAGCTGTACGATATGGGACACGGCGGTGAGGGGAGAACCATTTGGGACAGGAGCGGTCCAGGGGGTGGGATAATCATTCTGATGATGAAACAAGAGGGGCTCGATGCGTCGACAGGACGTGCCTACGGATCGGAAGATTCCCGGCCGGAACTGAGGCGGCTGTACAGCGTCCGGCGAGTCATCCCGAGGTACCGGGCGGTCTCGGATTTGTTGCCGCCGTGCTTTTCCAGCGCCTTTTCGATAATGTTGTGCATAAACCGGTCCAGCGGCAGTTCCTGGGCCGGCAGTTCGAACTGTTCGTGATGAAGGGTTGCGTTGGCTGGTGCGCCCGCGGCCGGCCCTTGGTGCATTGCGCCGGTCAGCTTGAGATGGCCCGGGGTAAGGGTTTCGCCGTCATTCATGATGACCGCCCATTCGATAATGTTGCGCAGTTCACGGACATTACCCGGCCAGGGATAGTCAAGCAGGACGCGCTCGCACTCCGGGCTGATGCGGTGGAAGGGTTTCTTGTATTCGAGGGCAAAACTGCTTAAAAAACTGGCCGCCAGCGGCAGAATGTCATCCTTGCGCTCCCGTAACGGCGGCAGCAATATCTTTGCGATCGAAAGCCGATAGTACAGGTCCTGCCTGAAGGTCCCGTGCGCGACCTGGGTCTCCAGGTCGGTATTGGTGGCGCACACAATTCTGACATTGGCTTGAATGCGTTTCAGTCCGCCCACCCTGTAATACTCGCGTTCCTGTAGAAAACGAAGCAGTTTCGCCTGCAGTCCGAGCGGTATTTCAGAAATCTCGTCCAGGAACAGGGTTCCGCCTTCCGCGAGATCCAGCTTGCCTTTCTGGCCGCGGGCTTGTGCGCCTGTGAACGCGCCGGCCTCGTAGCCAAACAGCTCACTTTCGAACAGCGTGGGGGATAAGGCGGCGCAGTTGATCCCGACAAACGGCGCGGTGGAGCCAGTCTGGCCGTAATGGATCGCCCGCGCGATTAATTCCTTGCCGGTTCCGGTTTCCCCTTGAATTAACGCCGGTACATTTCGGGTCGCGTGCAGTTGGAATGCCTGGTGGATCGCGCCTTTCATGGCCGTGGACCGAATGACGACACTGCCCAGTCCGACCTGCTCCAGAAACGCCAGCCGGAACTGGTCCAGTTCCGCCCGGGTTGCCAGGGTTGCCTGGTCCAGTTCCTCCTGAAAGTGATCGGTCAGGCGCTGGTTTTCTGCCTTCAAGGCGTGAAGGTCGGCGATCCGGTGGACAATATGAACCAGTTCGTCAATTTGAATCGGTTTCATCAAGTAGTCATAGGCACCCGCCCGGAGCGCCTCCAGGGCTGTGTCCATGGTGGCAAATCCGGTAAACAGTACAACTTCCAAGGAATGATCGGGAAAACGGTCGCGAATCCGCCGCAGCAGTTCCGTGCCGCTCATTTCCGGCATCCGGATGTCGGAGAGCACCAGGTGATAGCGGCGCTGTTCCAACCAGGCAAGGGCGCTTTGACCATTGTCCGCCTCATCGACATCATGACCCAGTTCCTGAAGAAATTCGGCCACAGACCGGCGGCTGTCGCGTTCATCATCAACCAGAAGAATGTTCACAATTCACCCCTCCCGGCTATCTGCTCGGATACCGGCTGGCCGACCGGAAAGGCCAGGCGAATGGTCGCACCGCCCTGGCCGTTGTTACTGACACGAATGGTTCCGCCGTAGCTCGCGATGGTGGCCTGCACAATCGACAACCCCAGCCCGGTCCCTTCACCCGCTCTTTTTGTGGTGAAAAACGGCTGAAAGACCTTTTCTAAATCGGCTTCCCGAATGCCGGTCGCGTTATCTGAGACTTCAATCACGACCCGGTTCTCCTCGACGCGGGTCTCCAATTCGATCCGACGGTCGGTTTTGGTCGTCCCGGCGAAAGCCTGGATGGCGTTCACCAGAAGGTTAATCAAAACCTCCTCCAGCCGGTTTGGATTGCCAACGATCAGGGGGAGCGTAGGGGAAAGCCGGTGAGACAGCTGAATACCCTGATCGGCGATTTGTCTTTCGACCATTTCAATCGCCCGAAAAATGGCCGTATTACAGCAGCACTCGGACAGGTCCTGGGAGTTCCCTGAACGCGCGAAACTGCGCATGTGTGCAATGATATCGGTAATCCGGTCCGCCTGGGCACTGATCCGCTGCAGTTTGTCCAAAAAGCTTTCCGGGTCAGGACTGCGGCCCTGCCGCTGCCAGTAAAGCATCCCATCGACCATGACCTTGATCGCATTCAGCGGCTGACTGATTTCGTGAACCACACCGGCCGACAGCGTAGAAAGCGATGCCAGCCGATCTGCCAATGCCAGTTTCTGCTGGAGTTCGAGCTGCTGGCTGCGAATCGCCTCCCGCTCGGTGATATCGGTGAGAAAGGCGTAATAGTAGGAGATGCCCCGGTCTGTATCGTGAATCCAGTGGGCAAGGATTTCGACCGGAATATGGGATCTGTTGGCATGATAGATTTCCCGCTCATACCGGTGGGGTTTTCCGTTCCGCATAGTTTCAATCGCCAACCGGTCGCGCTCGGCCCATTCCGGAGGGATCAGGTCGTCCCAGGCACAGCTCATAAGTTCATCCTGTGAATAGCCGGTCAGTTGGCTGAAAGCCGGATTGCAGGTAATCAGCGATCCGTCGCTTGAAACCACGACGATCGGCTGCGAAGCATGTTCCACGATGCCGGCCAGAAACAGCCGGTTTTGTTCCCGCTCCATTTCGCGTTCCATCCGATTCAGCCAGGCATGCATCTCGAATTCATTGGATGCCCTGGTTGGTGCCTGGACTGAGGGAATGTAATGGAGGCCGCGAAGGCACTTGTTATCCCAGATGACCATGTTATGGGTCATTACCACCCATTTCACAATATCAGCGCCAGTGAGCCGCCGGTCATACTGGGTCAGCATGATCATATCCGGCAGTTCGGCTTCCTGAAGATGAGAGGCGACCGTTAGAAAGGTTTCGGAAAGCAGCACCTCCTGGACCATCCAGTTCATCCCGCAGGAAATCCGGAGTGCCCGGTACCCCTCTCTTTTTGCCTGTTCACTGGCGGCATTCAGCAGATGAACCATGCGGGTGGGATTGTCCAAGGCTGTGGTATACTGCGCCACCGGGACCATCATCAATTGGCCGCTGGCCTCGTAGGACTGAAGATCGCAAAACGCACTCGATTGGTCGGAAAAGAAATCCGTCCCGGCTTCGGTCGGATCCACCAGATAGACGCACCGGTCCCCGTTCTCAAGACCGGCTTGCATGAAGGCACCGACGGCCGCGCGCCACTGATGCTCCGAATCGTAGATCAGCGCCGCACGCTCGCCCGGCGAAATGGATTTTAATGAATTGGATACTTCAGGGGATATCATCATCAATCAAACCCTCCGGACTTTAGTACATAAATTGCTACGATGGATGCTTTGGAGGGAACCTAGAAAAAGTTTATCAAATTTCGAACAATTTGGCGAACGAAACCCAAGGCACCTTAACCAAAGCTTAACACGCCGTTACCGAAACTTAATGACCGCGTAATTGGCCCATAACCTTGACGTTCTATACTTAACGCTGTGAGCAGGTGGAACGACCCCTCACCGGTTGGCGCTGATTCCCGGCGAGGCTGCAAAACGCCGAATGCCGGAGAAATGAGTACGAACGGGGCGGACCTTCCAAAGGCCGCCACCTGAAGTGCTCAGACAGCGTACAGAGAGAAGAGAAACCGGACGGCGGGCGGGTTACGAAAAAATAAACCCCGAAATGAGAAGGAGCGAGTTACTTATGTTTAAAAATGGAATGGAAATGTTCAACATGGAAAAAGCAGTCGAGAACAATATGAAGATGATCACTGCAGCAACCGAAAACTTCTGGGCTCTGACCAGAAACAATCTCGAGACCATTGCCCAGATGAACCAGAAACGCGGCGAAATGATCCAGAATATGATGGGCAACCGTGACGCGATGCAGCAGGAAATGAATAAAGTTTACGAACACCTCGTTGACCAGAGCCGCGTCAATTACGCACGCGTTGAAGAGTCAATGAAGGATATGATGAATGCAAGCGCTGAGACCTTTAACAAATTTGGTCTCAAAGATGTTCTGAAATCCAACCCCTTCCTTAAGTCCAACTAAATTTACCGTTGCGATCCAACCGGTAACAGGGGAAGTTAACACTTCCCCTGCTTTTTTTTTATGCGATTGGGTGTGAAGCCATTAGGAATTCGGATGCAGGGTAAGGTATTCCTGACTGTTGAAGGATTCTTTGCCGCGTTTGTCGACCCGGGTATAGCTGCCGTCTCGGTTCAGCACCCGGGCTTTCACGGTATCCCTGAGGTAGAGTTCCAGGATGTTTTTCACGTTTTGCCGGGCTTCCGGATCCTCGACCGGGAACATCACTTCGACCCGGCGGTCCAGGTTGCGGTCCATGAGATCAGCGCTTGCGAGGTAAATGCGGTCCTCGCCGCCATTGGCAAAGTAATAAATTCTGGAATGTTCCAGCAGCCGGCCGACAATGCTCCGAACGGTGATCCGGTCACTGATTCCGGGGATGCCAGGACGCAGACAACAGATGCCGCGCACGATCAGATCGACATGCACGCCCGCCTGGGAAGCCTCATATAACGCCGAAATAATTTCATGATCCACAATCGAATTTGCCTTGATGATGATCCGGGACGGAATGCCGTTCCGGGCGTTGGCGGCTTCCTGAAGGATCATTTCGGAAAATCGCTGGCGCAGGTTGACCGGAGCGACGTGGAATTTATGCAGGGTGCTCAACCTGGAATAGCCGGACAGCATGTTAAAGACCGCCGAGGTATCGGCGCCATAATGCGGATTGGCGGTAAACAGCCCGAGGTCGGTGTAAAACCGGGCCGTCACGTCATTGTAATTTCCGGTTCCCATATGAACATAACGCTTGATGCCGTCTTCCTCACGGCGGACCACCAGCAGCAGCTTGCCGTGGGTTTTCAGGCCCACCAGACCGTAAATAACGTGGCAGCCTGCAATTTCAAGCCGTTTGGCCCAAAGAATGTTGTTTTCCTCATCAAAGCGCGCTTTAATTTCGACCAGAGCGGTGACCTGCTTTCCGTTCTCGGCAGCCTGAACCAGAGCCTGAACAATGGGCGAGTTGCCGCTGACCCGGTAAAGCGTCTGCTTGATAGCGAGCACTTTGGGATCGACCGCGGCCTGTTGGACCAGGTTCACCACCGGGTCGAAGGACTCGAACGGGTGATGAACCAGCACGTCCTTGCGCGCGATCACATCAAAGACATTCTCGTCAGGTGGAAAGGCCTGAACCGGTACCGGTTTATGCGGGGGATAACGCAGCGAATCGTAACCCGGAAGATTACTGATCGGGTTCAGAAAGGTCAGATCAAGTGGGCCCTGAATCTCGTAAAGCCCAGTGGCCGGTGGATCGAGCTCTTCTTCCAGAATTGCCAGCAGACGCGCGTTGATCGCGCTTTCATATTCCAGCCGGATGGTCGCGCCCCATTTGCGCTGTTTCAGGGATTGCTGAATCATATGAAGCAAATCTTCCGCGCCTTCCTCGTCGAACCCGAGGTCGGCGTTTCGAGTGACTCGGAAACAAGCCACGGACAGGACCTTGTGGCCGGAAAAAATCTTATCGATCATCATTTTGATCAAGTCTTCCAGGAAAACATAGGTGTGAATCGCACCCTCGTCCGGGACCGCGATGACCCGGTCCAGCACCGACGGAACCTGGATCATGCCAAAAAGCGGCTCGCCGCCCTTTTCTGGGTTACGCAGCAGCAGCGCGATATTCAGGCTGCGGCTGAGAATGAGCGGGAAAGGCCGGCCCTGATCCACAACCATCGGCGTCAAAACCGGATAGACCGTCTTTTGGTAATAATCGTCCAGGAATTCGAGCTGTTTTCGATTGAGCTTGGCCGGCTTTTCAAACCGGATGCCTTCTTTTTTCAACGCCGGGACCAGCGAACGGCGGAAGCAGTTGTACTGTGCGGCCACCAATTCGTGCGTCTTATCTGCGATCCGCGCCATGACATCGTGGGGGGGCAAACCGGCCGGATCTGGCTTTTCAAATCCGGCATGGACCTGATCCCAGATCGAAGCGACCCGGATCATAAAGAATTCGTCCAGGTTGGAACTGCATATGGAAGTGAAGCGAAGCCGTTCAAACAGGGGATTGGTTTGGTCGTGCGCTTCCTCAAGCACCCGCTCGTTGAAGCTCAGCCAGCTTAACTCCCGGTTAATGAACGTTTCCGGGGGGAATTTGCGTTTTTGCTTCACGGGGTCATCATCCTTTGCGTTTGATCACCGGTCGGTAGCCCATGACTTCCTCGAAGAAGCGGCTGACATTTTCAAAGTTCCACTGCTCCAGCATGAAGTCGCCTTCAAGTTTCAGCTTGAAATGAAGTTCGCGCCCGGCGGTCACAATTGATAGGTCTTTGATTTTCTGACTGTGGGAAAGATCCAGGGCTTCCGCCAGCTTCAAAACCGCGACCAGCTTTGAAACCATGATTTTATCCTGCTCGTTGAGCAAACGATAGTTATCGTGGCTCGGCTGGGGAACCTCATCGCTGTGATACCGGGCCAGGTTTGCGATAATCCGCATTTCCCGGTTGGAAAAGCCCATAATATCCTGTGAGCGGATCACGTTGTGCGACTGCACGTCGTGCTGGGTCGCATTGACGTATTTGCCGATATCGTGAAGAATCGCAGCCACATTAAGGTAAAGCCGCTCTCGGTTGCCCAGGCGGTGAATTCGCCAGGTCTGGTCGAAAATGGTGAGGGCAATCCACTCGATATAGGCAGAGTGTTCTTTTTCAACCTTGTATTTCTCAGCAATATACCAGACTGATGTGATGATGTCATGGATAAAATCGTGCTTTCTGGAGGTATCAAAGATATCGTCGACCAGATCGGCCAGAATACCCTGACGCAGCGTCACTAAAGGGGCATGAATCGCCTGCGCGCCCGTCATATCCATAAGATGGTTGAAAATGATCAGTGAAGGCAGCAACACTTCGGCTTCGTTCCGGTGCAGCTGGTACTGCTCGGTGACCCGGTCGGTCGTGATGCCCCGGATTGCTTCATAAAGGCTTTGAAGCGATTGTTTCGGGATGACGATCGAATTGCCCGAGGATTTCGGACCCCCGTAAATATTCGAAATGGTCCGGATTTCGTCCCCGAGCCCGATAAAGTATTGAATCGGAATTCCCCGTATGTGCGGCTCTAAAAAGTGAATCCGGCTTTCAACGAACTCGCGCATAATGCCCGAGAAATCAAGCGAAACCGGCTCCAGGTCAGCCAGAATCTTTCGAAGCCGCAGCGAGCCGATCTTGATATAATCGGTAAATTTCAAATGACCTTCGCTGTATACCGAAACCTCAACACCGCCCATGCCGATATTGGCCACCAGCGTCCCGGCATCGCTCATGGTGCCGAACTCGGGCAGTTGATCCCGCAGCGCTTTGTACACCAGGAAGCGTTCTTCGGCCTGATTGATGACTTCGACCGTCAGACCGGTGCGCAGCCGGATTTGCTCAAGCACATACTCCCGGTTTTCCGCCTCCCGGATACCGCTGGTGGACACCGCGCGGTACCGGCGGACCCGGTAGTCCCGCATCAGCCCGACGAAACCTTTTAAGGTATCACAGGTTTCGTGAATGGAGTCGGCCGCGACCCGCTTTTTGACAAACGTGTCGCGCCCGATATCTGTGGGCTTCCACAATTCATCAAGCGGTGTGGTGCGGCCGGATGGATCAATCTCGGCAATCAGCATGCGGATGGAATTGGTGCCGACATCGATAGCGGCTACCGTGTCCACCTGATTTCTGGCCATAGAAATCTCCTTTATGCTGTGGATTCGGGAAACAATTCGTGCAGGGTATTTTTCTATTATACAATGTCGAAAAGAATCGTGCCGGACGAAAGCGAAAAACACATTTTTCTCGGTATTTTGACACGACGCGGGGGCATTCGGCAGAATTTTTCAAGAGGGAACACGCGTTGTCTGCAAGACCCCCCTGGGATTATGATATGATAATTGCGCAAGATGTAGGCAGGAGACATGGACAATGAAAACAATTGTTGTGATTGATATCGGCTCCAACTCCATCCGGCTGATCCTGGTCCGGATGGGCGCACACGGCAGCTATAAAATTATCAATGATATTAAGGAATCGGTCCGGCTGGAAGAAGGCATGGGGGCCGATCAGGTGATCCAGGAAACCAAGCTTGACCATGCGATCCGGACGCTCAGAATGTTCCAAAATGTGATTGAGGCCAACGAACCGGAAGAGGTTTATGTGGTGGCGACCGAGGCGGTCCGCGCCGCCAGCAATCAGACCCAGTTTTTGGAGCGGGTGAAACAGGAAACCGGGCTTGCGGTTCGGGTGCTGACCGGGGAAGAGGAAGCCTATTACGATTATTTGGGGGTCATCAGCACCATCGATGTTTCCGATGCGCTGGTCATCGACATCGGCGGTGGCAGCACCGAACTGATCTGGATCGAAGACCGGAAAATGAGGGAACGCCGCAGCCTGCCTTTTGGTTCAATCAGCCTGTCCCACCGGTTTCAATTGGAGAACACGATTACCACCAGCCAGGAAAACGCGATTCGGGCATTCCTCGCCGAAACCTTTTCACAGATCCCCTGGGTTGTGGAACGAAAGCACAAGATTCTGGTTGGCGTTGGCGGAACCATGCGGGCACTGGGCAAGATGGACCGGAAACGCAAGAATTACCCGCTGGATACCGCGCACGATTACCGCATGAACGCCGAGGATCTCCATGAAATTTTTGATATGGTCGCGGACAAAAACCTGGTTCAGCGCCGGGAGATCAACGGGCTGTCGCGGGACCGGGCGGACATCATTGTCGGCGCATCCGCGGTTGCCGATGTTCTGGCTTCGGTCAGCGGCGCGGAAGAGGTATATATCAGCGGCGCCGGGCTGCGAGAAGGATTTGTGTTCAGTCACCTGATTCAGGGCGGCTGTCCGATTATTGACGTTTTGGACAACTCCATATCGAACAATATGGCCCATTACGGCCTGAACCGGAAACATGCCGCACATGTTTACCGCAACTGCTGGTCGCTTTTCGAGCAATTGGCCCCGGTGCACGGGCTTGGTTCGGGGTATGAAAAGATCTTGAAAACGGCGGCCATGCTGCACGACTGCGGGATTAACCTGCGGTACTATGGCCATGACAAGTTTTCTTTCTTCCTGGTGGTCAACAGTGAAATCTTCGGGCTGACTCACCGCGAAACGGTGCTTGCCGCCTATGTTATGGCAGCCTTTAACAAGGAGAAGTACAAGCCGGACCTGTCACTTTATAAAGGTCTGGTGCATAAACAGGATGAGAGCATGATCTTCAAGCTCGGCATCCTGCTTCGAATTTCCCGCAGCCTGGACCGAAGCATGAACGGTATTATCGAGCGCATCGACTGCGATGTTCAGAAGGATGCGGTGATTCTAAAGGTCACCGCCCGGGATAATCCCGAGTTTGAGATTCGGGAGGCCATCAAATGGAACACGAGTTTCAAGCGCATCTTCAAGAAGAATCTCTACATCGTCCAGGTCTGAGCGAGCTGCTGAACGCATCCGAATTGCGGTCCTTTCTGACCCCGGAACGGATTCGGCAGCTCAAGGCGAAATACCATGACGATGTCGCGCATTCGCGCCAGGTGGCCAGCCTGGCCCAAACTCTTTTCGAGCTTTTCCAGCCCGCTTATCACTTTACGGTGGAACAATTCCTCTTGTTAACCGGGGCTGCCCATCTGCACGATCTGGGGCAGGCCGTCAACCAACACCACCACGACCGGCATACCGCTTATGTGATTGAAAATGACGAGGTTCTTGACGGCATGTCTGCCCGGCTTCGGCTGGCCCTGGCGCTGACGGCCGGCGCTCACCGGAACCGGGTCGGACCGGGAATCGACGAGCTGGCACCGGTCCTCGCCCGCGCCGTCCTGGAAATGGCGGCGCTGCTTCGCCTTGCGGACGCTCTGGATTTCAGGCATGACGGCAGTGCGGCGATCCGGTTCCTGAAGCCGGAGGATGACGGGGGATGGGTGCTGGGGGTGAACGGTCTTTCCACGCCGTCCGAAAAGCTGGTGAAGAAGGGGAAACTGTTTGCGGAAGTGTTTGGCGCGCGGCTCAAAATCGTAAGCGCCGCGTAGTGGAATGAATGAATGAATGAAGCCGGGCTTTTGGCCCGGCTTTTATTGTTTTTGTGGGGGGATTGGGTTGGTCGGGTTGAGTTGGCTGGCGGAGGGGGGCGCGGGGAAAGGCGTTCGCTGGCCGGGCCATGCCCGGTCGCCTATACATCCAAGTCTTGCTGCGGGATTGCGGAACCAACCCGGGACACCGTGCATCCATGCCCGGTCCCGGGTGCTCGGCATCCGTGCCTCGCAGAACCCGCAATTACCCCGCAGACTTCGACAGGATGTATTGAACGGCGCCGGGGCTACCAGCCCGGCCAGCGAACGCCTTTCCCCGCTGAGACCCTCATTGGAATAAGGAAGCGCCGCATTAGCGGCGCTGTTATTCAACAGCCGGGGGAAGATCGACCGGCGCTATTGGTTTTTTGACGATTATGTAAACGATAAGGGCAAACCATAACAGGGCAATAACAACTTCGCCTTCCAGCCCGGCCAGCCAAGCTGCCGGCAGGGTTCCCACAATCAAGGCGACATTCGCCAATAAGGCGGTTCGTTTATAATCGCGTTTCAAAGCATAGCCGAGAATCGTTGGGAGAAAGCAAAGACCAAAGGTTGGGACCAGAAACAGCAGCAGCAGGAACAATACCATGAGCAGTTCCCCGGCACCGACGCTTCCAAATATCGCGGACATAGCATACCTCCTGCGGAATCACCCGGAGAAGTATTTGCTATTCTATATGCGTTAAAGGGGGAACATAATGCCTGAATCCGTTCGTACGTCTACATATGATTAAGGGCGAGTAGTGACGCCAGGGCAATAAAGTGGCTTATATGCTCTTCCGTTGAATGTGGGTTAGATTGTAACGATTCTAAACCGTACTTCAAGAAACACAGAGCCTCCGGAAAATCCGGGGGCTTTTCATTTCATATTGTTTCGGCGGCGGGCGGGGAAGCGGAGGGACGTCTTTTTGCTTCGGCTGAGTTTGCCTGTCGGATGATGTGGGGAAGGCGGTTCCCTTATCAGGCCTACGCCTCCTCGCCTATAACATCGCGGCTTGCTTTGGGATTGTGGAACCAACCTGGGACACCCGGCATCCGTGCCGGGTCCCAGGTGCCCAGCATCCATGCTGGGCAGAACCCACAATGATCCCAAAGACTTCACCGGATGTTATTACGGCTCGTCGGCAACGGCCTGATAAGGGAACCGCCTTCCCCACAAGCAAGCTTCCCCCCCCCAATCGCTTAGAGAAACCCCGCCCACTCCCTAACGAAAAAGAGCCTGCCGGCTCTTTCGTATATCACCCTCGAATTACAGGGAAGCGCCGCAAGGCGGTGCTGTTATTCAACAGATGGGGGAAGACTGGAACTTTGGAGCGGTTTCTTGACGATAATATAAGTAATAAGGGCAAGCCACAAACCAGCGATGATAATCTCGCCATACTTCCCAGCCAGCCCAGTAGCCGGTAACGTTCCGATAATAAGCCCTATATTCCCCAATAATACGATCTTCTTATTGTCGCGTTTAGCGAGAATCGCCGGTAGAAAGCATAGGAAAAAGGTTGGGACAAGAATTAGCAGGGATATGACCAATAACAATACCAGTTCCCATGGACCGACGGTTCCAAGCACACCGAACATACAGCACCTCCTGCAGGAAATTGACCAGTGAATTCCATATTGCTCTTGGGTTTTCGTCAAGTTGATGTTCCGAGTAAAGAAAAAGTCTTTCCAAATGTATTAAATGAAGCTGGAATTTGTTCTGTTTGAACCCCGATGAATTCGTCATTATATTTCACTTCGGATAAATAGGCTCCGATTGATCCTCCGAGTTGTGACCTCATTCTGACATGACAATTGGTGATAACTGTGGCCAAAAACGCAAGTGTCTCATCCAATGGATTCTCAACCGGCGCTTCAATCCAATCTGCTTTTTCAGGCACAATTCCCTGAGCCATTACGAATCCTATTTTAGGAACACAAATCCCGCTGATTGGAATATAGCAGGGGGCCCCGGGGGCGGAATCATTTTCGCGTTTGATGCTTTCCCGGATCTTTTCTTTAATTTTGTTTGTATCGTTCCAATCCGATTCGTAAGCGAAAATCCAGGACGTAGGCGTTTTTGCGTTTGGTGTGGGTGAAACCAATGAGCCCATCCCAACATCCTTTACACTTCGCCCATTAATAATTCCCGTTGTAAGTTCTTCGTTTGTTAGCTTTGACTTAACTTCGATGGTTGCTAAAACCGCTTCACACGGAACGACGCACCTTCCTTCGGTGAAAACAATGGGAGGAATAATCTCTTTGTTGTAAAGGATGATGTCCACCTGCCTGCTTTGACCGCATGTTGGGTTTATAATTACCCCGGAACTGATCCCGATTTTAGGGATTAAATACGGTTGCAAAAGCATTTGGAGAAAGATCTCGCGAGCGTATCCTTTCTCGCCTGTGTGATTTAACACGCCCACATTCTTTGCGCGATTCAAAGCGGCTTCAATATCGGCAAGTGCCATGGCCTGGTACACATTCTTTGGGTCACTCATGTTTCTTGATTCCTCCATTCTCATATTAGGATTTATATGATGTTGGCGACTGAGTCATGGTTTGCATTCGGGCCAACCTGAACTACATAGGCGGTATAATCGACTGTATTAATTATCGTGATTTTTCGGCGAGAATTAATCCGCTGTTCGAACAAGTACATTCGGGTTACTACTTGGGTATTATCAGGGGAGCCGACAGGCTCCATCTTCCGGGGGCGGGTGGGGGAATTATAAAACCACCGAATGATCGATGGCATTCTACAGCGGGGGAAGCGGGCTGCCTGGCGAGCCGGTAGACACGGCGCCGTCATACTTTCCGGTGAAGCTGAGGATCAGTTGCGGGTTCTGCCCGGCAAGGATGCCGGGCACCTGAGACCCGGCACGGATGCCGGGTGTCTCAGGTTGGTTCCGCAACCCGAAGCAAACCGCGAAAGTATAGGCGACGGGTCGTGGCTCGCCAGGCAGCCCGCTTCCTCCGCGTTACCGCCAGCCTTCACTGTCCGCTCAGACGATAAAACCCCCAAGAACAGGTTGAGAGGGTAAGTGTTTATCCCATCCTTTGGGCACTTACCCTCTCGGGTTGATGATTCGGGTGTACTGCAACCAGTACTTCCCCCCTTTTGAGATTGCCTGAGTTCTTACAGGTCAGGTACTTTTGTTCTCTTTCCTGTAATTCGGTGCTGGACTCAAACCGCATTTGGGCTTCCGGGGCCTTCAAATACCGTTTGTTTCCTTCGATCTTTTGCTCGATCTTTTTCCCGCATTTACTCGGTAGAGGGACTTCCTTTATGGTTATCCACTTAACCACCTGTCCGGGGACTTGCCTGTCAGGATAACTCCCTGTTTTCCTCCGGCGTCCATTCGGTCCTTTGGGATTCACATCAGGTAAGTTCCATGGGTCACTCCTAGGGGTAATCCCTTTCGGATACTACCGTAAGGATGCCGGTTACCTACCGTTAACTGATTCCTGGGGTTCGCGTTGGTTCACCATGGGTCCTAAAGGGGTTTTTTCCTTGGGAAGTCCTTGCCGATTACTGCCGTTTCAGTTCTTCTTTCGAAGAATCTGATTCGGTTTCGGTCCGGTGCTGAAGTAACTGATCTCAGTCAGTTCTTTTCAGTCCTTCGATACGGAAAGAAAAAGATTCGATTGAAAAAGATCTGGCGCCTTTTCTCAGGCTTGGTAGTCCATGTTTTCCGCGGTTGGCTCTTGGACTATTTTCATTCTATCTCCACCCTATAGAGAAGTCAAGATGAAATTAAGAATATTCGGAAAATTCAAGAACATGATTAGAATGGGAAATGTTTTTGAGCGATTCCGCATTGTGGAATCGAAGTCCGTTGACAGGAAACTTGGTCCGGAAATAGAATCAAATAAGTAGAATAATGAAACCGATTTCTGCATTGTGGAACCGGGGATGAGCATCACCGGATAACGGTCATGTTAAAGTTGGGGCATTGGCCCAAAGGTGGGTCTTTATTTTATAGGTATAACCAAAATTTAAAAATGGAAGGATGTTTTGTACAATGTCGTACACCCAAGACGTGTTGGCGAAAGTAATCGCCCGTAACCCGAATGAGCCCGAATTCCACCAGGCGGTACAGGAAGTACTGGAATCCCTCGAACCCGTATTCGAACGGAACCCTGAATTCCAGGCAGCCGGCATTCTCGAGCGTCTCGTTGAGCCCGAGCGGCAGATCATCTTCCGGGTACCCTGGGTTGATGACAATGGTAAAGTTCAGGTTAACCGCGGCATGCGCATTCAGTTCAACAGCGCGATCGGCCCCTACAAAGGCGGCCTTCGCTTACATCCGACAGTTTATTCCGGCATCATCAAGTTCCTTGGTTTTGAACAGATTTTCAAAAACTCCCTGACCGGCCTGCCGATCGGCGGCGCCAAGGGCGGCAGCGACTTTGACCCGAAGGGCAAATCCGACGCTGAAGTCATGCGTTTCTGCCAGAGCTTCATGACCGAACTGTATCGTCATATTGGCGCGGACATTGACGTACCGGCTGGCGACATCGGCGTGGGCGGCCGTGAAATCGGTTTCATGTACGGCCAGTACAAACGGCTGACCGGTCTCTATGAAGGCGTTCTCACCGGCAAAGGTCTGCAGTGGGGCGGCTCCCTGGCCCGCACCGAAGCAACCGGCTACGGTCTCGTCTATCTGATGGACGAAATGATCCGCGCGAAAGGCAAGTCCTTCAAAGGCGCAACGGTTGTTATTTCGGGCTCCGGCAACGTTTCCATCTATGCAACCGAGAAAGCTCAGCAGCTCGGCGCCAAGGTTGTGGCTCTGTGCGACTCCAACGGTTACATTGTGGACATGGACGGCATTAAACTCGACACCGTCAAGAGGATCAAAGAAGTCGAGCGCGGCCGGATCAGCGACTATGTGAAAGCTCATCCGAAGGCTGAATACCATGCCGGAACCGGCATTTGGAACGTGAAGTGCGACATCGCTCTTCCGTGCGCAACCCAGAACGAACTCGGCCTCGAAGATGCCAAAACGCTGGTTGCCAACGGCTGCTACGCAGTTGGCGAAGGCGCAAACATGCCCTCCACCGCTGAAGCAGTCCACTATTTCCTGGAAAAGAAAGTTCTCTTCGCACCGGGTAAGGCTGCAAATGCAGGTGGTGTTGCAACTTCCGCACTTGAAATGAGCCAGAACAGCATGAGAATGTCCTGGACTTTCGAAGAAGTTGATGCGAAACTGAAAGATATTATGGTCAATATCTATAAGGAAGCATCCGCTGCGGCGAAAGAATATGGCAAGGAAGACAATCTCGTGGTTGGCGCAAACATCGCCGGCTTCATGAAAGTTGCCAAAGCCATGATGGCCCAGGGGATTGTCTAATCCAAAACACGAAAGTAACTGGGGTATAGAATGGCAACACGGATACCAGCAAAAAAGAGTTTCGACGAAGCGGAATCGCAAGGCGATGAAGCCAAGACGGTACAATCGGTTGAAAGGGCTTTGAGTATTATCGAAGCCCTGGCCGATGAAGGCGCGCCGATGCATCTCGGCGATCTGGCGAATAAGGTGGATTTAAAGCCAAGCACCGCTCATCGGCTGTTAGGCACACTGATGACACGCGGATTTGTGGATCAGGACGATCAGAGCCGGTATAAGCTGGGGATGAAGCTCTATTATATTGGGGCAACCGCAACTTATGCCGTGGATGTTCGGAAACTTGCGAGTCCGTATATGCGGGATCTATTGGATCGGTATAACGAAACCGTTAATCTGGCGATCCTGGATCGCGGCGAAGTCGTCTATGTGGACCAGCTGGAATCCAACAATATTGTTGTCGTCCGAATGTTTGCCAAGGTTGGCAGCCGGGGTCCGGCGCACTGCACCGGATCCGGGAAAGCCCTGCTGGCCGGGCTTACTGACGAAGAACTGGCAGAGTACCTGGAAACTGCTGATCTGCAGCGGTTTACCAATGATACCATTACCGATCCGAAGGTTTTGGCGCGTGAACTGCAGCGGGTTCGCAGTGATGGATTTGCGCTGGACCTGTGCGAACGGGACGAAGGCGTGCGCTGTGTTGCGGCACCGATCAAGAATCACGAAGGCAGGGTGGTTGCGGCGATCAGTGTCTCCGGCCCGAGTATGCGGATGACAACGGCGTATATCAATCAGGAACTGATTTCTGTGGTCACGGATACCGCCCGGAAGATCTCCGAAAAGATGGGTTACAAGGGCGAATAAACCGATACGGATCCAATTGAATTCACTTTCCAGTTAGCTTGTGACGATGGCGTCGCTCGCCGGGATTTCCCGGCGGTCGGCGCCATATTGTTTTTCTTGGGTTAAAATCCCAGATACTAGAAAACGGCGAAAGGGAGTGGGCGTCGTGAATCTTGAGAAAGTATCAACCGGGATAGGCGGGCTGGATGAGATCCTGGATTGGCTGCGGCTGGGCGATAACGTGGTCTGGCAGGTTGACAGCATTCATGATTATCGGTATTTCGTCAGGCTGTTTGTGGAAAACGCACTGCGGCAAAGGCGTCGAGTGGTCTATCTTCGCTTCGGCCAACACGACCCGGTGGTGCCGGAGAATTCCGAAGTGGTCCGATACGACCTGGACCCGAACCAGGGTTTTGAGATGTTCTCCATGCAGGTAAATGCGATTGCGTCCCAGGAAGGGGAGGGGGTTTTCTATGTTTTTGATTCACTCTCCGATTTGCTGTCAGTCTGGGCAACCGATCTGATGATTGGCAACTTCTTTCGGGTAACCTGCCCCTATCTCTTTGAATTGGATACAATCGCCTATTTTGCGGTGCTTCGTCATCGGAATTCGCACCAGACGATTGCGCGTATCCGTGAAACAACCCAGTTGATGCTGGATGTCTCTTGCCCGAACGGGAAGTACTGTGTCCACCCGCTGAAAGTCTGGAACCGGTATTCGCCGACCATGTTTCTTCCGCACGTTGAAAGCGGAGAAAAGTATGAGCCGGTCACCAGCAGTGTTGAAGCCGCGCGGCTGTTCGCTCACATTCAGTTCCCCGGTGTCGGCACTTCCGGCCGCAAGCTTGATTACTGGGATCGGGTGATCCTGCGGGCTGAAGAAATGCTGAAGCAGATTGAAACAGGTCATACGGTTATCCCGGAAACCATGCGGGCTATGATTGACCAGTTGTGCCGGATGATGATCGGACGGGAAGAACGGGTGCTGGGCGTTGCGCGGGATTATCTGTCCCTGAAGGATTTGCTGCAGATTAAAAACCGCCTGATCGGCACGGGATATATTGGCGGAAAGACCGTGGGGATGCTGTTGGCCCGCAATATCCTGCGCGATGATCCGCGGGAAAACTGGCGCAAGTGGATGGAGCCGCACGATTCGTTTTATATCGGATCCGATGTCTACTACACCTACCTGGTCGAAAACGGCTGCTGGAAGCTGCTGCTCAAACAGAAACAGCCTGAGCACTACTTTTCAGCCGCGGCTGAGCTGAGAGAGAAGATTCAAAATGGTAAGTTTCCGGTACCAATCCAGGAACAATTTATGGAGATGCTGGATTACTACGGACAGGCGCCGATCATCGTCCGTTCCAGCAGTCTTTTGGAAGACGGGTTTGGCAATGCTTTTGCCGGGAAATATGACAGCGTATTCTGTGTCAATCAGGCCGATCCGCAGGAACGCTATCTGACCTTTGAACGGGCGGTAAAACAGGTTTTTGCCTCCACTATGAGCGAAGACGCGCTGGCCTACCGGCAGCAGCGCGGCCTGGCCCAAATGGAGGAACAGATGGCCCTGCTGGTGCAGCGCGTATCGGGCGCGCATCGCGGCCGGTACTACTTCCCGGATCTAGCCGGGGTTGCAATGTCGCGGAACCTGTACGTCTGGCGGGAAGGCCTTGATTCGGAAGCCGGGATGATGCGGCTCGTCATGGGGCTTGGCACCCGGGCGGTGGACCGGGTCGAAGACGATCATCCCCGGATTGTTCCGCTGGATCAACCGCTGGTTCGACCGGAAGCAACGCTCGAAGAGAAGATTAAATACTCCCAGCGGAAAGTCGATTTGCTTGATATGGCGGCCAACCGGGAGGAAACCGAAGAACTTAATCGGCTTCAAAGCGTGAAAAACGACATCCGGAGCTGGGATCTGATTGCTTCTGTGGATTATCATGCCTCGAATCGGATGCGGGAATTGGGCTTGGGGCAAGAACTGCGGTGGTACTTGTCTTTTGACCGTCTTCTGGGCCAGAGTCCGTTTGCGGGATTGATGCAAAAAATGTTAAAGACGCTGGAACAGGCTTATCAATACCCGGTTGACGTGGAGTTTACCGTGAATTTTGATCCGGACCATCAGGTGCATGTCAACTTGCTGCAGTGCCGGCCGATGCAGACCGGGCGGCGGCGGGTTTTGCCGCAAAAAGAACGGGTGCAGCCCGCGCGGGTTCTGTTTGCGACCAATAATGGTTTTATGGGCGGCGAAGTGTATGAGCGGGTTGGAAAAGTCATTTATGTGGACCCGGATGCCTATGGCTGTCTGAGCGAACGCGACAAATACGAGACCGCCCGACTGGTTGGCCGCTTGAACCGCCTTTTTGCCGACCGTAAACAGGATCCGTTTGTTTTAATCGGGCCTGGGCGGTGGGGAACCAGTACACCATCGCTGGGCGTGCCGGTATCCTTTGCGGAAATCTGCAATACGCTTGCCCTGGTGGAGTTGGCCGGTCTGCGCGAAGGGTATATGCCGGAGGTTTCTTTTGGGACACACTTCTTTCAGGATCTTGTGGAAACGGACATTTTTTACGTCGCCCTGTACCCTGGGCGCGAAGGGGTTGCTTATGCCGGAGAATGGCTGAAGTCGGCCCCCAATGTCCTGCCCAGGTATCTCCCGGAAGCGGACCGTTGGACCGAAATCATCAAAGTCATCGAATTTGATCCGGTTCGTGAGGCAGGTTGGCTTGATATTGACCTTGAGGCGCGCCGCGCCTCGTTCTATACGGTGCAAGGGGCCCCTTGACAACCGGGAACACGGCCGGTGGGTTCGGAAGGGAGGCATTGCTTAAGGAATTGAAAAGCACACAGCGTCCGGGAATCAAACCCGGTGAAAGAAAACCGCGGGAGAATCGAGGTGAGAAGAGTGAAACCCATGGAATTTGACAGTGACAAGCGGCGGGGAACCGGTGTTCAGTCGGTGGAGCGTTCTTTGATGATTTTAGAGGAAATGGCAGCGAATCGCGAGCCGATGACGTTAAAGGAAATCGCCCAGGCTTGTGGGTTAAAGCTGTCGACTGCGCACCGGCTGCTGGCTACGCTGATTATGAAAGGATTTGCGTGCCAGGATGTCTATACCGGCCAATACCGGTTGGGAATCAAGGCTTTTCAAATCGGCAGCGCGGCATTGTATTCGCTGGATATGAAGCACGTCGTACGGCCGCATATGCACTGGCTGGTCGGGGAGAGCCAGGAAACCGCGAATCTGTGCGTCCTCGGACGAACCAACCACAATACCGAATTGATCTGCATTGATCAGGTTGAGTCGCCTCGGATGATGCGAAGCTTTGCAAACATCGGCAGCCGGATGCCGGTTCATTGCACCGGGTCCGGAAAGATTTTGCTTGCTCAGCTGGAAACGGCGGATCTGGAGACTCAAGTGAAGGTGCTGGCGCTGGAACGGTTTACCGAAAAAACGATTACCGACCCGGCGAGGCTTCTGGCGGACCTCAAGTCCATCAAACTGGCGGGCTTTGCTGTGGATAATGAAGAAACCGAGATTGGGGTACTCTGCATCGCGGTGCCAATTCGAAACCATGAAAACCAGGTGGTTGCGGCGATCAGCGTGTCAGGTCCGGTGTCCCGGATGCTTCCGTTTGAAAAGCAGCTGGGCTTGCTAAAGGAAGCTGCCGCAAGGATTTCCGCGGAACTAGGGAGCCAGGACTTCGGCGGATGGCGGGTGGGCTAGCCACACCGGTGCGATTCCACGATGTGAAATGCAATTTCATTGACATGCTAACGGCGGATGCATAAAATAAGATATAGGATGCGAAATATGAAATCTAATTCCACTATGTGGAACCAAACGACTGCATTCTTCATCGCAATAAGATTCCTGAGCGGAATCAAGGTTGGACAAAGGCGTCCTGCACGTGCTTTTTAAGCCGCACGGTGTACGACGTTCTTTTTTATATCTGCCGCCATGGGCTGTAAGTCGACTGACCAGGCCCGTTGGCGAGGATAGCCGGTGTTCGAGAAAAGGGTGGTGATCCAGTGAAAAAGGTTCTCCTGGCCACGAATAACAGCGTGATTAAGCGAGAAGTTCGTGACATCCTGGTTCGCTGCGGCTTTCAGATTTGTGCGGAGGCCGCCAATGCGGCGGATTTGCTCCGGAAAGCACGCAGTCTTGCCGGGGATTTGGTGATCCTGGATGTCCAACTGGATGGGGGCCGAATCGGACAGTGCGCGATGGTACTCGAAGAGGACAACATCGCACCGGTCCTGCTGCTGGCTGGTGAAAACGATCCATTGACCCGGGAATATGCTTATGTGGTGAGACCGTTCACGGAAGGATCGATTATACCGGCAATTAACTCGGTGATCCTGAACCACCAAAAACGTCAGCGGTTAACCAAGGAGGTGGACCGGCTTCGAAACCAGATCGCAACCCGAAAGCGGGTGGACATCGCAAAAGGGCTGCTGATGCTTAAGCAGGGGCTCAATGAAGAAGAGGCCCATAAATGGATGCAGCGGATCAGTATGGAAAAAGGAATTCCGCTGAAGACCGTCGCTGAATTGATAATTAGCGATCGAGGATAAACGGGTTGTGAAGCTCCAAAACGAATGTGAGCTTTCGATAATCAAAACCCAGCGAAGGAGTGGTTGAGTAATGGCAAGCAACGTAAAAAAAGCGGTATTGGAAAAGGCAAAAGAGGGCGGCGTGAAATTTGTGCGCCTCCAGTTCACGGATCTGATGGGTCAGTTGAAGAATGTGGCGATTCCAGTCAGTCAGCTGGATAAAGCGCTGGACAATGAATTGATGTTTGACGGTTCTTCGATAGAAGGCTTTGTTCGGATCGAAGAGTCTGACATGTATTTGATTCCGGATCCGGCGACTTTTCAGATCTTCCCCTGGCGTTCGCCCAATCTGGACGTGGCTCGGCTGATCTGTGACGTCTATGACAAGGATATGAAGCCGTTCGAAGGCTGCCCGCGCATGGCATTGAAACGGATTGAAAAACAGGCTGAAGAAATGGGCTATGTTATGAATGTCGGCCCTGAAGCGGAATTTTTCATGTTCCTGCAGGACGAAGCCGGCAATCCGACCACGAATACGCACGATGACGCTGGTTACTTCGACCTTGGTCCGGTCGACCTCGGCGAAAATGCCCGCCGCGATATGGTTCTGACCCTGGAAGACATGGGCTATGAAATTGAGGCGTCCCATCATGAAGTCGCACCGGGCCAGCATGAGATCGATTTCAAGTATGACCGTGCGCTCAACATTGCGGATAAGATTGTTACATTCAAGCTCGTGGTCCGTTCCATTGCGCAGCGCCATGGTCTGCATGCCACGTTTATGCCCAAACCGATCACCGGCATCAACGGTTCCGGGATGCACTGCCACCAGTCGCTGTCGACCATGGATGGTAAGAATGCATTTTATGATCCGAAAGACCCGGACGGTCTCAGCCTTACCTGCCGCTACTATATCGGCGGCATCATGAAGCACGCCCGTGCGCTCGCGGCTGTCACCAATCCGACCGTGAACTCGTACAAACGGTTGGTTCCCGGCTATGAGGCGCCGGTCTACGTCGCCTGGTCCCAGGCGAACCGCAGCTGTCTGATTCGCGTTCCGGCCCGGCGCGGCGCCGGTACCCGGATTGAGGTCCGCAATCCGGACCCGTCCTGCAACCCGTACCTCGCGATCACCGCAATGCTGGCCGCCGGCCTGGATGGCATCCAAAACAAGATTCTGCCGCCGGCGGAAATGGGCCGCAACATTTATCATATGTCTGAATCGGAGCGTAAGCGCAACAAGATCGCCAGCCTGCCAGGCAGTCTCGAAGAAGCGATGGCCGAACTGGCAAAGGACGAAGTGATCAAGAATGCGCTTGGGAGCCACATCTACGAAAAGCTGGTTGAAGCCAAGAAGATCGAGTGGGACGAGTACCGCACATCGGTACACAAGTGGGAACTGGAGACCTATCTGTCCCGCTTCTAGATCGAAGCGCGGCAGATCCGTGCCGGCCTTATTGTGATTGCTTTCGAGTATTTGGGTCAAGCGGGGCGGTTCCATGCGGACCGCCCCGAAAACCCAACCCTTAGATAAAAGAGAGACCGATTGGTGTGGTGGAGCTGTACGACAGCCCGATGAAGCAGGAAAGCCATGGGAACAGAGGTGACCGTAATGAAGCGAGAGGGAGAAATTCGCATACCATCAGGTTGTGCGATCGCAGGGATCGTTCACCGTAAAAAAGAAATGATCGGCGGTTCGGTGATTGCCAACTGTATCGCCATGATGCATGACCGTTCAAACGGCCTCGGCGGCGGTTTTGCCGGATATGGTATTTACCCTGAGATGGGCGATGCCTACGCCATGCATGTTTTTTATGAAGACAATGAAAGCCGGCGCAATTTTGAGGAGAAGCTGCATCGTAATTATGATGTCATTGACGCCGCTCCGATGCCTGTGCGGAAAACACTGAAAATCAGCCAGGCGCCGCTGATCTGGCGCTACTTTGTTCACCCCAATGAATGGAACCGGCTGCATGTTGATGACATGCGCAGTTTCATGGCAAATTTTATGACCGCGGTCAACGCGGAACCGAATGGTGTCTATATTGTGTCCTTCGGCCGAAACATGGGCGTTTTTAAAGGTGTCGGCTATCCGGAGGACATTGCAGAATATTACCGCCTGGATGAATATCAGGGTTACCAGTGGACTTCGCATGGGCGTTTTCCGACGAATACTCCCGGCTGGTGGGGTGGCGCCCATCCATTCGCGCTGCTGGATTCCACCATCGTGCACAACGGCGAAATCTCCTCGTACGACGCCAACCGGCGCTGGCTGGAGATGTTCGGTTATCGCTGCAGTCTGCAGACCGACACCGAGGTCATAACGTACGCGTTCGACTGGCTCTGCCGGCGGCAGGGTTTGTCGCTGGACGAAGCGGTGACGGTCGTGGCCCCGCCGCTGTGGAATGAGATTGCCGCGCTGCCGGCGGCCGAAGCCGCTCATGTCCGGAAACTTCGGGAAGTCTACGGGGCCCTGCTGCTGAATGGGCCGTTTTCAATTATCCTCGGGGGCCCAAACGGTATGATGGCCTTGAACGATCGGATCAAGCTGCGCCCGATGGTATCGGCGGAAGACGGTGATTTTGTCATCGTTGCCAGCGAGGAATCGGCAATTCGGGCGATTTGCCCCAATCCTCAGCGCATCTGGTCCCCGCGCGGCGGCGAACCGGTCTGGGGGATGCTGGACCCGGAGTACCGGCAAAACGATGTTGATGATTTCAATCTGTTCATAGGAGGTGTTGGCGGTGGCCAGAAACCTGCTTAGCACCAGATTCCAAATCGACCGTGATGAAGCGCGCTGCGTGGAATGCGGTGTCTGTGTCAACCAGTGTGCGAATCAGGCGCACGCGTTCAACGCCTTTGACGGTTCTATCCGTTCGGACGAAGACAAATGCGTCGCCTGCCTGCGCTGTGTACATCTGTGCCCGACTCGGGCGCTGGCGGTCCGCGAGTTTCAGTCACCGACCCGTGCTCACGGTTTGTGGACCACCCGGACCTTGAACGAGATTTATCTGCAGGCTGATACCAGCGGTGTGCTGTTAACCGGTATGGGCAACGCGAAGGCGTTACCCACTTACTGGGATCACATGCTGATCAATGCGTCTCAGGTGACCAATCCGTCGATCGATCCCCTGCGGGAGCCGATGGAGCTCAAGACTTTTTTGGGGCGCAGACCAGCGCTTGTCGATGGCGCCTGGAAGAATGGGATGACCGAGTATCCCCAGCTGGAATTGGATGTACCGGTGATGTTTTCGGCGATGTCCTTCGGATCGGTCAGCCTCAATGTTCATAAATCCCTGGCCCGGGCCGCGGTTGAGTGTGGGACCTATTGGAATACCGGAGAAGGTGGACTCCACGAAGAAGTCCGCAAATACCGAAGCCGGGCTGTGGTTCAGGTCGCATCGGGCCGGTTCGGGGTTTCCCCGGAATACCTGGCGGACGCCTCCGCGATCGAAATCAAGATCGGCCAGGGCGCAAAACCGGGAATCGGCGGCCATTTACCAGGTGAAAAAGTGAATGCGGACGTTGCCAACACCCGGAAAATACCGATTGGCGGTGACGCGATTTCGCCCGCGCCGCATCATGATATTTACTCGATTGAAGACTTGCATCAGCTGATTTACTCGCTCAAGGAAGCTACGGCCTATGCCAAGCCGGTCGGGGTCAAGATTGCGGCAGTGCACAATGTCGCGGCCATTGCCTCCGGGATCGTGCGGGCCGGGGCCGATTATATCGCGATCGACGGGTATCGCGGCGGGACCGGTGCGGCGCCGCTGCGAATCCGGAACGAGGTCGGCATCCCGATCGAATTCGCGCTGGCGGCTGTCGATGAGCGGCTGCGGGAGGAAGGGATTCGCGGCGAGGTGTCATTGATCGCTTCCGGCGGTATTCGCAACAGCGCGGACGTGGTCAAGGCGATTGCGCTGGGGGCCGATGCCATTTACATCGGAACCGCGGCCCTGGTTTCCCTCGGATGCCATATGTGTCAGAACTGTTATACCGGCCGCTGTAACTGGGGGATTGCGACCCAGAATCCGAAGCTGACCCGGCGGTTGAATCCGGAAATCGGGTTTCAGCGCGCCACCAACCTGATGCAGGCCTGGAAGCACGAAATAATGGAGTTTTTAGGCGGAATGGGCATGAACTCGATCGAAAGCCTGCGCGGAAACCGGCTGATGCTTCGCGGCGTCGGTCTTTCCGAACGGGAACTTGAGATCCTTGGCATAAAGGCGGTGGGAGAATGAACGAAAACTATCGCAGGGTAAAGTCATTATCCGAATACTGTCTGGGCTGCGGCCTGTGCCGCCTGGCCTGCCGGGTTGCGCATTCTCCTTATCCCGAGGACATCATTCGGGCCATGAAGACTGGCGAAAAACCGGTCCCGCGGTTGTATATCGAAGAAACCCTGGATGGCTGCGACTACCGTACGGTACGGTGCCAGCACTGCGAGGAGCCGGAGTGCATCAAAGTCTGTATCGGCGGCGCGCTGCGCAAGGACCCGGAAACCGGAACGGTTTTCCTGGACCAGGACCGCTGTGTTGGCTGCTTCAGCTGTGTGCTGGCCTGCCCGCATGGCGCGGTAGCGGGTCCGGACTCGGGTTTTGGCAAAGCGTTCAAATGTGATTTATGCCAGGGTCTGGCTTCACCGGCCTGTGTCGGGCTGTGCCCCAATGCGGCCCTGATCGTGGTTGATATCCGTGAGGAGGAGGTGTAGTCATGCAGTACGTGATCATTGGTGGTTCATTTGCCGCGGTCGGCGCGGTCGAAGGGATTCGCGCCGTCGATCCTGACGGATCGGTCACAGTGGTTGCCGATGAAGGATTTCCCGCGTACTCGCGCCCGCTGATTTCCTACCTTCTGGCGGGGAAAACAGATCCGGAAAAAGTGCCGTACAAGGATGCTGAATATGCTGATCGGCTGCGGGTAAATCTCATTAAAGCGCGGGCGGTCGCACTGGATGGCCAGGCTAAAACGGTTCGGTTGAACAATGGGCAGACTTTGGGCTACGACCGGCTGCTGCTGGCAGTCGGCGGAAAGCCGGCGCTGTTCCATACTTATTCTCAGATGCGTGAAAACGTGGTCGGCTTTTATACCCTGGCCGATGCGGAAAGGGTGCAGACGCTGATCCGGGCGGGCAGCCGGGCGGTGGTGATTGGGGCCGGGCTGGTCGGGCTCAAGGCTGCAGAAGCGCTGCATGCGCGGCATGCGAATGTGACGGTGGTCGATCTGGCGGAAACCCTGCTCAATGCCACGCTGGATCAGACCGCTTCGGATATTGTAAAACGACACCTTGAACAGCAGGGGATTGCCTTTCGGCTGGGTGTACGGGTCGTGGAAGTCACGGGTAATGTGATTGCCGAGCGGGTGATTCTTTCATCCGGGGAAAGCCTTTCCGCAGACCTGGTGGTGATCGCGGCCGGAAGCGCACCGGACCTGGAACTGTCCCGGATGGCCGGTTTATCGGTCAAACGCGGGATTCTCGTCGACGAATGCCTCGAAACCAGCGTACCCGGCATTTATGCCGCTGGTGATGTTGCCGAAGCAGCCTCGTTTTTCACGGGAGAAAAGACGGTAAACGCCCTGCTGCCGGCTGCTCTGGAACAAGGCCGTGCCGCAGGCCGTGCTATGGCCGGAAAACCGGAGTGCTACCGGGGAACGCTCCCGCTGAATTCCACGCGATTGCTTGGCTTAACCGTCATGTCGGCCGGACAATCTAAGGAGGAGGGCCTGACGAAGATCTGGCCGGACCGGAAGAGTTACCGGAAAGTCGTTTTCCGTGATGGGGTTCCGGTTGGGTTGATTGCTGTGAACAAAGCTGAAAAAATCGGCATAATTACCGACCTAATCCGACGGGGTGTGAATGTTTCGGGATCCCAGGAACTGCTTCTGGGCGACAGCCTGAGCGGTATGGTTTTTGATCGGTGCTTTAGCACCGGGATGGAGGGCTGAAGAAGATGCAGATTATCGATGCGCAGGAATTGGGTTACCGCGAACTGAATGCGAAAGTCCGCGAAATCTACCAGAGCGGCGAAACCCAGTTGAAACTGGTTAATGTCAACGGCCATCGCTATATTGCCAGCGGTTTGTCCGGTGAGCTTGAGCTGGAAATCGAAGGGACCGGCGGCAACGATCTGGCGGCCTATATGGCGGGTCCACGGATTATTGTCAACGGAAACGTACAGGACTGTATTGCGAACACGATGAATAGCGGCTTTTTAGCAATCTCGGGGCGGGCTGGCGACATTCTCGGCTACGGGATGAGCGGCGGCACCATCTATATCCGTGGGGACGTCGGTTCCCGGGCCGGGATTCATATCAAAGCATCCGGAACGAACCCGCCGGCGCTGATTATCGGTGGAACTGCCGGTGATTTTTTGGGTGAGTACATGGCCGGGGGGACGATCATTGTGCTCGGCCTTGAAAAGGAAGGGCCGGTGACCGGGCGCCAGTGCGGCGTCGGCATGTATGGCGGCGTGATCTATGTTAATAAAAGCCGGTTTCAAGGGGACCTCGGGCCGGGAGCGCAAACCGCGGCCATGGAGACTGAAGATAATAAACTGATCGAATTTTATCTGGCCGGGTTTGCCGAGCAGTTCGGACTTGAGCTTGCGGAACTCCAGGCCATGGAGTTCGTCAAGATCGTTCCGAAAGGGGAACGGCCATACAAGACCATGTACGCCGGCGTGTAATAGGCGTTTCACCATGCGGAATATCATTCTAAAATATTTACAAATAGAGCACGCCAGAGGTATAATGAGAACAGAACTGAATCAGTGGCTCAAGCAAAGGCGCTTTCGGTCCCGAACGGAACCAGAGCGCCTTGTCTTTTTTGCAGTTCATGCGCATCTTTGAAGGAGGTGACCCGGGATGAAAAAGATTGAAGCGATCATACGGCCGGGCAAGGTGGAGGAATTGAAGGCCGTACTGGACGAGATGCAGGTCCGGGGAATGACGGTTTACGATGTAATGGGACGCGGGCTGCAGCGGGATCAAAAACAGTTCTTTCGAGGGCAGCCGCACACCATCGACCTGTACCCCAAGGTAAAAGTGGAAATTATTTGCCGCGATCACTGGCTCGACCGTATTGTCGAGGCCATTGTGAAGGTCTGCCAGACAGGCAAAGTGGGCGATGGAAAGATTTTTGTTTATCCAGTCGAGGAAATTGTCAGGATCAGTTCCGGCGAACGCGGAGATGCCGCGCTTTAAAGGACCGGTTCAGGGTCCCGCCGCTTACAGAAAAATGAAACCCTTTGAGCAATGGCGCTCTTGACGTCGAATCGGCGGGAAGGGCGCATTTTCATTTCCGGCCGGTTCGTGAAGAACGAATCCAATACGAAGGGAATGACGGTTATGCTGCCAATAAGGCGTTTCGTAATCGGACTCATAGCAGCGATCCTTGCTATTTTGACCGGCGCTCTGCCAGTGCTGGCGCTCGACAAGCCCGGGGTGAACCCTGGAGATACTGCTTTTATCATGGTTTCCGCCGCGCTGGTTCTCTTGATGACACCGGGCCTGGCTCTCTTTTATGGCGGGATGGTCCGCCGCAAGAACGTTATGAGCATCCTGATGCAGTGTTTTGCGGTTATGGCGCTGGTCTCGGTGCAGTGGATTCTTTTTGGCTACACCCTGTCGTTTGGCCCTGACGTTCACCATCTGATCGGCGGTCTGCAGTGGCTTGGCCATGCCGGGGTCGGGATGGAGCCGAACCCGGACTATGCTGCAACAATACCGGCTTCGGTTTTTTCCATGTTCCAGCTCATGTTTGCGATCATCACGGCTGGCCTGATCATTGGCGCGGTGGCGGAACGCATGAAATTCTCCATGTTTGTGATCTTTATCCTGCTCTGGACCACGTTCATATACGATCCGTTGGCCCACTGGGTCTGGGGTGTGAACGGCTGGATCCGTAATCTCGGCGCGCTCGATTTTGCGGGCGGAACCGTGGTTCACATCAGCTCAGGCATCTCCGGGCTGGTCGCCGCGGTCTTCCTTGGGCGGCGGTTGGGTTATGGCAAAGAGCCAATTCTGCCGCATAACCTGCCGCTGACAATCCTCGGCGCTGGGCTGCTGTGGTTCGGGTGGTTCGGTTTCAATGCCGGCAGCGCGCTCGGCGCGAACGGCCTGGCCGGTCACGCTTTCATGGTGACCAACACCTGCGCCGCGGCGGGTGCGCTGTCCTGGATGCTGGCCGAGTGTATCCACCAGGGAAAACCGACCAGCTTGGGCCTGGTATCCGGCGCTGTGGCGGGGTTGGTGATGATCACTCCGGCAGCGGGCTACGTTACCCCGCTTTCGGCAGTCATTATGGGGCTTTTGGTCAGCCCGGTCTGCTACCTGGCGGTTGCCAAGGCCAAAGAGAAGTTTGGCTACGACGACTCACTGGACGCCTTCGGCATTCACGGCGTAGGCGGGACGCTGGGCGCACTTGCCACTGGCGTTTTCGCCACTGTGGCGGTTAACCCGGCCGGTGCCAACGGGCTTTTGTACGGGAACTGGAAACAGGTGTTCATCCAGCTGGCTGCGGTGCTGGCCACCTACGCATTCGCGGGCATCGGAACCTGGCTTATTTTAAATGGTTTAAGCCGCTTTGGCGCAGTCCGGGCATCGGAAGAAGAGGAGGAAGCCGGGCTTGACCGGTCGATGCACGGGGAAGACGGCTACCGGTTCATGGAATTGGGCTCCACCCGGGCAAGCTGAAATCGCTTGGATGATACCCTCTCGAAATGAGGTTGTCATAAATTCCATCCACACCTGCTTGGCCCGAAAACGAATTTCGGGCAAAGGGTTAACCGCATGGTTACCCCTTTTTTTCTTTGGATTTATCAATGAACCCGGTTTCAAGGCTGTCATCCCTGCACCAGCCATACCCCGCCGAACATCAAAAATGAGAGTGCGAAGGCTCTTATCCGGCCGGTTTTTGAGGTGTCCTCTTCAAACACGCCCGGCGCCAGATGCATGACCAGCCAGCCGAAAACCAATCCGAAGAAGACCTGAGTGCTGGCGAGCACGGAAACGAGGGCGGCCGGGCCAAAAGCCAGGGCAAGCAGGGTCAGCAGTTTTCCGGCCAGATACCCGGATTCGTTCAAAAAGACCAGAACGGAACGCCGGAAGCCGAGCGCGTTCAGGCTGTTACGAAAAGAAGACAATCCATTGGGGCAGAAGAAGGCGAGGATCATGGCACCAAGGCCGATTCCCCAGCTTTCTAAAGCGATCACCGGCGAATAGCGGGTATGGCCGATGATGGAATCCAGCAGAATGGTCGAAATCGCCCATAACAGGTCGGAAGCGATCAGCAGCCAGAAGGGACGGGATAACCATTTCGACCGGGCGTTCTGATGACCGACTGACAGGGTGAACCCGACCGCGGATGCCAGGATTAGGAGAAATCCGACCCACTGAAGCCATTTCAGCATTTCTCCCAGGAACAGCCAGGAAAGACCGAGCACCAAAATCGGCGTCAACTGGAGCCAGACGATGATCCGGCTGGCGGTTTCCAGGGCCATCGCCTGAAAATACAAGACGGTGCCGAAGGTGGTTAAGGCACCGGCCAGCAAGGCCAGTCCGGCTTTTAGCGGGGGCAGCGGGGCCGGCTGAAGAATTGCCCAGTACAGGGTGCCGAACAGCAGCCCGACAATCGCGCCATAATGCGGCATCCCCCGTTTTTCCACCAGATCGGCGGAAATAATGTATTTGTCGGCATAATTGACCAGGGTATACACCGCAGGGGCCATCAATCCAAACAACAGCCAACTCATCGGTTGCTTCCTTTCGTCGAACCTCCTTATTATGCCTTGGCATCCGGTAAAAAAACGTCCGGGTCTCGAATTTCGACCAAGAGATGACCCGGGATCTTGCGTTTTGAGGGTTATTCCATGCCGCGATGGCAAAGAGCACCATTTTTCCCGTAATACTTCCGAAATTTTTCGACAAAAACGGCAGGAACTTAGCCGCGACAGGGCGAATATAGTCGGAGATGGACTTTTATCGGGGATCGGCCAGGTCGTTCCCCCCAAGATTCGATATGGTATAATAAATCATTACTGAAGCTGGGAATGTGCTTGAAAGAAGGGGTGATACTGTGGCGGATGAAATTCAACTCGTTGTGTTTACCCTGAAATCCGGAAACACGGTATGTGAGTACGGGGTGCCGATCACGCAGGTTCAGGAGATCAACCGCCTGACGACCCCGACTAAACTTCCACAGGTTCCGGCATTCGTTGAGGGGATCATCAACCTGCGCGGGATCGTGATTCCGATCATTGACCTGAAAAAGCGGTTTGCGATGGAACTCACCGAATATACGGATGATACCCGGATTATTGTCGTAGAGATTGCCGGTCAGACGGTTGGGATTATCGTGGACGAGGTGACTGAAGTGCTTCGCCTGCCGGTGACCAGCATCGAGCCGCCGCCCGCAATCGCCGGTGGCATCACTGCCGATTACCTGAACGGGGTCGGTAAGTTGGACAAGCGGCTGCTGATCATGCTCGACATGACCAAGATTCTGACCGAGGGTGAAAAGTCCGAGCTGGTGAACTCAAATATCGCGTAAATAGAAGCGCAAAGCCCTGAAAACGAATGTTTTCAGGGCTTTTTGTATTTATCGTGTATAATAAATGAAAGTTTTCTAAGAGGTCGTTTGCGTGATTGGAATCGATTTAGTCTGTGTCAGCCGCCTGCACTCGGTGATGGAGCGAACGCCGCGATTTCAGACCAGGGTTTTTTCACAGCAGGAGATTGCCGACTGCGAAGCCCGGGCAAACCCTTATCCTTCTTACGCTGCGCGGTTTGGGGTCAAGGAGGCGTTTCGAAAGCTCGATCCGGTGTTCCTGACCGGCATCCGCTTTCAGGAGGTTGAGGTCGTATCGGACCCCACCGGCCGGCCCGGGATTCGGCTTTCCGGAAATGCGCTGCGGCTGGCGCAGGCTGCAGGAATCGGACAAATATTTGTCAGTTTATCGCATGACGGGGACTACGCGGTTGCGGCTCTGACAGCGGAACGTTGTCACCAAGCCTGAAGGAAAGGGGTGTTTCGATGCGGATCGCCAGTGCCGAAGATATTCGTTCGATTGACCGGAGGGCCGAAACGGAATACGGAATTGCCGGTTTAATATTAATGGAGAACGCCGGGCTTCGGGTTGTTGAAGCCGCTGAGCGGATGCTTGAAAAATCCGGACGGCGCCGGGTTGTGGTGGTTGCAGGAAAGGGTAATAACGGCGGCGACGGCCTGGTTGCGGCACGGCACCTGATGAATGCCGGGAGTTTTGTGGACATCTTTGTCCTTGGGGTCCCGGAGCAGATGACGCCGGACACCCGAACCAATTACGAGATTCTGGACCGCATGGGCGCGAACCTGCTTCCCTTAATGAACGAGGATGACCTGAACCCGCTGATGCTCGCCGTAATGAACTGCGATTTGATCATTGACGCGATGTACGGAACCAGCTTCAAAGGGTCATTGAATGAATATGACAGCAAGATTACCCGGGTGGTCAACTGGGCAGCCAGCCCGGTTCTCTCGGTTGATCTGCCTTCCGGGGTTGAGCCGGATACCGGCCGGGTAACCGGTGAAGCCATCCAGGCGTCCTGGACGGTGGCCCTGGCCCTGCCAAAGTTTGGCTTGCTGCTTGATCCGGGACAGCAGTATGCCGGAAATGTTACCGTTGCCGACATCAGCATTCCGGCCGCGCTGTTGAATGCGAAAGCGATCAAAAACAATCTTATCACCGAAGAGATGGTGCGGGCTCATTTTGGGCCGCGCAGCCGCAATACCCATAAAGGGACCTACGGGCATGTGCTGGCAATCGGCGGATCGGTCGGCATGACCGGGGCGGTCACCCTGACCGCCTGGGCGGCGCTTGCTGCCGGAGCCGGGCTGGTGACCGCCGCGGTTCCGGAATCGGTCCAGCCGCTGGTGGAAGGCGCTCTGGCTGAGGTGATGACGGTTCCGCTGGCTCAGACCGGCGGACAGGCCATTGCCACGGACGCACTGCCGGTAATCCGGGACCTGCTGAGCCGGGTTTCGGTTTGCGCCATCGGACCGGGCATGTCCCGCTATCCGGAAGCTCACGCGGTGATCCGCAATGTGCTTGAGTATTCGAAAATACCCGTTGTGATTGATGCCGACGGGCTGAACGCACTTTCCGAAGATGTTTCGATTTTAAAAAACCGGCAAATTCCAATCGTCTTGACGCCCCATCCGGGCGAGATGGCCCGCCTGCTGGGCAGCACCATCGAAAAGATTCAATCCGACCGGGTGGAGACCGCAAGACGAGCTGCTATTGAGTGGGGCGTGACCGTGCTCCTGAAGGGTTCGCGCACGATTGTCGCAGAACCGAACGGGGAAACATATCTTAACCTGACGGGAAATCCGGGCATGGCGACCGCTGGCAGCGGGGACGTGTTAACTGGCATTATCGCCGGGCTGATTGCTCAGGGAATGAAAGCGAATGTCGCGGCGGGGATTGGCGCGTACCTGCACGGCCGGGCGGGCGATGCCGCGAAAGAATTAAAGGGCGAGCATGCCTTGACGGCATCCGATTTGATCCGAGCGCTGTCTGAGGTACTGAAGCCGCTGGAACATTCTTGAGCAGTTTGAGAACGAATGTTCAGCATAACGGTGGGTCCGAAAGAAGAGCTAAGCCGTTTATTCGAGAAGATGGCTTAGAAGACATAATAGCAAATACAGTCGACAAGGGACATTCCTCTTCCGACCAGCGTTTTGAAACGAGGCGGAATGTGCGGCAGTGAGGTGTGTCCCTTCGCATTATTTCAAGGGGGAGGAAGCGTATGTTAGCGAAGGACATCATGACCCGGGAGGTTTTGACGGTTCACCCGGAGGAGCGGCTGGACCATGTCGCCCGGCTGCTGGTTGAACAAAAGATCAGCGGCGTGCCGGTGGTAGACGACATGCAGCACGTGGTCGGCATTGTCTCGGAAAACGATTTGATGGTGAAAGCCACGGACCTTAAGGTTCCTTTCTATTTTACCCTGTTTGACAGTACGATCTATCTGGAAAACCCGCTGAAGTTTCAGGACACAATAAAAAGATACACGGCAGTAAAGGTAAAAGAAATTATGACGACCAAAGTGGTGACTGTGGATGAGGATACTGAGGTTGCCGCAATTGTCACCCTCATGCAGAAAAAGGATGTAAACCGGCTCCCGGTGCTGAGGCATAACAAGCTGGTTGGCATTATTACCCGAAACGACATTCTGAAAGCCCTGGTGAGGGTGCATGAATAGCCTTAGACCAACTTGGGCAGAGATAGATTTAAGCGCGATTGCCCATAATATTGAGGCCCTCCGCCGGATAACCAGGCCGGGCGTGCGGATGATGACCGTCATTAAGGCAAATGCCTACGGCCATGGCACGGTCGAAGTTGCCAAAGCCTGTGCGCAGTCCGGGGTCGACTTTCTGGGGGTAGCCCTGCAGGGAGAAGCCTGTCAGCTGCGGGCGAACCGGATCGATACGCCGATTCTGGTCCTGGGTTATACGCCGGCAGTTGGTGCCTTAACGACCGTACTGAACGGTTTCCGCCAAACCGTGTTCGATGTCGACAGTGTCCAGGCTCTGTCGCGAGCCGCGGCGGAAACCGGAAAGAACGCCTTCATTCATGTGAAAATCGATACCGGGATGTCCCGAATCGGCTTTCAGCCGGATGAGGCAGGGCTTCAGACCGTAGCCGGGTTTTTCGAGACGCCCGGCATTGTTGTGGAAGGCATGTTTACCCATATGGCGGCCGCTGATACCTCGAATCCGGATTACACCAACCGGCAGTTGGAACAGTTTGACAGATTCCTGGCCCGGTTGGCGGCGCGGGGATACTCGGTTCCGATCCGGCACGCAGCCAACAGCGCGAGCCTGATCCAATATCCCCAGGCCCAGTATGACATGGTTCGTGCCGGCATTGCCGTCTACGGCCTGCGTCCTTCGGACGAGGTGGACATATCTGAACTGGGATTGATTCCGGCGATGCGGCTGATGAGCCGGGTCGTCATGGTCAAGGAACTGCCGCCGGGAACCCCGGTGAGTTACGGATGCACGTTTGTGACCCAGCGCCCGACGCGGGTCGCAACCGCGCCGGTTGGTTACGGAGACGGCTATACCCGATTGTATTCCAGCCGGGTATTCGCCTCGATTCGGGGCCGCCGGGTGCCATTGATCGGCCGCGTCTGCATGGATCAGTGCATGTTTGACGTGACCGATCTGGAAGAGGTAAAGGTTGGCGACGAGGTTGTGCTTTTCGGCCGGCCGGAGGACGGAGTCATGGCGGATGACCTGGCATCGGCGATCGGGACCATCAACTACGAGGTGGTTTGTCTGATCAATTCCAGGGTTCCTCGGATTTACGTTCACCGGGCGGAAAACGGAAGCCAGTAAATCATGAAAATGTTGGATTTGCCGCATGTTTGACCCGAAGCTATAATGGAGTTGTTCATTTCGGCATCCATGTTTTTAGGAGGTGCTTCGTTTGCCGGCCTCGAGAAAGATTATCGTCAGCGTTCCGGATACCCTGCTGGCCGAACTCGACCGCATTGGCGGTGTCGAGAAAAAAAACCGCAGTGAAATGATTCGGGAAGCGATTCATCAATATCTGGCGGAACGCCAAAAAAAGGTTCTGCGGGAACAATTGCGCAAGGGTTATCTTGAAATGGGAGATATTAACCGAACACTCGCCGAAGAATGCTGCGGCCTGGATCACGAAGCATACGAAAGCGGTATAGAAAAACTGGCGGAGTGATTGAATGCTCATCAAACGAGGCGAAATCTATTTTGCCCAGCTCAACCCGGTGATCGGCTCCGAACAAGGTGGTATCCGGCCTGTGCTGGTCGTGCAGAACGACATTGGCAACCAGTACAGTCCCACCACCATTGTGTTAGCGATTACTTCGCAGATTAACAAGGCAAAACTGCCGACCCACGTGGAGCTGCGGGCAAACCGGTTTGGATTGGATAAGGATTCGGTCATTCTGGCCGAACAGGTCCGGACCATCGATAAAGCGAGGCTGAAACAGCGGATTGCATTCCTGGATGAAGATTTTATGGCCAGGGTGGACCAGGCGATGGAAATCAGCCTGGGGTTAAGCGAACTTCACTGACGGTGCAGGCTGTGACGGGTCATGAGGAGGGTCGTACGTGAAGCCGTTGATTGGAATAACGAGCAGTCACGACGAGCAAACGACGCAGCACAGTGTGAAAACAAGCTACATAGCAGCCGTCGAACGAGCGGGAGGTTGTCCAGTACTCCTCCCGGCAGCCGTCGGACCGGAATCGGTGCTCAACTACGCCGAGCGGTTGGACGGCTTCGTATTTTCCGGAGGAGGCGATGTCGATCCCATCTGGTGGGGGGAAGAACCCCTGATTGGAATGGGGGAAATCGATCCGCTCCGTGACGAATTTGAGCTGGCCCTGGCCCGGGAAATCCTTTCGAGGGACAAACCGGGCCTGTTTATTTGCCGTGGTATCCAGGTGCTCAATGTCGCGGCTGGTGGTGAACTGATTCAGGATCTTCGAACCGGGCTGAAACACCGCCAGCAGGCGCCGAGATACCATCCCACCCATTGGATTCAGCTGGTGCCGGGATCCTGCCTGGCCGGATTGGCCGGATGCCGCCAGGTTTGGGTCAATAGTTTTCATCATCAGGCGGCTGCGGCCGCGGCGCCGGGGTTCAAGGTGACCGCCAGAGCTTCGGACGGCGTCATCGAAGCGATCGAATCGGAACATCACCGATACATCCTCGGGGTTCAATGGCATCCTGAATGCATGCAGGATGGGCTTTCCGATCAGTTGTTCCGTACGCTGGTTCAGCTCGCGGCCGGCTCATAAGACCTGCCGAAATGGGTTATTCGGAACAGCCACTGGCAGACCGCTGCGTTTCGTGATAGCGTTTTCAATAGAAATGAAACCCGGCCTTGAAAATAATGGCGGCAATGCGGTAAGAACCTGCGGCCGACCGAAATCATAAACTACGGATGAGGGGGAGAGCCTGTGCTCGCGATTCGTGGAGGATACATTATACCGGTTTCCGGTACACCCATTGAAGGCGGCACCATCTTGATCGACGGTGACCGGATTACCGCGGTTGGAATTGAGCTGGCCATACCGGAAGGGTGTCCGGTGCTGGATGCCGCGGGTTGTACCATCACACCGGGATTGATCGACGCCCACTGCCATGTCGGGATTGAGGAAGAAATCTATCGGATCGAAGGAGACGACCTGAACGAGACCAGTGATCCGATCACGCCGCATTTAATGGCCATCGATGGCATTAATCTGAGGGATCTGGCGTTCTCCGACGCGGCAGCAGCCGGGATCACCCGGCTGCTGGTCCCGCCTGGCAGTGCCAACATTCTCGGGGGTCAGGCCGTCGTCCTGAAAACCTGGGCACCGAACCTGACCGATATGATTTATCGAAATCCATGGGGACTTAAGGCGGCCCTGGGTGAAAACCCGAAGAGGGTCTATGGCGGGCAGAATAAAGCGCCAAAAACCAGAATGGCGAGTGCGGCCCTGCTGCGCGAATCCTTGTTCGCGGCTGGCCGCCAGGTCGACAAGGCGGAAAATCAGGAGAAGAATGCGCGCGAAACGTTTCGAAACGAACCGCTTATTAAGGTTTTACGGCGTGAGATGCCCTTGCTGCTGCACGTACATCGTGCTGACGACATCCTGACCGCGCTGCGGATCAAGGACGAATTCCACATCGATTTGATTCTCCAGCACGCCACGGAAGGTTTTCTGGTTGCCGACGAACTGGCCAAACGACAGGTGCCCGTTTGTTTGGGACCCCTGCTGGTTAACCGGGCCAAGGTGGAAATGAAGGAAGTCACTTTCAAAAGTGCTGCTGCCTTGGCGGCGGCCGGCGTAGACTTTTGTCTGATTACGGATCATCCCGTCATTCCGATCCAGTACCTCGGCATAACCGCGGCCTTGACGGTGCGCGAGGGCCTTGACGAGGCAAAGGCGATTGAGGCGGTGACCCTGGCTCCGGCCAGAATTCTCGGGATGGATCTCGAACTGGGATCGATTGAACCTGGCAAACGCGCTGATTTGGCTATCTTTGACGGCCACCCGCTTGAAATTAAATCCCGTGTGCGCCACGTCGTTGTCGATGGCGTTCTTTGGGGGGGAGTTGGGTGAACAAGGGAGATCTGCTAACGGTATACATGAACGGCAAAGCAATGACCATCTGTGTCGTTGGTTCTTACAAAGAAGACTATTCGGGCGAGGAAATGGTTGTCCTCGCCCTGATCAATCCGGACAGCATGGTTCACGTTCCAATCTCGGACCTCGACATTTTTTTTCCGGCCCGCAATCGTTTCCACTGACACCGTGATAACCGATACCGCTCATTTTTCAAACACTTCACACATCCGTTCTGGGATGACTTGCCTGTAAGGTTTTCGCACATGAAATGGTAGTATGACAGAGGAAAGAATGATAGCAAAAGGCATCATTCCAAAAAGGAGCGTGTCAAAGGAACCGTGAACCGATTTCTTGCATTCATTCTGGCCGGGCTTTTAAGCCTGCAATTGTTCCCGGCGGTTCAGGCCCAGGCCGCGGCGCCGCCGATTTGTCTCGCGATCAACGGGCAGATCAGGCAGGTCAGTCCCGGACCGCGGCTGGTTTCCGGCCGGGTACTGGTTCCCCTTCGATACATAACCGAGGATCCGGCATTGGGCGGCAAAGTGGTTTGGAACGCGGAGAACCGAACCATAACGATCGATTGTTCCGGCCACAAGATTATCCTGGCGATCGGCAGCCGGGGGGTCAGCATCGACGCTCGCATGATCCAGCTGGACGTCGCGCCGGAAATCTATCAGAACCGCACCTACATCCCGCTTCGCTTTTTCTCAGAAGCGATCGGAGGAACGGTGGGTTGGAAAGACCGCAGCAAAACGGTCTTGATCAACTTTGGGCCTCCACCGATCATCATGGGATATTTTTATACCGGGGGGCCGGAACTGCTTACCCACGAATCCATGACCGACGTCGTCTTCCGATGGCTTCAAGCGGATGCGAACGGCGGCCTTTCGTACGAATACTGGAAGGACAGCTCCGGAGAGGCCTTGCGCGCGGCGGTGTTGGAAGCAGCCCGGAAGCAAGGCCTGCGAATGCATGTGGGGGTCGCTTTCATGGGTTATTCAGCCGAAGGCAGGACCGCACTGCATCAGTTCCTGAACAGTCAGACGGCTCAGCAGGCCTTAAATGACAGCTTGATCGAACAGGCGCGGCAGTATGGTTATAAGGGGATCAGCCTGGACTTCGAAGGTGTTCCAACGGAAGACCGCCAGCGTTTTGTTGATTATATCGCGGCATTGAGCGCAAAAACAAAGGCGAACCAGCTCACGCTGTCTGTGGCGGTTCCAGCCCGGACCGCCGGCAGCACCTGGCACGGGGGAATCGACTACGCCGGGATCGGCGCCAACGCTGACCTGGTCATCCTGATGGCGTATGATTACGACCTGGACAAACCGAACCCCTCCGCGCCAATTCGTTGGGTGGAGAACACCGCCGCGAACCTGAGCAGTTCCGTTCCGAAGGAGAAAATCATTCTGGGAACGGGAACTTATGGGCGGGATTGGACCCTGACCGTACCCGGCCGGCGGAATGTGTACCAGGAAACGCTGGATACGTTAAGACAATCCGCGATACCGCTTACGCCCGGCTTCGATCAGACCAGTTTCACGCCGTATATCGATTACACCGATAGTACCGGAAACCAGCACCGGATCTGGTACGAGGATTCCCTGAGCTATGCGGAAAAAAGAGCGGTCATGCTGGAAAAAGGGTTCCGCGGGATGTCCTTCTGGCGCTTGAAAGGGACCTTTACTGATTTCTATACCGCAATGGGCGAAACGACGGGTTACTAGACAGAACTGGGACGAATCGGTCCCGGCTGTACAAAAATTTGAATAGACGCTTTGAAAAGCGCATAGAAACGATTAAAATAGGGTTAGCATCTTTAGACAGGCTTGAATCGGCCTGTCTTCTCTATGTGAAGTATGGAGGGGACTCGATGAGTCAGGATCAGCCCGGACTATTCGGAGAAACTGCGGCGCCTTCATTTGAAGAACGGGAAAAGCCGGCTGCCAAACCGCCGGTATTTTTGCCCGGGATAAAACCGAATGAGGGATATACCGGCATTGCCGATATTGCGGCTTTAGAGCAGGAAGCACAGGGCTGCTCCCGGTGTCATCTTAGAGCGGGCTGCCGTCAGGTGGTTTTTGCCGACGGAATCCCCAGCGCCGATATTATGCTGGTTGGTGAAGGACCTGGCCAGACCGAGGATGAAATGGGTAAACCCTTTGTCGGCAAAGCCGGGCAGCTGCTGGATAAAATTCTGCTCTCGGTCCAGTTTGAACGATCTGCGCTCTACATTACTAATGTAGTGAAATGCCGTCCGCCGGACAACCGGCTGCCGAATCAGCTTGAAATTGCAGCTTGCCGGGGATTTTTGGAGGCTCAAATCCGGCTGCTCCAGCCTTCGCTGATTATCTGCCTGGGGGCCCTGGCGACCCAGACTATCATCGATCCAAAGGCTAAGATCACACAAATGCGCGGCAGGTGGTTCGTCCGTGACGGGATCATGATCATCCCGACTTATCATCCGGCGGCCTTGCTGCGCAACGACAGTTTGAAACGGCCGGTGTGGGAAGACTTTAAAAAGATACGGAGCGAAGCGAGCGACCGGGGATGGAAAACGTGCTGAAGCATGAATTCGTCATAGACGGCGAGGAGCGAATGCTTGAATTCGGCCGGCGCCTGGCCGCAGTGCTGGAACCGGGAGACCGGGTCATGCTCTGCGGGGTGCTTGGGGCCGGAAAAACGACCCTGGTTCGGGGAATTGCCCGCGGGCTTGGCTTTCAAGGTCGGGTTACCAGCCCGACCTTTACCCTGGTCAACGTGTATCCCGCGGAAGTGCCGATCTACCATCTGGACTTGTACCGGATCGGCGATCAACCAGATGCGGTTGAGGAATTGGAAGAGGAATACTACGGCGACGGGGTGATGCTGGTCGAGTGGCCCATGACCCCGGAAGCGGATGCCGAGACGGTCAAGATTGACATTTTCCTGCTGGAAAACGACTACGACCATCCGCGCCGGGTCGTGATCCGAATGCCCGGGAGCCGGACCGCACTGCCCGAAAGCCTGACAGGAGAAAAGAAAACATGACGCCGAACCCAAAGAAAAAGCCGGAACCAACCGTAAGGGTGCTCTGCCTGGATACCGCGACACCGGTCTGTGGCGTGGCTGTGGCTGACGAATACGCGGTCTGCTATGAACTGATCGCCAACAACGGGCTGGATCATTCCCGTTCGCTGATGACCATGGTCGACAGCGCCCTCAAAGCCCTGGGTCTGACCTTGAACAGTCTGACGGCCATTGCCGTTACCAGCGGTCCCGGTTCGTTTACCGGCTTGCGCATCGGCCTGGCTGCAGCCAAAGGGTTGGCGATGGCGGCGGGTAAGCCGCTCATTGGCGTGCCCACCCTGGAGGCCCTGGCGTATACCGCCGGCTGGGGCGCGGGCATTATCTGCCCGGTTCTTAATGCCCGAAAAGGGGAAGTGTACACTGCTGTTTTTCAAGGCGGTGAATCCCTGACCCGACTGACTGAGGATGCGGCCTTAAGCCCGGCCGGGTTGGCGGCTTTGCTTACCGAACGGGCAGCGGGCGCGGTTGTTACCTTTGTCGGGGATGGCTGGCCGGTCATCGCCCAGACCATGTCCGAAACCGGCATCCAAAGCCGGGTACCCCCCGCTGCTTTCGCGCTGCCGCGGCCGGCCGCGCTTGCCCAGCTTGCGGTCCAGCGCTGTCTGCAGCGGCAGTTTGACGATGTATTGGCTTTGACCCCGATCTATATCAGACTTTCCGAAGCCGAGGTCAAGCTGGCGCAGAAACGCGGGGAGCTGTCAACGTGATTGAAATCCTGATCCGGATGATGACCGAAAACGATTTGGACCAGATACTGGCAATCGAAAATGTGTCCTTTCCAACGCCATGGAGCCGCAATTCGTTCTTAAACGAACTGAAAAACCCGTTGGCTATCTATCTGGTGGTTGATCTGGACGGGGAAGTCGGGGGCTATGCCGGGGTCTGGATCGTTTTTGAAGAAGCCCATGTGACCAATGTCGCGGTGCGCAGCGACCTGCGCGGCAACCAGCTGGGCGAACTGATGCTTTCCAAGCTGGAAGAAGTGGCGATGGCGAACCAGTGTGAACGGATCATGCTTGAAGTCCGGCCTTCCAATCACGCGGCCCGATCCTTGTATACCCGCATGGGATTTGCGCAGGAAGGCGTTCGGAAAAAGTATTACCTGGATAACGACGAGGATGCGCTGATCATGAGCAAAAAGCTGATAGAGCGCGAATAATGGGAACGGGGAAAGAAGATGGATCAGCCAGTACGAATTTTGGCCATCGAGAGCTCGTGCGATGAAACCGCCGCAGCCCTGGTGGAAAACGGGCGCACGGTGCTCTCCGACGCGGTCGCGTCGCAAATCGATACGCATTATGCTTTTGGCGGGGTTGTGCCGGAAATCGCGTCGCGCAAGCATATCGAAGTGATTGCGGTTTTGACCGAGCAGGTCCTGAAAGCGGCCGATGTCCGTTATCAGGATATTGACGCCGTTGCGGTCACCAACACGCCGGGACTGATCGGTGCGCTTCTGGTCGGCTTGTCATATGCGAAAGCGTTCGCCTATGGCATTGGCCGCCCGTTGATTACGGTGAACCACTTGCATGCTCACATTTATGCGAATTTTGTGCGGGAGACACCGGTATTTCCGGCCGTCTGTCTGGTTGTTTCCGGAGGGCATACCAGCCTGTTGTATATGCGGGACCCGCGTAGCTTTGAGGTGCTTGGGGAAACCAGGGATGATGCCGCCGGAGAGGCCTTTGACAAAGTGGCCCGTTTTCTAGGGCTTGGTTATCCGGGCGGGCCGGTGATACAGCAAGCCGCCGAACGGGGAACGCCTGGTGTCGTCAAGCTGCCGCGGGTCTACCTTGACCGGAACGATTTCGAATTCAGCTTCAGCGGTCTTAAGACAGCAGCAATCAATTTGTATAACAAGCTGGCAGCCTCCGGCTCCGAATTCAAGGTCGAGGATATTGCGGCTGAGTTTCAGGAGTCGCTCGTAGAGGTTCTGACCGAAAAAACCATAATGGCCGCCGAGCGATATCGGGCTGGAAGCATTTTGCTGGCCGGTGGGGTAGCTGCCAATTCCCGGCTGCGCGAGGCCCTGACCGCCCGAGCGGCATCGATTGGATGCCGGTTTTACGCACCACCGGTCGCCTTGTGTACCGACAATGCGGTCATGGTTGGCTGTGCTGCTTACTACAAGTATCTGGAAAAAGAGTTCGCGCAATTGGATGCAAATGCATATCCGAATTTTGATTTCCTTGTGAAAAACGCCTGTGGATAATGTGGATAAGTCTGTTGATAATTATCAAATCGGCCTTTGAGACCCCTTTACGACGCTAAAACCACTGTTCGGTTTGGCGGATCACCGAAATCTCGGCTTGTACTTCTGTGGATAAGTTTTATGGAATGAAAAATGTCGAAATAATGGGGGGTAAAGGCGTTCGAACAAAACCCAATAAAATCGGGATCAATATAAATTGTATGAATAATCCTGCTCGACTGCATTCGACATGCGGTGACAGGTTGGAGGAGGAGAAGAAAGAAAGATGCACCCGATTATTTTGGACCTGGGCATATGGAAGATGATGTCCTTCACAATTCACCCCAGGATATATGGCTATGGACTGATGCTGGCCCTCGGCGTTCTCGTGGCGCTGTTCGCGATGAATCGCCTGGTACAGACCAGCCGGGAATTCACCCTCGAAGACCTGATTGACGTGGCGATTATCGCTGTGTTTTCAGGTGTCATTGGCTCAAGGCTGTTCTATGTCGTGTTTTACGACTGGGCATACTTTGCGGCCAACCCGCTGCAAATCATTAATCCGCAGGTACAGGGTCTGGTTTTCTATGGCGGCTTTCTTTTCGGCGCGCTCGGTGTCTCAGCCTGGGCTTGGCGTAAGGGAAAGAATCCGTGGAAACTGGCGGATATCGTGGCGCCAGGATTGATGCTGGCTTATGGCATCGGCCGCATCGGCTGTTTCCTGAACGGCTGCTGCTATGGCAAACCCACTGAGGTTGGCTGGGGCCTGCTGTTTCCGACCGCCGATATCTTCTACCGCCATCCAACGCAGCTCTACGAAAGCGCGGCGGCTGTACTGCTTTTTGTCATTCTGTGCCGGCTCTATGTGAAAAGGACGTTTGACGGGCAGGTACTCTGGGCTTATGTGCTGCTGTACGCGGTCGAGCGTTTCAGCGTGGAGTTCCTGCGGGAAAATCTGGTGGTCTGGCATGGCCTCACCATTGCGCAGGTTACCGCGATGATTATGGCGTTGATTGCGATCCCGGCTTATTACTGGCTGCGGAATCGATCTGACCAAGCGGCTCGTTTTGCAGCCGCTGAGCACGAGAAAGAGGGGTGTGAATAATGGCCAAGGTAATTACCGCACCGGATATGGGCAAGTGCATTGGGTGTTACTCCTGTATGCTGGCCTGCGCCCGTGAACTGCAAAAGACGTTTTCACCGCAATACGCTGCCCTGCGGATTCATACCCGCGGTGGTCTGCAGAGCAAAATGACAGCCGATATCTGCAGGGCCTGTGCCGAACCGCCGTGTGCGGAGTCTTGCGGTTACAAGGCCTTGACCCCGCGCAAAGGCGGGGGTGTCAAACTAGACGAAGCCCGCTGCACCGGCTGCGGAGACTGTGTTCCGGCGTGCCCGATCGGCTATATCCAGCTGAATCCGGCCATCGAAAAGATCGTTATGTGCAGCCACTGCGGTATTTGCGCGAAATTTTGCCCGCATGGCGTACTGGAACTCGCGGAGGTGAAGCACGATGTTTGATCGGAATTATCTGCGAATCTTGAATATTGATCTTAGTACGCGTTCGTTCGAAATCACTGACCGGAAAGACCTCCATGATTATCTGGGCGGTGTCGGCCTGGCCACCAAGCTGCTGGACGAGAATCTTCAGTACGATAAGGATCCGCTTGATCCGGAGCAGCCGATTATCTTTGCGATCGGGCCGATGTCGACTATTTTTCCGGTCGTCACCAAAACCGTTTGCATGTTCCGTTCCCCGCTGACCGGGGAGCTTGGAGAGAGTTACGCGGGTGGGCGGCTGGCCATGGCCATGCTCTATGCAGGCTATGACGCGATCGTGATCCGAGGCCGCGCTGACCGGCCGGTTTACCTGTCGATCGGTTCACGTACGGTATCCATAAAAAAAGCGGACCCGCTCTGGGGCGCCAACATTGAAGAGACCGGACGGTATCTGCGCGAAGTTGAAAAGGGCAGGGGCTTCCGCTCGATCGTCCGTATCGGCCGGGCCGGGGAAAAACAGATTCGATTTGCCTGCCTGAACGTCGATACCTACCGCCATTTTGGCCGCCTGGGAGCCGGGGCGATGTTTGGCGCAAAGCACCTGAAGGCCATGGTGGTCGCGGGGGAAAAGGATTACGCGATTCCACCCGAACTGTGGAAAGAGTACCGCAAGGTGTATGGCGAGATTTATAAGCGGGTGACCAAAACCGAAATTATGGAGAAATATCACGATCTGGGAACGCCAGTGAATGTCCTGAAGCTGAATGCCATGAACGCGCTGCCGACCCGCAATCTGACGGAATCATCCTTTGATAAGGCACACGAGTTTTCGGGCGAATCCTTTGCGGAAGAGCGGCTGATCCGAAAAGTGGCCTGTATCGGCTGCCCGATCGGCTGTATTCATGTCGGTCAGTACCGCCGCCTATTCGGGTCAAGTCATGAATATGAGACCTCGAATCTGCCGTATGACCATGAGCTGATCTTTTCACTCGGGACCTTCCTGGGGACCGAAAACAAAGATGATTTCTTCGCTCTGCTGGACAAGGTGGAGCAGGCCGGAATGGATGCGATGAGCGCCGGGGTTTTGCTCGGATGGATGACTGAAGCCTACCAGCAAGGCCTGATTTCCGAGGAGGAAATCGGCAGCCGCCTGGCGTTTGGATACAAAGACGGTTATCTAGTCGCCCTGAGCCGGCTGGTTGAGCAGGGAAACGAGTTGTACCGTATTCTGGGATTGGGTGTCGAAGCGGCCGCCGCCCGATACGGGGGATTGGAATATGCCATGGCCCTGGGCAAGCACGAGATGACCGGTTATCACACCGGTTACGGGGCAGCGCTGGGGCAGGCGGTCGGAGCGCGGCATTCTCATCTGGACAACGGGGGTTATTCGATGGACCAATCCCGCAACGCGGCCGATGATCCGGAAGGTTTTGTCAAAGCCATCTTCGATGAAGAGGTGGCCCGCTGTGTGATGAACAGTCTGGTGATCTGCCTGTTCGCGCGCAACGTTTATGATCTGCCAACCGTGGAACAGGCCTTGCACGCGATTGGTATCGAAAGGAACGTTCAGGAACTGGAGGAACTGGGGCGGCGGATTTACCGGTTGAAACTGTCGGTAAAGCAGAAACTCGGATTTGATTTCAAAGCGCTTCGATTCCCGAAACGATTCTTTGAAACCCAGAGCCTCAACGGCCAGCTGGAGGCATCCACGATGCAGGATCTGCTGCAGCGGTATATCGGCCATGTTGACCGGCTGAGGGCCGAGGAAGCCAATGCCTGAGCGCGCATCGCTGCGGAAGGAGAAGCGAGCGCTTCGGGACGCTCTGACGCCGGAAACGGCGGCAGCGCTGAACCGCCGTATTGAACAGCGGCTTATCCAACTGCCGGAGTTTCGTCAGGCTGCGGTGATTATGGGGTTTCATGCGTTTGGCAGTGAGGTCAATTTGATGCCGGTTTTGGAACAGGCCATGGAACACGGTGTCCGTGTTGTTCTGCCAAGGGTGGAAGGTAACCATCTAGTGGCGGTCCCGTATACCGGTCCGGGGGATACGCGCCCTGGTCCGTATGGGATTGCCGAGCCGGGTGGGGAGCCGATTGATCCGGGCGTCATCGAGCTGATCCTGGTGCCTGGCCTGGTATTCGACCGCAGCGGTTACCGACTTGGCTATGGCAAAGGATACTATGATCGCTTTCTTCCGAGCGTAATGCGGAAAGTACCCAGGATTGGCGTTGCTTTTGATTTTCAGGTTGTTGATGATGTCTTTCCGACGGAACGCGACGAGCGCTTGACCCTGCTTGTCACCGAGGCGCAGCTGCTGCGTTTCCCGGAGTAACTCGGAAAATTGACCCAAAACAGGCTTGCAGGATAAAGGACTTCCGCAGGCCTGTTTTTTAATGCGACTTCCCTTTCCTGAAAAAGGATGCGCCGAAAGAGCCGCTTTCACTTAAGGAATCTTCGGCACTCGCCGATAATTGATTTGGGACTACCCGAAAACTTGGCGATCCACTAGACTGATGGCAGAAAGACAGGATTCGGTGACTGCGATGCGGGAAATAGTTGAAGGTTTGACGGCCAGCAAGGTCCTCGAGGAAAAGGAAGTCCAGACCTTACAGACTTACATAAAACAAAAATATGCCGGCCATGGTGCCGGCGAACAGGCATCGATTCTGGCCAACACGATCCATGCCGTGCTGGATAAGCGCCTCCCCGAAATCAAGGAAGAGGGGCGGGTTCAGCTTCGCCGGGGCCTCTTGACTCAGGCAGTTCGGCAACAGGACTATAACATTAGTTCAGATGCTGTACTGCGGGACGCCATGCTGCTCTCCAGCCACTTTCCGGAGGTGTTTGAACCGCTCGCCAAATGGGTGAGCAATCGGCAGGAGTATGTCGTCAGTGCGGCGGATCTGTCCCGGTTATCCGATCATCTGGTGCCCTTTCTTTCCGAGAATCCGTTGTCCAGCCTGACGGACATCTATGATTTGGCTCCGTCGATGCCGGCGCTGCGGCCCGACCCGGCCTTTATGGAACCGGCCGCGGCTTTGGATGTTCCCGTGTTGGCGGCGGATGTTCCGGTACGGGCTAGCCGGGATCTGCCGGTTCAAGCATTGGAAACGGCCAATGTCGAAACACCCAACAAGGAAGTCTTCGTTCCGGAGGAGCAGGCGGTACTGGTTGATGCATCCCTGGTCGGCACTTCGGCCTGGGAAAACGCGCCGCCAGCCCCCTACCACATTGTACCCCGCCGGATTCTGGCTCTGGCCGAAACCGATCCGGAGGCTTTTCGCCCGGCTCCCAAACCTGTACAAGCCGCGAATTACAGTCTTCCAGGCCTTCTGAGCCGAATCAGCCGCATTGCCGATCAGATCAAACAAACCGCGCAGAAGCTGAACCGCCTGACAGTTGGCGATGTGATCGACGCGGTTCACAAAGTGCCGGTCCGCATGATGTTTGCCTCGCCCCGCAAGGTCTTTGCGGCGGCTTCCGTTTTGGCGATTCTCTTTGTGGGGGTCGGTTATGTTGAGATGCGCATGTCTTACGCCTGGTTCGGTTCCCCGGAATCGGGTTCGATTGAAGGGATCAAATCGGGACTGCCAACCGAACTCCATTATCATCCGGTCGATGAAGACCAGTTGAAAGCCTATTTGCACGGCCGCCAGTCCATGCTTGCCGAAGACCCGTATTTCAGTGAAATCCTAACGGCTTCAAAGGATTATGATATCCATCCGCTGCTCATGTTCGCCATCACCGGACAGGAACAATCCTTCGTGCCTAAAGGGAATCGGTATGCCAGGCAGATTGCCAACAACCCGTTTAATGTCTTCCACAGCTGGAAGGAATACAATACCGATATTCGGGATTCAGCGCGTATCGCTGCCGCCACCGTGGTCAAGCTTTCCGCCAACTGCCCGGAGGGCATGGACCCGATTCTCTGGATTAACCGGAAATATGCGGAGGACGAAAACTGGTGGATCGGGGTATCGCGGATTTTGCTCGATATGAAATCGCAAATTGGCCCGCCCGGCTCGGTTTCGACCTAGGACACCGCGCATTGAACCAATGAAAGAGCCCATCCGGAGTGATCGTACTCCGGATGGGCTTTTGTTCGTCAGGGGAGCGTATCGGTCGAAATAATTAAGGTTTCGGCAGCGCTTCGATAAAGGTTTCCACCAGATTCGGGTCAAATTGACGGCCGGCGCACCGGCGCAGTTCCTCGATGGCGGCTTCCGGGTCCATCGGCTGCCGGTATGGCCGCTCGTTGGTCATATTGTCATAGGCGTCGGCAATAGCCAGGATCCGGCACTCAAGCGGGATTTCCTCCTCGGCCAGACCGGTAGGATAGCCTTTGCCGTTCCACCATTCGTGATGATACAAAATAAAGTCAGAGATGGAAACCAGATCCGGTGAGAATTGGGCCAGACGCTGTCCGATCTGACAGTGACGCTGCATGGTCTGATACTCTTCCGGCGTCAGGGCGTCCGGCTTAAACAGAATCCGGTCCGAAATCGCCACCTTGCCGATATCGTGGAACCGGGCCAGCAGGGTCAGGTCGTGCCGGACTTTGGCCGAAAGGCCCATGACATAGGCCATTCGCTCCATGAGCTGTTCCAGGCGTTCGGCGTGGCCATCCGAGATAAAGTCGCGAAGATCGAGTGAGCGGGCCAGGGCTTGTACGATGGTGCGGCGGGACTGATCCCGGCGCTCCAGTTTTTCCTTCATCATATTATCGCGAGCTTCCAACAGCACCCGGTCCATCGCCACCGCCGGCTCGGTCCGAACCGCCAGTCCCAGTGAAATACTCAAGGGCAGTTCCGGATTAATCTCCCGGTTAAACCGTTCCGTGGCCTCGCGAATGCGGTTGGCGCTGGCAGCCAGGGTGATCCAATCCAGGTGTTTAACCAAAACGCCAAATTCGTCCCCGTCGAAACGGGCCACGATGTCGTTTTCGAAGAAGGGTGCGATCAGGCTGGCGGCGCTCATCAACAGGATATCGCCGGTTTCCCGCCCCATGGTATCGTTAATCAGCGCAAAACCATCGACATTGCACACGATGATACCGGCCGGCGCTACGCGCGCCTGATCGGTTTCGATCATGGCCCGGCGGAATGCTTTGGCATTGCCAAGACCGGTGAGTGAATCCAACAGATCGGTGCCGACGGTATTCAGCTCTGAATGGTTCTCGACCGCCGTCAGGCGAACCAGCGTATATCCAGACAGTTGGATCCGGTCCAGCGGCATACGGTTAGCGAGAACGGTCAAATCAGGTTCGTTGTGCAGGTGAAGCGTAAATGGAACCTGATCGCCGGATGGGTTGAGCGCTGGCCAGGCGCCAAACAGTTTATCTGCCTCAATGCGATCCGGCGGCGGTGCGCCCAGCAGGGCTTCAAAAGCGCGATTAACCGCATGAATACGGGCATCCGGGGTCACAATCATCGCCGGATCGGGCCACTGATCAAAGGCGTCGGCGTAGAGCCGATTCTCAACCGCAGTTTCCGCGTCAACGGCGGACGGCGCATCCAGCGTCAGGTAGGCGGTGACGGAAACCCCGTTATCGCCGTCTTCAAGGCCAATGATATGTAAAAAGGCGTCCCGGCGCGATCCGTCCTTATGGACCAGGCGGGCCTGGACCGGTGACGCGGCGCCGAACCGTAAAGCATGCTGATAAGCCTCCCGCTGTCCGGGATGAATGATAGAAAAGATCAAATCTGGGTTATCGTGGAAATCCTGAGGCGCATAACCAGTTAGCCGCTGTGCTGCCCGGCTGGCATATTCGACGCCGGGTTCCGGGGCGTGCCGGTAGCGGAACAGAAAGAAAGGAAGATGATCCAGTAGTGAACGATAGTAATCTCGGTCGCGAATGGGTCCGGCCATAAATGAACCTCCCAATGGTGCTCCTTGTATTGTACCATATGGATTCGCCCCAAGAAAGCGAAGAAGCCGGACCGGGCGAACCCGATCCGGCCTAAACTGCGGTTATTCCTTAGGGTGTGACTGCCGGGGCGGTGGACGGTGCCGCTGCCGCTGTCGCGGGACCAGCCTCAACAACGCTTTTCAAAGCGCCGAATACGCCGCCAAGTCCAGCCAGTTCGGACGGAATGAACAGTTTTGTGGCCTGGCCGTGTGCCATTTCCCGTAAAGCCTCCAGGGATTTTAAAGCGATCACCTTGTCGTCCGCGTTGGCGTTTTTAATCATTGTGATGCTTTCCGCGTAGGCCTTCTGATAATTAAGCAGGGCTTGTGCTTCACCTTCGGCCCGTAAGATCGCCGATTGCTTGTAGCCCTCGGCTTCCCGGATCGAGGCTTCGCGATGTGCTTCCGCCTGCAGGATTTGAGATTGTTTATCTCCCTCGGCGCTCAGAATCGCAGCCGTCTTCTGGCCTTCGGCGCGCAGCACCGCTTCGCGCTTTTCGCGCTCGGCGCGCATCTGTTTTTCCATCGCCTGCTGGATATCCGCCGGCGGAATGATGTTTTTCAGTTCAACCCGGTTGACCCGAATGCCCCATTTGTCAGTGGCTTCGTCCAGCACCTGACGCAGTCTCGAGTTCACCACGTCACGTGAGGTCAGGGTGTGGTCCAGTTCAAGATCGCCGACGATATTCCGGAGCGTGGTCGCGGTCAGGTTTTCGATCGCGGAAAAGGGATTGGCGATTTCGTAAATGAAACGGAACGGATCAGTGATCTGGTAGTAAATCACGGTATCAATCTGCATCGTGACGTTGTCTTTGGTGATGACAGCCTGCGGCGGGAAATCAACCACCTGTTCCCGAAGGTCGACAACAGCCCGGTACGTTTCAAAAAACGGGATGATGACGTTAATGCCCTGTTCGGCTTTCCGGTTGAATACGCCCAGCCGTTCGACAATACCAACCGTGGCTTGACTGACGATTTTGATCGAACGGAACAGGGTCACCAGCACAAAGATAATTAGAACGATCCACAAAAAGGTTTCCAAACACCATTCCTCCTTTATTCTTTCTTTACTTGGCTGCCGGTACCACCCGCAGGGTAACCCCTTCGACACCAATCACAGTCATCTGTTCGCCAGGTGCCATGAGTGTATCGGCCCGGGCGGTCCAAATCTCGCCGCCAACCCGAACCTGCCCGGTGGTCAGCGGAGCGATTTCCAGGACCACGGTTCCGGTTTGCCCGACCAATGCGTTGACATTGCTTTGAACCTCACGGGTCCGCATGAAACGCAGAGCAATCGGCCGGGTAAAGTAGATCAGCAGGATTGTTATGACGGAAAAGACGGTCAACTGAACCGGTATCGAAGCCGGAATGAGGTGGATCAACAGCCCCAGACTGACCAGAAGGCCCGCGATGCCAAGCCAGAGAAACCAAAGTCCTGCGGTAAATAATTCTACGATAATCATGACAATGCCCAGGATACCCCAGGCCAAGGCTGGATTCATCAGCAAAACCCTCCTTCCACATAGCATAATGCTATCATATTTTAAAGATTTGAAGACCTGGAAAACGATTTCAATAAAACAATATCCGCTTCAGCATCACAGGCTGCCCAACCCTGACAAAGCGCCAGTGCCTGTAGTATAATGTAGTCGGTTCAATTGCGGGCATGTACGACCCGGTTGAAAAACCGGGTTTTTCACATTATCCAGGGCCACCGCGCCCCGGTGTATCCGAAACTGCATGGTATCCCAAGTCTTCGAAGCGGAGATGACAATAACATTATGATTGACCGTCTGGGAAGAAAGATTGATTACCTTCGGGTTTCATTAACCGACCGCTGCAACCTGCGGTGCCAGTACTGCATGCCGGAAAAAGGCGTTGCGCTGAAACCGCATGATGAAATTCTGCGCCTGGAAGAAGTCGCACATCTGGTCCGCGTTGCGGCATCCATCGGAATTACACGGGTCCGCCTGACCGGTGGGGAGCCGCTGATCCGACGGAATCTGCTTCAGTTGATTCGCGAAATCGATGAAATTCCCGGGATTAACGATCTGTCTATGACCACTAACGCCCAGCTCCTGGCCCCTATGGCCCAGGACCTTGCGGCGGCTGGCCTGGATCGGATCAATATCAGCCTGGACACCCTGCGCCCTGAGCGGTACCATTCGATTACCCGGGGCGGGGATCTAAAACGGGCGCTGCAAGGGCTGGATGCGTCGTTAACCGCCGGGTTTAACCCGGTAAAAATCAACTGTGTCGCACTGCGCGGCTTTAATGACGATGAAATCAGCGATTTCTGCCAACTGGCGGCTGACCTCCCGATTCATGTCCGGTTTATCGAGTACATGCCGATCGGCGGGCTCGGTTTTTGGACCAAGGATCGCTTTTTGCCCCTTGAGGAAATCAGGGCGATGGTGGAGCGGCATGTTAGTCTGGTGCCGGAAGTCTCAGACACCGGCGCCGGTCCAGCCCAGACGTTCGCAATTCAATCCGGTGCCGGGCGTATCGGATTTATCGCTTCAATCAGCAGTCACTTTTGTGCCGAGTGCAATCGGCTGCGTCTGACGGCGGACGGGAAGCTCCGGTCGTGCCTGCATAGCAGCCGGGAGATCGATGTCAAAACGGCGCTTCGCAGTGACACGTCCGATCAAGGCCTGGCCGAGCTGTTTTCGCAGTCGGTCGCGTCTAAACCGGCCCGGCATCGGCTGGACGAAGCCGTTAAGGGGAACGAAGACCGGAATATGTTCGAGATCGGGGGGTAAGCCATGCCCAAGGACAAAGCGAACCAGGACAACTTGACCCATATCAATGAGCAAGGCCGGGCGAAAATGGTTGATGTCACCGGCAAGAAGGAAACCATCCGGATGGCGCGTGCCGAAGCCCGGGTAATCATGCAGCCTGAAACCCTCGAGCGGATTGAGCGCGGGGGCGTGGAAAAAGGGGATGTGCTTGCCGTTGCCCAGGTGGCCGGCATTATGGGAGCCAAGCAAACTTCCGCGATCATTCCAATGTGTCACCCGCTCAACCTGACCGGGATCGATCTGGCCTTCCGATTTGATCATTCCGAGTCGAGTTTGATCATTCGTTCACTGGCTAAAACAACCGGACAAACCGGTGTTGAAATGGAAGCCTTAACCGCGGTGTCGATCGCCGCGCTGACCGTTTACGATATGTGTAAAGCCATTGATCGCTGGATGCGGATCGAAGGCATTCAACTGGTGGAAAAGACCGGCGGCAAAAGTGGCCGTCTGATCAGGGGGGTTGACAATGAAGACCGGTAAAATTGCGGCAGTCTGTATCAGCGAAAAAAAAGGTGAGAAAAAAGTCGATATCGGCGAAGGCTACCTCAAGGCAAACCACGGTTTGGAAGGGGATGCCCATGCCGGGGAATGGCACCGCCAGCTCAGTCTGCTTGCGGTCGAAAGTGTGAACAAAATGAAGGCAAAAGGCGCGGACGTTGTTTATGGCGATTTTGCCGAGAATCTGACGGTTGCAGGGATTGAGCTCCATACCCTGCCGATCGGTTCGCGGCTTCGGACCGGTCAGGGAGTGCTGCTGGAAGTGACCCAGATCGGGAAAAAGTGTCACCACGGCTGTGCGATTTTCCAGCAGGTCGGGGACTGTGTTATGCCGCGCGAAGGCATCTTTGTCAGGGTGCTGGAAGGCGGTCCGGTCAAAATCGATGATCCAATCACCGTGATCTTTGAACCGGCTGGCGCGGCTCAAGGGCCGCAGACCGGTGCTGAAACCATTCCCAGCGAAATCCTGTAGCCGAGGTGAAACGGATGTATCGTATAGGCATTTTGATTATGAGCGACAAGGGTTCCCGGGGGGAACGGGCCGACGAAAGCGGTGCGCTGATTCGGGAAATGGTTAAGGAATTGGGGACGGTGGAATACTACCAGATTATTCCGGACGATATCGACCAGATTCAGGAAGAATTGATCAGCATCGCCGATGGGATGAAGCTGAACCTGATTTTGACTTCGGGCGGAACCGGCTTCAGCGACCGGGACGTGACACCGGAAGCGACCAACCGGGTCGTGGAAAAGCTCGTGCCGGGGATTCCAGCCGCGATGATGTATTACGGCCTGCAAAAGACGCCGCGGGCGATGCTTTCCCGCGCGATTGCCGGTATCCGCAAAAAAACCCTCATTATCAACCTGCCGGGCAGCCCAAAGGCCGTTCGAGACGGTCTTGAGGCTATCCTGCCAACCCTCGCGCACGGGCTTGACATTCTGGCTGGAACCGCCGGAGAATGTGCCTCAAATGAAAAAACGAGGGATTAGAAGGTATATTTAGCTTTTAAGAGGTACAAACTATTAAACGGTTTATATTACCGTTTTCGAACACTGAGATCGATTGCAGTTTAATGAACCGTTTACCTAATATGAATATGTGATTGATTAGCACTCGCAGACAAAGAGTGCTAATAATAAAAAATCCAAGCAACGAGCAAGGGGGTATATTGGTGAACGTTAAACCTTTGGGAGACCGCATTGTCGTTAAGGTTTTGCAGGGTGAAGAAAAGACCAAGAGTGGAATTTTTCTTCCTGACACCGCCAAAGAGAAGCCGCAGGAAGGCGAAGTAATGGCTGTAGGTCCGGGCAGAACCCTGGATTCCGGCAACAAAGTCGGCGAGAAACTCGCAATGGACGTCAAAGTCGGCGACCGGATCATTTTCTCGAAATATGCCGGCACGGAAATCAAGATCGATGGCGATGAATATCTCATTCTTTCCGAAAGAGATGTTCTGGCGATTGTCGACCTCAAGAAAAAAGGCAAGTAAAGGCGAGGAGGTAAAAGCAGTATGTTGTCCAAACAGCTTCAGTTCGGCGAAGAGGCAAGACGTTCCCTTGAGCGGGGCGTTGACACCCTGGCCGATGCCGTAAAGGTAACCATCGGTCCTAAGGGCCGCAATGTCGTTCTCGAAAGAAAATTCGGTTCGCCGACCATTACCAATGACGGCGTGACCATCGCCCGTGATATTGACCTGGAGGATCCGTGGGAAAACCTCGGCTGCCAGCTGGTCAAAGAAGTCGCCACCAAGACCAATGACGTAGCCGGTGACGGCACCACCACCGCGACCGTTCTGGCCCAGGCCATGATCAAAGAAGGTCTGAAAAACGTTGCTGCCGGCGCGAACCCCATGATCATGAAGAAGGGGATCGAAAAGGCCGTTGCCGCTGCTGTTGATGAACTCAAGAAGATCGCGAAACCGGTTGAAACCAAGCAGGCGATTGCACAGGTCGCCTCCATTTCCGCCGCAGACACCGAAATCGGCGATCTGATTTCCGACGCGATGGAAAAAGTTGGCCGGGATGGGGTTATCACCGTTGAAGAGAGTCAGTCGGTCGGCACCAGCCTGGAAGTGGTCGAAGGCATGAACTTTGACCGCGGCTACATCTCCCCTTACATGATTACCGACCCCGACAAGATGGAAGCGGTTCTGAAAGACCCGTACATCCTGATTACTGATAAGAAAATCGCATCGATCCAGGAAGTTCTTCCTGTTCTCGAAAAAGTGGTTCAGACCGGCAAACCGCTGGTAATCATTGCGGAAGATGTCGAAGGCGAAGCCCTGGCGACCCTCGTGGTCAACAAGCTCCGCGGCACCTTCAACTGCGTTGCGGTCAAGGCTCCGGCATTCGGCGACCGCCGCAAAGCGATGCTGGCTGATATCGCTGTGCTCACCGCTGGTCAGGTTGCTTCCGACGATCTGGGCATCAAGCTGGAAAACGTCGGCGTGGAAATGCTCGGCCGTGCTGGTCAGATCCGCGTGAAGAAGGAAGAAACCATCATCATCGACGGCGCTGGCAAGGACAAAGAGATTAAAGAACGCATCAATCAGATCAAAGCACAGCTCGAAGAAACCACTTCCGAATATGACCGCGAGAAGCTCCAGGAGCGTCTGGCGAAGATGTCCGGCGGTGTTGCTGTGATCCAGGTTGGCGCAGCGACCGAAACCGAGCTGAAAGAGAAGAAACACCGCATTGAGGACGCCCTGGCGGCTACCAAAGCTGCGGTTGAGGAAGGCATCGTCGCTGGCGGCGGTACCGCTCTGATGAACATCGTTGGCGCTGTCAACCGCGTCAAATCGGTTGGCGACGAATCCACCGGCGTGAACCTCGTTCGCCGCGCACTCGAAGAGCCGCTCCGCTGCATCGCCAACAATGCGGGCAACGAAGGCTCCGTGGTAGTTGAGAAGGTCCGTTCCTCGAAGAACGGCGTCGGCTTCAACGCCCTCTCCGGCAAGTACGAGGACATGATTAAAGCTGGCATCATCGACCCGGTCAAAGTGACCCGCTCCGCGCTGCAGAATGCAGCCAGCATTGCGGCAATGCTTCTGACCACGGAAACCCTCATCACCGAGGTTCCGAAAGATGAGCCGATGCCCGGCATGGGCGGCGGCATGCCCGGAATGTAAGCTACGAATCCAAAAAGCCGCGGCGCATAAGCCGCGGCTTTTTTCTTTCTTCGGCGCGGATCCCGCAAATCGTTGTGCACACCCTGCCAGCCGGCAATCTGCATAGAAATCCTTGGCAGAATCAAACAATACGAATATGGATAAATCGCCTTCTATTCGGTGTGCACGTTTGGTTTTCGAGGCATTTTTTGCTTGAGTGGATGGACAATACTCGCTATTATGAATGCAGTCGGTTGAAAAGGAGACATTGGTTGTGGAAGAAAAAATCGCGCTTTTAACGGATAGCGGCTGTGATCTCCCGGCGGACGTGATTGAGAAACTCGGGATCTTTGTCCTGCCTTTAAAGATTATCTACGGCGATCAGGTGTACGACGACCGGGTCACGATTCAGCCGGAAGAGGTTTATTCTCAGATGCCGGCGAGGATTCCCACCACGTCGATGCCCAGCGTCGGGGATGCGAAACGGATTTTTGAGGAGATCGCGGACAAGGGGTTCAAAAAAGTGCTGGCGATCCATATCTCCGGGGGGCTGTCCGGAACCATCGAAATGGTCCGCATGGCGGCCCGTGAATTCAAGGACCTGCAGATTGAGGTGTTTGACACCAAGGTGCTGTCAATCGCGCAGGGCTTTCAGGTGTATGAAGCGGCCAAGGACATTGCGGCCGGGCTGAACTTCACCAAAGTGCTTGAAAATGTTATTGAGCGGCGGCCCAAGATTCACATGTATTATGTCATCGAAACCCTGGAGTACCTGCGCAAGGGCGGCCGGATCGGGCGCGTGGCGGCGATGCTCGGGGAACTGCTGAATCTGAAGCCGATCATCGCATGTGATGATGAGGGCAAGTATTATACCCACTGCAAGGCGCGCGGGCGTCAGCAGTCGATTGAAAAGCTGTACAATCTGGTGGAGAAGGCGGTCGAGAAAACCAGTGTGAATCTGGCCGTGATGCATGGCGGCGCGCTGGAAGAGACCTTGAAGCTGAAAGAGCGGCTGATGAAGCTGCCGAACATCAAGGAAGTCGTTTTCGGCCAGATCAGTCCGGCCCTCGGTGTGCACACCGGCCCTGGCCTGATTGGGGTTTCGTTCTACGAGGTTTAAGCCGGGAGAAGGCACACGGGACGGTTCTCGTGTCCTAACGAAAAACAGTATTCCATGACTGGGAGCGCGGGCATTGAGTCGGATCAGTGCCCGCGTTTTTGCGTTTGGTGTTGACGGGGGGCACTCGACGTGCCATTGGTTTGCCCAGCCGGGCGGCTTGGGGGCTTTGTGGTAGTTGGGGGCTGGCGGGGGCGTGGAGGAGGCTGGTCCGTGGGTGAGCCACGACCTGTCGGCTATACTTCCGCGGTTTGCTTCGGGTTGCAGACCCAACCTGAGACACCCGGCTTCCCTGCCGGGTCTCAGGAACTCGGCATCCATGCCGAGTTGAACCTGCAACGGTTCCTCAGCTTCACCGGGAAGTATTACGCCGCCAGGTCTAATGGCTCACCCACGGACCAGCCTCCTCCACTTGCGAGTGCCTTTGCCGCCCAGTTTGTTTTGTAGTGTGGCCCGCCCGCCCCTGTAGGTAGGAGCCTTCGGCTCTATGGCGCTTTGGGCGACTATTGTACCCGTTGAGGAAATGCCGAAAAAAGGAAATTGGCAGTATATAGAGAAAGGGAAATTTGGCGGGTACAGTTCTTCGGGCTGTGAGGACGGGTACTTGGGCTAAGAGACCGTCTCAGAAAAGGAATGAAATTATGGATTGGGTTACGTTTATCGTTTTAGTTGGGGTACTAGTAATGCTTTCGGTTATGCTGTTATCGGGTTATATCAAGAAGATGTGACCGAGAGACGGTTCGTTCGTAACTGAGTACAATCCAGGCTGTGACCATCCTAAAACGACAGCAAACTCCAGGGGCAATAGAACTGCAAAACAGTTCGTTTTAATCCCCGAAGAATCTCCGCTTCAAAAAATCTCTTTTCCTGCTTGACTCTCCCCTTGCGGGAGACCCTACGATGAAGGTGCGAGCTCGCGAGATACCCAAATAACGGAGGCTTACCATGTTCAAGATCGGTGATTTCTCGAAACTGGCCCAGGTTTCGGTCAAGGCCCTGCGGCATTATGATGAACTGGGGCTGTTGAAGCCAGCCGCGGTGGACAGCCAGACCGGATACCGCTGGTACACGGCTGATCAGATGCCGCGCCTGAATCGGATTCTGGTGCTAAAGAGCCTGGGATTCGGTCTGGAACAGATCGGGGTGCTGATGGACGGCCAGCTGGATGCCGGCCAACTGCGCGAGATGTACCGGGCGCGCCAGGCGCAGATTGCCGATCTGATCAAGCAGGAGAAGAACCGCATGGCCTTGCTGGCGGTGCGTCTTCGAGAGATTGAAGAAGAGGGGGATATCACTATGTCGAACGGATATGATGTGATTATTAAGCGGGTGGAACCCGTACTGGTTTGCGCATTGCGCGAAACGATTCCGGCATACGATCAGGTCGGAATGCTGTGGGAGCGGCTGTGCGGGCAGATTGCGCAGTCCGGCGCCCGATTTGCCGGGCCGGGCATCGCGGTGTACTTTGATACCGAGTACAAAGAACGGGACGTAGATGTCGAGACAGCTATGCCGGTAGCAGGCCCGGCCGCCGGTCTGGCGGTAAAAGAGTATCCGGCCATCGAAACAGCAGCCTGCGCGATTCATCGGGGTCCCTATGAAGGACTGTCTGCCGCATACGCTGCCATCGGCCGCTGGATTCAGGAGAATGGTTGGGAGATAATTGGCCCCAATCGGGAGGTCTACCTCCTGCCTATTGATCAAGCTCCGGACCCATCCCAGTGCGTGACCGAAATCCAGTTTCCGGTACGCAAAGCCGGAAGCTAGGATTTCGCAGCCCAAGCATGCCCTCCTGTTGTATACGCATATCGTAGCGGGTGATTTGCGCTACAAACGCATCATACTTCCCGTTTTCATAAAGGTCGTACATCTTAATCTCATTAAGATAATGCCGATAAATCACCTGATCTGACACTACATAGGCAAATAAACCCGAAAAGAGGATGGTAATCAGGAATATGCGATAGACCCGGCGCAGTCGCTTGACGATGAGTACGATTGCGAGTGCGGCGATCAATAAAAGCCAAAAATAGGACTGCGTTTCAAGCCAGCGGGGCTCGCGGTGAAAACCGAGATGAGTCCCCGGGATCACGCAATACTTGTAGTAGTCCAGCAGAAAGGCCAGTTGAATGATAGCCGGGAGGATTCCCAAAATGATTACAAGGAGCTTTTCAACCAGGTTGTTTCCTGCTTTTGATAAGGTTGCTTCGGAATGATTCATTGAAGCCTGTTCCTTTCCGCATCATCCTGCGTTGTACTGTAATATTTGTTCCCGAAAGGGTTCACATTTCTTACTTTATATGGAAGAAATGCATAAATGCCGGGAAAGTAAGCGGGCGGCGCAATTCTCCAGGGATACGTAAAGACGATGTAAGCCGGTAAAACACCCTGAACCATGTCCCGGCTGGGCGGCCCTATGCCCGTTTTTTCTAAAGCTCTCCCGCATAAACCCACCGGCTGATTCATAGACTGGAAGCAAAACAACACGGGGGTGGGCCATGAAAAAGAAGTGGCTGTGGCTCGGTTTGATTGCCATCTCCCTGGCGTTGGCCGTATGGCTGGCACCCGGATATTATCAGCAGTATCAGGAAAGCAGAATCGACGCGGGGTCGCTTCTGGACCAGGCATTGACCCGGACAGCGGCGGCCTCGAGTTTTCGATATCAACTGGAGTCCATCCTCCAGGTGGATGGAAGGAAGGAGGTGATAAGCCGAGTATCAGGTGAGAAGAACCAGCAAGGAAGTATACACATCAAGGGGGAGATGGTGAAAACCCCGGTTGACATTTATCATTTCAACCGGACCGTGTACAACTGGGACTCTTTCTCTAAACGATGGTTAGTGATCAAAGACGCCGAAAGCAATTCGGCCAAAGTCTTGATTTCAGAACTTGACCCATTGTCAAATTTCAATTTCAAACAGATCAATGATCTGAAAAAAGACCGCTGGGAGGCGATAGATGGCGAGCGGTGCCTGGTGCTCCGCTGCAAGCCAAGTGTGGAAAACGAGTTGATGGAGATCCTCTGGAAGGATTTCCGGTATGAGATCTGGGTCGATGTCAGGGACCAACGAATCCGGAAGGCGAACTTGACCGCGGTCAGCCGGAACAACCCGGACACCTTCCTCCAGATGATGGTCGGATTTGATGATTTCGGCCAGCCCATCAAAATTGAAGAACCGAAAATCCCATAGGCCTCGAAAGAGGCCTATTTTTTATGGCCCAATCACATCCCGGCTTCCTTGCACTTTGAACGATCTATGCTGCTTGCCGTATTTACGGCAAGGGCTCAGGAAAAAAGTACTGCAAGCCACGCGTTAAGGGAACTGATCTTAGCGTGGCTTCCTTGCACGTTTAACGATCTATACTGCTTGCCGTATTTACGGCAAAGGCTAAGGAAAAAAGTACTGCAAGCCACGCATTAAGGGAACTGATCTTAGCGTGGCTTCCTTGCACCCGTTCCGTGGGGTTGCTATAATCCTCTTGTGGAGGGGATGACCGTGTTGATTGATGATGTCGAGGTTCTGTTTACCGAGACCGAGATCAGGGCAAAGGTTCAGGAGTTGGGCCGCCGGATCACCGCGGACTACCAGGGGGAGGAACTGCTGGTAGTCGGTATTTTAAAAGGCGCATTCGTATTTATGGCCGATCTGGTCCGATGTATCGGTCTTCCGGTTACGATGGACTTTATGGACCTGTCCAGCTATGGGGCTTCAGATCACTCGTCCGGTGAAGTGCGCATCTTAAAGGACCTGGAACAGCCCATCGAGGGACGCCACGTTTTGATCGTGGAAGACATCATCGATACTGGCGTCACCTTGAAATACATCCTGGAAATTCTCCAGCGGCGTCAGCCGAAAAGCCTCAAAATCTGTACCTTTCTGGATAAGCCCAGCCGCCGCAAGTCGGATGTCGTTTCCGACTACAACGGGTTTTCGATTCCGGACCACTTTGTGGTGGGATATGGTCTTGACTATGCCGAAAAATATCGCAATCTGGCCGGTGTGTACAAGCTGAAGCCGGAGGCGATTCAGAGAGGAGTGGGGTCATGAGCGCAGAACTCGTTGTTGTTCTTGACTTTGGCGGGCAGTACAACCAACTGATTGCCAGGCGGGTCCGTGAACTTGCCGTGTATAGCGAAATGCTGCCCTTTGATATTCCCTATGAGCAGCTAATGGCCATGAAACCGAAAGGCATCATTTTTTCTGGCGGGCCGGCCAGTGTCCATCTGGAAGGCGCGCCCAAATGCGATTCGCGCATACTGTCCTCGGGCATTCCGGTCATGGGTATCTGCTACGGGATGCAGCTGATGGCGCAGGAACTCGGCGGCAGGGTGGACCGGGCCGATCTGCGCGAGTATGGCCGCTGCAACCTGAATGTAACTGCGGCCGATGATGATTTGTTTGCCGGCGTTCCCGCTGAAATGCAGGTCTGGATGAGCCACGGCGACCATCTGACCGAAGCGCCCGCTGGATTTGCGGTCACCGCGTTGACCGGCAACAGCCCGGTAGCGGCCATGAGTGACCCAGCCCGGAAGCTGTACGGTGTGCAGTTCCATCCGGAAGTGCGGCATACCCCATACGGTAATGACATTTTAAAAAACTTCCTGTATAAGGTGTGCGGCTGTTCCGGTGACTGGGACTTAAAGCAGTTCATCGCGCAAACGGTGGCCGAAATCCGAGCCCAGGCCGGCGATGCGCAGGTGGTCTGCGGTCTGTCCGGCGGGGTCGATTCCTCGGTGGCGGCAGCACTGGTTCACCGGGCCTTAGGGGACAAGCTGACCTGCATTTTTGTTGACCACGGCCTTCTCCGAAAAGATGAAGCAGAGCAGGTTGTAGCCACTTTCCGTGACCATATGAAAATCAATCTGGTTCATGCGGACGCCTCGGAACGCTTCCTGTCCAAACTGGCCGGGGTAAGCGATCCGGAGCAGAAACGCAAAATCATCGGAAATGAGTTTATCCGGGTCTTTGAGGATGAGGCGGCGAAAGTCGGCGGGGCCAAATTCCTGGTCCAGGGGACCTTGTACCCGGACGTTGTGGAAAGCGGCACGAAGACGGCGGCTACGATCAAGAGCCATCACAATGTGGGCGGTCTGCCGGAAGACATGGAATTTGAACTGATCGAGCCGCTTCGGCTCCTGTTTAAGGACGAAGTGCGTGCTATCGGCGAGGAACTGGGCTTGCCGGACGAAATCGTCTGGCGGCAGCCATTCCCCGGACCGGGACTTGCGATCCGGATTTTGGGCGACATTACTCCGGATAAGCTCACCATTCTGCGGGATGCCGATGCCATCGTTACCCAATCGATCCGCGATGCCGGGCTGGGCAAGGAAGTCTGGCAGTATTTTGCCGTGCTGCCCTCGATGCGCAGTGTTGGCGTAATGGGCGACGAGCGGACCTATTCCTATCCGATCATCGTTCGGGCGGTCACCAGTGATGACGCCATGACGGCGGATTGGGCCCGGCTGCCCTATGAACTGCTGGACGCGATCTCCCGCCGGGTGGTCAATGAGGTCAAAGGGGTAAATCGGGTGGTGTATGATATCACCAGCAAACCGCCAGGCACGATCGAATGGGAGTAAGACGATACAGGAGGAGTTGCTTAAATGATCGGCAAGCCGATTCCAGACCTGTTAATGCTGGCTTACATTGATCCTGGTTCTGGTGCCATGGTATGGCAGCTGCTGGTGGCCGGGGTGCTCGGCGTGGTCTTCAGTACCCGGAGAGCCTGGGGCCGGTTCCTGACGAAGTTTAAAAGGAAGCAGGACTAGGCTGGTATGGCTGGCACCAAATCTTTCCGTGATCCGGCGGGACATGTACAGCGGGTAGGAGACCGGATTTTCCGAGTGATCAGGAAGCCGGAGTGGAAGCGCATTGAACCGTTCTGGCAAACGGACGCGGCGGCGGACTTTGTGGGTGTAAACATTCTGAGCCCGGATACCGTTGGTTCAATCGAAGGTCTGGATCTTCCCGATGCCCCCGATGATTACATAATCGCCGAACATGACGCTGTCTGGTTTCCATCCTATCCCTATGAATGGGCCCCGGAAATGCTCCATCATGCCGGTGAACTGACCCTGCGGATCGCCCTGACCGCATTGGACCATCAATTCGGTTTAAAAGACGCAACCCCCTATAATACCCTCTTCCAAGGGCCGGAGGCTGTCTTCGTCGATGCCCTGTCGGTCGAACAGCGGGATCCCGGCGATTACACCTGGCTTCCTTATGCGCAGTATATTCGCTGCTTCCTGCTGCCTTTGCTCGCAAATCGATATTTCGGACTTCCATTGGCCGATATTTTTTATACCCGGCGGGACGGACTGGAACCGCAAGAAGTGTTCCGGCTGTGCTCCTTCGGCCAGAAAGTGCGGCCGCCGTTTCTTGATCTGGTTTCGCTGCCGACCTGGCTTTCGAATGGTAAATCGGGCAATCAAGCGATTTATCAAAAGCGTGAAGCCGGGGACCAGGAAAAGGCGAAGTACATTCTGGGGTCTCAACTGCGGAATCTGCAGAAGAAAACCCGGCAATTGGCGCCCCAAAAGGGAGTGTCGGTCTGGTCGGACTACGAGGACAGCCATGACTATTCCCAGGCCGAGATGGCGGTTAAAGCCGCTTTTCTGGAAAGTGTGCTGGCTGAACATCAACCGGGATATGTATTGGATATAGGGTGCAATACCGGTGTTTTCAGCCTGATGGCAGCAAAAACCGGCGCCCGGGTGGTTGCGATTGATCTGGATCCGGTGGTGGTCGGCGCGTTATGGAAGAAGGCGAAACAAAGCCAGGCCGATATTTTGCCCCTGGTCGTAAACATTGCCCGGCCGAGTCCCGCTGTCGGATGGTGCAATAGCGAATGCCAGTCATTCCTTGAACGCGCTCGGGATCGGTTTGATCTGGTCCTTATGCTTGCGGTGCTGCATCACCTATTAGTTACGGAGCGGATTCCGCTGGAACAGATTTTTGATCTGGCCTGGGGATTAACCAGCAAATATCTCGTGATTGAGTATGTCGACCCGGCGGATGCCATGTTCAAATTGCTGACCCGCGGACGGGAAGCGCTTTTTGCTGATTACAACCAATCCGGTTTCGAGTCGGCCTGCCAAAGCCGGTTTGAGATTGTGGCCCGGCAGCCGGTGGGTGGACGGGACCGAACGCTGTATTTGCTGCGGAAGAGGGTGTAGTTTTGCCCGTGAAGCTTCGAAACCTTCTTGTTGCGTTATCCTTGGCCAATGTCAGTTTCATGTTTACCTGGGCGCGCTTGATCTATGCACCACCCATGAATGAGTACTATTTTTCTGCCTTCCCAAAAACTCAGAGCGGGATTGCGCTGTTTTTGAACGTGGTCATACTCGGGCTCCTGTTTTTTACTGCCATTCTTCTGATTCAGCGATCCAAATCAAGGCGGCTTGAGGTGATCGCCATTATTCTGGCCGCGCTGCTCCTGGCGAATGCCGCCAGAGTCTTTTTCCCAGCCCTTAAGAACCACCTGCTGGAAGCAACGATTCCAATTTTCGTACTCGGTATTGGGCTTTGGTTTCATAGGCCGGGCGCTCGTATCGCCAAAAAAGCCATGATTTTTGTTCTGCTTGCCTTTTCGCCGTTTCTGGTATTCACGTTTTCGGAGTTTGTCCGAGCAGCTGTGCAAGAGAGCAAGGCCGGTGGCTTTCAGGCACCAAAAAGCCAGGCTGAATACCGAAATCCTGCCGACCCGGAGCGGCGGGTTGTGTGGCTGATCTTTGACGAAGTGGATCAGCGGCTTGCGTTCGATGAGCGGCCGGAAGGATTCGCGATGCCGGAGCTTGATCGGCTGGGTCGCCAGGTTTTTTCAGCCCGGAATGCCGTATCATCGGAAAAGGAAACCCTGGATGCGATCCCGGCTTTGTTTTCGGGACAGCCCATCCGCAAGGCGAAAGTGATTTCAAACAGCGATTTGATGCTGTATCCGACCGGCGAGCAGAAACCCTTTCAGTGGAGCCGGGGGGAAAACATCTTTTCCAGGGTACAGCAGCTTGGCTTCAACAGCGGGCTGGTGGGCTGGTATCATCCCTATGACCGTGTGATCGGCTCCGCATTGAGCCGGTGTTACGCCCATCCGGGATTTCGGCCGGAATACCGGCCGGGCAGCGGGATCCTCGAGCTGATGTGGGGACAAATAAGCGAACAGTCACCGCTTTTTGAGCGGTATCATCAAATCAGCGTCTACCGGAACACGATGGCGGAAGCGGAATCCCTGATCCGCGACCGGCGGCTGGGGCTGGTGGTCATTCACATGCCGATCCCGCATCTTCCGTGGATTTATGATGCAGGAAGCCGGCGGATCACCGCCTTTCGGTCCGAAAAAAACGGATATTTTGACAACCTGCTGCTTGCCGACCGTTCTTTCGGGGAGCTGCGGAAGATGATGGTATCGGAGGGGATCTGGAACCAGACCGTGCTGATTGTATCCAGCGATCACGCCTGGCGGGAATCGCGGTCCTACGACGGAAAGGCCGACGCAAGGGTTCCGTTTATGGTCAAACTGCCCGGACGGAATCAGGGAGTGACCTTCGAACCGGCTTTCGATACGACAATGACTGCACCGTTGATTGAAGCGATTTTCAAGGGGGAAGTGGCCGGTCAGGCGCAGCTGCGCCAATGGGTGGATGCGCACAGGAACCGTTAACAACCGGTGTTGAGAACGCCTGCCCGTGCTGCCGCTGATCCACCGCTCCCGCGATGAACCTTCAGGAGGGGGGAGAAATGATGAAATACAGGCTCGATGCCGTGCTTTTTGATCTGGACGGGGTGGTGATCGATTCCGCGAGCGACATCGCGACCTCGGTACAGTTGACCATGGAGGTGTTGAACCACCCGGTTCGGCCCAGGGAGGAGATCATTCCGCACGTCGGCTACGGGGCGGTGACGATGCTGCGTGGGTGCCTGAACCAGGCCGATGAGGCGATGCTGGAGCAGGCGGTGCCGATTTACCGGCAGATTTATCTGCAGCATGCGCTGGTCGAAACCAGGCTGTTTCCGAACCTGGAAAACGTGATGCGCCGGATGAAAACCCATCCGGTGAAGAAAACCGCGGTGGTGACCAGCAAAACCGTGGAGCTTTCGGAAGCAATTCTGCAGGGGCTGAAGGCCCGGCACTATTTTGACCTGATTGTGGGCTTTGATTCAGTGGTCAAACCGAAACCCGACCCGGAGGGGATCCTGATGGTGCTTGACGCCTTCGGCGCCGCACCGGAAAGAACCATGATGGTCGGCGATGCTTTTACCGACATTGAAGCCGGCAAGCGAGCCGGGGTAGTGACCTGCGGCGTGACCTATGGCATGGGGGACCGGGACTTGCTGCTGCAGTCCAAACCGGACCTCCTGGTCAACGATATCGGGGAACTCCTGAAATATATTGAGTAAGGTGCTGCGAAACCATTGATTACAAACCATTGCCTTCGGTCAGGACCAGTTCAGCCTGGTTCCCTTTGATCTCATACACTTCGGTCCATTCCCCTTCATAATAGCTTGAGCGAAGAACGACCTCCATTTGGCTGTCCCCGTTCAGGTCCAGAATCGCCGCGACGGAGAATTTAAGCGGCGGGGCCCCATCTTTTTCGACTTTTTTGGTCCGGAAATCCTTCCGAAGCATGATCGGCGAGCGGGTACCATTCATCAGAAACACCATGGAATAAGTATCCGGACTGGCTTGCATTACATCGGGCAGGTGGGTTGCTTCTACCAGCTGTTCGACTTTCCCGTCATGGTCCAGGTCGATTTCCCAGACTTGATCAATCTTGAGCGGGGCGCCGGGCAGACCGTAGTAGGTAAGCCGGTTCTGCAAAACCTGTCGGATGGAAGCGTCCGGTTGAATCTTGGCCGGAACCCGGGGCCGGGGATTCCAGTCACCGGCAACCGCGATGTATTCCTGCTCCGGCTTGAGCTTTGGCATAAGACCAATCGCGACCACAGGCAGCGCGGCAAGCCGAAGCGCGGCTTTGCCCCCGGTGTACACGCCGAGATAACGATCCCGGGTATAGATTTTGTAGCGTTCCCCGCCGGCGACGAGCGGAAATCCTTTAAGGACGCCTTCCTGTTTATGATTCAGGGCTTGCGGGTCAATGGAGCGCCAGGCGCCGTTTTGGCTGGCGCCAAGCAGCATACCGGTTTCATTCCACCAGGAGACCAGGATCGGATGCGACCGGTTGTCTGCCGGAGCAGAAACCGGCTGACGGTCAGCGGAAAGGTACCCGGCGATTCCGAAAACCAGGACCAGAACCGCGGCTGCGCCCCATAGAATCTTTTTATGCTCCACGAAAACGTACCTCCAAACGGAATTGAATTGCGGCCAGAGCAAACAAAAAGCCCGGCAGTGAAACCGACGGGCTTTTTTCAACGGGTTTCCGGCCGGTTAGCGGCTATACTTTAAACTGCGAAACCGTGGTTTTGAGGACCGAAGCGGTTTCGGCCAGCTGGTGGGCGGACCGGGCGACCTCTTCCACGCTGCCGTTGGTGTGGGTGGTATCGTCAGCGATCTGAGCCGCATTGGCGGCGCTCTGGGTCATGGTGGTCGAGACACCTTCAATGGCCGTGGCGATCTCGCCGGTTGCGTTGAGAATCTGGTTGCTCATCCGACTGACCTTGGCGGTCAGTTCGCCGAACATGGCCGCATCGTCGCGGTACTGGTCCACAACTTTCACCATGACCTTGTAGTCCCTGATCACCTGGGTATTCATGTACTGCAGTAATTGATTGGCGTTATCAACCACTTTGGTGATCGAACCGTGCACCTGTCCGGTCAGAAGCTGAATGTTCTTTACGGTTTGAGAGGACTCCTCAGCCAGTTTCCGGACCTCGTCGGCAACCACCGCGAAGCCGCGGCCCTGCTCACCGGCCCGGGCCGCTTCGATAGCGGCGTTTAACGCCAGCAGGTTGGTTTGATCGGCGATCGCTGATATATTCGTGGCCAGGGTAGCAATTTCCTCCACGATTTTGGATTCCTCAATGGCCTGCACCATACGCTCGCGGATCGTTTCATAGAGCGAAACGCTGTCCTGCTGCGCCTGCTGGGCGTTGGCGCGGATTTTGCCCGATTTTTCCTGAATTTCAGTTGCTTTTCGAGTGGATTCATCGGCTTCGGCTGCCAGTTCGGTCAACGATGCCGTAATCTCTTCGGATGCTGCGTTCATTTCCTGGGAAGACGCGGAAACCTCCTCCAGCCCGGCGGCAATCTGCTCGGTCGAAAGCTGGACATGCTTCATATCGCCGGATACCGTATCGGTTAGCTCGGTCAGTTCCCGGCTGTAAGCATAAAGCTCATCTGCATTCTGGACCACTGTTTTGACCAGGGCGGCGGAGCTTTCAACGGCGTGGGTCAGCGCTTTGGCCAGCCTGCCGAATTCATCATGGCGCCGGGTGGGCATGCGAACCGAAAGATCGCCTTCGCTCATGGCATCGGCCAGGGCGACGGCTTCCCGCATCGGCTCAGTGATCGAGCGGGTCAAAACGGACGTCATCAGGATGCTGATCAAAATGGTCAGCACCAGTCCAACAATGGCGATTTGCTTCGTTTCCGCGATTCTTACCTGAACCTGCTGCATCGATTCTTGGGCTTCCACGTCGAAGAAGTTCACATACTGGTTCAAGCAGCTGGTCAGCTGAACTTGTGCTCCTTCGAGCTGTTTCGCGCCCGCGCCCAGTTTGTCTTTCATTTCGGCTTCCGTCATGCGCCCGGCACTCTGGGCCAGATTGTTCAAAACCTGTGCCTGGGCTTTGAAGGCTTCTGAGGCGTCGCGGGTGGGTTTCATCTGAGCCCGTTCCTGGTCGGTATCCGCTTTGGACAGTACCCCTTCCAGGTTCGCCTGAATCTTACGGGACAGGTCAACAATTTCCTGGGTTCCCCCGGCACTTTGCCCGGAAACCAGATATAATGCCTGCAAGGCTTGTTTCGATTGCGCATCTTTGATCAAGGCCTGGGTTTCCCGGACCAGCCGCATATTATCCTCGCGCGCGCTCGCGTCCTTGGCGAGCCGGCTAATCGTTAGGACTTCCCAAATCGTCAGGCCGCTGCAGATGGTGAAGATGACAATGACTGCGGCCACCAGGGTGAACAGTCTGGTGCGAATCGACATGGAGAACCTCCCCCTTGCTTCTATCTCTTCCTATATGTGTTCGTATATACGTTCATTCGGTTTGGCAGGTCGAAAATCCTGCCAAATTGTTGCAATCAGTCTGTTCCGGGATTGGGAACGGAAATGCATACGAACGTCGCCCCATAAGCGATACACGCGCAGGATGCTGGCGTTTTGGGGCTTCGCGGCCGCAGCGTACCGAATCGAAATCAGCGGAATAAAAATTCAAAAAATTTCGTAATATGGTGATAGCGGTAGGTTTAAAGTGTAAACACCGGCTTAAGCCGTTCATTTCGGCCTGTAAGAGTTAACCTGAAATTTACAGAACCTTTTTGAGATCTTAAAATAGAGATTGTAGAATGAGAAAAGGAAAGGGGGTGACGTGGATGAGTCCTGAACTGATTAACCATATCCTGAACGAAATCGGACTGGAACATATCGATGCCGAAGAGAACGGCGAAACGACGGACCGCCCGCAGGCCTAATGTGGGGTCGGTCCAGGCAGTACGCAAGACCCGGTTTACGCCTTGCTACGGCGAGCGCAGGATTTGCAAATCCCGGATGGGGGGAAAGATCGATGGATCCAATTGTTAAGGCGGCAGCCGATTCTTTGATTCTTCGGCTGACCCGGCTCCAGGAAAGCCTGGACAGTAGAGGTTCGATGGACGAACTGTGGCAGCTCAGAGAGGAAATCTCCAGGCTGCGCGATCGTTTGAAAGAAATGTAAGAGGCGTTATCCTATAAGCGGGTGACGCCTCTTATTCATGCATAGAGAACCTGGAGACGAAACCGTTGAAAACCCGGCGGATTGAGGCCGGGTCAAGCCGCTGCCGCGCAAGGTTCCGATAACCGCCAAACCGCGCTTCAACGGGTTTCACCGGTTGACACGTCCCGGTGCGTTTGTTACCATTCCCTTAGGTAAATATTTTAGCCAGCGAAAGTGTGTCTAGGGTTCCGCGCCATCCGCGGTCTGGTCCAAGTGGCACAGGCGCTTTCCAAGCGCTACACCGGTGGGAGAAAAGCCCGGTCGGGGAGGTTTCGCTTTAACGAGCGAGGCTACCCAGGTACCGGGTTTCAATATTCTTATCAGGGAGTGATTCCATTATGGCGGCGGTCGCGATAGTCATGGGGAGCGACTCGGATTTAAAAATCATGAAGGAAGCGGCAGAAACTCTGGCTTCATTCGGCGTTTCGTACGAGATAGCCATTTCATCGGCCCATCGTACACCGGCGGATACGGCGGCTTTCGCGGAAGGGGCGGAAGCGCGCGGCATTCAGGTCATTATTGCCGGCGCCGGCGCAGCCGCGCATCTGGCCGGGGCCATTGCCGCCCACACGGTGCTGCCGGTGATCGGCGTGCCGATTCTGGGCAGCGCTTTAAACGGCATGGACTCGCTGTTTGCTACCGTGCAAATGCCCAAAGGCATCCCGGTTGCGACGGTCGCTATCAACGGAGCCGCCAATGCGGCTTTGCTGGCGATGGAGATTCTTGGGGCGTCTGATCCGGAAGTCCGGCAGAAATTAAAGGATTACCGGAATCGGATGACCAATGAGGTCCGCATTAAGGCAACCCGGTTAAACGATCTGGGCATTGAATGTTATCTGATGCAGAAAGGGGCCAAGGGCAAGTGATCGAACGTTACACACTCCCGGAGATGGGGGCGGTTTGGACCGAGGAAGCAAAACTGCGCAACTGGCTGACGATTGAGGTTCTTGCCTGCGAAGCCTGGGCTGAATTGGGGCAGATTCCAAAGGACGCCGTGGAAATCATTAAAAACCGTGCAAATTTCGAGATCGGCCGGGTGAAAGAGATTGAAGAAGAAGTCCGGCACGACGTGATCGCCTTTCTGACCAACGTCGCCGAATATGTCGGCGATGATTCCCGCTATATTCATATGGGAATGACCTCATCCGATATCCTGGATACCGGTCTGGCGATGCAGATGCGCTCAGCCGCCGATCTGATCCTCGACAAACTGGAGAAGCTGAAAACGGTGCTGGCCCGGCTGGCGCGCGAACATAAAGATACGCTGATGGTGGGGCGGACGCACGGGGTGCACGGTGAACCGATCACCTTCGGGATTAAGATGGCCCTCTGGTACACCCAGGTGGAACGGGACATTGAGCGGATGCAGCGGGCGCGGGACGTGGTTTCCTACGGGAAAATTTCCGGCGCGGTCGGCACCTTTGCCAACATTGACCCGTTCGTGGAACGCCATGTCTGCGAAAAACTGGGGCTGAAGCCGTGCAAGGTATCGACCCAGGTGATTCAGCGCGACCGCCATGCCGAATATCTCACCGCACTCGCCGTGATTGCGAGCGACCTGGAAAAAATGTCGACCGAAATCCGCAACCTGCAGCGCACCGACATCCTTGAAGCGGAAGAACCGTTTTACGCGGGGCAGAAGGGATCGTCGGCCATGCCGCACAAGCGCAATCCGATGATGAGCGAGCGGGTAACCGGGCTGGCACGGGTCATCCGCAGCAATTCGATGGCGGGCATGGAGAATGTCGCTCTCTGGCATGAACGCGATCTGGCCCACTCCTCGGCGGAGCGGGTTATTATTCCGGACAGCACGATCCTGCTGCACTATATCCTGGACCGGTTTATCCGGGTCATGGACGGGCTGATGGTGTATCCGGAGAACATGATGCGCAATATGGAAGCGACACTCGGGTTGGTGTTCTCCCAGCGCGTGCTGCTGTCCCTGATTGACAAGGGAATGCTGAGGGAAACGGCCTATCGGGTGGTTCAGTCCAGCGCGATGGAATGCTGGCGGACCAAAACCCCCTTCCGGGAGCTGCTGGGCCAAAATGAGGACGTGACCCGAGTATTAAGCGCAGCCGAACTGGACGAGTTGTTTGATTATGCTTATCACACCAGGCAGGTGGATTATATTCTGGCGCGCTGCGGACTGTAACCCATTTAACGTCAACGAGGCACTGGTCATGAGAAGGAGGAACCGCATGGACAAGAAAGAGTTCATCTACGAAGGCAAGGCAAAGAGACTGTACACCACGGAAGATCCGTCGCTGGCTATTGTTGAGTACAAAGACGATGCCACCGCTTTTGATGGAACCAAGCGGGGAACCATTGAATCCAAAGGGGTCGTAAACAACCGGATGTCCGCGCTGCTGTTTGATTTCCTGCGCGGTCAGGGCATCGACAGCCATTTTGTCAAGCTGATCGATGACCGCCACATGATCGTACGCCGGGTTGAAATCGTTCCGGTTGAGGTCGTGGTGCGCAATACTGTGGCCGGCAGTCTTTCGAAACGGCTCGGTATTGAGGAAGGGGTTGTGCTGCCAAAGCCAATCCTGGAGCTGTACTTCAAAAATGACGACCTGCATGATCCCATGGTGAACGATGACCATATCCTCACCTTCGGCTGGGCTACGGCGGAGGAGCTGGCCGCCATCAAAGGACTGGCCAGCCGGATCAATGCGCTGTTAAAACCGTATTTTGCCGCGGCAAACCTTGAACTTGTTGATTACAAGCTGGAATTTGGGCGGTTTAACGGCTCGATCATCCTAGCCGACGAGATTTCGCCTGATACCTGCCGGCTGTGGGACATCGATACCAAGGAAAAGCTGGACAAGGACCGTTTCCGCCGTGATCTTGGAAAAGAAAAAGAGGCGTACCAGGAAGTGCTGCGCCGCCTTGAGGGAGGTAAATAGGATGTATCTGGGCAAAGTGTTTGTCACCCTGAAACAGGGCGTGCTTGATCCGCAGGGCGATACCGTGCGCCGCGGGCTTGCAACCATGGGTTTTCCCGAAGTGAACGACGTGCGGGTCGGTAAATATATTGAGGTTAAACTGGACGGCGCCAGCCGTGAGGAAGCCCGGCAGCGGCTTGATGAGATGTGCGGCCGCCTGCTGGCCAACCCGGTCATCGAAGAATTCCGCATTGAATTGGTGGAGGCGTAGAACATGAAATTTGGAGTCGTGGTCTTTCCGGGTTCCAATTGCGACGCCGACTGCTATCACGTGATTGACCAGGTGCTGCAGGAACCGGTCGATTTTATCTGGCATAAGACCCATTCGGTAACGGGCTATGACGCCTTAATCGTGCCGGGCGGGTTCTCGTACGGCGACTATCTTCGCTGTGGAGCGATCGCCCGCTTTTCGCCGATTATGCAGGAGGTTACCGAGTTCGCCGAGCGGGGCGGGCTGGTGATCGGCATCTGTAACGGTTTTCAAATTCTAACTGAGGCGGGACTGCTGCCTGGCGCGCTGCTGCGTAATGACAGCCTGCAGTTTCGGTGCCTGCCGGTCGACATGCGGGTCGAAACGGCCAACTCGGCATTTTCCCGCCTGTACGCCGAAGGAGAAACGGTTCGGATGCCGATTGCGCACGGGGAAGGCAATTACTTCTGCGACCCGGAAACCCTGGCCGAACTAAAGGCAAACGATCAGATTGTTTTCACCTACCTGGATCCGAATCCCAACGGCGCGCTCGAAAACATCGCCGGGGTCATCAATAAGAAACGCAATGTGCTTGGCATGATGCCGCACCCCGAACGGTTCTCCGAGGAGATTCTGGGCGGGAAAGACGGCTATCGGGTTTTTGCCTCGATGGTCAAGGCGTTCAAGGAGGGGATGTAATGACGGCGAAACCCCTGTGGCAGGAAATGGGCTTGAAAGATGACGAGTACCAGAAGGTTCTTGAGATCATGGGACGGGAGCCGAACCGCCTTGAATTGGGCATGTTTTCCGTCATGTGGTCCGAGCATTGCGGATATAAGAGTTCCAGACCGGTTTTGAAACTGTTCCCCACCACCGGGGAGCGGGTCATTCAGGGCCCTGGCGAAAATGCCGGTGTCGTTGATATTGGTGACGGGCAGGCCCTGGTATTTAAGATTGAAAGCCATAACCACCCGTCCGCGATTGAGCCTTACCAGGGCGCGGCAACCGGTGTGGGCGGGATTGTTCGGGATATTTTTACGATGGGCGCGCGCCCGATCGCGATGCTGAATTCACTGCGTTTCGGCCCGCTCGATGATGACCGGACCCGCCATTTGTTTGCCGGCGTGGTATCCGGGATCGGCGGTTACGGCAACTGCCTCGGAATCCCGACCGTGGCCGGCGAAGTCTATTTCCATCCCAGTTACAAGGATAATCCCCTGGTCAATGCGATGTGCGTCGGGTTGGTCAAGGCCGATGAAATCGCACTCGCAATCGCCGGTGACGTGGGCCGGGAACTGCTTCTGGTCGGGGCCCGGACCGGCCGGGACGGGATTCACGGCGCGACTTTCGCGTCCGAGGAACTGTCCGAAGAATCGGAATCCAAACGGCCTTCGGTCCAGGTGGGCGACCCGTTTATGGAAAAACTGCTGCTGGAAGCCTGTCTTGAATTGATTCACGAAGATCTGGCAGCCGGAATGCAGGACCTTGGCGCAGCCGGGTTGACCAGTTCCATCTCGGAAGCGGCCAATAAAGGCGGGCGCGGTGTGGAAGTCGATGTCCTGAAGGTCCCGCGCCGGGAAGAAGGCATGACCCCCTATGAGGTCATGCTTTCCGAATCGCAGGAACGCATGCTGGTGGTTCCGCGTGAGGGCAAGGTGGACCGGATTCAGGAGATCTTTGAAAAATGGGGGCTTGAAGCCGCCATTATCGGCCATATTACCGACGACGGGATGTTTCGGGTCACCGAAGGCGGCGTGGTGGCCGGGGAAGTCCCGGTCAATGTGCTGACCGAAGACTGCCCGGTATACCAGCGGCCCTATGCCGAACCGGCATATTTCCAGCAGGTGCGCTCGTATGATCTGAACAGTGTCCCCGTTCCTGCCGATGCCGGTGACGTGCTTCGCCAACTGCTGGGCTCGCCGAGTATCGCGAGCAAGGAATGGGTCTATACCCAGTACGACTATGAAGTCATGACCAATACCACGATCAAACCCGGAGACGCGGACGGGGCGGTGCTTCGCATTAAAGGCACCCCCAAAGGGGCCGCGGTCACCGTGGACTGCAACAGCCGGTTCTGTTATCTGGACCCGTTCAAGGGCGGGTTGATGACGGTCGCCGAGGCAGCCTTAAATCTGGCCTGCCTGGGTGCCGAGCCGCTGGCAATGACCAATTGCCTGAACTTCGGGAATCCGGAGAAACCTGAGGTGTTCTGGCAGTTCCGCAACGCGATTCTGGGAATGGCTGAGGCGGCAAAGGCGTTAAAGACGCCCGTGGTCAGCGGAAATGTCAGCCTGTATAACGAAACCCGCGGCGGAGAAGCCGTGTTCCCGACGCCGACGGTCGGAATGGTTGGTCTGCTTCCCGATATTTCCAAGCGGATGCGCATGGCGTTTACCGGTTCCGGTGACGATATTGTGCTGCTTGGCGGCTTCCGGGACGAAATCGGCGGCAGCGAATACCTTGCATTGATTCACGGACTCGAAACGGGCGCGGTGCCGGACCTGGACCTGCCAAAGCAGCAAAGCTTGATTGAGCTGCTGCTCGACCTGATTGGCAAGGGGCAAATCAAGTCGGCGCACGACCTTTCCGAAGGCGGTCTCGCGGTGGCGGTTGCGGAAGCGGCCATTGAAGGCGGAATTGGGGCTGTGGTGAACCTTACGGACATCTCCGGACGGCCGGACGGCCTGCTGTTCGGCGAAGCGCCGGGACGGGTGATCATATCGGTGAAACCGGAAGACCGCGCCGCGCTTCTGGCGGCGGCGCAAAACAAGGGAGTTGCGGCTGCCGTGATCGGCCAGACCGGTGGTGACCGGCTGATCATTCAGGCTGCCGGAATCGGCGTAAATGCAGCAATCGATGAAATCAAAGCCGTTTGGCAGGGAGCAATCCGATGCATAATGCAGTAAAAGAGACCGGCCATGTCCGCCGGGACGAATGCGGTGTCTTCGGGATATATTTGCGGAACGCCGCACCGGGTTCGGCGGAAGCGGCCAAAACCGCCTATTACGGCCTGCATGCACTGCAGCACCGGGGCCAGGAAAGCGCAGGCATCGCGGTGAGCGACGGCTGCGGCGAAATCACCCTTCACAAAGGGATGGGTCTGGTTCCGGAAGTCTTTTCCCCGGAAATCATTGACAAGCTTCCTGGGCATATGGCCCTGGGTCATGTGCGCTACTCGACGACCGGATCCAGTTCGGTGGTTAATGCCCAGCCGCTGGTTTTCCGGTATCTCAAAGGCATGATCGGCCTGGCTCATAATGGCAACCTGGTGAACGCCGGGGAGCTGCGTACCCGTCTGGCGACCAATGGATCGGTGTTCCAAACCACCACCGATACAGAAGTGATCGTGAATTTGCTTGCGCGCTACGGGCAGGACCGTTTGGAAGACGCGCTGGTCAAATGCATGATCGACATTAAAGGCGCCTATTCGCTGATCATTATGACTGAAAACAGCCTGATCGGTGTGCGTGATCCCTTCGGCATCCGGCCGTTGTGTCTTGGGCAGTTGAATGGTAATTACGTGCTCGCCTCGGAATCCTGCGCGCTGGATACGATTGGTGCGGTGAAGCTGCGGGATGTGGAACCCGGTGAAATCGTGTTGTTGGACCAGAATGGCTGTCATAGCGTAAATACCCTGCGGACCGGGCGAAAGGCCCACTGCATCTTTGAATATATTTATTTCGCACGTCCGGACAGCGTGATCGACAGCGTGACGGTCAACCGTTCCCGCCGGGCTATGGGCCGGCAGCTTGCCCGGCAGACCAATGTGGAGGCGGACATCGTGATTTCGGTGCCTGATTCCGGGACTTCGGCGGCCCTGGGTTATTCGCTGGAATCCGGGATTCCGTTCGATGAAGGTTTGATGAAAAATCGGTATATCGGGCGAACCTTTATCCAACCGAATCAAAAAATGCGCGATCTTGGGGTGCGGCTTAAGCTGAACCCGATTGTCGAGGTTGTCCGGGGCAAGCGGGTGATTTTGGTGGATGACTCGATTGTGCGCGGGACGACCAGTAAAAAGATCGTCGCAATGCTTCGGGATGCCGGAGCGGCCGAAGTTCATGTGGCGGTATCCTCGCCGCCAACCCAATACCCGTGCTTTTACGGTATCGATACCTCGCAGCGTGAGGAATTGATTGCATCCCGGATGACCGTCGAGGAAATTAGACAGTTTATTGGCGCCGACAGCCTGAACTACTTGACGATGGAAGGACTGTATTCGGCGTTCGAAGGGGATAATGACTGTTTCTGCGCGGCTTGTTTCAATGGTTCTTATCCGATTCCGGTTGAGGACGAGGCACAGGCCCGGAAATTCAGCTTAGAAGGGCAGTAACGGAGGTGGAAGCATGACCGATCAAGACGCCGAAAAAGGTTTGAGTTACAAAGCGGCGGGCGTGGATATCGATGCTGCGGACGAAGCGGTCCGCCGGATCACGCCGATGGTGGAATCCACGTACCGGGATGGCGTTTTGTCCAAAATCGGGGCATTTGCGGGGTTTTTTAAGATTGATCTGGCGAAATACCCGAAACCGGTGATGGTTTCAGGGACCGACGGTGTCGGCACCAAGCTCAAGGTCGCCCAGATGGCCGGGATTCATCATACGGTCGGCATTGATTTGGTTGCCATGTGTGTCAACGATATCCTGGTCCATGGTGCGGAGCCATTGTTTTTCCTCGATTATCTTGCGGTTGGCGAGGTTCAGCCGGTGCAGATTGCGGCCCTGGTGGAAGGGGTTTCAGCCGGCTGCCGGGATGCAGGCTGTGCCTTGATCGGCGGAGAAACCGCTGAGATGCCGGGCTTTTATGGAAAAGGCGAGTACGACATGGCCGGATTTGCCGTCGGGGTCGTCAACGAGGATAAAATCCTGACCGGCGCGGCGATTCAGCCTGGCGATGTTGCCATTGGACTGGCCTCGTCCGGACTTCATTCCAATGGATTTTCCCTGGCTCGAAAGATCTTTTTCGATAAAGCCGGCTATAAAGTGAACCGGCACATGCCTGAACTCGGGCGAACCCTGGCGGAAGAACTGCTTACCCCGACCCGGATTTACGTGAAAAGCATTCTGGGACTGCTTGATGCGGTTCCTATCAAAGGCCTGGCACATATTACCGGCGGCGGGCTGCCGGAAAATCTGGTTCGGGTGCTGCCGTCTGGTGTCCGGGCACAGATTCGCTCGAATACCTGGGAACGCCCCGCGATTTTTGATCTGATGGCACAGATGGGCCGGGTCGAACCGGCGGAGATGTTCCGAACGTTCAACATGGGGCTCGGAATGATTGTGGTGGTTGATCCGGCCGATGTCGATCGGACGGTGTCTTTCCTGACTGCCGCCGGAGAAAAACCGTCCATCATCGGAGAAATGACTGCTGGTGAAAAGGGTGTGGCCATTGATGAGTAGGATCATGCCGGAGCCGGCTGAGGTCCTGGCTTTAGGCGTGCTGGCCTCCGGCCGGGGTTCGAATTACCAGTCGGTTCAGGATGGGATTGACGCCGGCGAGATTCCGGCCCAGATAAAAGTTGTGATTTCCGACAAAGCAAATGCGCCGGTTCTGGAACGGGCTCGAAAAAGGGGCATCGAAGCCGTTTCGATTCCGCCGGGCGCATTCGCGGACAAAGCATCCTACGAGGCAGCCGTTGTCGATATCTTAAAGCAGCATGGCGTGGAATTGGTCGTGCTGGCAGGGTACATGCGCATTGTAGGGGATACCGTTCTCGCAGCCTATCCGATGCGGGTCATCAATATTCACCCGGCTCTGCTCCCGGCTTTTCCCGGACTGCATGCTCAGCGCCAGGCCCTGGATTACGGGGTGCGGGTGAGCGGCTGTACCGTCCATTTTGTGGACCGCGGGGTTGATACCGGGCCTGTGATTCTGCAGACGGCGGTTCCAGTCGAGCCCGGCGACGATGAAGATACGCTGGCGGCGCGGATTCTGGTTGAGGAACACAAACTGCTGCCCAAAGCGGTTCGGCTCATTGCCGAAGGCAGGTTGTACATAGAGGGAAGAAAGGTCCGGATAATATAGGGGTAGCCGTTCACTGCGGCCTCCGACCGGGTCCGATCACGATGAGGAGGGATACACTTTATGGCAAAACGTGCGTTGATCAGTGTCTCAAACAAGGAAGGCATGGTGGATTTCGCTCGCGGGCTGGCCAATTTGGGCTGGGAAATCATTTCGACCGGCGGGACGTACGAAACCTTGAAAAAGGATGGGGTTCCCGTTATCAAGGTGGCTCAGATCACGGGATTTCCTGAAATACTGGATGGTCGGGTGAAGACCCTGCATCCCAAGATTCACGGCGGCATTCTGGCCCGCCGGACTCCGGAGCATCTGGCCCAGCTGAAAGCCAACGAGATTGGACCGATCGATTTGGTGGCCGTCAATCTGTATCCTTTCCGGGAAACGATTCAAAAACCGGGGGCCACGTTCGAGGACGCGATTGAGAATATCGATATCGGCGGACCGGCCATGATCAGGGCTGCAGCTAAGAATCACAAGGATGTGATTGTTGTGGTTCGGCCCGAAGATTACTGGGCGGTTTTGAAGGAACTGGAGATGGAAGGCGAAATCCGGCCGGATATGCGGCGCAAACTGGCGGAAGAAGCTTTTGCGCATACCGCTTTTTATGACAGCATGATCGCCCGCTATCTACAGGGGCTGAATGGACATGCGTTCCCGGACACCTTGGTTTGGGCCGGTGAGAAGGTGTACGAACTGCGTTATGGTGAGAATCCTCACCAGAAAGCGGCCTTTTACAGTGAGGCGTCGGCTCTGGGGGGCTTAGCCCAGGCGCGGCAGCTCAATGGCAAGGAAATGTCCTATAACAATATCATTGATGCCGAGGCGGCGAGCGCGCTGGTCCGCGAGTTCCAGGACCCGGCCTGCGTGATTGTCAAGCATACCAACCCGTGCGGTACGGCGGTTGGTGAGACGCTGTTGGAAGCATACCAGAAAGCATACCAGGCGGACACGGTTTCGGCTTACGGCGGCATAGCGGCCTTTAATCGTCCGGTGGATGCCGAGACGGCCGGAGCGGCTGCCGAACTGTTCCTAGAAGTCATCACGGCACCAGGCTATGACGAGGCCGCTTTGGAGATTTTCCGGGCCAAGAAAAATCTGCGCGTGCTCCAGCTGGAGATCGCGCGGGATGCCGGGCCGCAGGTGAAAAGCGTTTCCGGCGGGGTTGTGGTGCAGGCCTGGGATGACGCCCGGGTCGAGGCAGCCGAACTGAATGTGGTGACCGACCGGACGCCGACCGAGGCGGAAATCAAGAATATGATGTTTGCCATGAAAGTGGTCAAGCATGTTAAATCGAATGCGATCGTGGTAGCGGCCGACGGGGTGAGTCTCGGGGTTGGGGCCGGCCAGATGAACCGGGTGGGTTCGGCCGAACTGGCCTTGAAACAGGCGGGCGACGCCGCAAAAGGCGCAGTGCTTGCATCAGATGCCTTTTTCCCGTTTCCCGATACGGTGGAAATGGCGGCTCAATATGGCATTACAGCGATTATTCAGCCCGGGGGCTCGGTCCGTGACGAGGAAAGCATTACGGCGTGCAACAAACATGGGATTGCCATGGTCTTTACCGGCGTTCGCCATTTTAAACACTAGTCTTGAGGATTGAGATTACTGGGCAGACCCAATAGATTACAACATCGACAGGGGACATCGTGACACGCCCGATCAGCGTTCATGGGCGATGCGGGTCTGCGGCATCGAAGTGTGTCCCTTTACGAAAGCGAGGTCGTTTGTACAGTGGGAAAACGTGTACTGGTTATTGGGCAGGGCGCACGGGAACATGCGCTGGTTTGGAAGCTCGCGCAGAGCCCGGGAATTGAAAAGATTTATGCCGCACCGGGCAATGCCGGCATCGCGCAGTTTGCCGACTGTATCAACTTGAAAGCGACCGCGCTGAGCGAACTGGCTGAACTGGTGGAGCGTAATAAGATCGATCTGACTGTTGTCGGACCGGAAGCCCCGCTCATGGAGGGGCTGGTGGACCTGTTCGAAAGCCGCGGGCTGCGGGTTTTCGGCCCCAGAGCCAATGCCGCCGAACTGGAAGGCAGCAAGGTGTTTACCAAGAACCTGTTTCAGAAATACCGGATTCCGACGGCAGCTTTCGCCGTGTTCGATGACGCCGGGGCTGCGAAAGAATACATCCGCGCCCAGCGCGGCCAGCTGGTCGTAAAGGCGGACGGTCTGGCGGCGGGAAAAGGCGTGGTGGTCGCGCCGGATCCGGAAACTGCCATGCAGGCTGTGGACGATATCATGGTTTCCCGCGAATTCGGGACGGCTGGCGAAAAAATCGTGATCGAAGAATGCCTGATCGGGGAAGAAGTCAGCGTTTTTGGCCTGTGTGACGGGAAAAATGTCGTCCATATGGTCGCGGCCCAGGACCACAAACGGATCAATGACGGGGATGAAGGGCCGAACACTGGCGGCATGGGCGCTTACAGCCCTCCGCCGATTTATACCGCTGCCCTCAAGGAGCAGGTGATGCGTGAAGTCATGGAACCAGTGGTCGCTGCCATGGCGGCTGAGGGAAGGCCCTATACCGGGATTCTCTATGCCGGATTGATGATCACGGCGAACGGCCCAAAAGTCCTTGAATTCAACGCCCGGCTGGGAGATCCGGAAGCGCAGGTGGTTCTGCCGCTTTTGGAAGGGGATCTGCTTCCCGTGCTGGACGCGGCCATCGATCAGAAACTGGATACGCTGGACATTCGGTTTGCCGCCGATGCCTGCGTTTCGGTTGTGCTGGCCTCCGGCGGTTATCCTGGAAACTATGCGACCGCTGAAGTGATTACCGGTCTTGATACGGTTGATTCGGACGTGCTGGTCTTCCATGCTGGAACCAAGCGGCGCGGCGGCGAGATCGTCACCGACGGCGGGAGGGTCCTGAGCGTGGTTGCCCGCGGTACCACCGTTCGAGACGCGGTCGACCGGGTGTATCGTGAGATCCCGAAGATCCGGTTCAACCGGATGCACTATCGCAAAGACATCGCGTATCGCGCATTATAATCATAGGAGTTGGCGGATTTGACCGAACCCGATGGACCCCGGAATCCGGGATCGGAATCGGTTTTTCACATGAGCTGGCGAATACGCCGCGGGCTGCTGGCCGTTTTTATCAGCGCAGTCGTTCTGGCGGCGTTGTTTGAGTCCGGCCGGCGAATTGAGATCATAACCCTGTTTTTCGGTGTTCCAGCCTGGGTGGTTCAGGGTTTGCGGCGGCGCCGTGCCCCGTATACGATGGTCTGGTGGCTTTTTTCGCTGGTTGGGCTCTTTTTATTAGCCGGTTGGCTGTACCTGCTCTGGAGCGTGTCATCAAATCAGACGGCAGCTGGGACGTTGACCGGACACAATGCGCTACGATAATAGGGAAGAGGTGACCGGTATGATCACGCTGGCAGATATCAAACAAAACGAAACGATAAGCCGTTTCATGGCTTTGAGCAATGTCTTCCTGGGCGCGATCGGCGCCATCCAGCATAATCTCGCCCATGCTGACCTGGTCTCGGTGCGCAGCCGCGCGTTGTTGACGGCACTGGGCTATCCGGAGCGGGATGCGGAGCTGGCTGCGATTGCGGGGTATCTTCACGATATTGGCAATGTTGTCAACCGGTATGGTCACGGCATGGCCGGCGCTTTGATTGTTTTCGACATTCTGCTCGAGATGGGCATGAATTACGACGAAATCGCGGTCATTATGGGCGCCATCGGCTCTCATGAGGAGCAGGCCGGCGGTTCGCCGGTCAACCGGATCGCTGCTGCTGTGATCCTGGCGGATAAATCGGATGTGCATCAGACCAGGGTCCGAAAAACCGATGCGGCCACATTTACCACCCGTGACCGGGTGAATTACGCGGCTCAGGCATCGGAATTAAGCGTTGACCGGGACCGGATGGCGATCAATTTGAAATTGGCGATCGACAACGAGTTGTGTTCGGTGATGGATTACTTCGAAATCTTTCTGACCAAGATGGTCATGTGCAAGCGGGCCGCCGAAATGCTGAGCTGCCGCTTCGAACTGACGATTAACGAAGCAAAACTGCTGTAAGCTGTTTCCCGGTGTAACCGGGTAATGACGGGAGGGTAAACATGTCCGAATTTGAACCCAAATGGAAAAGCGAAGCCGCCGATTACTTGGCCGCCGCCCTGACCGCGCTCCAAACCCAGGACGAATGCCTGCGGTTGCTCGATGACCTGTGCACGGTCAGCGAACTGGAGGCATTGGCCCAGCGTTTGGAGGTTGCCCGGCTGCTGACTGAAAGCCAGACTTACAGCCAGATCTCCGAAATAACCGGTGCCAGCACCGCGACGATCAGCCGGGTAAAGCGATGCCTGAATTATGGTCCTGGCGGTTATCGCCTCGTATTGGACCGGCTTTTGAACAGGGGGAAACAGCAGTGAAGAAGCGTGAAGTTGTGCGTGGAGCCAAGGATTTTCTGCCGGACGAGGCCGGCCGTAAGCGAGAAATAGAGAACAGTGCGGTCGATGTATTCCAGCGCTGGGGCTACCGGGAAGTGGTGACACCGACTTTCGAATACCTGGAAGTGATCGAAGCCGGCGCCGGAACGAACATGCGGGATGAATTGTTCCTGATGCAGGACCGGGACGGCCGGCTGCTGGCTTTGCGGCCAGAAATGACGATCCCGCTGGCCCGGGTTGCTTCGACCCGGATGGCGGACGACCTGACACCCTTGCGGCTTTTCTACAGTGCCAATATCTTCGGTCATACGGAAACCCAGATTGGACGGTACAAAGAGTTTTATCAGCTCGGAGTCGAATTGATCGGCACCGCAGGTGCGCGTGCCGATGCCGAAGTCATTGCGCTTGCGGCCGAAATCCTGAACCGACAGGAGCTTTCATTTCAGATCAGCCTGAACCATATCGGCATCTTTCATGCGCTGATCGAAAACAGTGGATTGACCGAGCTCCAAAAAGAACAAGTCATGCGCTTGACGCTGCACAAAGACCTGGTTGGCCTGGAACAGCTGCTGGCCGGTCTGCCCATTAAAGACGAGTATCGTGAGGCTTTTATGGCCTTGCCGGTAACCCGGGGCGGGATCGAGGCCTTTTCAAAGATTCGAAGCATGGTTGCCCTTCCGGATGTCGCCCGGGCGGTGGAAGAGCTGACCGCGGTGTACAATCTGATTGGGCAGTACGGGATCAAGGATCAGGTCAGCATTGACCTTGGCATCCTGCGGGGTTTTGATTATTACACCGGAATCATCTTTGAAGGATATTCGCCCAACCTGGGCTACCCGCTTCTGGGCGGCGGCCGCTATGACCGGCTGCTTGAGAAGTTTGGCAAGCCCATGCCCGCAACCGGGTTTGCGGTTGGGGTTGAACGCATCTTGCTCTGCCTTCAGGGGGAACCCCCGAAGCCGAAGCAGCAGCGCCTGATCGTTCGCGGGGACGACCTCGCGGCCGTCCTGGACAAGGCCCGCGATCTTCGCTTTCAAGGTCACATCGCCGAAGTTGACTTAAGCGGCGAGCCGGTCGGCACCCCGGTGCAGATTCGGGAAGTTGAATAACCCATTGAGTCAGACAAGACCCGCCTAACCGGCGGGTCTTTTTTGCTGGCTTGGAAAACCGGCAGCTTTAAGGCGAGATGACCCGGCCAGAGCGAACAACTCAGGCAATTAACCCTGCCTGGGCAGGAGGGAAATCTGGTTATACCGAAGAATGATTGAAGAATGGATATCGATGAAAAAGCGATTCATCCGTAACATTGGGGTGAAGGAGGTTGAATATGCAGGATATCGCGATTGTCATATCGACCGTTGGCGCTTTGATCGCCACCCTTGCCGGATACACGTGGGCTTTTTATTACCCGATCGGACTTGTGATCTTCGTACTTTATATCGTGACTTACGCCATTGATGGGATTTGGAAGTACCTCGTTCCCCCGTTTGTTGGGGCCCTGGGTTACTGGGAATATGGGCAGATGCTGCAATGGGGGGACGGCCTGCCGGCCAAGTGGCATGAAGTCGAATGGCTCGGCACGATGGGCACACTGCTTTCCTTAACCGCAGTATCGTTTTTTATCCTCTTATCGGCCGCATCCGTTTTTTATTACCAGAGGGGAAAACGGCGGGTGGAGGTGATTGCCTGGGCGGCGATTCTTCCTGGCGTGTCCTTTCTCATTGCTGTCATGGTGAACAGCCTGATCCGGAATGTCGTGCTTATGTTCTAAACCCATCCGCGCGGTTTGAGATGATCAATTCATCCATAAGAAATGAAAAAAGGAATGCCGGCATGAAGAAACCACTGGCATTCCTTTTTGGCTGTTGGGCTTTATGAATCCCGGCTCAACTTTACGGCTGCGGCACTGTTTCAGTGGACCCGCTATAGACCTGGTCGGTTACTGTGGTGGACGGGGTCTCTTTATTCGTATCCGGATCAGCCGGGTTGGTCCCCGGGGATGGCCCCGGATCTGGTGTCTGGGAATAGACCTGGTCCGTTACGGTGGCCTGCGTCTGGGGCTGAGTCAGACCGGCAGCCGGTGCTCCCGCGGCCTGCTCCGGCGAAGCCGGGGTCGTTTGTTTTGGGATTGAAGGCATTGGATATTCCCAGGATACCGCCCACGGGGAAGTGAGCAGGTAGTTCTCGTAGACGAATCTGTGGCAATATTGCTGGAACGCCTGGAATTCCGCCGGATCGATCAGATCCGGATGTTCCCGGTAGAAGGCAAGATATTCGTTCGTTTTATCGACCACGATTTTTTCTAAAGGATGCGTCCACTTCTGAATCGCGTAGAGGATCAGCCGGTTGATGAATTTATCGTCCGGCCCAAAGATCGGATTCCCCCGGTTCGATTCATAGAGCTCTAAATTGCAGGTTTCCCGAAGATCTTCGGCGTTGGTCAGCAGGCAGCCGTCATTTAAGTCGGCAAAAATGCCATTTGGAAGCAGGGTATCGATGTAAACATAATCTGTGACGGAATGGGAACCGGCCAGGGTCGGGACAAAGACCGAAACCGATGGTTCACCAAAAGCGCACCAGTAGGTCGTCAGCCGCGGGTCGCCGCCCGGAGCAACCCCTTCAATGACAGAGCCGGAGCGAGTCTGACTGCGGCTGATGCAGTATGTCATGCTGTACTTGGTGTCACCGCCGCCGGGGATGTTCAACTGCTGACCAATGGTGTCTTTGGCCACTTTGAACATGATCTTTTCGGGGCTTAAATCACCGTCTTCCGCCAGTTTGGTCAACAGTTCCGTCGCCCGGGCAGCTCGTTCCCGGCCGGGATTGAACGGGATGTAGTTATTCAAATTGGTGCGGTTTACAAAGCCCGGAAACGGCGAAGGTTGAGAAACGGTGATCATCTGGCCAAGGTGGTTGGTCGCGATGCCGGTGTTTGCATCAAATTTGCGATATTGAATAGGCATTGGCTTGCCCATGTCGGTCCACCGACCGGTGTACATTTCATATAAAGCCGCACCGCCGTGGGCATCGATGACGACATAGTTGGCGCTGATGGGGTGGCCAGAATGCTGGGTTGGCCACACTTTTATGTAAGCCTCGAATTCGGCAATCGTTTTGCAATTCGCGGCCGCATCCTTAACCAAATCGGTATTCAGATTTTTGGATTCATGGAGCGGATTAAAATCCTCATAAACCGCGGCGACCGAGATTGCGAAACCGGCCTCGTTCATCGCCGCCTGCGGCGTGAGCGGATCCCCGTTATTGGCGAGCGCCATGGTATCATCATTGTGATAAAGCAGGTAATAACCGCCGACCGAGGGGTTAGCGGCCGGATAGTACTTCATTTCCTGGCGCCAATAGGATGAGCAGTCGAAGTTTTTCCAAATGAAAGGCCGTCCAGTCGCTGACGCTTGCGCGGAAACGACAGCCACATCACAGGCTGACGCCGTCTGGCTCCAAACCAGCAGGGTTAACACGGCTGCCAGGACCAGGCTGAGCGGGCGGCGAAAACGATGAAATCCCAGAGTGCACATGAAAAACATTCCTCCAAATCACTGAAATGATGACCTCGGATACTTGAAAAATGACCAGTTAGCGACCCCATATAGTGTCTATGCTGTTGTGCTAGAAATATAACACAGATAAAAATTAATTTCCAGTAAATGCTAAATTTATAGTATACTTACAATTGCGACCTGGATGATGATCAGCGCTGGCGGCCCAACGTTTACCTGGGAGGGATATGCGATCAATGATGTACTGATCCAGATGAAAGATGCAGCACGAACCTACCTGATGGGGGAAGTTCATGTTAAAGCGCTGCATTCGGTCAATTTGACGATTCGAAGAGGGGAACTCGTGGTCATCCTTGGTCCTAGCGGGTCCGGTAAAAGTACGCTGCTGAACCTGCTGGGAGGAATGGACCGCCCAGACCGGGGGCGCATGACGGTCAGCGGAAGAAATCTGGCCGATGCCTCCGACCGGTCGCTCACGCGTTATCGGAGGCAGGATGTCGGCTTTGTGTTTCAGTTTTATAACCTCATTCCTGATCTCACCGCCCGCGAAAATGTGGCTCTGGCAGCCAAACTGGTCCCAAATCCGCTGTCGATCGAAGAAGTTCTCATAGACGTGGGATTGCGGGAACGGATGGATCATTTCCCGGCCCAGCTCAGCGGGGGCGAGCAGCAGCGTGTTTCAATTGCCCGGGCACTGGTCAAAAGACCGAAGATCCTCCTCTGTGATGAGCCTACCGGGGCACTTGATTTTGAAACCGGTAAACGCGTCCTCACCCTTTTAGCGAGAATCAACCAGGAACGGGGAACCACAGTGGTTATTGTTACCCACAATACGCCGTTGGCCGAAATGGCAGGACGGGTGATAAGAATGCGAAGCGGCTGCATCGCTGGCATCACCGAAAACGCGGTGCCGGTCAGCCCGGATCAAATCGAATGGTAAACCAAACGCTATTCATTCGCCTGTTCCGGATTATACAGCGTACTCAGGGGCAGTTCTGGTCTCTCGTTGCCGTGGTTTCTCTCGGAATAATGACGTATCTTTGCATGTCGACCACTTACCTTAACTTGGAAATCAGCAAGAACCGGTTTTACGAGGAGAGCCGCTTTGCGGACTGCTTTTTTCAGGTGAAAAACGCCCCGGAACCCGTGTTGAAGCAAATCCAATCAGTGCCCGGGGTCGCTGCTGTCAACGGTCGGATTGTTCAGGACCTTCCCAGCCTGAATGACACCGGGGAACGTTCTAAAGTTCGGATTGTGAGTTATCCCAGCTCTGCGCCGGTTATCATCAATGCGTTGTATATGCTGACCGGCAGACCTTTTCAGCGTTTTTCGGAGGGAAGCCGGATTGAAACCATCGCCGATCCTCAATTCGCAGCCGCAAACGGGCTGAGCTTCGGGTCTCAAATTCGGGTCATAGCCAATGGACAGCTGAATCGGTTGACTTTGATCGGAACGGCAACCAGTCCGGAATTCACTTATCCGGTCAAAGACATTACGACCATGCTGAATGATCCCAGGAGTTTCGGGATTCTGGTGGTGACAACCGAGGCAGCCCAGCGGCTCACGGGCATGGACGACGCCTGTAACAACATCATCGTGCGGACTTCGCCGGGGGCTGATGAGGCTTTCATTATCCAGCAGGTCAAGGAATTGCTCGGGCCCTATGGTTATCTTGGCGAATACGCCCAACGCGATCAAAGCAGCAACGTCTTTTTGAATGATCAGCTTCGCCAGCTTCGGGTTGAGACCCGGGTGATTCCGGCGATTTTTCTGGTCATTGCCATTGCGGTTGAATTTGTTATGTTGGGCCGTTTGGTGAAAAGCCAGCGCATGCAGATTGGTATCCTGAAGGCGCTGGGGCTGACCAGCAGACAGATTATCGGTCACTATATGGGCTATACCATTATCATTGGGATGCTGGGTACAGTGGCCGGCATCATTGCAGGCCTTGGCTTCGCCCGGTATCTAACCGGTGTGTACTTGACGTTTTACGCATTGCCGCAGTATCCGTTCAGCATCAGTTGGATGACGATCGGGCAATCAGCGGCTTTAGGCATCGGCGCAGGCGTCGCGGCCGGTTGGCTGGCCAGCCGCCGAATTGTTTTCATCAGTCCTGCGGAGTCAATGCGGGAAGAAGCGCCGACCAATGGGCGGCGTGTGATTTTTGAAGAGTGGCGCACATTTTGGAATCAGGTTGATTCGGCCTGGAAAATGACCTTGCGCGGGATTGCCAGGCATCGCATGCGTTTCTGGATTACCGTGACCGGCGTGGCCTGTGCCGTGGGGTTGCTGATGGTATCGATGTTCATTAATGATTCCCTTAACCATGCCCGCCAGCAGGCGTTTTACGTGGACCGGAGTTTTGATTTGCTGGCCCGGTTCAGCTTGCCGATGGCCGCTTCGGAAGCGAAACAAATTGCCATCCGGCCCGGGGTCCTCGATTGTGAACCATTCCTTGAGGTGCCGGTTCGGCTGAGCCGCGGCGGTGCGTATTCAGATGTGATCATGCAGGGTTTCGGCTTCGGCGCAGCGATGGCGTCGTTTACCGATACTGAGAACGGGTTGTTATCCGTTCCGGCAAGCGGGCTCATTATCAGTGAAAAAACGGCCCAGAAGCTGGGGGTGCAAAAAGGCGACGAAGTGATGGTGGAAACCAAACTGGGCCTGGGGAAAAAGTATTATTCCAGACATCGAATCAGTGGGATTTCAAAACAGGTTGCCGGAAAAACCGGCGCCGCATCCCTGGACTCGGTCAATCGCATGCTGGAGGAACACAACCTGATCACCGGTGTGATGCTTCAGGTGGACCGGAGAGGCCCGGCCCTTGAGCAATATTTGGCTGGGATCGCCAGGATTGAGGATGTAATAAACCGTGAAAAAGAACTGGCAAACTTCGATGTCAATTTAAACCGGCTCAAGGTCACCATGTTGATTTTGACGGCGTTTGCCATTCTGCTGGGCAGCGCGATTATCTACAATTCCTCGGTGATGAGCCTGGGTGAGCGGCTTCGCGAGCTTGCGGTCTTTAAGGTAATCGGGATGAAGAATGCCGAGATCGTTCAATTAATGGGGAATGAAGTGCTGCTTCAACTTGGCTTGGGCCTCCTTGCAGGGATCCCGCTGGGGCGGCTTCTGGCCGAAGGTGTGGCCCGCCTGATCAGCAGTGAGGTCTTCCAAATGGCCCCGATTTTATATTTGCCAACGTATGCGGCTACAGTGCTGCTGACCGTTTTGTTTGTGGCGGCCGGATTTGGAGTTGCGGTCCGCAGCGTACAGAAGCTTGATTTCCTTGATGTTTTGAAAAATAGGAATTAACCGGGGGGATAGAACGCGTGAACGCTACAAAAAAGGTACTTGTGGGGATTCTGTTGCTTTGCGGGTTGGGAGCCGCCGCCTTGTTCTTAGTCGGATTTCTCGATGAGCCGGTGAGAGGGGTGCAGGTGATCCGGGGCAGTCTGAATGAAACGGCCGAAGACATTGGCGAGGTGCAGTCCACGGACAGCGCCGAGATTTATGCCCTGCAGCCCGCCCGAGTTGCCTCGGTTCCGGTATCGATCGGCGATTCGGTCGCTCAGGGGCAGATCCTGGTTACCATGGAGAGCCTTGACCTTGAGATTGAGAAGGAGAACATCCGTTCCCAGCTTGCGCAAGCCAACACAGCCTCCCGGGTAGGACAAGAGGAGATGGCGGTTACCCGGGCTGAACTGGAGAAGGCACAAAGTGATTTTGAACGCAGCACTGCCTTGTACCGGGCGGGTGCGCTTTCTGGAGCCGAGTATGAGAAAAGCAAACTCCAGATTCATTCGCTGAAAAGCCAGCTGGGCCAGCGAAATGCCAGCTTGAAGGGATATCAGGAGCGGTCCGCGAGCCTGAACGGCATGCTGCAGCAGCTATCGAAAAAGACCCGGCAGTTGAATATAGTGAGCAAGCGGGCGGGGACGGTTTTAAGTCTGCCCGCCGAAGTGGAGCAGGTCGTCAGTCCGGGAACACTGCTGGCAACAGTCGGAAAAAATGATCAATTGGAAGTGAAGGCAGGCATCCTGGAAGACGAGATGGGAAATGTGCGTCTGGGCCAGCGGGCCCTCGTGAGTTCGCCCGTGTTGGGGTCAAAGGTTCTCATGGGGACGGTCAAGCAGATTTATCCAAAAGCTGAGCCAAAAACATCGGCTCTGGGTGTTATTCAGCGGAGGGTTCCGGTGGTCATCGCGTTAAAAGACATGGGAAATCTGAAACCAGGGTATGAAGTACGGGTTGTCATTCAAACCGCGCAGCGCAGGAAAGCGCTTAAGCTGCCCCGGGAAGCGGTCCGCACGCTCCAAGACGGGCGGGAGCAGGTGGCGATAATCAAGAATAAGAGGGTTCATTTCCAGGAGATACAAACCGGCATCCGGGACGCTTACGAGGTGGAAATCCTCAAAGGGCTGAAACCGGGAGAGACGGTCGTGCGGGATGCCAGCCGTCAGATTCGGGAAGGGCAGAGCGTTCGGGTAACATTTGAATAATATCAAATAGGCTGCCGCTGGCAGCCTATTTGATTTCCGAGGCCATGGTTTGCAGCAGCTGCTCCAGCCGCTGCCGGTTCGCCAGCCGATTTGACATGCTCATGATCAGTTCAACCCGTTCACGCGTCCCCCAAAGACCCAGGAAAAACGGCAGGCTTTCCATGCCGAGCGGGACGAAAGAGATGTTTGTGGCTTTGAAACCGCCGCCCTCAAAGCCGCTCGTATCGAGTTTGCCGATGTTGGAAATAATCCCGGAATTTCGGTAGAGTCCGGCGGCCTGCTTGCTTCTGATTTCTTGCTTCACAGATCGTTCGATCATGGCGAGCGGGAAAAAACGGATCAAACCGTCCTGCCAGAAGAGCTTGCCGTCATTCTTGTTTGCCAGCTGCACGCGCAGGTTTTCCTGCAGCGATTCCGGCGTGGTTTTCGGGGTGATATCCAGGTAGATCAGATTGCTCAGATTGCCGGTCGATTTCAGGCCGGGCATTCGGGAACGCATATCCACAGGCAATGCGTACCGGATTGGACAACGCGGGTAAATTTTCCAGGTTTCATGGGCGAGTAAAACGGCCGTTTTGCACATAAAGTTTTTTACATGGCCGGGAAAGGTTACGCGCCCCCAGCGAAAGCCGGGTTCCGTTCCAACCGCAGGCCCGGTTACGGCGGGAAAACGATGGGGTGCGGGCGTGCGCCCTTCCTTTTGAAAGCTGCGAGCCAGCTGGGATTCGGTGATTCGCGATCGGTTTCCGGTCAACGGTTCTCCCCGCAAGGCCCGGAAGATTTCTTCGATCCAATGAAAGGTCCCCCGCCCGTCCATCACCGCATGGTGGGACCGAAAAAGGATTCGAGGCGAATTGCCATGCAGGAACACCACCTGACAGGTCTTGCCCTTGCAGGAGAGCCGCTCTTGTAAAAACGGGGCCCCTTCAGGGCCGTATCCGGACCATGCACTGGCATCCGCCTCAAGCAGCTCCGGATTCATCCCGGAGTCGGCCCAGTAACTGCATCCGAGCGCTCCCCGCGCGATGAGCCGCGTGCCCGGGTTTGCTTCGGAAGACCTGGCAATCGCGTCAAGCCATTTGCTGCGGTCCAGGGTACCGGTTCCTTCCAGGATCAACTGGGTCGCACACGGTGAAGAAATCCGGTTGGTCGCGACATAGATCTTTTCAGTGGAAGTCAATTGCCGACGGTACTTACTCATCCATTTACCCCCCCATTAAAGACCTTTGTTTTCTTGCGTTTCCGCGGTGTTTTCGGTTGTTTTACAGCGGTTTCCTGCGCCGGGTCAGGGCGCAGTTTAGCCACGACGCGCCGCATGGTTCTGTCAACCCGGTCCTGGGTAGCCAGCACTTTGGGCACGGAAACGGTTAGGTTCAGGATATCGCGATATCCCGCGAGAACCACGAAGTACGGATAATATTCGGCAGGCGGTGGAATCGCCCACATTTCGGCCGCCTTGAATCCACCACCGGAATACTCGGCCAGCGGGATTCGCCCCAGATTGGAAAGAATCGCGGAAAGGCTGTATTGTCCGGTTAAATGCCGTTTGCGAATCGTCCGCCGCATGGAACCGGCGATCCAATCCAGGGGAATGTAACGAAGCAGCGTGTCTTCGACCGAGAGCATCCCTTCCCGGTTTTCCGCAAGCTGGCGCCGAATATCCCGGGTGATATGTTCGGCGGTCATTTCCGGTTCAACAAAACCATAGATGCTGTAAGTTAGATTGCCGGTTGAAGTCAGATCCGGGCAGTGGCGCCGCATATCAACAGGTATACCGTATAGAAACGGACCGGGTCCTGTTCGGCGCGCTTCTTCGGCCAGCAAAACGGAAAGCTGTCCCAGCAGATTCGGAAACGAGCCGCGGAGCCGAACTCTGGACCAGGTGACGCCGAGCTCGGTGCCTTCCGCTTTCCCGGTCGGAGCAAGAAACTGAGCTGGATAGGGCTTTCGGGTGTTGGACTGAATGCTCCGGGCCATTTCAAGGTCGGTTAACGCTGAATGGGATCCAATTGGCCGCAGTCCTCGGATCGCCCGGAAAACGTCCTGGGCCCAGAACAGCGTTCCGCGCCCGTCCATCACCGCGTGATGGGTCCGGAAGATGATTCGTTGAACCGGTTGTTTCTGACCGCCATTTGCGATCACAATTTCACAGGTTGGACCAGTCACCGGGTCCAAAGGCACGTCCAAAAAAGGGGCTCCATCAGGGCCGAATCCATCCCATTGAGACCCATCAACCTCTCTGATGACCGGTGTAACGCCGGAATCAATCCAGCGGCATCCCGCTAAACGGCCCTTTAGAACCAGGCGGCTTCCGGGATTCGCGCTGGATGCTTCTTCCACGGCAGCTTTAAACAGCATTGGATTGACCGGGGTCGGACTTTCAAACACCGCCTGATTGACCACCGGCTGGCCGAGCCGGTCCATGGCCAAAAAGGCTCTTTCATTCAAGGATACGCGGCGGTTATAGGTGTCGGACATGGTGTTTCCATCCTTTATTAATGATGAGATGCCTCTTTTGAACCCGCGGTACAGACGCCGGTCCGCAGTCCCTCGGTGATGTACGCCAGAAATTCTTCAATTTGGCCGCCCGCCGCATATGACCGGGGCATTCTGACAATCATCTCAGAACCGGTTCGACTCCCGCTTAAGGTGATGGACAGCGGCATCGAATCCAATGCGACTGGAACCACTGAGTAGGTGGAAGCGGTGAAGCCGCCGCCCGAAAACTTCTCTAATTCAATCCGCCCTAAATTGGAAATCAGACCCGTACAGCGAAAACGATTGTTCCGGTATCGCTGACGGTCCTCATAGAGCAGGAACTGTTTGAGAACCTGTAAAGGGATATAGGGAATCAATTTATCTTCCAGGTTCAGCCGGCCGTCGTCGTATTCATCCACCCGGCGTTTTATTTCCTTTGTAACACTTGCCGTACTCGCTTCGGGCGCAATAGGGATGAAGATGGCATTGGTCAGGTTCCCGGTCGAACGCACGGTTGGAATCCGATAGCGCAGGTCAACCGGGATCGCGAAGCGTACCGGTCCACGGTGGTGCCGCCATGACGCCCGGGCGGCCAGCAGCAGTACCTGAGCCAGCAGGTCACGGTGGTGACCGGACAGCGTGCTGCGCCGCCAAACAAAACCGGATTCCCCAATAACCGGTGACCGAGTCGGGGGGATGTAGTCGTAAGCTGGCGCCGGATGCGCCTTTTGGTCTGGCAAATGGAGCAGGTCGTTCTCGACCAGCACATGATCCGAGCCCAAAGGCGGTAAACCATTCAGGCATCGAAACACATCTTCAGCCCAGGTTAAGGTGCCCCGCCCATCCATGATTGCGTGGTGTGCTCGGAAAATGATCCGGGCGGGCGTTCCGTTCATGAGTAATACCTCGGCATTGGGGCCACAGCGCACATCACTTGAGTGAAGCCAGGGATCGATGCCTTCCGACCCCATTCCATCCCAGATCAGATCCGGAATGACCTTAACCGGCGGTATCGGGCCACTGGCTGTCCAACGAGAGCTGGCCAGGTGACCCCGCAGAATCAGCCGGCTGCCGGGATTTGCTTCGGATGCCGTATGAACCGCTTCTGCGATGCGAATCGAGTCAAACCGGCCAGTTCCTTCGAACATGATCGTGATCCAGCACGGCGGACTGTAGGCATCGGCGGCCAGCCATATCCGGCTGGCGATCGAAAGCGGTCTGCTTTTGCGCGGGTAAGTTCGGTTTCGAATCGCGAACATCTGCAATGTGCATTTCTCCTCTTACCCAAAAGCATAACTTAAATTTACAAAAATTGGAAACGTAAAATTGCCACTGATTAATATATTTTGAGAAAACTGGAGATAGTCTAGGGTGAACGCCTGAGATTGGATTAGTTGCATCTTTCGCAGCGGACCAACCTGCCAGTATAATTTCAATATGCTTACATTTATTCCAAATATTATAAAATCTACGATCGAGGTTCACGTCAATGACCGTCTGCCGTCCCAAACCCTTCTAAAGATGACGGAGAAGCGAGTCATTCGGGAAGTCCAGAACGCGTACGCGAATGTTCCATTTTACCGTGCCAAATACGATGCGCATGGGGTCGATATGAGGAGGATCAGGACCCTTGATGATCTCAAACTGCTTCCGGTGGTCTCAAAAGACGAAATCCGGGAACAGTTTCCTGATGGCATTGTTTCCCGAAAATACAAGGTTGAAGATTGCCACTACAGTGCAACCACCGGGTCCACCGGGCGATCTTTGCCCTTTGTATTCAGTCATGCGACCTTTGCCTTTTACATCGCAACCGGAATACGGATGTACAGCATAATCGGTTATCGCCCCTGGCATAAAATGGTATACATCAAATACACTGCGCTGGACTACCCAAAAATTGGGCCTTTTTTCCGCACCGAGCACATCCCCTCGACATTGCCGGTTGAGCAGCAGATTGAAATGCTTCGGACCATGAAGCCCGATTTGCTCATCGGTTACGCATCCTTGATTTATGAAATAGCCCGCCGGATGACAGCTGACGACCTTCAGCGGATTCAACCGAAGTTTATCGGGTTGAACTCGGAGCTGTCGACCCAGGATGAACGGGCATTTATCGCTCGTGTCTTTGGCTGTCCGGTCTATGACGACTATTCGACTGAGGAGACCTGGATGGTTGCCTCAGACTGCAAACACGGCAATTATCATCTTTTTATCGACAATGTTTGGGTTGAATTTCTTGATCCGAACGGAAATCCGGTGAAAGCCGGGGAAGAAGGCGAGATGTTTCTTACCACCACCCGAAGTCCGGCCATGCCTTTTATTCGATACCGCATCGGGGATTTAGGCAAATTCAGCAGTAAACCTTGTTCCTGCGGGCTTGGCTTTCCCGTCATTGAGGAATTTAACGGCCGGGCGGATGACAGCTTCATCCTGCCGGGGGGCAAGTATGTTTCCTCACTAAAGATCCTGAACACGTTCACTAAAAACATCAAAAAGCACCTGCATCTCATGGAGGAATTCAAGGTCATTCAGAAAGAGCCTGATTTGGTCGTGATTCAGTTTGTCAAAGGGAAAGAATTTAACCCGTGTTACCTGGACGAACTGGTGGCTGAACTGCACCGGTTATTTGATGCGCCGGTCAGGATCGAGGTCGAGTTCGTGGATCATATTGAAAGCCGAAGCATCAAGCGCAAAGCGATTGAATCCTGGGTGAAAAAGTAAGGGAGAGAGGTGTTGTGGACAGCATAAAAGCGAAACCGATGTTCGCCGTCCTGTTGAAGGCGGCCGAAAAGCTCAAAGAAAACCGCCAGGCCGGCAAATGGGCGCCATGGGTCATTGGCATGCTGGTCATCGCCTATCTCGTCTGGCGGATTGAACCGAAATCCCTGCTGGCGGCCTTTGGGCAAGCGAGAATGGCGGTCTATCTTCCCGCTATTATCGTTTTTGTTTTCCTTTCATTCCTGATTGATGCACAGAATTTGCAGCATCTGCTCAAACGTTTCATTGCTGATTACTCGTACGCCGAGAGCTTGATCATGCGCGGAGCGACCAACTTGATCATGGTCGTTGATTACTCGCTGGGACTGGGCAGTATTGTCTATTTTCTGAATGGTACCCGCGGAATCCCGGTGATTCGAAGCGCTTCCATCGTTTTCTTTTACAACTATATCAACCAGCTGGCTCTGGTTCTACTTGCCCTGATTGGTTATCCAATCATGAACGTGCCGGCGCCGTCCTGGCTGCGCGATCTGATGGCGATCTGCTTGAGTTTGACGATTGGGACGGCTGCGGCCATCCTGCTGCTGAAGTTCAGCCGCCGGTCATGGATTCAACGGCTTGGAAAGACAGAGATGGCCAGGCCTTTTCGGGAATCCAATGCGGCTTTTTATGCCGAAAACCTTACTTTTCGAGTCATTTATTACTTTTCCTATGTCCTGTTTTTCTATATTGCCGTTCGGGCATTCAGGATGGACATCCCGTTTGGGGTGCTGGTGGCCTGTGTTCCGATCATCCTGCTTGTGATCAGTGTCCCGGTATCCGCCTTCGGGCTGGGGACTTCCCAGGCGGCAATGCTCTACATTTTCAAAGACTATGGCACGCAGGCTGAAATATTGGCCTTCAGTCTGGCCTATTCCCTGTCGCTCCTGGTTTTGCGCACTCTGGTTGGCATTTATTTTTACAGCGTCATGGCCGGGAGAATGACCGCGTCCAAACAAAATGGTGAAGGAGTGGATCCCAATTAAGGAGGCACCGGTTCACAAACAGACGGAAAATAAAATCAAGGAACTCTTGCCATTAAAACATGTCTTGATGACGGGTTTTTCCCGAAATGCGCTGTACTTACTGATGAAAGCCTTCAACTGGTCAAAACCGGATGAGATGATCATCCCGGCGTTTACCTGTCCGGTTATCCGGTTCACGGTTGAAGCCGCCAATGTCGTTCCAATTCCGGTCGACGCCGAACGCGACGGGCTGAATATCGATCCGGCGTTGATCGAAAAGGCGATCACTCCTAGGACAAAGGCAATTTATGTGGTTCATAATTACGGGGTGCCGGCTCAGATTGAACGGATTTGCGAAATTGCCCGAAAGCATAAGCTCATTGTGATTGAGGATCTGGCGCATTCCCTGTTTACCAAGCACAATGGGCGTCAGCTAGGAACCTTCGGCGATTTCGCGATTCTGAGCTTCACCAAACAAATCATCAATTACCAGGGTGGGGGAATTGCGACCAACAACGGGAAAATCTATCGCAGAATGCTCCGGCTTCAGGAACAGGAACAACAAGCCGGCCGATTCCGGATGGGTGGGCTGATCGACAACTATGTCCGCTTCGTCGGCTCTTGGTGGGAGTCCCGGTTTTCTATGCCTGCGCTGCTCTTGATGAAACTGAATGATGCCATCAATAATCTGGTCTACAAAGGCGCCTACGGCATGCGTATTGATCCAAGCAAGTTCGTTGACAGCGAGCGCAGCAGCAGGCTGACTGCCAGGCAGCTTGACAAGCTGTACCGGCTGAAAAACACGCCGGGCGTGAATCAGCAGAATCCCTACAAAACCGCCGAGATCACGGAAGCCCGGTTCGCGGACCGGTGGCGATCGTTTCGGACCTGGCATAATCCCAACGAATCCGGTCGTTTTACCCGGTCAGAACAGCTTTTTTCCACGCTCCGCATTTTTGCCGGCCCGGCAGGCCAGCGAACTCAACCCGAAATGCCGGCCGTGTTAGGCAATGTCAATTATCAGGTTTCGCCGGCCCCGGCGGTGGAAATGGAACGAAAGCATGGGAAGCAGGTTTCGATCACCGAACCGGATCATCTGATCGTTCATCACCAGGGTTTCGGTTATTACGCGGTCTGTCTGAATCAAGTCGATTTTTCCAGCATTCATGATATCGTCAAGGCCTGTGAACGGGTGGAGCAGGATACCTGGGTGGCGCAGGAAGACTTCTTCGAATACATTCAGAAAAGCGACCTGCTCGTGTATGCGGAAAGAGATGGTGAAATCGTCGGATTTAACTTGATTTCCGTCATGTTCCACGGCCAGTATTGTATTTATACGATTGACGAAGCGATGGTGAAGCGGGGCTTTCAGGGATTCAAGATTGCACGGACGCTCGTTACCGTAACCTTGTGGTGGTTTATGAAAAAAGGGCAGTTTCTGCAGGAAACCCGTAAGTTTTGCCTGGTATCCACTTCCTGCAATCCGAAAGTGGTCAACAACTATTTTAAAAACAAATATTTGGTTAATTTCTTTGATAATTCGTTCCGCCCGTCCAGTGAACTTATTGAAGTTCACCACGAGTATTTGAAGCATTATAACTATGAACTGGTGAACGAGAAGTACCCCTTCTGCCTGAAAAATATGTTTCCGGGTTCCAACCAGTTTGAAAAGATGAAGGAAATTCCGCGGTATGCAGGGGGGATCAAAACGCTGATGCCGCCAGATTTCGATTATGTGAAGCGCGGTGATGCATGGTCCTTTATGGTGACTGGGAATATTGCGGCTTTCCGGCTGGTTCTGGTGATCGCCACCCTGGCCTTCGTTGGCGTCAAAGTGCTGAATAATAGCAAATTGGGCAAGCCGGAAGAACTGGTCAGTCTAGCACCGATCCTGGCTTTGGAGCGGAATGCCGGCAAAGACCCGGATGTGTTTGAGACGCAGGTTTCCTGATTCGATCATTTCCACAAAACCAACGAGAGGAATAAAGACCACCGGGATCGCTTCCTGTGGTCTTTTTCATGGGGAATTAAAGGGGGTAAAATGGCCATTTCCGGTGCATCGATTTTCCGGAGATGGTAAAATAACCATATGTTCGCCCAAAAGATTGTCACAAGAAGACAATTGACGGGGATTTCAAGCCTTGATAAACTCATAATCAGTTGCTTTAGCAATGCACCAATTTAACGCATTAAAGTGAGGCCGATATGACGGAAGAAATGATGACTGTGGCCCTTCCCAAGGGCAAATTACTGGGGCCAACCGTAAAGCTGCTTGGCTTGCTGGGTTTGCCGGCCGAAGGAATCAGTGAGGAAAGCCGGAAACTGATCTACGAATACCCGGAGATGGGCGTTCAGTATGTGATGTGCCGGCCGACTGACGTACCGACTTTTGTGGAACATGGCGCCGCCGACCTTGGCATTGTCGGCAAGGATATTATTTTGGACCAGGAAAAGGACGTTTTCGAGATGCTCGACCTGGGCTACGGCTACTGCCGTTTCGTGCTTGCGGTTCCGGCCGATCAGGTGGAAGTGCCGTTGGCCTCGCTGAATTACAAGCGGGTGGCCACCAAATTCCCGGCTGTGGCCCGGCAGTTTTTCAGTGAAAAAGGGCTTCAGGTCGAAGTCATCAAACTGCACGGCAATATCGAGCTCGCACCGCGTGTCGGTCTGGCGGAAATGATTATCGATATCGTATCCACCGGCAAAACACTCAAGGAGAACAATCTTGCGCCGCGGGAAGAGATTGCGGTGTGCACAGCCCGGCTCATCGTAAACCGGGTCAGTTACCGCACCAAGAACAGCCGGATCAACCCGCTGATCGAAAAAATGAAAGTCATTTTACAGGAAGGGACGTTGACCGATGATTAAGCGCTTTGTAGGGCGTTCGGCCGAATTCATGGCGTTTTTGGCCGCCGCCGAGGAAGACCTGGAAACCCTGTTGGGGCAGGTCAAAGCGATCGGGGACGAGATCAAAAAAGAGGGCGATCAGGCGGTTTGTGCCCTGACCAACCGGTTCGATCAGGCCGGGATTACCCCGGAAACCCTTCGGGTTACTCAGGCGGAAATCGATCGGGCTTATGAATTGGTCGACCAGGAATACCTGGAGGCCCTGGACGTTGCGATCGAGAACATCGCGGCCTTCCATCAGAAACAGCTGCACACCGGTTTTATGGATCCGGATGAGGATGGCAATGTGTTGGGCCAGGTGGTGCGCCCACTGGAGCGGGTTGGCATCTATGTTCCCGGCGGGACTGCGGCCTATCCGTCTTCCGTGTTGATGAACGCGATTCCCGCGATGGTGGCGGGTGTCGATGAAATTGCGATGGTTTCCCCGCCGGCGGCGGATGGCAGTTTGAACCCATACACACTGGTCGCCGCGGCCGAGCTGGGGCTGGAGGAGATTTATAAAGTCGGCGGCGCTCAGGCGGTTTTCGCGCTGGCTTTCGGTACCGAATCGATCCGCAAGGTGGACAAGATTTCGGGACCCGGCAATATTTATGTGACTCTGGCGAAAAAGTTGGTTTACGGCGAGGTCGACATTGATATGCTGGCAGGGCCGAGCGAGATCCTGATTGTGGCCGACGCTTCGGCCGATCCGGTTTACCTGGCGGCAGATATGATGTCCCAGGCGGAACATGATCCCCGGGCCCGTTCGATTCTGGTTACGCCGGACGCATCTCTGCCCGATCAGGTTGAAGCCGAAATCATCAAGCAGATGGCGGCCCTGAGCCGGAAGTCCATTATCGAGACGTCTTTGACGAACAATGGCGCGTTTGTGGTGGTGGACAACCTGGAGCAGGCCTTTGAAATCGCGAATCTGGTGGCACCGGAGCACCTTGAAGTCGAAGTGGAAGACCCGTTTGCCTGGGTTGGCTCGGTTAAAAATGCCGGGGCCATTTTCCTCGGGTCTTACACGCCGGAGCCGGTCGGCGATTACCTGGCGGGTCCCAATCACATCCTTCCCACCGGCGGCACCGCGCGGTTTTATTCGCCGGTAACGGTGGACACCTTTCTCAAAAAGACGAGTTTGCTGTATTACAGCCGCACCGGCTTTGCGCGGCATCGGGATTCAATCATTAAACTGGCTGAAGTGGAAGGGCTTACGGCTCATGCCAATGCAATAAAGGTACGAAAGGGGTTCTAACCATGGCCGAGGATCTGCGCTCCGCGGAGGTACACCGCAAGACGAACGAAACGGAAATCTTCATGAACCTGGAAATCGACGGGAACGGGAATTATCAGGTCGACACCGAGATCCCGTTTCTGGGGCACATGCTGGCCCTTTTCTCGATGCACAGCCTCTGCAATCTCAAGGTGTGGGCCCGCGGGGACAACCAGGTTGACGATCACCACACGGTCGAGGATATAGGGATCTGTCTGGGCCGGGCGATTGTCGACAGCCTGGGCGATAAGCGCGGGATCAACCGGTATGGCAGCGCGATCATTCCCATGGACGAAGCCCTGGTTCGTGTGGTGCTGGACTTCTCCGGCCGGCCGTATCTTGATTTCAATGCCGAGATGCCGGCTCAAACGGTCGGGAACTTCGCGACTGAACTGGTCGAGGAGTTTTTCCGGGGCGTGGTGAACCAGGCCGGAATGAACCTGCATATTGACGTGCTGAAAGGAACCAACACACACCACATTATTGAAGGCATCTTCAAGGCCTTTGCACGCGCGTTCCGTGAGGCCAGCACGTTCGAACCGAAAATGGAAGGCGTCTGGTCCACCAAGGGCAAACTCTAGGAAAACCGGATGGCTTAATACTTAGGAGACAGGATCATGATATCGATCATCGATTACGGGATGGGCAATCTGCGCAGTGTGCAGAAGGGCCTGGAAAAAAGCGGCTTTGAGGCCATGATTTCCACCAACCCGGACGAGGTGGCCGGCGCCGACGGCGTGATTTTGCCGGGCGTTGGCGCGTTTCGGGACGCGATCGCGAACCTGAAGCGCACCGGGATGGACCAGGCGGTATTTGAAGTGGTGCGGCGCAAACGGCCGCTTTTGGGCGTTTGTCTTGGCCTGCAGCTGCTTTTCAGCGAAAGTGAAGAGGACGGGATTCATGAAGGGCTGGATCTGGTGCAGGGGCGGGTGATCCGATTTCCGGCCGGGCGCAAAGTCCCGCACATGGGATGGAACCAGCTGGTGCAGCACGGCAATTGTCCGCTGTTTGCCGGGATTCCCGACAACGCCTATTTTTATTTCGTTCATTCTTTCTACTGTGATCCTGCGGAATCGGTTACCGTTGGCACCTGTGAATACGGGCTTGATTTTACCTGCGCGATCCAGAAAGGAAACCTTTTCGGAGTCCAGTTTCACCCGGAAAAATCGAGTGATTTGGGACTTCAAATTCTGAAGAATTTTGGGGAGCTGCTGTAATCATGATCATTTTTCCGGCAGTGGATATCAAGGACGGCGTCTGTGTCCGTCTGGTCCAGGGGAAAAAAGAGGATTCCAAGGTCTATGGCCGGGACCCGGTCGAGATGGCCTTGAATTGGCAGAGTCAGGGTGCCCGGTATCTTCACGTGGTCGATCTGGACGGCGCATTCTCGGGGGTCCCGAAAAATCGGGATCTCATCCGCAGGATTGCCGCGTCGTTGAGCATTCCGATGCAGCTTGGAGGCGGCATCCGGGACCTGCAAACCGCGACTGAATACCTGAATGCGGGGGTTTCCCGGATTATCGTCGGCACCCGCGCCCAGCAGGATCAGGATTTCGTCAGCCGGCTGCTGGACCAATTCGGGCCCGAACGCTTCATTGTCGGGATTGACGCTCGCGACGGCATGGTGGCCGTGCACGGCTGGGAAGACGTGACCGAAACCCCGGCCCTGGAATTGGCACAAGCCATGAAAGCCCGCGGCGTCCTGCGTACCATCTATACCGATGTCAGCCGGGACGGACTCCTGCAGGGGCCGAACCTCCCAGCAATCCGTGAGATGGCTGACCAATCGGGTCTTTCAGTGATCGCCTCCGGCGGTGTGACGACGGTGGATGATTTGATGGCGCTGAAAGCGCTGCCCGGAGTTGAAGGCGCCATTGTCGGCAAAGCCCTGTACGAAGCAAGGTTTACCCTGTCCGAGGCGTTGGCCGCGGTCGAAGGGAAGCAATAGCGCGTAACCGCGAAATTTGAAAAACGGGTTGTGAGAACATGCTGGCCAAACGAGTGATCCCGTGCCTGGACGTTCATGCCGGGCGGGTGGTAAAAGGCGTTAATTTCGTTGATCTGCAGGATGCCGGCGATCCGGTGGAACAGGCAGCGTTTTACGACAAGTCCGGAGCTGATGAGTTGGTCTTTCTGGACATTACGGCATCAGCGGAGCAGCGCGGCATTATGATTGACGTGGTCCGCCGCACGGCAGAGAAGGTGTTTATCCCATTTACGGTCGGGGGCGGGCTGCGGACCCTGGAGGATATCCGGGCGATGCTTCTAGCCGGTGCGGACAAGATTTCACTGAATACCGCGGCGGTGAAGAACCCCCAATTGGTGCAGGATGCCTCGCGCCGCTTCGGCAGTCAATGTATTGTGGTGGCGATTGACGCCAGACGAGCTGAGCCTGGGAAATGGGAGGTCTTTGTCAACGGCGGCCGGACCGGAACCGGTATCGACGCCGTTTGGTGGGCTCAGCGCGCGGAAAGCCTGGGAGCCGGAGAAATCCTGCTGACCAGCATGGACCAGGATGGCACCAAGGACGGTTATGACGTTGAGTTAACCCGGGCGATCAGCGAGGCCGTAACGATTCCTGTGATTGCTTCCGGCGGGGCCGGGAAGCTTGGGCATCTTGCCGACGCCCTGACCGAGGGCAAGGCTGATGCGGCCCTGGTGGCTTCGATTTTCCATTACCGTGAATATACCGTGGCGGAAGCCAAACAATATTTGAGTGAACAAGGGGTGCAGGTACGGCGATGAATGACTGGATGGAGACGCTGAAATTCGACGAGCACGGTTTGATCCCGGCGATTGTGCAGGATGCCGTAACCAGGGACGTTTTGATGATGGCCTACATGAATCGCGAGGCCTTGACCCGGACGGTGGAATCCAATCTGGCCTGTTTCTATTCCCGCAGCCGGCAGATGTTGTGGCAGAAGGGTGAAAGCTCCGGCAATGTGCTGAGAGTGGCCGATATCCGGTATGACTGCGATGCCGATACGCTGCTTGTGCTGGCCTTGCCGGCCGGACCGGCCTGCCATACCGGGCACCAGTCTTGTTTCTACCGAAACAGCAGCGGTGAAGAGCTCGAAAAAGTAAAAATTTCCCCGGATGAAGCATACGGCGAAACCGGGCCCGCGATCCTATTGGAATTGATGGAGCTTATCCGGAGCCGTTACGCGGAGCGCCCGGAAGGGTCTTATACCACTTACCTGTTTGAAAAAGGCATCGACAAGATCCTTAAAAAAGTCGGGGAGGAAAGCGCCGAGGTCATTATTGCGGCTAAGAATCCGGACCAGAGCGAATTGATTTATGAAGCATCGGATCTGATCTATCATCTGATGGTTCTCCTGGTGGAGAAGAAGGTCTCGCTGGACCAGATCTTTTCTGAATTAAAACGGAGGCGATAACCATGGTCACACATGTGGTGTTCTTTCGCTTCAAGGACAAAAGCCCGGCTCATTTGGCGGACATCAAAGCGCGGATCGAGAGTCTTCGCGAAGTGGTTCCGGTGATCCGTCATCTGGAGGTTGGGATCGACGTGCTGCACGAGGAACGATCCTGGGATCTGGCCTTGATTGCCCGGTTTGACTCGCTTGAGGACCTGGATCGCTATCAGAAGCATCCGGCGCACGTTGAAGTTGCCCAATACATCGTATCGGTCCGGGAAGCTTCGGCCGCGGTCGATTACGCATCATAGGAATAACCGGCCAGCCTGAATAGAACGGAACTACGGCGGAAACGCGCTGCTGAGAAACGGTGCGGAACCGCCGTTTGTCATCGCATGGAACAAGGCGTGGTTGATCTCGGTGGCACGGCCAGCCACGGTGACCGGAAGGGAAAACGCCTGAAGCGCTTCGGTCACCGAAAGGGTTCCCAACCCGGAATCCTTGCGAGCGGAAAACGGAAGCACATCAGGCCCGCGCTGGCATTGGCTGTTCAGGTTGACCCGGCCGACCAGCCCCAGCATGGGTTGAATCATTTCGGCCAATGAATCCGGATCGGTCCCGAAGAGGCTGGCCTGAAGACCGTAACGCCCGGATTTTAGATACTTGAGCGGGGTTTCCCGGTGAACGAACGGAATCACAGGCAGTACCGGCCCAAACTGCTCTTCCCGATACAGCCGGGCGTCGGGCGATGCCGGGTAGATGATCGTTGGATACACGTAGTTTTCCCGGACATGACCGCCGTTGTGGTTGACGATGTCCGCGCCGAGTTCGCGGGCTTCGTGAATCGCCTCGGCCAGGTATTCGGCCCGCGAAACTTCCGCCATCGGGGTGATTTGAACGTCCGGCGCCCAGGGCGGGCCAACCACGAGCCGGTCGGCGGCTTCAGCCAGCAAGTTCAGGAAGCGTTCCGCGATGCGCCGGTGAACAAAAACGATTTTGATTGCGGTACAGCGCTGACCGTTGTAAGTGAAGGCCCCGCGCGTGATTTCCTCGGCGGCCACTTCCAGATCGGCGTCAGGCAGAACGATTGCCGCATTTTTGGCCTCAAGCCCGAGGATGGCGGTCAGACGGTTGGGGTGCGGGTGTGAACGCAGCAGTTCGGCGCCGACCCCGGCCGAGCCGACAAACGCCAGACCATTCAGCTCGCCGGATTGAATGATGGGAGGAATGATTTCCTCGCCGTGACCATAGATGATATTGACCACGCCGGGCGGGAACAAGTCGCGAAATGCCGGGAGCAGGGGCTGGTTCAGCAGAACGCCCAGGCGCGGCGGTTTCATCACAAGGGTGTTGCCCATCAGCAGTGCGGGAATGAGGGTGGCGAAGGTTTCGTTTAATGGGTAGTTATAAGGCCCCATGCTGAGAACCACGCCGAGGGGTGCGCGGCCGCACCGGGCGACAAAGCCTTCCTGATGAAACAGGCTTAGATTGCGTGCCATCCCCTCCCGAACCGCGTCGACAGTGTCATGGATATACCCAAGCGTCCGATCAAATTCGTCTTCCGCCTCTTCAAACGGTTTGGCAATTTCCCACATCAGCAGCCGGACGACCTCGTCCCGTACAGCCTGCATCCGGTCAGCAAACTGTTCCAGCACTTCACAGCGGCCTTCCAGCCCAAGCATTGGCCAGTGGCCGGAACCTGCGTCATAGGCGCGGTGGGCCGCTTCAAAAGCCTCGCGGGATGCTTCCATCGAAAGCCGCGGGGAAAAACCAAGCATTTTAGGAACCAGATCGCTGCCGCGGAGCAAACGAATCGGCGATTCGACCGGCGTCAAGGGGCCGGGCCAGGGGACCAGGGTTCCGCTGCTCAGTGAGTAGTTCTGATGAATCGGGGGATCAATCCGCAAATGAGAGGGAATCTCCGATTCGGGCGGGAACAGGGTTTCTTCGGCCAGTGCGTGAACAGTCATGGTTGGCTTTAAGTCCTTTGCTGGGGTTTGCACGTAGTATATCCCCGGGGCGGAAAGGAATCCTGGAAATCGTTTATTCTATCCGTTTGTCCATTCCCCTGACAGCGAAAGTGGTATAATAATCCTTACTTCACGAAGGTGTAATCAAGGAGTGTGACCAATGAAAGTCTATTCGTATTCTATCTGGCCAAGGCTGGTAACGATTCTGCTGACCGCTCTGTTTGCGGTGTATCTGTACGAGTACCGTTCTGATCTTACATCATTTGATATGGGGCTGTTCGCAGTCTGTTTCCTGGTTTCACTCGGTTTGACCGTGGACCTGTGGTCCTTCCAGCTGACTGTCGCCGACACCGGGATTGAGACCACCGAATGGTTTGGATTGTCCAAACGCTTGGTGAAGTGGGAAGAGATGGAACTCATGATGGAAGGCCGCGGCTGGCCCAAGCTCCACGATTACGTGATCCTGACGGAGCAATCGGAGGGGAAACCGCTGGCGGTTAGCCGGCTGTTGACCGATCAGCCGGAAGCGCTTGAGGCTATTGTGGTCGGAGCCCGGCAGGTTCAGGTGGACAACGCGGTTCGCACCCGGCTTCGGGCTTACAAGGAGAAAAAGGTGCAGAAAGAATCGTAAACGCTCACGGCAAGAATGATAAAAGGAACCGGAATAAGGTCTGATGGGCCATCCGGTTCCTTTTTTTCGTGCTATAGGAAAATATCACTGCTTGCCGGAGGATTAACCAAGGCTAAGGAATTTGGCACGCATTGCTGGCTTCGCGGTACAGCCGGCCGAAATGGTTGGACAGAACAATCAGCAGATAGGCTTCTCCGAACCAGGCCGCAATCCAACCGATCATCGGGATCGTATAGAAGCAGGTGATGATCGCGGAGCCAATCCAGAAAGCGGCATAGGCAAGAATGTACTCCTGCAGGACGAGGCTCATCCGCCGCCAGAGTTCGCCCAACGCGAATGCGTCCGCCATTTGACCGGTTGCGGCATAGGCACTCAAGGCCATAGGCATGAAAAAGCCGAATACCATGGTAAGTATCCACCATAAAACCATGCCGCCGGCTATTCCGGCCCCAGCGCCAAGGGCGCTGCCGATTCCCAACGAAATCAGGCTGCCGCCGACGGATAAGATCAGAACCAGGATAGGGATCGCCTGATAACCGAGACTAATGAGGAAAACCATGAATCCATTCAGGAAGTGCTCGTTCAGGGTATCCCATTCCGGCATTTCCAGGCGGTCCTGGCTGCCCAAACGAGCCGAGGCCAGGTTATATCCAAAAAAGAAGAAATTAATGATTGGAATCCAGAAAAGCAGGGCGCCAATTACGGTTTTCATGATCCAGTTTTCATCCGACTGGGGGTAAGTGAAACTGCGTTTCAATTCGTCCAAGGTGACCGCTCCTTTCTTAACGCGCCAGGGGTATCAATGCGGTTCGCCGGGTTCAAGGAAACATACCGGCCGGCGCTTACAGGGAAAGCAAAACATTGCGTGCTATTATGAATCATACACGAAAACGAGCCGTTTATGGCTGTTCGCGAAAAAATTCCACCCCGGATTATCCGTGTCCGCGCAACATCTTTTGGCCGGATTGGGTTATAATCAAAGCAGTCCATGAAAAAAGGAAAATCATTCCGGCGGCCCGGATGGCCGGGCCTGGGAAAGCGGTGCGAACCCGCTGCAGATTATCCCCTACTGTGATCGGGACGAACCCCGCACAATGCCACCTGTTTCGGGAAGGCGCGGGAAGTAGGATGAACGAAAGCCAGGAGACCGGCCGGAATGAGATATATCGTACTTCTGGGGTAAGAAGACGCTTTGACACCGGCAAAGCCTGATGTCGCCGCGATTTTTATGTCAGTCGCGGCGGCTTTTGTTATTTACGGGGCGCGGCCCGTGCGTCGTAACGCGGCTTTCTTTGAAAGGGGAAGATACTGTGGAATTATTAACGAGAACCATAGCCCGTATTCAACCGTTGGATGAAGCCGCCATGGCCGCGGCTGGTGAGTGGCAGACCCGGCTGACCAAACCGCCGGGAAGCCTTGGGGTATTGGAACAGCTGGCGGTGCACGCGGCGGGAATTGCCGGTTCCGCAAAACCGTTTTTAAAAGATGCCGTGATCCTGACGATGGCCGGCGATCATGGTGTTGTTGAGGAAGGGGTCAGTGCCTTTCCCCAGGAGGTTACGGTGCAGATGCTGGCTAACTTTATGAACGGCGGCGCCGCAATTAACGTGCTGGCCCGGCATGTCGGCGCCCGGGTTTCGGTCGTCGATCTGGGGGTGAAGGCTGACCATGGTCTTACGGGTGTCATTCCTGCGCGGGTGCGGCCCGGGACGGACAATATTGCACAAGGACCGGCCATGACGAGGGATGAGGCGGTTGCCGCGGTGGAAGCGGGCATCAGAGCCGTCCAATTCGAGATCGCGAGAGGGGCCGATATCATTGGGACGGGCGATATGGGTATCGGCAATACTACGCCGAGTGCGGCCATTCTAGCGGCTCTAAGCTCTCTGCCGCCCGAAACCTGCGCAGGCCGCGGCACCGGGATCAATCATGACGGGCTGCGGCGCAAAGTTGAGGCGATTCGACGGGCTCTGGCTGTCAACCAGCCTGATCCGCGCGATGCCCTGGATGTGCTGTCCAAGGTCGGGGGATTGGAAATCGGCGGCTTGGCCGGCGTCATTCTTGGGGCGGCGGCTGAGCGCAAGATCTGCGTGATTGACGGTTATATTTCCGGGGCGGCCGCGTTGATCGCGGCCCGGCTGGCACCGCTGTCGGTCCGTTATATGATCGCATCCCACGAATCCGCCGAAGCGGGTCACCGCTATCTGCTCGAATTGCTCGGACTGACACCGGTGCTGAAGCTGAACCTCAGATTGGGTGAAGGGACCGGTGCCGCACTGGCGATTGGCATGCTTCGGGCGGCAATGAAGATCGTTCATGAGATGGCAACGTTTGATTCCGCCGGCATATCCGGCGCAATTGATTGAAAGGGCGCGCTTTCATGAATCGCTTGATGATGTTTACCGGGGGGACCCGGAGTGGCAAAAGCGAAGCGGCCGAACGCTGGGCCAATGCGAGAGCCGCTGCCTGCTCCGGGACGCCCGTCGTCTATATCGCAACCGCCGAGGCCCTAGATGAGGAAATGAGAAAGCGGATTGACCGCCATCGGGCGCGCCGTCCCGAAAACTGGGAAACTCGGGAAACGGTTGACGCGGTGGAATCGGTGCTTCCGGCGGGTGAAGCGATTGTGCTGATCGACTGCCTCAGTCTGCTTGTATCAAATTGGATGCTGCGCAGCGGCTTAGCCAGGGATGGAGAGTCCGAATCGGTGGCCGGGGTTTTGAACCGGATGGATACGCTGATCGAAAACCTGCGGACCGGACCCTGGGAGGTGGCGGTGGTGACTGGCGAGGTGGGACTCGGCGTTGTGCCGGCCCATGAACTGGGCCGGGCGTACCGCGATCTCTTGGGGGAATGCAATCAACGGTTGGCGGCTGCCGCCGATGAGGTATGGCTGCTGGTGGCCGGACAGCCACTTCAGATCAAAAGTGGTCTGCGGAATTTGCCGGACTGGTGGGGATAGAGGAGGACGAACCATGCTTGAGAGTTTACTGGCCGCCTTTCGTTTTCTGACCATCCTGCCGCTGCCGGGTTGGACTGAAGGCGATGAAGATATGATGCAAGCCGCGGCTGGCTGGTTTCCACTGGTCGGTATTGTGGTGGCCGGAATGGCAGCGCTTGCGGGCTGGTTAACCAGCTTTTGGCTCGCGCCCGGGGTTTCCGCGGCGGTGGTGCTGTTGGTATCCTGGGTGATGAGCGGCGGGCTGCATTCGGACGGTTTGATGGATACCGCGGATGGCATCATGGCCCGCCGCAGCCGGGAAAGAACCCTTGAAATCATGCGCGACAGCCGGGTTGGCGCAATGGGCGCCGCGGCTGCGTTACTTGTATATCTTTTAAAATGGAGCCTTCTGGCTGATTTGATTGGCTCAGCCCCGGCGGCGGTCGTGCCGGGGATTCTCATGGCCGCGGCGGCTGCGGGCCGGTGGGGGATGGTCTATGGTCTGACGCTGTATCCTTACGCGCGGCAGCAGGGTGGTGTGGCTCAAGCCTTCCAACCGGGAAAAGGCCGCATTCGGCTTGCGTTCGCAACCGCAGTCTTCTTATTGATCGTTTTCGGGCTGGTGGAACGCGGCGGGGTTTATGCCGTGCTGGTTTCGCTTTTTGGTGCCGCAGCGCTGTCCGCTCTGCTGGCGCGCCGGCTGAAGGGACTGACCGGCGATACCTATGGGGCCATTGAAGAAATCGTTGAAACCGCCGCGTTAATGGCTCTTGTAGCCATGTATTAATCTGTCGCATCGAAAAAGCCCGAAGGGAGGGATCGATTTGAACATGCCACGCGTGGTCATTGCTGGCACGCACAGCGGCTGCGGTAAGACAACGACAGCGATGGGTATTGCAGCCGCCTTAACGGCACGCGGTGTCACCGTTCAGGCATATAAAACAGGTCCTGACTATATCGATCCCGCTTTTTACGGCGAACTGACCGGCCGCCCCGGCCGCAACCTGGATGGGTGGATGCTGTCCGAAAACACTTTGCGGTACCTGTTTGAACGAAACGCCGCCGGTGCGGATGTTGCTTTGATCGAAGGTGTTATGGGGCTTTATGACGGCATCGGTTCCCAGGGGAGCGCCAGCACGGCCGAGGCGGCGATGCTGCTGGAAAGCCCGGTGATTCTGGTGATTGACGTGCAGGGGATGGCAACAAGCGCGGCGGCCCTTGTACTCGGGTATCAGCAGTATAATCCGTCGCTGAAACTGGCCGGGGTGATTGTGAACCGTTTCAGCCACGCGCGGCATCTGAACACGATTCGGTCGGCAGTGGAACAATCGACCGGGATCTCGGTGCTGGGCGGGTTGCCGCGGAGCAGTGATTTTTCACTGGGGTCGCGCCATCTTGGCCTGGTTCCGGCGGCCGAACTCGCCAATTTGCCATCCCGAATCCAAACGCTTCGGGCAGCGGTGGAAGAACATCTTGACCTGGAGCTGCTTCTCAGGCTGGCAGCAACCGCGCCGGTCTTTCAGCAGCCGGCTGACCCGGCGGCCGGTTTAGCCCCGGTACATGCGGTTCGAATCGGCGTGGCTAAAGACCGGGCGTTTCATTTCTATTACCAGGACAGCCTGGATTTGCTGGAGCGGCTGGGCGCCCAACTGGTTCCTTTCAGCCCACTGGCCGATCCCGGCCTCCCGGCAGACGTAAACGGGCTGCTCATCGGCGGCGGCTTTCCCGAGGTTTTTGCCCGGGAGCTTTCGGAAAACCACCGGATGAAAGCCGCGATTGCACAGGCGCTTGATAATGGGATGCCCTGCCTGGCAGAGTGCGGCGGTCTCATGCTGTTGGCCGGGCAGCTTTGTGATGCATCCGGGGAAACCTACCCGATGACGGGCTTTTTACCGGCATCGGTCCGGATGACGGACCAATTGCAGCGTTTCGGCTATGTGACCGTTACCCAGACCCGCGATACCGTGATCGGACCCCGTGGAACCGTTTTTCGGGCGCACGAGTTTCATTATTCGGCCGCGGATGTTTCCGGCATTCCAACCGCCTACTCGGTGAGCCGGGCTTCCGACGGCCGGACCTGGGAATGCGGTTTTATCAAAGAAAACACGCTTGCGGCCTACCCGCATCTGAATTTTTGGAGCAATCCGAGCCTGGCGGTTCATTTTCTGAACGCCTGCCAGGCCTGGCGATAAGGAGTCTTAAGACATGACGGCGAAGAGCCTAATGATTCAAGGAACCGCCTCGTCAGTGGGGAAGAGCGTCATCACCGCCGGGTTGTGCCGCTGGTTTTCCCGGCAGGGGTACCGGGTTGCCCCGTTTAAGGCCCAGAATATGTCCAATAATGCCTGCGTGACGGCTGAGGGCGGTGAAATCGGGCGGGCGCAGGCGGTCCAGGCACAGGCCGCCGGTGTCGAGCCTTCCGTGCTGATGAACCCGATCCTGCTCAAACCGATGGCCGACAGCCGCAGCCAGGTGGTGGTGCTCGGGAAGGTGCTTTGTGAGATGACGGCCGCCGAATACCATCGGACGAAGCCGAAACTGCGGCATACGGTCGAACAGGCGTATCAGCGGCTGGCGGCCGAAAACGATCTGATCATTATCGAAGGGGCGGGCAGCCCGGCAGAAATCAACCTGATGGAAAACGATCTGGTGAATATGGGAATGGCTCAGATGGCCGACGCGCCGGTTCTCCTGGTTGGCGATATTGACCGCGGCGGGGTGTTTGCCGCGCTGGCAGGCACCATGCTGCTGCTGCCCGAGGCAGACCGTTCCCGGATTCAGGGGGTTATAATCAATAAATTCCGCGGTGATCCCGAGATCTTAAAGCCGGGGCTGCGCATGCTTAAACAGCTGATCAAGGTTCCGGTACTGGGCGTGGTGCCCTATCGTGAGCTCGATCTTGATGAAGAGGATGGGGCGGTGGAACTGAACCGCCCAACTGCGGGCCGCGGCTCTCAGCCGGCACCGGGTTCCCGGGTGGCGATCCGAGTCGTACGACTGCCGAGAATCGCAAACTTTACCGATTTTGAATGGCTGGCGCGCCAGCCCGATGTCGACCTGACCTATGTGACATCCCCGGCGGAAGTCGCCGGGGCGGACCTGGTGATCCTGCCGGGTTCCAAGAACACGATCGCTGATCTGATCTGGCTGCGAAGCCGGGGATTGGTGGAAGCGATCCGGGCCCATCACGAAGGCGGCGGCCAAATCGCCGGGCTGTGCGGGGGGTATCAAATGCTGGGAACCATGATTCACAATCCGATGCTGAGCGAAGGAACGACGGAAAAGGTTGCCGGGATCGGCCTGCTGGATGTGTTTACCGTTTTTGGCGACCGTAAAATCACGGCCCAAGTGGAAGGAAAAGTGCTGAACCATGCGGCGGGTATGATCGCAGGACTGGACGGCACAGGTTTTCAGGGTTATGAAATCCATATCGGGCGTACGGAACGGCGCCGCGGCCGCGCGCCGCTGATCCTGACCCGCCCGGATGGCGAGAAAGTGAGAGACGGCGCCTTGAGCGACTCGGGCCGAGTTTTCGGCACCTACGTCCACGGCATTTTTGACAGTCCGGCGTTTTCCCGGGGTGTAATCGATAATCTTAAACGCAAACGGGGCGAGTTTCCGGCGCCGGTCGAAGCGCTGGACGCTGACCGGTATCGCGACCGGATGCTCGACGAATTCGCCCGGCTGCTGGCCGAAAACCTGGACATGAATAAAATCGTCCGGATTACCGGGCTTCATCGCCCGCTCGGGCGAGGCGGGATAGGGACCAAATGACTGCGATTTTTGGCCTGCTGGGCGGATTCGTACTGGATCTGTTGGTTGGGGATCCGTACTGGATGCCGCACCCGGTTCGCGGGATCGGGTGGCTGATCAGCCGGGGCGAAACGTTGGTGCGGCGCTGGGCGGTGACACCGGAGAACCTCAGGCTCGGCGGCGGGCTGCTGACTCTGGGCGTCGTGGGTATCGCCTGGGCGCTCACCGCGCTGATCATCGCTGCGGCGTCAGCGCTTGGATGGGCGGCTGGATTAGCGGCAAATATGATTCTGGCGTATCTGATTCTGTGTACCGGGGACCTGGCGTCCGAAGCCGGTTCGGTCGCCAGTGCGATGAAAGACGGCAATCTGGCACAGGCCCGGCGCCGAATTGCCCGGTTGGTGGGCCGGGATACCGAGAACCTTGATGAAGCCGGCATAAGTAGAGCCGCGATTGAGACCACTGCCGAAAATCTGGTGGACGGCATTATCAGCCCCCTGCTGTTTTTTATGATCGCGGGGGCCCCGGGTGCGATGGCGTTTAAGGCGATCAGCACGCTGGATTCGATGATTGGATACAAGAACGATCAATACCGGGATCTTGGACGGGTAGCCGCACGGCTGGATGATGCCGCGAACTGGATAGGCGCACGGTTTGCCGCCTGGTTTCTGATTCCTGCGCTTTGCTGGATCTCCGCCGGAAGCCCGGGGGCGGTCTGGGACGGTGTCCGGGAAGACGCGAAAAAGCATGCCAGCCCGAACAGCGGGTATCCGGAAGCGGCCTTCGCCCGGGTGCTGGGCGTGCGGCTCGGCGGACCGGCGTCCTATGGCGGGATCGTTACCGAGCGGCCGGTCATGAATCCGAACGGGCGGGAGGCTGGCGGGCAAGACATTGCGCGTTCGGTCGGCCTTATGCGCCGGGCCGCGTTTGGCGGGCTTAGTGTTGCACTGGCGGGGATGATATTGATCCTATAAGCGCGTTATGGAGCGAAGCGAAATATGAAGCATCAAGGTGTGTCCCCTTTCCTACATGGTGGGAATATACACGCGCATTCGGGCGATGTGATCGATTTCAGCGCCAGCATTAACCCGCTGGGTCCGCCGGAAGCGGTGCGGCGGCTGCTGGCCGATGCGCCAGACTGGCTGCCGGTTTATCCTGATCCGGATTACCGGGCCTTGCGTTCGGCCCTGGCGGAGTACTGCGGCGTGGACCTGGAAACGGTCATCGTGGGAAACGGTGCCACGCAACTGATGTTCAGCCTGTTCCGGGCACTGCCGGCTGGCCGGGTGCTGCTGCCGCTTCCCTTGTATTCGGAATATGAACGGGCCGCGGTGCTGGCGGGTCACACGGTACAGCATCTGGTGCTCGACTGGCGAAAGGACTTTGCGTTTTCGGCGGAGGCGTTTCAAACCGCGGCGATGGATGGAAAGGCTGACTGCGCCGTGATCTGCCAGCCTAATAACCCAACCGGGCTTTGCTTTTCGCAGCCCGATATGAAGGCCCTTCTGGCTTTCGCCCGTGACTGCCGGATGACGCTGATCGTGGATGAGACTTTTGCCGAGTTTTTGCCGGATGAACCGGAACGGTCATTTATCGGCAGGCTGCGCCCCGGTGATCCGGTGATCGTCCTGCGGGCCCAGACCAAGTTTTTCGGCATGCCGGGGCTGCGGTTGGGCTATGCGGTCTGCATGAATCAATCGATCGTCAATGCCCTGAACCAGGCGGCCGAGCCCTGGTCGGTCAACGGTTTCGCGGCCGTCGCAGGCCCCGCCGCAGTTCGCGATCATGCGTTTATTACGCGGAGCAGGGAATGGCTGAAGGCCGAACGGCCGGCGTTCGAAGCGGAATTAGCCGGAATCCCGGGTATTCGGGTTTTCCCCGGCCAGGCGAATTATCTGCTGCTTCGGCTGGCGGGCGAATCCATGACGGCGGCGCAGCTTCGCCATCGGCTGTTGGAACAGGGCCTGATGATCCGTGACGCCGCGGATTTTAAAGGATTGGACGCTTATTTCTTCCGGGTCGCGGTGAAATCGGCCCGGGATAATGCATTGCTCGCGCAGCAATTGCGCACAACCCTGACAGGAGGCTGAAACCATGGTTGATTCGGAAAACCGGGGACGGGTTCATGTCTATACAGGAAACGGGAAGGGGAAAACCACGGCGGCAGTCGGCTTGACGGTAAGAGCCTGCGGTGCGGGCTGGCCGGCTGCGCTATTGCAGTTTTTAAAATCGGGCCATTCTTCGGAATTGGCGGTCCTGGAGAGCCTGCAACCGCCGGTTCGGGTGATACGCTGCACCAGGGAGCATGCCTTTTTCAAACAGTTGTCCGAGGCTGAGCGGCAGGAAGTCGCCTCAGAAACGCGGGTGGCCTTTGAAACGGCACGGGAAATGGCTCAGAGCGGCACGGTTCGATTGCTGGTGCTCGACGAAATTTTGATCGCCCAGTATTATGGTTTAGTCGCAGAGGATGAGTTGCTGGAACTGATCCAGAACCGGCATCCTGAATTGGAACTGGTTTTGACCGGGCGATATGCCACCGAACGCATCATCGCGGCGGCCGATCTGGTCACCGAGATGCGGGAAATCAAGCATTATTTTCACCGGGGCGATCCGGCCCGGCACGGAATTGAGAGTTGATTGTTTCGAATGGGCCGTTTCAGTGGACGTTGCATGAATCGGTAAGAGGGGGCGGGGTTTGATGGGGGAGAAGAATCGTACCGATTGCGCTATTCTGGTGGCTGGGTTCGGCACGTCTTTTCCGGAGGCGCGCAAAGCAGGTATTGATCCGTTGGTCAAACGCATTGGGGAGGCCTTTCCAGGCTGTGAAACCCGGCTTGCGTATACCTCGCCAACCATCGTCCGCAAGCTAAAGGCCCTGGAGGGTGAAGCGGTCGAGTCGGTGGCGGACGCTTTTGAAGCGCTCCATCAGGATGGATATCACGAGGTGATCGTGCAGCCCTTGCATGTGGTTCCGGGGCTGGAATTTAAAAAGCTGATGCAGCTTGTACGCCGGAACAAAACGCGTTTCGGGCGGGTTTCGGTTGGCCGCCCGCTGTTGTATTTTTCCCGCGGGGAAGACCTGCCTGACGACTACCGGGCGGTTGTTGAGGCGATGGTGCCGGCGCTGCCGGATAGCGGTTCCAACCGCGCCGTGCTGATGATGTCACACGGTACGCCGGACCCGGCCAACGCCTGTTATGCCTTTCTGGAGCGAACGATTCATGAAGCGGGACACAAACAGATCTACCTGGCTTCGGTGGAGGGTGCCCCGTACTTTGACGATGTGCTGCCGGTGCTGTGCCGGGAAAAACCTGAGGAAGTCACCCTGCTGCCGTTTATGGTGGTGGCCGGCGATCATGCCCGCAATGACATGAGCGGACCGGGCCCGAACAGTTGGGAGAGCCGGCTGAAGGCCAAAGGCATGGCGGTTCAGACCCTGCTGACCGGCCTGGGCGAAAATCCGGCCATCGGCGGTATTTACGCCGCGCACGCGCTGGATGCGGCGGCGGGGCGCTATGAGCATTATCTGGAATATGACCTGGACTAATGTGAGGACGTGATGGATTGAACGGCATTTTCTATGGGATCGGGGTGGGGACCGGTGATCCCGAACTCCTGACCGTGAAAGCGGTCCGTACCCTGACGGCGCTGGACGTGTTGATCGCGCCGCTCAGCAAGGAGGGCCGGACCAGTGTGGCTTATCAAGCGGCGAAACCGTACTTGACCGAACGAACCGAGGTGGTATTTCGGGTATTTCCCATGCGACTCCAGAAGGAAGGCCGAGATGCTGCGGTGAATTCGGCCAGTGACGAGATCGCGGCCTGGACTTCGGCCGGAAAACAGGTCGGTATCGTGACGCTTGGCGATCCGATGCTCTATTCGACCTACATATACCTGGAAAGACGATTGGCGGCGCTGCAGGTTTTGTGCCGGGCAATTCCCGGTGTGACTTCGTTTTCAGCCGCGGCGGCCCGGGCCGGGTTCGTGCTGGCCGAGCAGGGGGAGCGGGTTGCGATTGTGCCTTCGGTTCACGAAAACGGCGGCCTGGATAACCTGCTGCAAAACGTCGATACGGCGGTTCTGATGAAAGCGAGCGGTGATTGTGCCGAAGTGATTGACAGCCTGGAGCGCTCCGGCATGGCGGACCGCGCAGTGTTCGTTTCCAGGCTGGACCTGGACAGAGAAACGATTGAGCCCGATATTCGAAAGATGCGCGGTGTAAAAGCCGATTATCTGTCCATGATTCTGGCTCGAAAGGGGTGATCCAGATGGCGTTTATAGAGAATCCGGCGCAAATCGAAACAGTAAGTTACCAATTGATCGATGCGGCGCTGGGGACCAGATCCTGGTCCGAGGCGGAAGGCGCTGTGATTCGGCGAATGATCCATGCCACAGCCGATCTGGAATACGCTGAAATTACTGAGCTTTCACCGGGTGCGGCCGAAGCCGGCATCAAGGCTTTGCTGCAGGGGTGCACCGTGGTCACTGATACCCGAATGGCTCAGGCCGGAATCAATCAGGCATTATTGAACCGCATGAAAGCAAAGACGGCATGCTATATGGACGATCCGGAAGTTGCCGGACAGGCTCAGGCGCAGGGCATTACCCGGGCTATGGTTTCCATGCGGCGGGCGGTAGCCGACCCCAAAGCACAGATCTTCGCGATCGGCAATGCGCCCACCGCATTGTTCGAACTGGCCCGGTTGATTGAAACCGGAGCCGCCAGACCGGCTTTGGTGATTGGGGTTCCGGTTGGCTTTGTCGGAGCGGCGGAATCCAAGGAAGCGATTGCCGCGGCCGGCGTTCCCTGTGTCATTACCCGCGGGAAAAAAGGCGGAAGTCCGATCGCGGCGGCGGCGGTCAATGCGCTCATGCGGCTGGCGGTTTTGCAGTTGGAGGAAGAGCATGCTTGAACCGGTGCGGATCGGTAATCGATGGCTCAGACGCGGATTTACCACCGGAACCTGTGCCGCGGCCGCGGCCAAAGCGGCCGTTTTGGCCTGCTGGTTTGGGGAAGTGCCTGAAACCGTTACCCTTGAAACGCCGGACGGCGTCTCTTTGACCTTGCCGGTCGTGAGCCGGACCGACGGAGATATCCGGTACTGCGGCATTGTGAAAGATGGCGGTGACGACCCGGATGTAACCACCGGGCTGGTCATCGAAGCTGCGGCCGAACGCTTGACGGGCAGCGGGATTCGCCTGGAAACCGGGGAGGGAATCGGTCGGGTTACCCGGCAGGGACTGGCGGTTCCGGTGGGGGAACCGGCGATTAATCCGGTGCCCATGGCGATGATTCTGGATGCGGTCAATGCGGTCCTTCCGCCGAATGCGGGTGTTCGAATCCGGCTTCAGGTTCCCGGCGGGGAGGAACGAGCCAAAAAGACCTTCAATCCCGAATTGGGTATTGTCGGCGGCATCTCGATTCTGGGAACCACCGGCCTTGTGGAGCCGATGTCGGTTTCCGCGCTGGAGGAATCGATTGCCCTGGGGATTCATATGGTAAAGGCGGCGGGTTTTGACCGGGTGATTCTGGTCCCGGGCGCAATGGGACGGAGTTTCGCGGTCAGTACCCTGGGTTTGCCGGAAGACCGGATTGTGATCATGAGCAATCTGGTTGGCGCTGCGCTGGACGCAAGCCGGGACGAGGGATTTCGGGAAATCCTGATCGTTGGTGAACTGGGTAAGATCGTCAAGCTGGCCGGCGGGATTTTTCAGACCCATAACCGGGTTGCGGATGCCCGGATGGAGATTCTGGCAGCTCATGCCGCCCGCGCTGGCGCATCGCCCGGGGTGATCGAGCAGATCCTGGCTTCAGCAACGACCGCTGGCGCGGCTCAGGTGATCAACGAAAATGGTCTTGAAACGGTCTGGGAATCGCTTACTGAGGCGGCCGCGGGACGAGCCGCGGCCCGTGCCGAAACCCGGGTGGGGGTTGCTATTTACGGCCGTGGGGCCGGTTTGATGGCGGTGGATCAAACCGCCGGGGCCTGGCTGAAGGAGCCGCTGAAGTAAAGGGCCTCATGATGGGGCGTTTTGATTTTACGAGCAATAGGGAGGAAATCAATGCTTGAAATCAGGGTGATCGGCATGGGACCGGGGCATCCGGACTATATCACACCCGCTGCGCGCAAGGCGGCGGCCGGATGTGCCGTGCTGGCCGGAGCCCAACGGCTTCTGGACGCGCTTTCAGAAGGACCGGCCCGGCGGTTTCCCTGGACAACCGATCTGGAGGGCACCATCCGGCAAGCCGTCGCGGAGACCGGGGGGAATCCGGCCGGGATTCTGGTTTCCGGCGACCCCGGCGTATACAGCGTTTTGCCGATCGTTCGGCGGATTGCCGGGAATATTCCGGTTCGGATCGAACCGGGAATCAGTTCGGTTCAATATCTTTGCAGCCGTTTGGGGAGATCTTCTCTGGGAATACGGGTCTTGAGCGCACATGGGCGAGACCTGGCGGACGTGCTTCAGGAAATCACGCCAGGCGGTTCAGCCGCTGCCATTCTAACTGATCCGAAATCGCCGCCAGAGCGAATCGCCGCCGAACTGGTGCGGCGCGGCTGCCACGGCATCGGAACGGTAGGCTCCCGGCTTTCCTGGCCGCTGGAACAAATCGTGACCGCATCCCTGGCTGAACTCGCCGGGATGACTTTTGACGGAATGAGCGTGATGCTGATTGGGGACTGAGCAAAAGCATTGGCCTTATCTTACCGGCGGCATTCCTGACGACCGGTTCGTCCGCGGAGAAGTGCCGATGACCCGCGCCGAGATCAGAGCTGTGGTTCTGGCCCGGCTTTGCCTGCGGTCTGACAGTGTCATTTGGGACATCGGCGCTGGAACCGGTTCGGTTTCGGTGGAAACAGCCTTGACAGCTTATGGGGGACATGTCTATGCCATCGAACGGCGCGAGGATGCACGGCAGTTGATTATGGCAAACCAGCAGCGGTTTGCGCTGGATAACCTGACTGTGGTTCCGGGGGAGGCGCCGGCCGTGCTGGCTGAACTGCCTGATCCGGACCGCATATTTATCGGCGGCAGCGGCGGCGCGATGCGCCCGATTCTGGAACTGGCCCGCAAACGGCTGCGTCAGGACGGTCAGTTGGTCGCGGTTTGCATCACGCTGGAAACCCTGGCGGAGGTTCAAGCCGGGCTGAAAGAACTCGGCTTTGTAGAGCGCAATGCGGCTGGCATTACGGTAACCGGACTGCGTGAAGCTGGCGATTACAGTATGTTCACCGGCAGCCCGCCGGTTTTTGTCATCAGCGGGCGCCAGCCATAACGAACAGGAAAGGGTGCAATGACCATGGCGGGGAAGGTCGTCTTTATCGGAGCCGGACCGGGAGATCCGGAACTCCTGACCTGCAAGGGAAAACGGCTGATTGATCAAGCCGACATCATCATCTGGGCCGGATCGCTGGTCAACGAGGCGGTCCTGGCGGGCAGGAAACCGGCGGCCAGGGTTTATAACAGTGCCGAAATGACACTCGATCAGTTGATTGCGGTCATGGAAGCCGGGGTGGCGGAAAATGCCCTGGTTGCGCGCGTCCATACCGGCGATCCGGCTATTTATGGCGCGATGCAGGAACAGATTGCCCGCCTGGCTGAACGGGGCATCGACTATGAAATTGTTCCGGGCGTGAGCTCTTTTCTTGGGGCCGCGGCCGCACTGGGAAGGGAATTAACCCTGCCGGGGGTCTCCCAGACCGTCATTTTGACCCGGCAGGCTGGCCGAACGCCGGTTCCGGAGGGACAGCGCATCGCCGATCTGGCCCGGCACCGGGCGTCAATGGTCTTGTTTTTAAGCAGTGGACTGCTGGAAGAAACGGTTCGTGATCTTTTAACCGGCTATCCCCCTGACACCCCGGCGGCGGTTGTGTATAAAGCAACCTGGCCTGACCAAAAGGTGGTTCAAGGAACTCTGGCTGATCTGGCTGAACAGGTGCGCGCGGCCGGTATCGAGAAAACCGCATTGATTTTTGTGGGTGATTTTCTGCGGGAGGAATTTGAACCATCCTGTTTGTACAGTGCCGGTTTTACCCATGAATACCGGGGCGCGAAAGGAGACAACGGGGAATGAGGATCGCGCTGCTGGCGGTCACCGAACCGGGGCTGCAGCGGGCCCGAGGGTTAGCGGCGGGCTTGCGTGGCCAGGGAGACGAAACCCGGGTGTACGGCCCGGAACGCTGGATCGACTCACCGTCGGAAACGGCCTTCCAACCGGGGCTGGGGGAAACGGTCCGCGATCTGTTCGAGACCGCCGATGCCCTGGTCTTTCTCAGCGCGGCGGGTATTGCGGTGCGCGCTATTGCCCCCCGGCTGGCCGGCAAGTACAGGGATCCGGCGGTTGTGGTGGTGGATGAGGCCGGCGACTTTGCCATCAGCCTGTTATCGGGACATACCGGCGGGGCCAACCGCCTGGCAGAGCGCATTGGCGGCATTCTGGGCGCGACCCCGGTGATTACCACGGCCACCGACCGGCGCGGATTGACCGCGCTGGATGCGCTGGCGGCCGAATACGAACGCGAACTGGTGAATACCGCAGGCTGGAAGGGCGTCGGGTCTGCACTGGTCAATGGTGAAACGGTCGGGATTTATGCCGATCACCCCGGCCTTTTTGACCTGGTCGCCTGGCCTTCCCAGGTCCGGCGGCATGTGATTGGTCCGGCGTGGGAGATCGATCCTGAAGAAAAGGCCATCGCCTTGATCACCGCGCGGGAACCGCTGCCGAATCTCCCGGTTCCGTGGTGCGCCCTTCGCCCGAAAAACAGAGTGGCCGGGATCGGGCTGCGTAAAAACGTTTCAGCCCAAGTGGTGCAAACTGCTTTGACAGCAGCTCTGGCAGAGGCCGGATGTTCGCCGCGGGCGCTGTTTACGCTTGCGACTGCCGATTTCAAGGCCCGGGAGCCTGGCTTGCTGTCAGCTGCTGCGAATCATGGGCTTCCCGTGACCGCTTTTTCAAAAGCAGCGATCGCTGCCGTGGAAGACCGCTTCGAAAACTCGGATTTTGTGCGCCGGACCACAGGGATCGGCGCGGTAGCAGAACCCGCGGCCTGGCTAGCCTGCCGGGAGCCGGTCCGAATTTTGTCCAAAACGAAGTACCGGGGTGTTACGGTGGCCCTGTATGAGGACCGTTCACGCTGGTAGTTAGAATACTGTGAAAGTCAGGAGTACGATCCATGGAAACGCAGGGCTGTATCAATGTCATCGGGCTGGGGGCCGGGACCCTGGACACCATGACGGGGGAAGCGCTGAGCGCGCTGCTGGAATGCGACATCGTGGTGGGCTACGAAAAGTATGTGGACCAGGCTTTGCGGATGGCGCCGGGTAAAAACGCTTCGGCATCGGGCATGGGCGGCGAAACCGAACGCTGCCGGGAAGCACTGCGGCTGGCGGCTGAAGGAAAGCGGGTCGCGCTGGTCAGCAGCGGGGACCCCGGGGTGTACGGTATGGCCGGCTTAATGCTGGAAATAGGGGAGCAAGCGGGCAATCCCGCGCCGATTCGGATCATTCCCGGGATCAGCGCGGCGCTGATCGGCGCGGCCGCGCTGGGGGCACCGCTGATGAACGATTTTGCGGTGCTCAGTTTGTCGGATCTGCTGACCCCGTGGAACGTGATTGAAGATCGATTGCGGCATGCCGCCGAGGCGGACCTCGTTATCTGTCTGTACAATCCGAAAAGTAAAGGCCGGACCCGTCAAATTGAGCGGACCTGCGAGATTATCAGACAATCCCGGCCTGGTTCAACGCCGGCGGGGATTGTGCGCCAGGCCGGCCAGACGGATCAAGCGGCTGTGGTTACCCGATTGGACGATCTGCTCAACCACGCTATCGATATGTCGACGGTCGTCATCATCGGCTGCCAAGCAACCCGGATCGTCAACGGGCGAATGGTCACCCCGAGGGGGTATGTGCTGTGATCCTGGTTCTGGGCGGCACCGTCGAAGCGCGGCAAACCGCCGCAGCGCTTCGCGAAGCCCGGCGAGATTATCTAATCAGCGTGGCCACCGGAACCGGACTCGCCCAGATGGAGGCGGAAAGCCCGGAACGGCTGCGCTGCGGCCAACTGAGCGAATCCAGCCTGAAGGCCTTGATAGGCTCGAAAGCGATTGATACTGTGTTGGACTGTACCCACCCATTCGCCGAGGTGATCAGCCAAACGGCGATTTCCGTATGCCGTAACCTTGGCGTGCGCTATCGGCGGCTGGAACGGGCCAAGGGCATCTTTTCACCGTGGCCCGGGCTTATTCGTGCGGAAGGGGTGGAAGCGGCCGCAGCCGAATTGATAAGCTGCTCAGGTACGATTTTGCTTGCGATCGGTGTAAACGAGCTAACCCGGTTCACTGCTGTACGCTCGCCGAACCGGCGGCTGCTTGCCCGGGTTCTGCCGGCGGCAGACTCCCTCGCGAAATGCACCGAGGCCGGATTTGCGCCCGGAGACATCATTGCAGTGCATGGGGTTCGCAGCATTGAATTTAACCTGGCATTGATCAGGGAATACGGGATTTCGGTGTTGGTGACCAAGGAGAGCGGGGAATCTGGCGGTACGGGCACGAAACTGGAAGCGGCACGGATGGCCGGCATCACGGCAGTGTTGATTGAACGGCCGGTTATCGCATACCCGGACGCGGTTCAATCCGTTGAGGAGCTCCTGGCGGGGATATAAAAAGCGGTTTCCGGGCGCCAGGGATAGGCGCTTCAGAAACCGCTTTTTGATTGACGGATTATCGCTGGACAGAAACGTAGATTCGGTGGTCGTGAGCCGGTGAATCCACGTAAATCGTATGTGGGGTATCGGTTTTGAAGAGTTCCGAGTGCAATTCGTCCAGTTCCTCTTTTTTCATACGAACATAGGCAAGCACGTCTTTGGCCACATCAGCGCCGAATTTGCTGTCCAGAATCATGAAAAGCTCATAATACTGTTCGTCGACCATGTCATTCAGGCTCAGATAGGCGTCGAACTCGACCCCCGACTCATCGTGAAAGGGAAACTCAACACTGAACAGTGTGGGCTGCTTCGGCAAGGTGTACTTTTTGTATTTATAGGTGTTGTGGTATTCGCCCTTGTAAGTCAGTACCACGGTCCGGGTCAGGACCATCCATTCTGCATGCTCCAGACCCATGACATCACGGAAAAAGCTGAGCGGCACCATCATGCGTTTGGCTTTGACCACGGTTTTCGATTCCAGCGGTACGTGCTTCCCGTTGACCGTTGCTTCGGTCGCACCGATTTTGACCCGAACCTTTCGGTCGCCGATGACCATGGTGGCGGTGCTGGTCAGGTAATTCCAGGCAATCTTAATTCCGAGCGCGCTCGCAATGGCGCGCAGCGGCAAATACAGGACTTCCTCCCTGAAGTATGGGATTTGTTCAAAGAAATGAATCTCTTTTTCATCGACCAGGACACGAATCGGGGGCTGCTGAACCTGCTCTTTCGGTTTTTCGATACCGGTACTGCTCTCCACACGCATCCTCCCCTTCCCGCATGATAAGCCGGGTCACCATCAAGCGCTCTCTTACGCTGGTTATATTATACCCGATGCCCTTATCGGAATGCTGTTCAGATTTGGCTTCGGATGCCTGTCGTAAGACCGGGCGATAACTGAGCCGGGGCCTATGCTTTCCGCGGCTTGCCTTCGCCGCGCTGAATCTCCCCCTGGGCAAACGTGACCAGAATGCCCAGCACACATAACCCGGAGAAAACCATGTAGCCGGTCTTTACCGCGGCCAGCATTTCGGGAGCCAGGGCCGCCGAAAGGTGCCCGCGCCCGACATGATCCGCCGCGAAGATAAACGCGACAACGGCCATGCTCAGGGCCTGGCCGACCAGCCTCATCGTGCTCAGGGTGGAGGAAGCCACGCCGTATTGGCGTTTTTCGACGGAACTCATCACCGTGTTGGTATTGGGGCTTGCGAACAGGGCGAAGCCGATGCCAAGGGAAATCAGTCCGCCGATAATGACCCAGATCGGTGTTGCAGCCGCTAAGGTGGACAGAATCCCCAGACCGAAGGTGGTCAGGGTCATGCCGAGACCGGCCACCAGACGGGGCTGGAAGCGATCCGACATCCGGCCTGCGATCGGGGAGAGAACCGCCTGAACCACCGGTGAAACCAGCAGCAGGCTTCCCGCCGCGGCAGCGGGCATCCCGCGCACGATTTGAAGGTAATACGACAACAGCAGACCGGTCGAAAAGGTTGCGCTGTAGTTGATTAAGCCTGACAGGTTGGCAAAGGCGAACGGCCGGTTTTTCACCAGCACGGCTACATCGAGCAGGGGATGCGCAAAACGGTACTCGTGAATGCCGAACAGAACCAGCCCGACCAATCCGATGACGGCAGAATACGGCCCGACTGAGCTGGTGGTCAGGCTGGACGTCCCGTAAATCAGGTAACAAAGCGGAAACACGACCAGCAGCGCGCCGAGCAGGTCGAAGCGTTCTGTGCTCCGGCCCGGCTGGTACTCGTAAACCGCGAACACGATCAGGCCGAGCAATCCCGCGCCAACCAGCCAGAAGGGATACCAGGCCGCGGTACTGACCATGAGAAGGACACTCCCGACAGCTAACGAACATGCCGAAAGGAACACGAGCAGATTGACTGCCGGCGAAGACCATGCCAGCCCCGGTTGCTGTTTATCCTCCGGCAGGCAGTAGTATGCGGCGGCGGCGACCAGCACCCCCAAGATCCCGACCAGCCAAAAGATACTGCGCCAGCCAATAGCGCCGGTCAGAAACCCGCCGACCACAGGACCAGCCGACAAACCGACATAGACGGCGGCGGCGTTGATTCCAAGCACACGGCCGCGTTCGGTGGGCGGAAAGACCGACACCATTATAGGAACCGACGTGGAAAACATCATGGCCGCGCCAACCCCCTGGATGATGCGGTACAGCAGCAGATGCACCATATTTCCGGCCACGCCGCACAGCAGCGTAGCCGCGGAGAAAAGGATCAGCCCCGGCATAAAGATTCGTTTACGGCCGTATAAATCCGCTAACCGGCCAAAAGGCAGGAGAAAGGCCGCGGAAAGCAGCAGAAAAGCTGTCACAATCCAGTTCAAAAGGATAACCGTCCCGTGCAGATCCCGGCCAATCGCAGGAATCGCGAGGTTGATCGCGTTCCCAATGAAGGGTGTGAGAAACGCGGTAAGGGTTGTAATCATCAAGACCCGGTTTTGAAGCGACTTGTTCTCCATATTGATAACGTCATTCCCTTCGTATAATGCCGGCTGTGAACAGAGTGGATTAAAACGGTCCATTTTACACTTCGCCCTGAAAGTTTGTTCTCCTGCTGAAGCGAAACCAGCAGGAGATATATGGAAAACGGTTTAACCGCACTTTTCGGCGATCTGCACCCTGAAACCGTCCAAATCGTCCGCTTTCGTTGACTCTGTAAATCCAGCTTTTGATAATGAGGGTAGTGAATACTTCGGGATCCGGCGGTTGGGGGCTGAAGAAGGCCGAATCAAAAAGCTTTCGTGATTATTTTCAATCATAAGGAGGCGAAACATGTCCGGTCAAGGCAATACACAGCAGTTTCAGGAAGTGGTGGCGAATCCCTCGGCGTTAGGACTGTTCGGATTGGCCATGGTGACTTTGGTGGCTTCGTCTCAAAAGCTTTGCCTCACGGGCGGTGACGCGGGAAGCGTCGTCTATGTCCTTCCCTGGGCCATTTTTCTGGGTGCTTTGGCACAATTCATCGCCGGCGCATATGACTTTAAACACAACAATGTATTCGGCGGCACCGCATTTTTTGGCTACGGGCTGTTCTGGTTCGGCGTCGCGATGACCTGGATGCTGAAGATGGGCGTTTTTGGAAAGGTCTTTCTGGAAACCGCTGATATCCGTCAGCTCGGCGTAGCATTTTTAGGCTACTTCATCTTTACCGTATATATGACCGTTGGCGCGATGAGTACAAACAAGGTGCTGTTCTGGATTTTCTTCTTTATCGATTTGCTTTTCCTCGGCCTGTTTATGAACAATCTTTGCGGCGGGGAATCGTGGCACAAGCTCGCAGCTTATTCGGAACTGATCATTTCAATCCTGGCATTCTATGGTTCGGCGGCAAATGTGCTGAACCAGCATACCGGCGCGATGGTACTGCCGGTGGGTAAGCCCTTCGGACCCTGGGCGAAATAGGAAGAAGGGCCTAAAAAGGCTTGTCGGTTGAACGGCACCGCCGCCGTGACCCGAAGTAAATCGTTTTTGAAAGCGACAACTTTCCTGCGTGTTGTCCCTTCCCTCATCAGGCGCGCCGCCGAACGTTCCCTTGGCGCGCGCCGTCAAATGCACTTTACCCAACCCGTAAAGTGCCCCAAAAGGCCCCTTCCGGACCGGAAACGGAAGGGGTCTTTGCTTTGCTGGTTCGCGATAAAAGCATTCTGCAACGGGATCAATTTGATAGAATATAACCAGTACTTTGGTTGGAAATGAGAGAAGAAAAATGGGAGGAGATTTGCGGCATGCAGACCAACACGCATTACAAACACTTGCTCAATGAGCTTGATGATGCCATCTACTTTGTGGATGTCGATCGACAGATTACTTTTTGGAACAAAGCGGCGGAAAGGCTGACCGGTTTTTCCGCGGAAGAAGTGATTGGAAGCCGCTGTTCCGATAACATACTGATTCACGTCGATGATCAGGGCAACAACTTGTGCAAAGGGATGTGCCCGCTGGCGGATTCGATTCAAACCGGCGACGGCCATGAAGCGATCGTTTATTTACATCACAAGGACGGGCACCGGATTCCGGTCCGGATTCGAACCACGGCATCTTATAACTCGGCTGGTGAAATCACCGGCGGGATTGAGGTTTTCCGGGACGAGCGCGATCCGGTGGCGGCGCTCGGGCGTTGGAAAAGCAAAAGGGATCTTTCTTTCTATGACGATTTGACCGGCTTGCCCAATGAGCGGCTGCTGAACCGGTTTATCGAGGAACGGATGGTTGACCTAAACCGTTACGGCTGGTCTTTTGGTGTGGTCTGGATGGATTTGGACGGCTTCAGCTGGATGAACGAAACCCTGGGCCGCGATACCGGGGATGCGGTGCTGCAGCTGGTTGGGCGGACCTTAATGGCGGTTACCCGGCTCAACGATCTCAGCGGGCGCATCGGGGATGATGAATTTCTGGCGGTCTTAAGCGACGCCGGGCAATCGGATCTGCTCATGGCGGCGAACCGGTTCAGGCTGCTGATCCAGTTTTCGATTCTGCCCGGGGACAATCCCTTGTCAGCGACCATTTCAGCCGGGGCAACCATCGCCATTCCCGGCGAATCTCCCCAGGATCTTCTAGCCCGGGCCAAACGTCTGTCCGCCGAGAGCAAAGCGAAAGGCGGCAATCAGGTCACTGAACCGGGATAATACCTGATCCGCTCGGAGACCATCTCCGGGCGGTCATGGGGCGTCGCATGACGGATTGGATTGAATAAGGATAATTAACCAAAAGCCGGGATTCCGTAAGGAATCTCGGCTTTTTCTCGTGTATTTACAACTGCGTCCAAGATGATCGGGCTGCGCCATCATCGAGGCCCCATTGACTTTATGGTTAAAAGATTGACAGAAACGCGATTCCGGGATACAATGATACATCAACTACGTAAAATTATATATTATCATGATGTTTTTGAGTTGTCAAGTAATTTATGGGAGGTGTGATTTTTATGTCTGCTCTCATTAAATTTGCCTATCCGCTGAACGGCCTGGTCAAACAAGCTGCCGTTCATGAAATCACCTTGACGAACAGCCGCGCACAGCAATACAATCTGTGTCTATCCGAAGCGGACGCCCTGCAGATCGTGGAGTCCAGAGATGCCTGGCTGCGCCGGCTTGGCCGCATCGAATTGAGCTCAGCGGTCATGCGCAATATAATCCTCGCTTTTTGCGATTCCCCGTATATCAACCAGGCTGATTACACTACGACCATCAGCGAACTGATTGCGATTTTTTATTATGCCAAAAATGAAACCAACGAAGAAATCAGCGACGAAGATCTGATTTATTTTTTGAAAGACGGATTTAACAACCGCTGCTTTGGCGTGATCGAACTGTTGGCTGGACGGGAGCTGGAGCAACTGATTCATCAAGTACGGTTTCGCCAGACCGGGAACCTATTCCATCGGGCGGAAGAGGAGTAACTATGGATATCAGCGTAGAGAAGAAATACCGCATCAACAAGGTCAATCTGAATCCAAACGAGTATTTGATTTCACTGATGGAAGCGGGTTACGCGGCCGGCCTGATCGACCAGTCCCAGGCTAATCGAATCCAGGCCGAAATCATGGATCTTTTGACTTCGACAATCATGAAATACACCTGTGCCGAAAGCACCTCCGTCAAAGTTGAAACCGCGGAAAAATTACTCATCTCGATTCTGTATTGCGTGGATACGTATTGTCTTGGATTTTCGGACCCGGAGGCCTGCCTGACAGCATTGCATCGATCCGACATGAAAACGATTTACTTGCTCGGACAGGAATGCATCTCAAACCTGCTGGATGAAACCAAGTCGGTTTTTCAGGATGTGATAGCAACTCGGCTCGAAACCCCGCTGGTGGCCTACAATACGTCGATCAATGGGATTACCGGATTTTTTGCGGCTTACCATCCGACTTTTCATGCCCATGAAACCCCGGCCGATATCGATTATCCGCTGGCTGCGGACGATCAGAGTCTGCGCGGGGTCTGGTATATCCACCAGTATCTGCAGAACCTTCTGATCGAAAACGAATTCTGCCAACACTTTGAACCGGATGAAATCGATCGATTGCTGAACAGTTATGGAAAAACTTATCACATCGACTATGCCCAGTTTTTGCTGAACATCTTTGAGATCGTGTTAACCAATGCCGTTTTTTCCTTAATGCTTGGAAAGAGGGCTTCGAATCTTAGTCTTTCAGCTTCAGAATTGGACCGGCTCGGTCACAAGCTGCTCCGGCTGAAGCAAGATGAAATCGGTTTGGTTCTGGACCACGCAATCGCCAAGCTGATCGAGGAATTCAATTTTATCGAACCCCACCAGAGCGCGTATGTCTATAAATGCGCGCCAAATCTGCGCTCACGTCTCATAAACGCACTGGAAATCGATCGGCTGAGTCAACTTGCCATCGTTGACCGAAGTCGGGAGGAATGGCAGCTGACTTCGTTTGAACAGGACCAACTGATGGACAACGAAAGCCTGCGCCAATTAATCGCGAACGTGCTTGCAGGCACCGATCCATCGGTCAAAGCTGAGATCATTCTTTCCCGGGTGAAGACCCTGACCGACTTTCTTGAAGTCCTTCAATCCGACTGCCTGTTCGATGACGATTACCGAACCCTGTTTGAAAAGCTTGAAGACATGGAGCTTTCGCTCTTGTTACAGGCGCTCTTCGCCGACGATCTGCGTGAAGGTCCGATAAACCTGTCTAGTGACCGGATCTTTCATCATGCGGACTCGGATGAAAACCCGGAGTGGGCGCGCCACCTGATCCGAATTCTTCAGGAAATGGACCCCGTGCGGCTCAAATCCCTTGAAGTCATGATCAACCCACGGGTCTCATTTATGGAATAACGCGTTAGCGATCTGAAGAAGCGGCGGATAAGCCGATCAGAAGCGATGCGAATCAACGGGACCAGAGACACCAAACGCCGGGGTTTCCTAGAAGAGAACCCCGGCGTTTCACGTGAGCGGCGCCTCGCAAAGACAATGGCATAAGAAGAACGCGGTTTCCACTGTCGCTTACCGCTTAAGTGGAAACCGGTTCTTCTATTGAGCTGCAAATGTGAAAAGCTTATCTTACTGGGAGACGTTAACCTTGATCTTCCGGCGGGTGACGACGTCCGACTTGGGAGCGCGGACTTCGAGAATGCCGTTGGAGTAGGTCGCTTCGCACTGCTCGGCCTTGATGGTGGTCGGCAGAGCAACGGTCCGGTACAGGCTGGTCGCGCTGGTGCCGGTCCAGGCGGTCGCGGTGATGCTGACGGAATCGTCGGTGACGGTCAGGATCACGTCGTTCAGGCTGACGTTCGGCAGTTCGGCGGCTACGACAACATCACTGTTGGTTTCTGCCAGATCGATCCGCATCTGGGCGATGCCGGTGCTGGACAGAATCGAGTTGACGTTGAACTGGCCGGAGCTGATGTTCTGGTTGAATGCCTGGCTGGCCAGCAGTTGGCTGTAAGCCGGATTCTGGCTGAATGCGTTGACATTCCACAGTTGGTTCATGTTTCCGGTGTTCATGCTGTTCAGCGCGTTAATGCCGCCCAGGGTGTTGATGCCGCTGGAAAAGGCCTGGCTGGAGATCGCCGGGTTTACGCTGAAAGCGTTGGTGAAGGGAGCGGAACCGACCGTTGCGCTCGCCAGTGCGGGGTTAAACGCATAGGTGATGGTGTTGCCGTGGAAACTCGGTTTTACGCCGATGGGGAATGCGGTCGCACCGGAATGGTAACCCTGGCTGGCCGCAATCACTTGATTAGGATTCACGGATACGTACAAGGTGTTTTCCTCCTTGGTTTAGTTTGGGATTGCCTACCGATAGAATGTCCCCGCCTCCTGGAAATATTGCAGGAAATATCAGGGATAGCAGGGCGGCGTCTCCACTCTTGAAGTGCCGCGTTTTCGGACATAGTAAGGAAAAAAGCCGGGGTTGAAATCATGTCAAAGGACGAACGTTTGGCTATTATTCAGCGGCTGGAAGAGATTCGCAGCAGTTCGATCATCTGCTATGTGACTGGCGACCGGGAAAATGTAAACACACGGATTGCGCCGGATGTGCTGCCGGTTTTTTATCGGCATCTCAATACCCTGGGTCCGACCAATCCGATCGAACTCTTCCTATATACGCGCGGGGGTGATGTGCTGACTCCGATCCGGCTCATCCACTTGATTCGGGAGTACACGGTTCAGTTTCACGCCCTGGTGCCGTTTCGGGCATACAGTGCCGGAACCCTGATTTGTATGGGAGCCGATCAGATTATCATGACCCGAATGGGCGAACTGGGGCCGATCGATCCCAGTGTCGTCAATGCCTACAATCCTCAGGACCCGGGGAATCCCGCGGCTCGGATTCCGGTCACCGTGGAGGACGTGTATTCATATCTGGCGCTGGCGCGGGAAAAGGCCGGGCTGGAGGACCAAACCGCCATGACTGATATCTTTGCCATGATGGTCGAGCGCATTCATCCGCTGGCCCTGGGCAATGTCCACCGGAATTACCTCCTGATCCGTTCTGTGGCCAACCGCATTCTGCGGCTGCGCTGTGAAACCTGTACGTCGGACCAAATAAAGCATATTGTCGATCATTTAACCGAAAAAATGTATGCCCACAACCACATGATTTCGCGCCGCGAGGCAGCTGAGGATATTGGGCTCCCCGTCGTTTACGCCTCGGATGAGGAGGAAGATCTGCTTTGGGATTTATATAACCTGTACGCCGAGGAACTGGAATTGAATGAGCCGTTTAACCCGGCAGAACTGCTGCGCGGCAGCCGGACTGAGTTCGAAGTGATCAGCGGTATTGTCGAATCGCTCCAACGAACGGACGCGTTTCTGTTTAATGGTGTGGTTGAAAAACGGGACTACCAGGACGGAAATCCGGTCAATGTGAACATCCTGCGGCAGGGTTGGCAGGAAATTGATGATTGAGAGAAGGGACCATTCATGGCAGGATCCGGTATGATCCGGTTTACCAACACCGCGAACCAGCCGAAATACTACCGACTTACCGACGGATCGGGCTGTCCGTCGGCCGAATATGGTTTTGCCTATCGGACCGTCCAGCGGGAGCATGATTTAATTGTTTGGCGGCTTCCGGAAGGCAGTGCCTTCATTCCGGACAAATTGACCGAGCCGGGCCGGTAGTATTCGGAGTTTAAACCAAAAAAGCGCCGCTGTCGTCGAGCCTCACGATTGACAGCGGCGCTTTTTCGGGTCACCATCGGTATGTCACTTCGTGCCTGGCGTACCGCCATTCCCCCGGGTTCGGGTCGTCTTGGGCTGGGCGGCGGCTGCGCGGGGTGCGGGGGCGGTTCGGGATGACGACGCTTTGCCGCGGGTCGAACGCCCAGTCTCTACGGCCGATGGCGGCGCACTTTGGGCTGTTTTGGACGGAGCTGCGCTTTTGGTGGCTTTGGCGGCGGCTGGCTGCCGGGGCGCGCGCCGGCGATCTGATTTGTGAAAAATCACTTCCAGAATGCCGTTTTTGTAGGCGGCGCTTACCTCATCCGGTTCGGCGCCGGGAGGAGTCGCTGCCATTCGGTAATACGCACCGGCGTTTCGTTCCATGTATATGGAAGTCACTTCACCGTAGTCCGAAATGGACATGATGGGTGCCGACAGCACCACTTCACTGCGGGAGATTTCCAGTCCAATATGATCCGGATCGGCCCCGGGAATTTCGAACAAGTAGATCACGCTGTCCGCGGTTTCGAGCATATCAAGACGCGGAAGAATCGAAGGCGCCTGCATCATTCGCGGGTTCGGCTGAAAAGCCAGATCGTACATTGCCTTGCTCCTTTCAAAGGTGACTTGGGGAAGACGCTCTGATTTAGTATCGACGTTTTTCAAAGCGGCTATTCCAGGCAGAGATTTAAAACGGATGAAAATGGCAATATTTTTACAGGAATAAAAACGACCCGGAGCTAATAAGGTATATGGTGGATTTCCACAACACAATTGCTAACTCCAGATGAAGTATGCTATTTTGTAAATCAGGAGGTGAAACCATGCCGAACAGCAGTGATATCATGCCCTGGACAGTCAGAGTTATTGTCCGAGATTCGAAGAAATTCGACCTCGCAAAGCTTGCTGAAACCATGCAGAATTCGATGGCAAGTATCGCTAAAATCAGAGTTGAGAACATACGGTTTAAAAAATACGGTCTCTTGCTCAAAGGGACAGGCCCATTCCAGGATATTATGCGGATTGGGGAAGCGGTTTATCAGGATACCTCGGACGGGAGTCTTGAATTTGTCGTTCATATCGGCGAGCGCGAAGCGTTCCTGATTAAGGAAGGCGGCATTTTTGATCTCAACGTCTCCAATTACAACGGGCCCCAAGTGCCGGTTTTTGACGACGAGGATGCGGAAGACCCGGACATTGACCGGATGGGATTCGGGGTCTAGCCGAAGCCATTAGCAATTGAATCAAGCAACGGGGAGTCGGCGCAACCGACTGAGAAAGGGCTTCAAGGCTCTGACCCGCGGACCTGATCTGGATGATGCCAGCGTAGGGATTGCAGAGCGTAACGCGAGAAATGCCCTTTGCCGTTCGGTAAAGGGCTTTCGATTTTTATAAAGGAGGAATCAACCGATGATCTGTAATGTCAGTCTGCAAGTTGTTCCACAGGTGCCGGCGGGACAGGTCTATGCCGTGGTTGACGCCGTGATCGAACTGATTGATCGTTCCGGGGTCAAATATCTGGTTGGACCGATGGAAACCACCATGGAAGGGGAACTGGACCAACTGCTGGCCATTGTCCGGCAGGCTCAGGACATTTGCCTGCAGCAGGGGGCAACCCGGGTCGTTTCCGTGGTGAAAATCGATTACAAACCGGGCGGGGTAACGATGGATGAAAAAATCGCGAAATACCGGTGATATTCTGGCACCGACCATTCTGATCGCCGGATTGATCGGTTTGTGGTATGGTTCGGTCCGGGTCATGAATGTGCCGGATTGGCTGGCGGCCAGTCCGGACGTGGTCGCGCGGACCCTGGTTGCGGACCGCGCAGTGCTCTGGCAGCATACCCGGGTAACGCTCGCTGAAACCATAATCGGTTTCGTGATCGCCATTGCACTGGCTGCGGTAATCGCCTATGTCATGGACGGCGTTCCACGCTTGAAACAAGCCATGCTGCCGCTACTGGTCGCCTCACAGACCATTCCCATCATTTCGGTTGCGCCATTATTTATCATTTGGTTTGGCTATGGCTTGATGCCAAAAATCGTAACCGTGGTCCTGGTGTGTTTTTTCCCGGTGGCGATCAGTCTGTTGAACGGGTTAGCCTCGGTTGATCAGGAATACCTTGATTTGTTTCGATCCATGCGAGCCGGTTCATGGAATACTTTTCGGATGGTCAAGCTGCCGATGGCCCTGCCGGCCTTTTTTGCCGGCCTTAAAATTGCCGCTTCGTATGCGGTGATGGGAGCTGTGATCGGGGAATGGCTGGCCGCTCAATCCGGTCTGGGATTGTACATGATGACGGCACAGCACGCGTTTCGAAGCGATCGGGTGCTGGCTGCCATTGTGGTGATCACGGTGCTGAGCCTGATCTTATTGTTCCTGGTGATTGCGGTTGAACGGGCGGTGATTCCCTGGAACAGAATAGAAACGGAATAATCAAGGGAGGAAATAATGATGAAACGATGGCTTACGGTGCTGCTGGCACTGAGTCTGCTGTTCAGCCTGGCGGCAGGGTGCGGGAGCCAGGCTGGTTCAAAACCGGGCGGAAATGCACCGAAAAAGTTGGAGAAAGTCACCGTATTGCTCGACTGGACACCAAACACCAACCACACGGGGATCTATGCGGCGAAAGCGCTGGGCTATTTCAAAGATGAGGGCCTGGATGTGGAAATCATTCAGCCCGGTTCTGGCGGGGTTCCCCAAATGGTGGCTGCGGACCAGGCGCAGCTCGGCTTTAGTTATCAGGAAGAAGTGACCATCGCCCGCAGTGAGGGCGTTCCGGTGCAAGCGGTCGCAGCGGTGCTGCAGCATAACACATCCGGCTTTGCGGCACCGGCGGCGAAAAAGATCAACCGGCCCAGAGATTTTGAAGGCAAGCGCTACGGGGGTTGGGGATCACCGGCCGAGGCGGCCACATTACGGGCCTTGATGGAAGCGGACGGTGCCGATTTCAACAAGGTTAAGATCGTCAATATCGGCAGCGCCGACTTTTTCACCAGTGTTCGGAAGGATGTCGATTTCGCATGGATCTTTTATGGATGGACCGGAATCGAAGCTGAGCTGAAGGGCATCAAATTGTCTTTTATCAAGTTGAACGCCTTTAATCCGGTGCTGGATTATTACACACCAGTGCTCATCTGCGGAGAGAGCACCCTGAAACAGGACCCAATCCTGATCAGAAAAATGCTTAAAGCAATCTCCAGGGGTTATGTTTTTGCGGCCGAAAACCCGGATCGGGCGGCGGAAATCCTGATTGGAGAAGTGCCGGAACTGAATCCGGAGTTGGTTGGCGCCAGCCAGAAATACCTGTCGCCGGAGTATATAGCGGATGCGCCGCGCTGGGGCGAGATGAAAGCGGAGCGCTGGGAATTCTACGGCAAGTGGATGACCCAGTCGAAGCTTTTGAGCAAGCCGTTTAAAGCCGAAGGCGCTTTCAGCAATCAATACTTGCCTGAATAGGAGCTGACTGCGGTGCCGGAAATTGTCGTCGATCAGGTACAAAAAACCCTTGGGGGGCTGTTGACTCTTCAGGGAATTAATCTTGAAGCGGAAACCGGATCTGTAACGGGGATCATCGGGCCGAGCGGCTGCGGGAAAAGCACCCTGTTCAATATCGTTTCAGGGATCATGACCCCGGATCAGGGTCGGGTTGTCATCGGCGGCCGGGACGTAACCGGCAAGACTGGCCGGGTAAGTTATATGCGGCAGAAAGACCTGCTGCTGCCTTCCCGCAGTCTGATCGAGAATGTTAGTATCCCGCTGATTTTGAAAGGGATGCCGGCCGCGCGGGCGCGGGTTCGGGCAGCGGAGCATTTCGACGTGTTTGGGCTCCGCGGGTTTGAAGACTATTATCCGGCCCAATTGTCGGGCGGGATGCGCCAGCGTGCCGCCATGCTCAGAACCTATTTGTTTTCCAGCGATGTGCTGCTGCTGGACGAGCCGCTGGCGTCTCTGGACGCCATCACCCGGCACAATATGCATGTCTGGATGCTGGACTTCTTCGCGGCATACCGGCCTACTGTGCTGTTTATCACGCATGATCTGGACGAAGCCTTGTCGCTGTGTGACAAGGTGTATGTGCTGTCCGCATGTCCAACCGTCGTCAGATTGGAGGAAAAGATCGGCTTTAGGCGGCCGCCGGGCGGGAGAACCATCACCGACCCGGCTTATGTGGCGATGCGGGACCGGCTGTTAGAAAACCTTACCGCTGGGCACCTTCGGGGAGGGGAATGTATACCACCGGGGGCGCCGGCGGCTCGTATTCCAGATTGAAGGCTTCCAACTGGCCGTGGACATAGCGGGCCAAAGTGGCGAATTCTTCAATGCGCTGCCGGGTCCCCTCGATCGAAATGCGCTGCTGCTCAGCTGAACCGAGCACCTCCTGGCTGGAAGCCGCGGTTTCCTGGCTTGCGGCGGCGATTGTCTGCATCTGCTGGAAAATGCCGACCGTCGCGTCATCGATCTGGTTGGCGAATTGGGCAATCCCTTGAGTTTGCTCCCCGAGCGGGATGATATCGGTCGTAATCTGCCGTAAAACGGCCTCGCTGGCCAGAACCGCCGCGGTCTGGTTGTTCAAGTATTGCCCGGCTGAAAGCATGGAAGGTACGATTTCAAGAATGGCGGTTTGAATATCGTCGATCAAATCATAGATCCGCAGGATCGAGACCGAGGTTTTCTCAGCCAGCTTTCTCACCTCATCGGCCACCACGGCAAAGCCGAGACCCTGATCGCCGGCTCGGATGGCCTCCAGGGTTGCGTTCAAGGCCAGCACGTTCGTTTGATCGGCGATATCGGTAATGACCTCCACGATTTCGCCCACTCGCCGGGAATTCTCCTCTAAATCCTGGAAAGCCAGCGTAACCCGGTCGACCACTACCACGTTTTCTTCAACTTTTCGCTTCTGGAAAGTGAGCGCGTCCAATCCGGCGATAATGCGCTTCTGGGCATCCATCGCATGATCGGCCAGTTCCGCAATGGCTTCGGAAATGCGGTCGGTGGCCAGGGTCATCGCCCGGCATTCATCCAGGGCGGTGTTCATTTCCAGCGTCTGCTGGCTGATTCCCTGGGTAATCTGATCGACGGTTTCAACGACCTGCCGAAAGGTCATTTCCGCGTCGTTGATAATCCGCACCGCCTCGTCCGCTGACAGGGAAAGGGATTTCGACGAATTGCGGATCAGGGTGGCCAGCCGATTCAGGCTGCGGATCATGTTATTAAACTCGGGCCGCATGACTTCCAGCTTGCCGAGCCGGGTTTTTGGTTCGATTTGGACGGTAAAATCCCCGGTGGAAACGCCACGGGCAATCTGCATGATGGTTTCGCCGGGATACAAAAAGTTGCCTGCGTTTCTGAAAATAGATCCGGCGCCGACCACCAGGCCGGCCATTGCGGAAAAGAGAAATCCCAGCATGACCCCGTTTAAGCTGTGGTTGGCATGGGCTGCCCAGGCCAGCGGATAGCCGAAAAAGATCGCGGCTGATAGTGCGGCAAACGGGATCGAGCGAAGGATGTACAGCTGGGTTCCCTGGCGGATGGCATCCAGGTTAAAGCGCATTTCACGTTGAGACCGCTCGGGCACTGTGAAATCTTTTGGAATGATAAAAGACTTGCCCTGGGAGGTCAGATCGCCCACCGTTCCCTGGAAAGCGAGGACAGTGTTCTGCAGCTGGGCGGTCAATGCGGCCTGCTGCTCGGAAATCGCCGCAATTTCCTGGGCTCCCGCCGATGTTTGTTCGGTAATGATGCCAATACTGCGAACGGTTTCGTTGGTCTCCCGGATCGCTGTATGGATGGTTTCAATGCCGATATTGATATCCTCGATCTGCCGGGTCATGGTCAAAAACTCCTGATCGGCCTGGTTTACGATGCGATGGGCGTCGGCGATCGAATCTTTTTGGTCCATTACGATTTTTCCGGCCGCCAGGATATCAGCCACCGCCTGGGTGACGCTCTCCTGAATCGCGTTGGTCAGCCTGGCAACACCCTGCGCGGCGCGGGAGGCTTCACGGGCCAATCCTTTCACTTCCCGGGCGACCTCTTCAAAGCCATACTTGCTGCCCGCTTTGCCCGCCGATTCGATGGCGGCGTTTAAGGCCAGCAGGCCGGTTTGAGAGGCCACATCGGAGATCGTTTTCATGATATTACCGATTTCCTCAGATTTCACAGTGAGTGCGGCCAACTTTTGACCAATCTGATCGATCACCTGGCTGTTTGCCTCCATGCGGTCACGTTGTTCGTTGACCGCCAGCGCCGAAGCCCGGGTTTTCATCTGAAGATTGTGGACCGTATCGGAAACGGTGAGGGAATCGATTGCCAGCCGGGAGATCAGATCTCCGACCTTGACTGACTGTTCCACGATATGCTGAACCGCCAGTGCCTGGTCGCTGCTGGCCCGGGCGACCCCGGTTACTGCGGCGGCAACTTGCTGGGCCACCGAATGGGTTTCGACGGCTTCCATCGCCAGCGATTCGGCGGAGTTCCTGGCGGAGAGAGTGCCCTGCAGCACCATCAGCACCAGGATACGGATCTCATTGACCATCCGCTGCAAAATGGTTTTGATGATATTGTAAGGACCGAAATCCAAATGACCGATATCCGCGGTTAAGTCACCGCGGGCGATTCCGCTGATAAACTCATTCATCAGGCCAATTGGCCGAATAAAGCGTTTCACATTGAAGTAACCGACCAGAAGGGCGATCGCGGCCCCGCCAAAGGAACCCACCAGAATGGGTGGAATCCATCTCGTATAGTCCGTAATTCCCAGCCAGACACAGTACATGACAGCAAAAAAAACATTGAAAAACGAGCAGAAAAGAGCGGACCCGATGAGGAAATCGCGGGTCAGCTGTTTAACCTGTTGATCAGTGTTATTGGTCACGGCAAATTCTCCTCATTCGAGGGTATTCGCTGCTTTCAGCGAATCGCAAGAGAAACGATTGGGCGGAAGAACGAATGCGATGAAAGGAGCCGAATCTACTTCATTCTACTCTATTCTACATTGATACGGCCGTCCTGTCCAAGGCAAGCCCTTTCGATGCGGATGCGGAAGACTTTGGCCGCCAATCTGATACAATAAATTCATTCACCGAAAGAGTACTCTTGAACGGGGAGCGTGTGAACATGGAGAAACGAATTGCGGCATGGGCGCCGGGCGACCGGATTGCCGGTCCGTTCCTGATCCGGGAAAGCCGGCTGGTGGACTTTAAAAATAAGCCAGGACGCTATCTTCATCTGGTGCTGGCGGACCGCAGCGGGGAAATCGAAGCGCGTCTGTGGGAAGACGGGGAAACGCACGTGCTGCAGTGCCAGAGCGGGTCCATCGTCTTTTTTACCGGCGAAGTCGTTTCTTTCAACAACGCCCTGCAGCTCAAGCTGACCAGTCTGCGCAGTGTGGAAAAAGGGGAATACCAGCAAGAGGACTTTGTCCCGGCGGCGCCGCGCCCGATAGCGGATATGCGCTCAGAGTTGGCCGGGATAGTTGCTGAGATGAAACCGGGAAGCGCGCGGACCCTTGCGGAAGCGGTGCTCAAGGCATCCTGGTTTGAGACCTTTCTGCGGGCGCCGGCGGCCAAGAAGAATCACCATAATTACCTTGGTGGACTGCTGGAACACACGCTGGGCGTCATGCGTCTGGCAAAAGCGGTCGGGACTGCGGTGCCAAACGTCGACCGCGATCTGCTGATCACCGGCGCATTGCTGCACGATATCGGGAAAACCCGGGAAATGAATTTTTTTCCGGGGATCGAGTATACCGACGAAGGCAGATTAATAGGGCATATCGTGCTCGGGATTCAGATGACGGAAGCCCTGATGGAACCGCTCGGCCTTCCGGAATCCTTCCGGCTGCGAATCCAGCACATGCTTGCCAGCCATCACGGGGAATACGAATGGCAGTCTCCTAAACGACCGAAATTTGTGGAAGCCCGGCTGCTGCACCTGATCGATCTGATGGATGCGGATGTATTCAAATTTCAATCGGTTTCGCCGGACAGTCCGGGCAGCCATTGGTCGGCCTTTGTTAGAAACATCGGCAACCCGGTATTCCTGGGTTTGGAGAACGAGCACGAAAGCGTGGCGTATTTTGACGAAAGCCGCGAATAACACTGGACGAAATGGAATAAATTGTATATATTGACAGAGGAAAATATCCCGAGAGGAGGAGCATTGGTGGAAAGCATTTGGGCGTCGGAGGAATCGCTGGGGCATCTCGACAAAGGCAAGGACCGGATCATGATCAAGCGGGTGAAGAACAAGACTGGCAAAGAGTTTGTCGACATCCGGATTTTTTACGAGAATGATGCCGAGGAATGGATCCCGACGAAAAAGGGGCTGACGATTCCCATCGAAATCTATCCCGACTTTTTGGAGCAACTGGACAAAGCGCGTCCGGAATAATCAAGAAAAAAACCCGCGGCCGGTTAAGCAACCAGCCGCGGGTTTTCGTTTCTTTATAACAAAAGACTAGTAGACCGTGACTTTATAGGGGAGATCCCGCCTGACAGCTTGACGGAGCAGTGTGCTCAATTCCGGGTTGTTCTCCTGTGCGAGGACCATACCCATCGCCCAGTTCAGTCCGAGATATGGCATAATCCGGGTCAGAATCGGGGACGGGGCCGCGGGATAACGGAAATGGATCAGCGGCTTCATGCCACGGCTGACCAGACTGTTTTTCAGCCCATGATCTTCAATGCCCAAAAAAGCCTGATACTCGGCCGGGTCTTTGTATTCGGGCGGCCGGTAAGTACCTGTAATCCGGGCGGGAATGGACTTCAGGATCACTTTGCGCTGATCCCGGTGGGTCAGGAAAAGAAAGAAATCAACCGCATTCAGATACCGGGATGATGATACGACCCGGGTTGGATCGCCGAGCGTAATAAGAACCCCGCCCGGGGCCAGACGCTTAAAGCCCAGATCCAGCAGATTCGCCGGGTCTTTGAAATGATGGATCGCGGAAGAAAAGACCAGGATATCAAAGGTCCGCTCGGTATTCTCCAGGTAACCCAGCGCGTCTTCCTGCAGCGGAACAATCCCTTCGATCTGATTCTGACTGATCTTGCGGCTGGCGATATCCAGCATTTTTTGAGCGGAATCCAGCAGCACGATATCTTTCACGCCGCAGTCGTGCAGCATAAAGGCTGCCTTCCCGGCACCACCGCAGACATCGATCGCAGTCAGATCTTTTTTTCCCTTTTTTCGTAGATAATCCGTGACGACCTTGAATGTTACCGCATGCTCAAGATACTCGTAAGCCTGGCCCGGTTGTTCGTCATCATAAAAACTGACGATGTGATCGTCATCATACTTTTGAATATTGGCGATCAGGATATCGGCTTCGGAAAGCTCGTGCCAGTCCTTTTCCGCGGGTCCTTGATTGTCGCTCATCGTGGCGGCCTCCGATCTTTATTTGGAATGAATCCGAATAATAAAACAGCCGGGAAAAGCGAATTCCCGGCTGTTAGAAAAATCCTTCTGCTATCTGGCTGCCGCGTTTCTGTAGCAGTCGCTGCAGTAAACGGGACGTTCGCCGCTCGGACGGAACGGAACTTTCGTCTCACAGCCGCACTCGGCACAGACGACGTCGAACATTTCTCTGTCGCCGCCGGCACGAACCCGGGTTTCATTCTTTCTTTTGCGCCGGCATTCCGGGCAGCGGGCGGGCAGGTTCTGAAAACCTTTTTCGCCGTAGAAAGCTTGTTCTCCCTCTGTGAACACGAATTCCGAGCCGCATTCCTTGCAGGTTAGGACCTTATCCTCATACGACATTCTGAGTATTACCCCTTTCTCAGATGAAGCTCCTCCAACGACCCAGCTCGAACTCACCGAAAAAGGGAGCTGTACCAGGCTTTATTTAGGAAGGCCGTTATATATAATACCATAGTGCATTTGGAAAGAAAAGAGTGGGCGTTTCGCTTTATACTGGTACTTTTGAAAGCGGATATTTCGTTGACATATATTTCGAGATCGTATTATCTTAATGGTGAGAGGTTTTGTAACCGGAAAAATTTCCGGCTTGCGATACCGGGCCGGGGCTTCGAATTAATGTATAATAGTGTTTAATTCAGGCCATACATACCGGACCAACGAGCGGATAAAACCAAGAATGGGAAAGGGGATTGGATAATGGATTTTGGTTTGACCAAGGAGCAAGAACTGATCCAGAAAATGGCGAAGGAGTTCGCCGAGCGCACCATCGCACCAATCGCGGATAAAATCTACGAAGAAAACAAAGTCCCCATGGAAGTTTTCGAGGAAATGGCCGAACTGGGCCTCATGGGACTGCCGTTTCCGGAAGAGTTCGGCGGTTCTGAAGCAGGTTACAGCTGCTACCCACTGGCTGTCGAGCAAATCGCCAGGGTGTCATCCGGCGTCGGCATGACCCTTTCGGTTCACTCCCTTGGTCTGAGCGCAATCAGTGCTTTTGCGACCCCCGATCAGAAAACCCAATTCCTTACACCGGCTGCCGCCGGCAAGTGCTTCGGCTCCTTCGCATTCACCGAGCCTGGCACCGGTTCTGACCCGAAACAGATTACGACGACGGCCGTGAAAGACGGCAATCACTATATCATCAACGGCACCAAGCGGTTTATCTCCGCGGCCGACCTGCCCGGCCCGATCGTGATCTTCGCGAAAGATGACGAAACCGGCTATCCCACCGCATTCATCGTGGAAAAACAGTGTGAAGGCTATTCCGTCTCCGAGCCCTGGCACAAGATGGGCATGAAGGGCGGCGGCCTGTACGATGTTTACCTGAAAGACGTTCGAGTGCCGGCCGAGAACATGCTCGGACCGAAAGGCCAAGGCTACTTTGTGCTCCAAGCCGGCATTGCGTACGGGAAAGTCGGCGTCTGCTCCTGCTCGCTGGGCGGCATGCAGGCCTGTCTCGATCTTTCCGTCAAATATGCCAAAGAAAAGGCCCATCGCGACAAAACCATCGCGAAATTCCCGTCGGTTCAGATCAATGTCGCTAAGATGGCGGAAAAAGTGGAAGCATCCCGCTGGCTGACCTATCGGCTCGGCTACCTGGCGGAAAACCTGACCGACCTGCGCGCGTTTGCCCGCGAAGCGGCCTTGACCAAAGCCTTTGTGACCGATACGGCCACCGAAGTCGCCCGCATGGGAATCGGGGTCCACGGGTCTTATGGATTGATGGAAGACTATCCGATCAGCCGTTTGTATAAAGACGCTGTCATGGGCGAACAGATCGAAGGCGTCAACGACATGCAGCGGATGATTACTGCCAGCACCCTGTTCTAGGATTCGATCCTTCGGTTCCTTAGAACGAATCAACAAGGCGGTGGAGAAAAAATGGACAAGTTTGACGTTGTCATCGTAGGAGGCGGACTGGCCGGTTTAGCGGCAGGTTACGTCCTGGCCAAGGCGGGTTTGGAGACCGTTCTCATTGAACGCGGCGATTATCCCGGCGCAAAGAATGTAACCGGCGGCCGTCTGTATGTGAATCCGGTTAAAAAATACCTGCCGGACATCTGGGAAGACGCGCCCCTGGAACGGCCGATCACGACCGAAATCGTTACCATGATGGCCCAGGATACCTCGACCACCATGCGGTTCCGGGCGGATAAATTCGCCAAAGAGCCGCAGAGCTATTCGGTGCTCCGCGCCACGTTCGACCGCTGGCTGGGCGAAAAAGCAGAAGAAGCCGGCGTCGCCCTGATTACGAAAAACAACGTGGATGAAATCATCATGGAGAATGGCCGGGTCATCGGCGTCGTCGCCGGCGGTGACGAACTTGGCGCCGACGTGGTCATTGCCGCGGATGGCGTTCTGTCGCTGACGGCGGAAAAAGCGGGGCTCCGCTTACCCGGAAAGCCGATGCATCATGCGGTCGGTTTTAAGGAAGTGCTTGAGCTTCCGGCCAAAACCATCGAAGACCGTTTCGGACTGCCGGAAGGGGAAGGCGCGGCTCAGCTTTTCATGGGCGGCGTCACCGCGGGTAAGTTCGGCGGCGGCTTCCTCTATACCAATAAAAACAGCCTGTCTCTCGGCGTTGTGGTCGGGATCAAGGACCTGATGCAGGGAGGCGTCAAGGCGCCGGATTTACTGGAAGACTTTAAGCGGCGCCCGGAAATCGCACCGCTGATTGACGGGGCGGAACTGGTCGAGTATTCGGGCCATGTGATACCGGAAGGCGGGATGGATGGGCTCACTAAACCCGTTGGCAGCGGCATCCTGGTGGCCGGGGACGCAGCCGGTTTTTCAATGAACATGGGTGTCACCGTGCGCGGCATGGAATTCGCGCTGGCATCCGGTGTTCTGGCCGCGCAGGCGATTATTGAAGCAAAGCATGTCAACGATTTTTCGGCGGCCGGCCTTTCGGTTTACAAGAAAATGCTTGACCAGAGTTTTGTGATGAAGGATTTCCAGACCTTCAAGCATGCGCCGCATGTGCTGGAAAACCCGCGGATGTTCAACCACTACCCGCAGTTTGCCGGCGGCATTCTGGAGGACCTTTTCACCATTACCGACCAGCCCAAGGCGAAACTTTCCGACACGGTGAAAAAACACCTGTCCTTCGGGGAAATGATCAAAATGGCCAAGGACGCGTGGGGAGGGCTGAAGATATGAGCGAAATGAGCATGAAAGCCAAACTCGGACTGAACGTTTTCAAACACGACAGCGAGCGCCATATCAGCATCAAACCCGGATGCGAAAAGGATCCGCGGCTGAAAGCGGCGGTCTATGTCTGCCCGGCCGGTCTGTATTCCTTGAACGAGCAGGGCGAAGTTGAATTCGACATCGACGGCTGCCTGGAATGCGGAACCTGCCGCATTGCCTGCGGGACCGAGGTGCTGGAGTGGAAGTATCCTACCGGCGGCGCTGGCGTACAGTACCGTTTCGGATAGAAAGAAAACGATATCTGGTTATTCACGAAAAATTGTTAGGAGGGTATCTGGTGAACATCTATGTTTGCGTGAAGCAGACCGTTGACCTGCAGCAGGTCCGGATCCGCAAAGAAACCCGTGAACCGGTTTTGGAAAATATCCCGCTTACCCTGGGGAATATCGACAAAAACGCGCTGGAGGAAGCGGTTCGGGTCAAGGAAAAGCTCGGCGGCAAAGTCGTGGCTGTTTCCGCGGGTTCTGAAAAATTAGACGACACGATTAAAGAAGCCCTGGCCATCGGCGCCGACGAAGCGATTCTGGTCGCGGACAAGTCGCTGGACGGCGCGGAAAGCGCTGTAGCGGCTAAAGCCCTGGCCTTCGCTTTGAAAAAAGCCGGCGATGCCGATTTGATTCTTCTAGGGGAAGGATCAGCCGACAATTATTCGGGTCAGGTCGGACCGCGTATTGCCGAACTGCTCGATCTGCCGCAGGTGACTTATGTCAGTTCGATGGAGATTGAAGGCAGGACGCTGAAAGCGGTCCGCAGTCTGGACGATTGCTTTGAAACTGTGGAAGTCGAGCTGCCGGCGGTGGTAACCGTTGTCAGTGAGATCAATGAATATCGGATCCCGTCCGTTACCCAGATTCTGAAAGCCGGCAAGAAGCCGAAACAAAAATTGACACCGGCCGAAATCGGCCTGGAAGCTGCTGCGGTGTCGGTGGCCACAATCAGCAATCTGGCCCCCGAGCAGGACAGAAAACGCGTACTGTTCCAGGAAGGCGTCGACAAGGATGTTGCAAACCTCGTCAAAGCCCTGGAAGCAGACGGGCTGGTGAGGAGGTAACATCATGGCAGCGATTTTAGTGTATTCAGCAAAACAGGACCTGGGCATTGAACTGCTCAGCAAAGCGAAAGAAATTGCGGCGGCCAAGGGACTTGAGGTTGCCGCCGCCGCGTTTGGATCCATGGACGCGGGCCTTTATGCGGCCCGGGGAGCCAAGGTATTTACCGCGGCCAATCCCGAGCTGGCAAGCCTGGATGCTTCCGTACTTGCCGACGCGCTGGCCCAGATTGCTGGCAAAGCGGATGCGAAAGTCATTCTGGTCGATTCCAGCCGCAGAGGCAAGGAATTGGCCGCCCGTCTGGCACAGAAGCTGGATGCCGCCTGCATCACCGATGTCAATGTTATCGACATCAAAGATGACGGTTTAACCTGTGCCCGCAATGCTTTCGGCGGTGCCACAGTCGCTGTACAGTCCGCAAAAACCGCGGTTCAGGTGATTGCGGTAATGCCGCACAGCTTTGAAGCCGCGGCCGCTGTCGGCAGCGGTACCACGGTCGCGGTTGAGCTTGCGCTCAAACCAGGCCGGCTGAAAGTGACCGAGGTGAAGGATAAGAATCAAGGCACTGTCGACCTTGAGGGCGCGGATGTGTTGGTATGCGTCGGAAAAGGTCTTTCCAGCCAGGCGGATCTCAAGATTGCCGAAGACCTCGCCGCCGCGCTGGGCGGTCTGGTGGCCTGCTCCAAACCGGTTGCGACCGACCAGAAATGGATGCCGGAAGATCGGATCATCGGCCTTTCAGGGAAAAAAGCAAAACCGCAGATCGCGATTTGTCTCGGTATTTCGGGTCAGGTCCAGTTCACGGTCGGGATTCGCGACGCCAAGTGCATCGTAGCGGTCAACAGCGACCAGAACGCATATATCTTCCAAATGGCCGACTATGGCATCGTTGGCGACCTGCATCAGATTGTGCCGGCCCTGACGGCGGCGCTGAAGTAGCCTGCAAACTCAACCCGCAAGAATGATCAAAGGCTCCCCGTGAGGGGAGCCTTTTTTGTTGGGTGCGCTTCAGATCGATAACGTTTTGTTCAGTTGACGCCAACCTGGTCCCGTTTTAGAACCGCGAGAAAGGCATCCACGATCATGCCTTCAAACTGTTGGCCCCGCTCTTCGATCAGGATTCGGAAGGCCTGTTCCTGGGGCATTGCTTTGCGGTAGGGGCGGTCTGATGTCATGGCGTCATATGCGTCGGCAACGGCGATAATCCGTGCGCCGATCGGGATCTCCTCCGCCTGCAGGCCTTCAGGATACCCCTTGCCGTTATAGTGCTCATGGTGATGGTAAATAAACGGGATCATCTCCCAGAAAACGTTCGAATTGAAAAGGATATTGCGGCCGAGCTCGGTATGGGTTTTGATGTCGCTGAATTCCTCGTCATCCAGCTGGCCGTTTTTATTGAGGATCGATTCACGGATGCCGATTTTGCCAACATCGTGCAGGAGAGCCGCCAGCACGATTTTCTCGCCGAGTTCCTGATTCAGGCCCAATTCCTGAACGATCATGCGGGAATACTGGGCGACCTTCTCCGAATGACCGCTGGTGTACTGGTCTTTGGCCTCCACCGCGGCGTTGATGATGAAGAGCATCTGGGTAAACATCTCTTCACCCTCGATGACTTTCTCCATGGCTTCCTGATAGACGGACTGATAAAAATGCTGCAGTTCGTTGAGTGCCGTGGCGAGCTTTTCGAACTTCCGGCCCCGGTCCACGGTAAACGTGCGGTATTCACCGGCTTCGACGATCAATTGGCAGGTTTCGATGACCTGATCCAGGCGGTTGTTCACGCGCCGGCAGATCCAGCCGTACAGCCACCAAAAAGCGGCCAGCATCCATAGCACGGCAAAACCAAGCAGATAGGGACGCAGGCCAGTAAATCTGGCTATGCCATACCCGGCTGTAACCAGAATCAGCAGATTGATGACAGCGAAGAGCCAGTAAACAGAACGGGTGATCAACCGTCCGATCCCCCTTTTAAGTCAGAAAACGAAAATCGTTCTGACTAATGATACCAGATGTGAAGCGAAGGTCGAAACTTGTTTTTCTGCATCGTATTTTTCGACAGTGAACCAAAAGGAGCCCAGTGAAAACCGTAAAAATCGGTTTAAGCAGCCCCGCCCGGACCTGGCCAAGGATGTCTGGAGCCCGAACCCAGCCGTGAGTAATCCTGGGCGTTTTCGGAAACGCTAAGCACGCTGATCCAGTGACTATTAGTGAATAAAAGACAAGGTTCGGAGGCTTGCCGCTTGAGGAAGCTGACACGAAAGGGGACCGACCCGGCTCAGGAGCCGGCAGATGTCACAGACGGTCTTGAACCGAAAGAACCAGAAGATCTGCCGCTCGAAACCGTGCGCGCAACCACCGGGCCCAAGATGGTCCCGCTTCCGCATGAATATCTGGCGATTCAGCCGGGACTGGCCGAAAATGAAGCTTACTTGCGCGAGGCATTTACGAATTCCACCGATATCGTGTTTCGCGAATTCTACATGGATCAGATTCGCTGCATGGCGATCTGGGTAGATGGGCTGATCAATAACCGGGTCAGTCACGATCTGTTCCGCGCATTAATGATCGATGTTCATGCCCAGCAAATCGCGGGGATTCCTGCTGAAGACCGAATCGAGTACACCAATCTGCATCTGCTCCCTTTTTACGCCACGATCAAGATTCAAGATCTGGCGGAAGCCAAACGCTGGATTATGATGGCCAAGATGATGCTGTTCATCGACGGCAGCCCGTTCGGCCTGGTGCTGGACGCCGAAGCGACGCCAATGCGCAGCATTTCGGAGCCGATCGTGGAATCATCGGTTTACGGTCCTAAGGACGCATTTGTCGAATCGCTTCGCATCAATACGGCCTTGATCCGCAGCCGGCTCGGTGATCCCGAATTGAAATCGGAGAACTATATTCTTGGGCGCCGGAGCAACACGCTGGTGACCCTGATGTTCATTGACGGTCTGGCCCGTCCGGAAATTCTGCAGGAGGTCCGACGACGGCTTAGCCGGATCGATATCGATGCGGTGATCGACAGCGCCTATTTGAAAGAACTGATTGTGGATCGAAAATACTATGTTTTCCCGATCATGAAGGCCACCGAGCGGCCGGATAAAGTGGTGGCTGATTTATTGGAAGGCCGTTTTGTGTTAATCGTGGACGGGAGTCCAATTGTTTTGACCGCCCCGACCCTCTTGATGGAATTCTTTCAGGCGGCGGAAGACTACTATAATAATCCGGTTACGACCACCTTTATTCGGCTGCTGCGCTATGGGGGATTTATTCTCTCCACAACGCTGCTCGGCTTTTTTGTGGCAATTACGACCTTTCATCAGGAGATGATTCCGATTCCGCTCGTTTTCGGTATTGCCGGAACCCGGGAAAGCGTGCCGTTCCCGGCGGTAGTCGAAGCGATCACAATGCTGATTCCGCTGGAACTGCTCTGGGAGGCCGGGATTCGGCTGCCGCGGATCGTCGGCGGCGCGGTGAGTATCGTTGGCGCGTTAATCCTGGGGCAGGCGGCGGTGCAGGCAGGATTTGTCTCACCCGCGATGGTGATCGTTGTAGCCCTGACCGCAATTGCCAATTTCGTGCTCGGTTCGGGCTACGAACTTGCCAATGCGATCAGGCTGATTCGGATCACGACCCTGCTTGGCGGGGCCGCCTTCGGCTTGTATGGGCTGACGCTTGTGCTGTTGGCATGGTTGGCGCACCTCGGCAGTCTGACTTCGTTTAAAGTGCCGTATATGGCATTGGTCCCGATTGTAGAGCCCAAAGGCATGTGGGATATGATCTTCCGGGCGCCGCGCTGGGACATGAACCGGCGGCCTGAGGTACTGGTCGAAACGGAACGGCTGCGAGATAACACCCCGCCTCCCGAACCCTTGAGCGGCACGCTCCAGGATTATGAGAACCCGCAGAATCGGGAGGGCCAGTAATTTATGGAAAGCGGAAAAATCACCGAACGGCAAATGGTAATGATCATGCTGACCATCACCTTGATTACGGCGATGTTCTTTATGCCGCAGCTGACCGCACGGGCGGTCGCCCAGGATGCTTGGATCGTGCCCCATCTCATCAATTTGTTTCTCATACCGGTCGTTCTGATTGCGATTGGATTGGCGTCTTACTTTCCGGGAAAATCGTTTCCGGAAATCCTTGAGCTGCTGCTGGGCCGGCCGCTCGGGAAAACGATTTGCTTTTTGTACGCAATGTGGTTGGTGATGAACAGCTCCTGGATTATTCGCGAAACCGGGGTCTTTCTCAATGTCGTCGCCTATGCGGAAGCGCCGGTGATGGGATTGATGCTCGCTATTCTTGCGGTGGTTCTGTACGCCACCCGTTTGGGCGTGGAAGCCTGGGTGCGGGTGAACGATGTTGTCCTGCCTTTCATCCTCATTGCGCTGCTGGCAATCATCCTCTTGCCGCTGAACCAGATCAACCCCCGGCAGATCCTGCCGATCGGAGAACACAGTTTTGGTTCGATGATGAAGCCTGCGTTGGTTGGATCGGCGCTCAGGGCGCAAGTCTTTCTTGCCCTGTATCTGCTCCCGCTGGTGTCCAATCCGCGCCGGCCGGCATTAAAACTTATCGGCATTAGTATTGGTGTGAGTATCGTGATTTCGGTGCTGAATCTGGTTATGGTACTGGTTTTCGGCGCAGTAGCGGTCGGTCAATTCGAATTCCCCTTTTTCTCATTGGCCCGCGTGATCAGTCTGGCCCGGATCATTGACCGTTTAGAAATCTTAATTGTGGCGATCTGGGTGGTCGGTATCTTTGTCAAAGCGTGTTTATTTTTTTACTGTTCGGCGACTTCCTTGGCGCGGATCTTCGATTTGAATGACTACAAAATCCTGATCTATCCGCTCGGGATTCTGATCCTGGCGCTCGCGGACAATTCGTTTCGCGGGATAAACGATCTCGGTATCTTTTTCGGCAAAGTGCAGCCCGGAATGGCGATGATCTTTGAGTTTATGATACCGGCTGCCTTGTTGGCCGCCGCCATGGTCCGATTCCGGAACCGAAAGGCGGTGGCGGAATGAGACGCGCAGGCATGGTCTTCATTTTCGCAGGGCTGATTTTCCTGGCCGGCTGCTATGGCCGTCATGAAATCAACGATCTGGCGATGGTGGTCGGCTTCGCCATTGATTCAGTAACCAATCAGCCAGGCAAACCACAAGTGATTGAGGTGACGGCGCAGATTGCGAATCCGGTCGTATTGGTCCCTGGACAAGGCGGTGCATCGGCTGGAACCGGGGGACCAAAAGCGTTCTGGACCGTTTCCGGAAAAGGACGAAGTATTCAGGAAGCGTTAGGCCAAATGGTGCCGAGGATTCCCAAAGTGCTTTTCTTCGGCCAAAACCGGATTGTTTTCTTCGGCGAACAGGCAGCCCGGCACGGACTGCTTCCGATGCTGGATCGACTGCAGAGAAGTACGCAGGCAAGGGAAAACAATTATGTGGTCATCGTCCGCGGGAAAGCCAAGACGGTGTTGGAAGTAGAAATGCCGGTTTATCGCTCATCCGGCATCGGCATCAGCAGCGTGCTGGAGCTGAAAGGCGGGCAAGGACCGATTTTGCCCTATCGCCTTTATGAATTTATTAACGATTTGGAAAGCAACACCGGATACCCGATTGCGCCGGTGGTCAAGCTGGTCCCGCAGACCAGTGTGAACGTCGAAGATTTGAAATCCGGCGCCCCGCCGGCGAAAGTGATTACCTTTGACGGTTCAGCGGTATTTGATCGGAATTGCAGACTAGTCGGATTTTACAACAATGAGGAAACGCTGGGCATTATGTGGGTCAAAGGAAAGATGAGAATCCAGGAAGTGGTTATTCCCTGCCCGGAACACGGGATGACAGAGCCGACCGTGCTCAGGCTTGATCGCCGGATAACCAAAATAAAAGCGGAAACTGGATCGAACGGGTCGCCGCGATTTCGGATCATGGTCGAGGCCCGCGGAGAACTTCGGGAGCATTTCGGACCGGACTCTAACCTCAGACAGCAATCGTATATCAATCAGCTGGAACGGGAAGCGGCTGCCGCGGTCGAAAAAGAAATCCGGGCAGCGCTGAAAAAATCGCAAACCCAGGGAATTGACGTATTGGGACTGGGCAAGGAACTTGAACGGCAGAAGCACCAGGCCTGGATACAGATTGGATCGTCGTGGCCGGCGGTTTACCCAACCGTTGAAGTTTCAGTCAAGGCAAACATTACAATGGCACAGCGGGGTACGGCGGTCGAGGCGCCAGGAAGAGTGAAGGAGCCGCTCTGATGAGATTTTATGTGTTAGCCGCACTTTTGGCCTTACCCGGTGTCTGGGAAGGGTATCTTCTGATTCGGAACCGCAGGTATCGCGCAGCGGCTGTCTATTTGGTCGTGCTGCTGTTGGGCTTAAGTGTTTTCGTTTACGACTTATCGAGCGTGAAAACATATCGATATACCGAAGCGGTTACCGTCGTGTTTGAACCGGTCACTCATTTTCTGAATATGATTTTTAGCGGTCAGTAAAACGCTCACGGTTCGCAGGGAACGTCGGCCGGACAGCGATCGATCGACTCTTCCAGCCGCAGTACCGCGGTCGGACAGGCTCGGGCGCAGATGCCGCAGTGGATACACATAATGATCTTTTGCGAGTCGGGATTCAGAATGATGTAATGCACCGGGCAGGCCGGAATACAGGACTCGCAGCCGGTGCACCGGTCGGAAATGAGCTTAACGCCGCCGCCTGGGCGCGGAATCAGGGCTTCGTAGGGGCAGGCGGCGGCACAGGGAGCGTCGATGCAAGCCCGGCAGATGTCCGCGGTCAGTTTACTCTGCAGCCCGCCCCGGGTTTTGATTCGAATCGCGGCATAGTGGGGCGAAAATGTGTGCATCACTTCCCGGGCGCAGGCGAAACTGCAGGAATAGCAGGAAATACAGCGGCCCATGCGCGGTGCGGTCAGGATTTTAGCCATGCAAAAAGACCCTCCTTCCTTTCGGTCTGCGGCCAGCGATCATAATCCATAAGCTGGCGTGTCAGACCGAAACGTATTGACTCCGGCGCACCCGGCAGAAGGTGTTCCGGCAAAGCGTATGATTCAGCCTGGTATCCGAACCCCCTCATCAAGGCCAGTTGATCGGCGAACCGGTCAGCAGCCCAAGCGTAAAGCGTGTTCGGGCTGGTGGGCACGTCAATCGCTTGAAAGAGATCAGCAACCAGGGCCCCGTCGAGGATCGAAGCCAGGTAAGGGCACAGCCCGGCCGCGCTCAGAATCGTATGTTTCAGCTCCCAGTCCTTCCAGCCGGTGTCGGGCAGAAGATGCGGCGGGATGTACGAGTGCATGACCATCGCCGCGGCGTCGCCGGGTGCGTGAAGCGGGGCCTGGAGCGGGAGCTCTCCGATCACATAAGCTTTGTCCGAAGTGCCGGTCAGTTTTGCAGCCGTTCCGATTCCTCTTGCGAGCATTCGGTAAAACCCGGTATTTTGCTCTACTAATGCATCGATCGCCTTCAGCTTGTCAGCAAGCGAGTGAATATCCTCTTGAAAACCGGTTTCACGAGCCGGAAACCTGTCTGTTTTCACCGCTTCAGCCAACCATGCAAGCATCGTGCCCGTTCCCGCCGGATCAAGTCCGTATCCCCGCACCTTCTCCATCAGCGCCATTGCGTCAGGAATCGCCAGGTCTGAAAGCACCCCCAGCGCAAAAAACGATTCGTAGTCCACCGCCAGATGGGTTTCTTCGGGTTCGGCCGGCCCGGGATTGAAATCATGCCGCCAGACCACGATTTGAACGCAGCCAACCGGACACCCGACACAGGAAAGATGGCGGGTGAGTGGGAAGTTTTGCTGCGGTTTTGAATCGACAGTTTCAAACACCGACCGTTGATTATGGCTGAAGGCTCGGGATCGAATGCGCGGGTCGGACCAATCCAGGGCGAATTGCCCCATGGTTCCCCGGATATGCAGCGTATCCGCGGCCGGGGAACTTTTGATCGCCTCCCCAAGGCGAACCTGCGTTTCCAGATAGTGCGCCATATCCCGGCCTGGCATTGGCTGATTCTGATCGCCGACCACTACCAGGGCCTTTAAATTCTTGCTGCCGAACACCGCCCCGGCACCCGGACCGAAGGCCCAAAACCGGTCTGTGGTCAAATTCGCAAAACGAACCCCTTTTTCGCCGCCCTGACCGTTCACTGCTATCGAGCGGATTCCGGGCGCGGCGGTCAGGTCCTCCAAATACCGGTGGCATTCTTCGGTGCCGGTGCCGTCCAGTGGATCGGCTCGTTTGATGTGAATCGTCCGCCGCGAAACCGTGAGATAGACCGGATGCGCCGCGCGGCCGGTAATCACGAGTGCGTCAAATCCGGAAAAAGCCATAGCGGCGGCGAGGGCGCCGCCCGTGGAAGCTTCGCCGAGCAGATGGGTCAGCGGTGACCGGAAGGCGGTCCAGGTTCGGCTCGCGGAGGGATACCGGCCGGCAAACGCGCCCGCGGCGAACACGATTGGCTGCCCCGGGTCCAGAGCCGGCCGGTCCCGGTAACCAAATTCTTTCAGCATTTGACGGGCCAGCGGCGCGCCGCCCAAATACGGAGCCAGGTCGTGCCGGTCCCGGATGGTGACTTTCTGATGGGTCAGGTCGACCAACACCACCCGCATATAATCAAATCCCATAAACCGCCCGGAATCTCCGGAGCCACCTCCGTTATATCAATGTATCCGTATTATGAGGATGTCGGGAACGGCTTATCCGTCCTGACCCGGAGGATTCAAGGAATGTCCCAATCAGCATTCGGAAAAAGGGAAGCACGGTGGCCGGGGAACGGGCGTTTTGGGCGGGTCAAAAGCCTTAGATCACGGGATTTCCAGGCTTCGGCAGTCTGCCAAGAATCTTCTTTTCAAAGCCGAGATTGGTTTGCTACAATATTTTGAGATACTAAATAATTGAACTTCGAAATGTTATGGTCTCCGCGCTTTTTTGGATTTGAAAGTCGATCGGCTGCGGAGCCCTGATAAACAGTTGGATTACGCGGTGTTTATGGGTACAGGATGTGGGGAGGTGACCGCGGGGGCATCGGGAACCTGGAAGTAACGTGGACACAGCCGGCATCGGAGCCGGATAATCTTTATTAAAGGGGGATCTCATACAATGGCATCGAATTTTATTCATTCCACCCGGGACCACAAATTCATCTTCAAAGAGTGGCTCGACATGAACAAGGTGTTCGAGACCGAGCGTTTTAAAGACGGCTACACGGTTGACGACATCGACATGATTCTTGACAACGCGCTGAAAGTTGCCAAAGACGTTGTTGCACCGACGAACGACGACGGCGACAATCTTCATGCCCAGTTCAAAGACGGCAAGGTCACCGTGCCGGAATCCTTCAAAAAAGTGTACTGGTTCGTTCAGGAGAACGGTCTGGGCTCCAGCAACAAAGACCACGAAGATCCGTCCGCACTGCCGACCTGCATCCACGGCGCGGTTAACGAGTACATGGCGGCTGCCAATGCTGCGATTGGCCCTTACATGATGGCAACCACCGGTTCTTCCGGCCTGATTCAGGACTTTGGCGATGAAAAACTGAAAAGCATCTACCTGCCTAAAATGTTCTCCGGCCAATGGGCGGGGACCATGGACCTGACCGAACCGAACGGCGGCTCTGACGTCGGCGACCTGCTGACCAAAGCCACTCCGACCGACGATCCGAAGGTCTTCAAAATCAAAGGCACCAAGTGCTTCATCACCGGCGGCGATCAGGACATTACCGAAAACATCGTGCATTTGACCCTGGCCCGGGTTGAAGGCGCAAAGGGCGGCACCAAGGGCATTTCCCTGTTCGTGGTTCCGAAATATTGGCCCAACGAAGCTGGTGAAAAAGGCGAATTCAATGACGTAAACTGCGCCGGCATCGAACATAAGATGGGTATCCGGGGTTCCGCGACCTGTGTCGTAAGCTTCGGCGAAGAGAACAATTGCTTGGGCTACATTCTCGGCAACGTGCCCGATGCGGAAGGCAATGGCGAAGGCATGGCCCAGATGTTCAAAATGATGAACGAAGAACGCGCCGTTACCGGCCTGGCTGCAATGGCCGCCGCAACCGTCGCGTACTACAACTCGGTACAGTACGCAACCGAACGCATTCAGGGCCGTCAGCTGACCAACCCGAAAGCCGGCCGCGTGCCGATTATTAAGCACGAAGACGTCCGCCGCATGCTGATGTTCCAGAAAGCCAACACCGATGCGTTCCGTGCGCTGATCATGTGGACCTATTACCTCATGGACGTTGCCGAAAACAACGCCGACGAAGCGCTGGCCAAGAAGTGCGAAGGCATGGTTGAAGTCAACACCCCGATCGTCAAGGCGTTCTGCTCTGACATGAGCTTCCTGTCCATCTCGGAAGCGATGCAGGTTTACGGCGGCTACGGTTTCTCGGAAGAGTATCCGATCGCGCAGCTGCTCCGCGACACCCGCATCTACCCGATCTGGGAAGGCACGAACTTCATCCAGTCCATGGACCTCGTCGGCCGCAAATGGATGCTGGGCAAGGGCCAGGTCTTCGCGGGCTGGCTCCAGGACATCCAGGACTTCATCGCGGCCAACAAGGCAGCAGCTGGTTATGAGCGGGAATTTGAACTGCTTCAGGAAGCCCTGGACCAGTACAAAGAAATCCAGATGACCATGGGCGGCTACCTCGGCGGCGGCAAAATAGGCATGATCGGCCTGTTTTCCACCCGCATCCTGCATGCCACCGGCAAACTGATCTGTGCCAAGCTGCTGCTCGAAATGGCGATAATCGCGCAGAAACAAATCGATGCCAACGGCACCGGCCATTTCGATTATCCGTTCTATGCCGGCAAAGTGGCCTCGGCCAAGTTCTATGCCCGCAACATCCTGCCGGAAGTCGGCACCACGCTTCGGATTATCAAGGACGGCGATACCTCCTGCATCGATATTCCGGAAGAAGCACTGCTCTATAAATAGAGCCTGTTCGTAGTTAAACCGCAAAACCCCGCCCGGATCTGGGCGGGGTTTTTATTTATGACTTTATCTGACCGGTCATCCAGGTTGCGGAAAACTTCGGAGCAGTAAGGAACCAGCAGCCTAAACAATTCAGAAAAATGAAAATTGTTTTATTTTGCACTTCCACCCCTTCGGGACAGTTTGCTCCGGCCACCAATCTTCCCCGAAATCGGGCGAAAACAAACCGAAATCGAATGTAATCTCTAATCAATGGGCTTGAACGATGAAGAAGGGATTTGAGGATCCCATGTTGAATTCCAACTAAGTTATTTGGGACGGATTTCCTGGATCACGAGGAGTACGGCACGGTCGTGCTCTTCAGGCGTCTGGATTTTTCCTCATTTTTTGGGAACACCCGAAGAAAAACCGTGCTAAACCGGGAGGTGGTTGGGTACCTTGGGCGGCAGACCGCGACGGCTGCCGAGAAGACGCCGGAATGCCGGCGGACTTGAACGGATTGTTGGGGGAATGGATCCACCCCGGATAATGAATACCGGGGCAATAACGGAGAAGTAAAAGGAGGTCAACTACCGAAATGGCATCGAATTTTGCGTACAATACCCGTGATTTTAAATTCCTTTTGAAAGAATGGCTCCCGCTGCAGGAGATTGTGGGACTGGACAAATTCAAAGAATATTACAGCGTCGACGATGTCGACATGCTGATTGATCAGGTTTACAAAATTGCCAAAGAAAAAGTCGCTCCGACCAATGACGACGGCGAGAAATACCCGGTATACATGGTGGATGGACAGGCTAAGATTCCCGAATCCTTCAAAGAACTCTTCCACTATATCCAGGAAAACGGCTGGGGCACTTCCAATATCGACGAAGAAGCCGAAGGCATTATCCCGGGCACGATCTTTAGTGCGCTGGGCGAAATGATGTGCGCCGCCAACCCGGCGTTCATGCCGTATGTTGCGCTGACCAGCGGCGCGGCCGGGCTGATTCAGAGCTATGGCGACAAGGAACTCAAAGACATGTTCCTGCCGAAAATGATGGACGGAACCTGGTCCGGGACCATGTGCCTCACCGAGCCGACCGCTGGCTCCGACGTAGGCGACATCCTGTCCAAAGCATATCCGACCGACGATCCCCGGGTTTTCAAGATCAAAGGCAGCAAGATATTCATCACGGGCGGCGACGGCGACCATGTCGAAAACCTGGTTCACCTTTACCTGGCCCGCGTTGATGGCGCAAAACCGGGTACGAAAGGCATCTCGCTTTTCATCGTGCCGAAATTCTGGGTCAATGAAGATGGCAGCCTTACCCCGAACGACTGTGAAACCGCCGGTTGCGAGCACAAGATGGGTCTGCGCGGCTCAGCCACCGCAGCGCTGTCCTTTGGCGACAACAACAACTGCCGCGGCTATCTGCTCGGTCATTTCAACAAAGAAACCGGCGAAGGCGAAGGCATGGCGCAGATGTTCCAGATGATGAACGAAGAGCGCCTGAACACCGGTATGGCAGCGCTGTCGGTCATGGCAAACGCTTACTGGAACGCGAAAGAATATACCAAAGAGCGCATCCAGGGCCGTCCGCTTTCCAATCCGCGCGCTGACAGAATCCCCATCATCCAGCATGCCGATGTCAAACGGATGCTTATGATGAACAAAGCGGTTTGCGAAGCTTCCCGGTCGATCATCATGAAGACCTGGTACTACATTGATATCGCACACCATGATCCGGATCCCGCACGCAAAAAATGGGCAAAAGGCAAAATCGAGTGCCTCACCCCGATCGGCAAAGCATACCCGACCGACGAAGCATGGCCCTGCATCGGTGAATCGATCCAGGCTTACGGCGGCTACGGCTACTGCGAAGAATATCCGGTTGCCCAGGCGGCGCGTGACGTCAAAATCTACTCCATCTGGGAAGGCACCAACTACATCCAGTCCCTGGACCTCGTTGGCCGCAAATGGATGATGGGTCAGGGCGCTGTATTCGCAGAATTCCTGAAGGACATCGAAGACTTCATCGCCGCCAACAAAGCGACGGCAGGTTTCGAGAAGGAATTTGCGAACCTCGATAAAGCCCTGAATGCATATCGCCAGATCCAGATGGCGGTTGGCGGCTTCTTCGGCAACAAACAGTATGACATGGTGCCGGTATTCTCGCGCCGTGTTCTGACCGCGACCTCGAATCTGTACGGCTCCTACTGCTTGCTTGAACAGGCTTTGATCGCGCAGAAGCGCTGCGAAGAGCTGGGCAGCAGCCACTACGACTACAACTTCTATTATGGCAAGGTTCTGACCGCGAAGTATTACACCCGTCAGGTCCTGCCGTTTGTATGGAGCCTGTTGGAAGTCATGCAGGATGCCGACACCTCCATCATGGACGCGCCGACCGAGATCTTCGAATACTAGAAGCGCGCCTCGTAACTGCACAAAAAGCCCACCCGGTTTTCGGGTGGGCTTTTTCTTTTCATTCCGTTTGAGCCGGGCTTTCCTTGAGCTTGCCGACCACTGGATAATCCTCGAGAATCACTGTGCCGTGCGGGGACCGATTCATCAGATTGGTCAGATCGGTTCCGGCTCGATGGCCTTCATGAAACCCGTTTCTCCAGAGCGGCTCATCGGTGACATCGTAAATGTACCCGTTTACCGCGACATAGGCTTTGCGCCCCTGGCGACCGTCATATTTTTTCAGTTCCGATAGGGTAAACAGTTTTAGGGATTTGGTTTGATTGGGGACGCTTTGCTTTGGTGATGGGGGTTGGGGTGACCGTGCACAGGAAGGCAGCAACAAGCAGCTCGCCAGGAGCAGCACGGCAAGGAAACGTTTCAAGCGAAACACCTCCGGATCATACCTTTTGCTCCAAGCATTGCCGAAAACCGGTCTGTTTTATAAGCTTTCCAGAAATTCGGCCAGCCGGTGATACCAGCCGTCGACCGGATAAGGGCTGCCGATACCGACCACATCGGTGTGGTCAAACCCGTGCAGTTGGCCCATATGATTCCAAACGCCCGGCCTGGGTGTGCCGTCATAGGGAACAATCCGATCTGAACTGTTCAGCTTCGGTCCGTCCATCGAGATCGTATTGACCCAGCCGTCGTTTTCCCACCAATGTTCATCGATCTGGATCCGGTCCGGGCCGCCCGGCTGTGAATAGATGCCCATGGCATAGGCGTAAGGAATCCAGAAGGGGCTCATTTTCGGACTCGGGATATGCTGCCCGGTGAAAGGAAGTCGAATCGTCGCCGAGGTTGACCATGAGAAATACAAAACATCGGCACAGGCTTTTGTCCAGGCATTTAACGCGGCAGCGCCTTCGGGGCTTAGATCCCAGGTAGCGGTATCGTGGGATTGTGACCACAAGGAACTCTGGGCGATGCGGGAAAAGTAGACCAGAAACGGTTCGCCCGGTTGGGCGCCGAGTCCCCAGTGATCCAGCTTGAAGTCATAAAACGGCCGTTCGGTGAGACTGCTCATCATGCCAGCCGCCGCGATGATTTGCTGCAAAAAAGGCCAGACCGCGTTGGTTGTATAAACCAGCGAGCTGCCGTCATGCGGTGTACTGATCGAGGTGATTGAACGAACCCGTCCGGGCTGCCCGCCTTGAAACAAGGGTGACACAGCATTTGTTTCCATAGGAGCGCCGGCTTCCAGCAGTTGAGCCAGGGTTCGGCTGGTCTGTCCGCCCATGCTGTGGCCGACCAGATGGACCTTCCGTACTTTGCCGGTTGCCGGATCAAGGGTTCCCCATTGCGGATAAAAACCTGGAAAGGTACGGCCGTATCGTTTGTGCCCAAAAGATGCGCTGTGGGATTCCCCGTAATCCACGGTTCCGCCTTTAATCTGCGCATACAATTCACAGGCACGGTCCCAGTTGCTTGAAAAAGGGCCGATGGCCGCGGTATATACTGTATGACCGGCCCGCTCCAATGACTCCTGCAGATCGTATAGGCCGCCCCAGTACCGATAGCCAAACAATTCCTCCCGGCCAAAACCGGCCAGACCGTGAACCAGGATAATCGGATCCCGGTTGGTTTGACCGCCCAGAGGTTTCATAACAGCCGGCGTCTGCGGCTGGCTAGAGGAAGATTTCATAGGTGCATCCGCCTTCCACAGATTGGAATGATCTGAACCATTTTAACACGATTATCCCCGGATCGTGCAGGATGAGCATGCCTGGTTGTTCATTGGGAATAGAAAAATATGTAAATGGTGGTTATTGATCGGACGGGATTGGGGATAATAGACTCGAAAACACAATCCGGCAAGGCCGGAAAATAGGAGGAAAGCTTGTGGCAAAAGTTCAGATCGAAACCAAACGGCCGCCGGTATGGCAGATGGTCCGCGAAGCGGTAGAAAAACAAAAAGGGGAAACCAGTTATAAGGACATTAAGGATTACATCTGGAAGCGATATGGAGATGTTAAAGAACGTACGATCAATTGCCAGATTATCATCTGTTCGGTCAACCAGAAATCACGTATTTATTATCCGCCTAACCGAAAAGCGCGGGATTGTGACAGCCAGTATGATTTCCTCTACAGTCTGGGCAATGGACGGGTGACGCTTTATCGGCCCGAAATCCACGGCCGTTGGAGAATCATTGAAAGGGGCAGCGATTTGTCGGTGGAACAGCAGGATGAACAGGAAGAACTGCTGCTCCCAACCGCGGAACGGATGATCGAACCGGTGGTACAGCCCGCGAAATCGGTACGGGTTGCGGCGCCGATGCGGGATTTTATCGCCCGCAATCTCAATCTCTTGGACGAATCCATGCGTTTGTTTGTGGATGCGGACGATGTTGCTGGACACGATTATCCGACGGAAGCGGGCATGATCGAACTGCTCGCGGTTGACGGGAAAAAACGCCCGGTCGTGATTCAAACCGCCGATCCCGTGACCCCGGAAACAATCACCAAGCTGCTGGCCGGGATGGGATGGGCTCGAAAACACCTGCCCAAAGGGGAGCATACCCGCGGAATTCTTCTTTTCGGACAAATCGAGGATTTGATGATGTGGTCCCTGGAAGCGCTCCCGGATGTGGAACTGTATCAGGTTCATTTTTCGATCGAACTGAAAAAGGTGTGAGATCAGCGGTTTGAGGTCACGAGCGGCGGGTTCGCATCTCCCGCCGAAGGCGTCGGGCAGCCTCATCCAACCGCTGCCGCGTTACCAACACCGGTTCAAAAAGGTCACCGGTTGTCTTTAGTCTTTCAGGAACGGTGCGGATGGTGAAGTCTTCAGGCTTGATTCGGGAGAGTTCCTCCCAACGGATCGGCGTGGAGACCGTCGCGCCGTTTTTCGGGCGAACGCTGTAGACGGAGCAGATGGTTTTCCCCTGGATATTCTGCAAGTAATCGACGTATACGCGCTTGCCGCGGTTTTTCACCGCGCGAACCACGGTGGCGGTTTTAGGCAGAACCTGTGCCGTCATTTCCGCGGCCAGTTGGGCGAACCCCCGGGCTTCTTCGTAGCGTGCCGCCGGCGCCAGCGGCACAACCAGATGCAGCCCGGTAGCGCCCGACGTCTTCACGGCAAAGTCGATTTGCAGATACGAGAGGAGTTCGCGAATCACACCGGCTACCATAATGACCTCATCGAAACCCACCCCCGGCATCGGATCAAGATCAAAAACAAGCGAATTCGGCCTGTCAAGGTCTGCGATGTCCGACATCCACGGATGCAGTTCGATACAGGCGAGATTGGCGAGCCAGACCAGGGTTGCGCGTTGATCGCAAATGACATACTGAATGGTTCGCTTTGCGGTGGTGGAATAAACCGGGAAAAGGGTAACCCAGTCCGGGGTGCCGGGCGGGGCGTTTTTTTGATAAAAAGACGGCTGGTCAATGCCGCCTGGAAATCGGGTTACCACCAGCGGGCGCCCGGACAAATGCGGGGCTAGGTGTGGATAAACCGCAGCGTAGTATTCGATCAGATCCCTTTTGGTATAGCCATCGGCCGGCCAGAGCACCTTGTCAAGATGGCTCAGGGCGACTTCGCGGTTGTCGACTTGCACCAGCGATGCGGCTTGCGTGGTTGTGCTCAGGATGGGTTCTCCTCCTTTCGCTCCAAAATCCAACGCCAGCCTTTCAGAACTGGCGCGCGCAGGTGGCCGTCCGGGGTCCACTCCGCGTATTCGATGTCCACTTCAATCGCCGGAAAGACCCATTGGGTGTCACCGCGCAGGTTTGGAGTCGGTTCGAAAGGCCGGGTTTCCTGTTCCAGTTCTCCAAGTTGGTCGGTCAGGTTGCGCCATTCCTTTTCGGTCAGGCCAGTACCGACTTTCCCGGCATAGCCAAGCTCATCCAGTCCCTGAATACCCAGCAGCAAGGCGTTAATCCGGTTGCCGCGCCGGGTGAAACCGCCAACCGGCAGCGAGATTCGACGGCGGTACTTGATTTTTTGCCAGTCCCTCGATTTTCCGGGTGTGTATCCGGCACTCACCCGCTTGGCCACAATCCCTTCAAGCTCGAGCATTTTCACCTGTTCGAACAGAGCCAGACCATTCCGGAAATTTTCCACCGGGTGAAACACTTCGGTTTCAACCAGCACCTGCTCTAAAAGCTGCTGGCGTTCCGCAAGTGGGAGCCCGGTGATAAGCTGGTTTTTGTAGTACAAAATGTCAAACACCATGTAATGAACCGGGATGCTGCGGGCAAGAACGGCAACGGTGCGCCCTTTGGCCATATCCCGGCGCATGACCAGCGGAAAACTGGGCCGGCTTCCGGACATTGCAATGACTTCGCCGTCCAGGATGACCGGGTGAGAGGTCCAATCAGTGATTGACGCCAGTTCCGGGTATTGCTCGGTGCGGAAATGCAGCCGCCGGTTCTGTAGAATCGTGTTCCGGCCATCGAAAAACAACAGCATACGCACCCCGTCCCATTTCACTTGAAACGTCCAGTCACCGCTTTGAGGCGGTCTGGCCTGCGACACGGGTTCCATTGGCGCCAGCGGGGGATTAGGAAACCCGCTCATCCGGTCTGACTCCGTTTGCGCTTGCCGCGGGCCGCTTTGCTCTTGCCCCGGGAGGCTTCCGCGAGCTTGACGCTCTGTTTCAGGGCTTCCATTAAATCAACCACGTTTCCGGCTGCCACCGGCTGGGGCAGTTCGATCTGCTCGCCGGCGGCCTTGGCTTCGATGATTTCATGGAGCGCTTCACGGTATTCATTGCGGTAACGGGACGGTTCAAAGCGGGTGGAAAGGTTCTCGATCAGATTAACCGCCATCTTAATTTCATTGTCGTGCAGTTGAATCTGCGAAGTGGGCGCCAGAGCTTCACTGCTGCGAATCTCATCCGGATAGAACATAGTTTCCAGGATCAACAGCTCGTCCTTGACCCGAACGATGGCCAGGGATTGCTTGGTGCGCAGGGCGATCCTGGCAATCGCTGCCCGGCCGGTTTGCTTCATGGCGTGAATCAGCAACTGATATGCTTTTACGCCGCCATCAGCCGGTTCGAGATAATAAGTCTTGTCATAGTAGATCGGATCGACTTCCTGATACTCGACGAAATCCAGGATATCGACTGATTTTGTGGTTTCCGACGGAACCCGGGCAAAGTCGTCTTCGGTAAGCACGACAAAACGGCCTTTGCTGTATTCGTAGCCGTAAACGATTTCGGCCTGGGCGATATCCCGGTCACAGGTTGGGCAGTGCTTACGGTACTCGACCGGTGTGTTGCAGTCCTTGTGCAGGTAGCGGAACTTGACATCCTGCTTTTCAGTGGCCACTACAAGCCCGATCGGAATATTCACCAGGCCAAAACTCAAATGTCCTTTCCAAAAAGCCCGCATAAAACGCTGCCGATCCTTCTTTCTTTTCGCGTCCTGTTCTGATGGTGTTAGCATGAGACAAATTCATCGATCACTATACGATACTTAGGGAATCAAACTATTGGTAATTGTCGCAATTAACCGAAAAAATAAATTTCACATATAACGAAATAGAAAATATTTACAGAAGCGGCAACCCCCGATATTTCGGCACTCTGGCTATAATTTATTTTGTGAAAAAAATTTTTTTCTATGGCAGGAAATGGGCTGCCATATGTAGAAAAACACTTACCAAAGCGGTTGAATCGGGCCGCAAAAAGAGCACCAAAAAAAGGGAGGAACAAATAGTGAAGGATGTATTCGTAATCGAAGCTGCACGTACGCCCGTAGCGCGTGCAGGCAAACAGTCCTGGTTTACCAATGTTCGTGTGGACGAGCTTTCCGCGATCGTGTTCAAGGAGCTCCGCAAGCGGATCGGCCTGGAAGACAAAGCGAAGCAGGGCATCATTGACGACGTCGTATGGGCAGCCACCGCCAATGCATTCATGGAGCAGGGCCTCAACATCGGCCGTCTCGCATGGATTCTCTCCGATGGTTCCTATGATGTATCCGGTTGCACCGTGGACCGTTTTTGCGCTTCCGGTATCAACTCGATCGCATTCGCAGCTTCCCAGATGATGACTGGGTGGGGCGGCGACATCAACATCGCCGGCGGCAGCCAGCACATGAGCCACATTCCGATGGGCGCAGGCGCTGACATTCACCCGGACCTTGGTAAATACATGAACCTCGCTGCGATCAACATGGGCTACACCGCTGAAATCGTTGCCCGTAAGTTTGGCATCACCCGCCAGGCACAGGACGAGTTCGCAATGGAATCCCATCTGAAGTGCGCCGCTGCACAGAAGGCTAACAAAGCTGACGGCCGCGTTGTCTGCATCGAAGCAATGGTTCCTGCGAAATCCGCCAAGGGCGTACAGGGCACCGCTGCTGACTATGTCGCAACCGAAGCTCTCGCAAAAGCTGCCCAGGAAAAGGGCGAAGAACTCGTAAAATTCCTGGTTAAGAAAGACCAGGGCTGCCGTCCGGAAACCACCATGGAATCCCTCGGCGCAATGGCCACCGTCTTCATGCAGGACGAGCAGGCTTCCGTAACCGCTGGCAACGCTTCCCAGATCAACGACGCTGCTGCTGGTGTTGTTCTCGCAACCGCAGAAGGCGCAAAAGCTGTCGGCAAAAAGCCGATCATGAAGCTCGCATCCTGGGCAGTTGCTGGTCTTGATCCGGACATCATGGGCATCGGTCCTGTATATGCGATTCCCAAGGCTCTCAGCCGCGCTGGCATCACCAAGGAGCAGGTCGGTCTGTGGGAAATCAACGAAGCGTTTGCTTCCCAGTCCCTGTACTGCCGTGACACCCTTGGCATTGCTAAGGACAAAATCAACGTTTGGGGTTCCGGGATTTCCATCGGCCATCCGCTGGCTTGCACCGGCGCTCGGATCGCTTGCGATATCGCAACCATGTTCGAATCCGCTGAATTTGCCGATGTCGAGTACATCGTCGAGTCCATGTGTATCGGCCACGGCCATGGCGCAGCCGCTGTTTGGCAGCGCGTGAAGTAGTTTTATACTACAAGCCGTATCGAATCCAGAAGGGATCAGGGCAACCTGATCCCTTTTTTCGTCCCAGGCCGGGGAGCTAAACCCGGCCATATAAGAAAGAAGCCGGTATCGCGCTTGAAAAAGCTTTGTTACCGGTTTCTTTTGCTCAATATCGGGATATTTCGGGAACAGGCTCCAATTAGATCTGGGCCAGGACGGACTGCATCTGTTTGGCCGTACTTTCGAGCGTGGAAGCCATGTCCGTCAGATTGGTCTTCGCGGCCGCGTTATTCACCTGGGTGGCTGCCTGCCGTATATCCGCTGCCGATGTCTTACATTTTTGAATGGAATCCTGAATCAGGGTTTTGGTATCCATACAATCACCTCCTTGGAACTAGAATGAACCAGTTCCCTGGAAAGAATACGCATGGATACCATTTTGCCAGGCTGTCAGCGAATGTGGAAGCCAACAGCCGCCCCAGAAGCCGCGGATGGATCGTGTCATCGTTTCCGGATGTGGATCTCCTTCCCGGAATGAGCGAGATCGCTGCGCAGCGGTTCGATCAGATGTGCCTGCACATCGGCGAGGGTGCGGAACGTTTCGGTGAATGACGCCGTCCAACGACCGTTGCGGACCGATTGGTTCAGGGCAATTTCATAACCGGGGCGATGAGCGGCTGCCAAATCGGTCACTGACCACATTTCGTGAATCGGATAATCGTACGGCATGGTACAGTATCCTTTTAATTCGCCCCATCCGGATCCCCAGGAATTCAGTACATACCACCGGTTGGTCTTGAGCCAGCCGATGATGGTCAGCATGTGATAGCCATGCAGGGTTTCCTTGCCAGTATCGGGCTTTGGCAGGTGCCCGCCGTGATAAAAGCTGTCATACACCGGAATACCGATTGTGACGGGACCCAACTCAAGCAGCGCTGTTTTTATTTCGTCGACGGTTTGCAGGGCGGCAAAGGTTTTGATTCGCTGCGGAGCCGCGTCCTGGTCCATCAGCGGTGTGATTTTTCTGGCGCATTCCGGGTAAGGGTAGATCCCCGGAAAAAGCTCATCCCGGCAATCGCCGCGTTTGCGAAGCTCTTTTAAGGCCTGGCGGGGAACCATGCCTTCGCCTTGATAGTCGTTTGGCGCCCGGGCGCCATAGATATAGGCGGCCGAAAAAGCCGTGAATTTGCCCCGCTCGCGATATTCCTGCATTTCTTTAACCGCTTTCAGAGAGTAGGCGACACACGCTTCAGATTCCCCCTGATCATAGGGTTCAGGGATCAAGTTCGGGTTGATATATTGGGCCGGAAAGACGCGTTTTACGCTGGTAATATGATGCAGCCGGTAGTCCCGGGCGTCCATAGGACTGGGAAGCAAGCCAAGTTTTTTAACCGGAATCGGCATCTTTTATTCGCTCCCTTCTCTATGGTATTAATTTACGGCCGGACCCCGGGAAGCGTTCCTCGACAAAAAAGCTGATTTTTTGGGCAAATAGCATCAAAAAAAAAGGATACTGAAGGCTTTTGTCGAACAAATCACATTTAGGGGTTTTAAGAATGATTTCACTTATCCCACTGACTCGGATTTATGGAGGCTTGCAATGGCCGAGTATTTTGTAATTGGAACGATTACCCTCCTGATTACATTGCTGCTGGGTATTGTTTTAATGCGTCGGTTTGGCGTGCCTACTTCGATTATTGTGGCGATTTGCGCTTTTGTCGCGGTGGCCAGCTATGTCTTTCCTTCGGTTGCCTATTATTTTGGCATTCCGATCATGGCAGGCCTGGTTCTCCTTTGCGGAGTAGCCCTGCTGTTGATCGTGCAGTACCGGCCGCAGTGGCTGGTACCGGAAATTGAACCCGTCGATCCGGACGCCACGCCCAGTCATATTGCCTGGCTGATCAATCCGATGCAGGAAGCCGCGGCGGAAGCGGCGGCACAGGCAAAATTAGCCGCATCGTCCGGTGGCGGCCAGGCACCTGAAACCATGGAACTTACTCCGGCCGCGACCGAGTTTGTTGATGAGACGCCGGTTGAGGAAATCGAAGCATTGGCTGCCGAAGCGGTGACGCCTGAAGCAGTTCAGCCCGAAGAAGCATTTGTCGAGGAAGTTGAAACGGTTACCGCCGAGACCTTCGTGGAAGAAGCGGATAACGTCGAGACTGAAATGTCCCAGGAACCGGAGCCCGCGGAAACCATAGATCTTACGCCGGCTGCGGCTGAGTTTGTCGATGAGACGCCGGCTGAAGAGGCCGAAGAACAGACTGTCGAAACGGCAATCCCGGAAGCGATCGAACCGGAAGCGCCGTTTGCTGAAGCGGTCGAAATGGTTACCGCTGAAGCCTTCAGTGAGGAAGCGGGAGAAGCCGAGCAAAGCGTGGATACCACGCCGCCGGCCGCGGATTCCGACAGGGAAATCATGGACGAAATGGAGGCCGAGCCTGAAATGACCGAAACAAGCAGAGAAGAAAAACGTGAAAAAGAGGAAATTTCGGCCGGACTGGAAATTGATCAACTTGAACCTTCCGACGCAGTAGCGTTAAATAGTAATATACCGATCGCTTCGGTTCGAAACGCGGCCGCTGAAGCGGCTGCGGTGATGGCTACACTGGAGGCACACTTGCAGACCTCCAAGACGCTGTGGCCTGATGTTGAAGCGAAAGCACCCGCGGGGACACCAGCGGCTCCGGCGGACGATCTCTTCGAAGAACCGGTCAGCCAGGAAGAACCGCTGGTTGACCAGGAACTGATCGAGGCCGAAGCGGCTCTGAGCGACACATTAATTGAGGCTGAAGTTAACCCGGTCGAGATTGCCGATGAGGCCCAATCCCGGGCTGAACTGACAGAAGACGAAGCCGAAGCGGCGCCGATGGTTGGGTGGGAGCTGAAGGAAGCGGAAGCCGCGCTTGACCAGGAGATTGCGGCAGAAGAAGTGAAACCCATCGAATTGGCGGACGTAATGCCAGAGGCCCCGTCTGGTCCGTTTGAGGGTATGGAAGCGGAAGCCGAGCCAGAACCGCTGGTTGATGAGGAATTATTGGAAGCCGAAGCGGGTTTGGCGGAAGAAATCACAGCCGACGAAGTCGGGCCGGCGGAAGTGGCAGTCCCTTCAATTGGGAATCAACGGGCGGCTGCGGTTTCCACCGCAGACTTGAACGATTTGATCGAAAAGGCATTTTCGGCCAAATCAGCAGGAGATCTTGCACTTTCTGCGCAAATGTTCGAGAATTCTATGAAGGCAGCCGACGAGGCTTATCTGATCTACCTGGTCGGAAACGAGGCTTCATACCAGTATACTCAGGCCGGTCAGCATGCCAGGGCGATTGAAATTAATCAATACATGCTTTCGCGGATAGACGATCCGCAGGTTCGGGCCGGGCTCCAAAAGGAGATCAGATATCTGACTGCGCTGATTGAATTGCTGGAAAAAGCAAATCTGTCGGGCATTCCGGCCGCAAAGATACCCCGGTTGATTCGTTTGAATGCTGAGGAGGCAGCTCGGTAAAATATTTTTCAGTGGAGGGAGCTAGCAAATGAAGAAAAGCCAGGAAATCATAGGCCTTCCGGTTTTTTCTATTGTCGACGGAAAAGAGGTAGGCCAGGTGAAGGATTTGGTCGTGAACCCTGAGGAGGGCGCGATTGATTTCCTGCTGGTGAATGGGGGCAACTGGTATGTTGGGGCCCGGGTTTTGCCGTTTCGCGCGGTTCTTGGGATTGGGCAGCATGCGGTAACGACCGAAAGTGAATCCAATCTAACCAACTTGAACGAATCGGCAAGTGCCAACGCGATGCTCCAGCGCGGAATTAAGGTTAAGGGAACCAAGGTACTGACCCGAAAGGGCAATCTAGTGGGTGTTGTCGCGGAATATGATCTGGATGAGAATACCGGAAAGGTAAACTCGCTGGAACTGAAAGGACTCGAAGAAGTCACTGCTCCGGGTACCCTTACCGCTGCCCATGTGCTCACTTTCGGAAAAGATGTCCTGGTAATCGATGAGCGCGCGCTTGGCGGCGGTCCGGACAAGACGCCCGAACGCCCGGCTCCGGTTGAAGTTCCCACGCCGGCCGCTGCACCGATTGCTCCGGCTGCTGCACCAGCAGCCAAGGAAAGCGACGCGGCACGCTTGTTTGTTGAGCGTCAGAAGCAGTTCCTGTTGGGCAAAAAAGTGACCCGGGATGTGAAGGACGACCAGGGCAATCTCCTGATCGCCGAAGGCACGATCGTGGATGACGGCGTGCTGGAGATCGCAGAAGCAACCGGGAAGATGGTCGAGTTATCACAGAACGCAAAATAGGGTTTGAGGTGGTTTCAGCCACATGCAAACACTTCGCAACAAAGCAATTATCGGAATTGTTGCCGGTATCATCATGTTATCCGGTACCATCTTAGCGACATCAAAAATCCTTGAATACCGCGATCAGCAAGTGGTGCCGCCTGGCATTCGGGTTGGCGGCGTCGCGATCGGGGGACTCATGGAATCCAAAGCGGTTCAGAAGCTGCAGGCTGAATTGAAGGGCAGCACGGACCGCTATCTTGTGTTTGAATCAACTCGCGGTACAGCTCGGCTCCCGTTTGACCGATATGGCATTGATTACGATTATCCCGCTACGATCGCGCATGCACAGACGGGTGATCGGACGGGTTTTGCGAGCGCTACAACCTACCATGTTTGGGTACGCGGCGGCAGCAGCGATCTCACGCCGGTCCTGCACTGGAATCCCGATATGATGCCGGAGATAATGCGTGATCTGAAAGCGAAACTGGAACGTGACCCGCGCAATGCGAGCGTGCTGTACCGTAACGGGGTGCTGGACCAGCGCTCGGATCAGGTGGGATATAAACTGGATCAGGAGCAGGCGCAGGAAGCGGTTAAGACGGCACTGAATACAGGGAATGCCGGTCATATCCGAATTGCGCTGACCGAGATTCAGCCCAGGATCAAGATGGATGAAATCGTGTCGATCAAGGACATGCTGGGCGTGTTTGCGACGACGCTCGATCAATCGCAAAAAGGCCGCACCAAGAATATTGAACGGGCTGCCAAACAGCTCGATGGAACCATCGTCATGCCCAACGAAACCTTTTCCATGAATGAGACGCTTGGGCCTCGAACTGGCGAAAACGGCTATGTAAAGGCCCCGGTGCTTACCAGCAAGGGAATTAAAAGAGATCTGGGCGGTGGCATCTGTCAGGTGGCCACAACCCTGTACGATGCCGTTATGCAGGCGAATCTGCAGATCGTTGAGCGGCAGCCGCACTCGAAACCGGTTGATTACGCACCGGACGGTTTGGACGCCACCATCCTGGGAGACCAGGTTGATTTCAGGTTTAAGAACACCTCGAAAGATCCGGTCATGATTTCCGCCCTAATGCGGGACGATAAACTGTATTTGCGGGTCTTTGGAACCCAGTCGGCCACATATGACCGGGCGGAATCGGTGACCGACACGCAGGTGGTTCAGCCGCGGGTTACGGTTCGATATGATCCGTCCCTGTCAAAAGGGGTCAAGATTGTGAAGACCAAAGGGACGAACGGGAAACGGACCAGGACTTTCCAAGTGCTCTATAAAAACGGGAAAGAAGTCAGCAGAAAGCTGATTGATGAGCAGTACAAGCCCGGGAAGGACGAGGTTGTGGTTTACGGGTCGCGGCCTTCCGGTGCGGTGCGAAAGTAGGCGCTGTATCAGCTTTTGGATTTCAGGAGTAAAAAAGCCGCAATTAGCGGCTTTTTCGCACTTTATTCGGTATGTAAAGCCGAACAGCTCTCATGAATGCGAAACCCCGGACTCGCTACCGAGACCGGGGAATCGATTGGCCTGTAAAGCCACAATACGTGTTAGCAGCCCTCATCCATGAACAAAAAGAGCAACAGGATCAGCACCCACATATTGTTTCTTCCCATAATTCCGTTCGCCAATTGATTCCCTCCTCACAAAATAAATTTTTCTTGTGATCCATTGCCGGTTCCCGGCTTTAAGCCGGAAGGGGACCCCAAAATGATCGCACCACGTGGTGTTTTCGCTGCTTTAAGTGTCGTTTCGTTCGCTGCTAGTTGGTATATGCTATGAAGAATGACCCCGAGGTGTTACCGTTCGGAGGCCGGGTGATAAAAAAAGTGGGTCTATTGTGGGAAGGGAAGCGGACGCTTTGGCCGGCGCGTGTACCGCCGGGCTAAAAAAGGAAACCGGCATTTAGAATGCCGGTTCGCGGGCTGCTTCGAAGGATTCGGAGTCATCGTTTTTGTTCTTTTTTCCCAGTGTTGAAAGCAGATTCATCATCATCATCATCTGCTGCGGGTTGATATCTCCGCCTTTTTTACTGCCGGCCATCTGCAGCAGGGTTTGCATCAAATCATTGCCACCGGCGGGTTCGTTTTGCCCGGGATTGGACGCCGCATAACGGACGGGTGCCGCTCCGGCAGCATAATTGATGACGCCGATAATCCCGACCAGTGATAAGACAGCGATCAGCGAAGAGGTTTCCAGAATGTCAGGTTTGTTTGGCGACGTTGCCTGGTATATAATATTTTGCAGGAAATTGTTCAAGCTTGGCGCTTCATCCAAGTCCATGACCTCCTTTCAAGAGGGGGGTGACGGCGGGTCCAACAGGTGCGGCTGGTACAGTCAGTGCCGGATTTGCACGGGTTTATTTCAGCATATTAAAGGCTTTGGCAGTTTCCTCAAACATCTTGCTTCGGGAGCTGGCGATCGCCAGGTTCAGGGCTTCAACCAGACTGGCTTTCAAGGCACCTGATTTTGCGGGATCCAGCAGCCGGTTGTCAATCATCAGGTCGGTGATTTCCTGCTGGTAATTCACAACTACCTTGATGAGGCCGTTTTTCGATTCCGTGTTGATCGTGCCGCGGCGCAGGCTTTTTTCAAGGGTTTCTTTCATCCGGTCGGCCTGCGGCATCATCCGCTTGAGGTCGTCTTTGTTCACGGTGTCACCTCCTGGTGAACCAAAAGCTTTTGACACAGTATATTCACCGGGGCCAGTTTTGTTTATATTATTGTTAAAAGAGGAGGACTGCTAAGAATGGAAGAACTTAACGCACTGGTTAAGAAAGAATTGGGGCGGACCGCATTTTGGATCGTCATCGCGGTGGCGATTTCGGTGGGCGGCTTTAAATTGTATCAAGCCCTGATGTAATGGAAAGAAGATCGTAAGATTCACAGAGAACACCCGGAACAGCGTGGCTGATTCCGGGTGTTCTCGTTTATGATGCGGGAAAAACCACGGTACAGGTCTGGTTGCGGCCGGCTTGTTTGGCCTCGTACATGGCACGGTCCGCCTGTTTCAGGATTTCCATGCCATTTTTTACCGCTTCACCTGCAAAGACAGCGGCACCAATGCTGACCGTGATCGTAACCGTATCGCCTTCAACGCAGAAAGCATGACTGTTTACGTTCTCGTGTATTTTATTGGCGACCACCGTGGCTCCGTCCAATCCGGTCTGAGGCAGGAAGATGATAAATTCCTCGCCGCCAAAACGGGCCAGTACGTCAACAACCCGGGTGGAATTTTTCAAAATTGAGGCAAATTCGGCCAGAACGGCATCTCCGCTCAAATGGCCATAGTTGTCATTGATTCGCTTGAAAAAATCGATATCGACCATCAGGCAGGAGATTGAATAGGAATAACGCTGCGCCCGGCTGATTTCTTCCAGGAAGCGTTCCATGAAGTAGCGGCGATTGTACAGTCCGGTCAGGTCATCGACAATGGAGATAGCCTGAAGGCGGGTATATTCCTGCTTGATGTCGCGCAGGGCTTTGGTGTGCTGTAGTGCGTTCTCAATCCGGGCCATCAGTTCTTTCGGGTGAAACGGCTTCCCGATGTAATCAATGGCCCCGCGCTGAAGGCCTTCCACCCGGTCATCCACTTCGGAACGGGCAGAAAGAAACACGACCGGAATGTCTTTGGTGAGTTCATTGCTTTTCAGGCGTTCGCAAACGTCAAAACCGCTCATGCCAGGCATCATCACGTCTAAAAGGACCAGATCCGGAAGTTCATGGTCAATGAGGCTTAAAGCCTCAACCCCCGAACCGGCCGTGCGGGTTTGATAACCCGCTGCGCGCAGCCGCTTTTCGACGATGACCACATTATTCGGTTCGTCATCCACGATGAGTATGATCGGCGTGGTTTCCATTTGCTCACTCCACCTCAGTCAGCCGGCAGTGTTACCCGGAACGTGCTGCCCCTACCCGGTTCGCTTTCAACCCTTATCGATCCGCCTAATAGCTCAATCAGCCCGCGGCTGATCGATAAACCAAGTCCGCTTCCGCCAAAGCGGCGCGTTGTGGAGCCGTCCGCCTGACGAAATTCATCAAAGATAAAGGATAACGCCTCGGGTTCGATGCCGATTCCGGTATCCTGAACCCAGACCGTAACCGTGTTCTGATCCTGTTCAAAAGCCGCGCCGACCGTCACCCCACCGTTTTCGGTGAATTTTACCGCATTGCCGGTCAGGTTCATAAGAATCTGCTTGAGCCGGAACGGGTCGGTCCTGATATCCGGGAGGTGGGATGGAATATCTTTGCGCAGCCAGATTCCTTTCGCGTCGGCGACCGGAGCAACGACCTTCAGAACGTCTTCAGCGATGAAGCTGATGTTGGTAGGTTCTATGATTACATCAATTTTCCCTGCTTCCACTTTGGAAAGGTCTAATACATCGTTTATCAGACGCAGCAGGTTTTCGGCACTGGCGATAACCTGATTCAGGTCTTTCTGCTGTTCCTGATTCACCGGACCGTCCAATCCGTCGACCACGCACTGGGTGTAGCCAATGATGCTGTGCAGCGGGGTGTGAAGCTCGTGGGAAATGTTCGCCAGGAATTGGGTTTTCAAACGGCTTGCTTCTTCCGCGCGCAATTTTTCGTGGGCCAGTTGATCCAACAGCAGCTGCATATGGGTAATATCGTGGAAAAGGGCCACGGCGCCCGTCGTTTTTCCCGCCGGATCAGTCACCGGTGTGAGCCGCATATGGGTGAAATAGCTTCGCACCGGCGTGTCTATATGACAGGTGGTGGTATAACTGGTGCCCTGCTGCAGCGTGGATTCCACATAGGGATCGGTATTGTCCCAGCCAAGGGAGACTTGATAGGGGGAAGTGAAAAGCATGTCCCGCAGTGAATGGCCGGACGCTGTGCCTGAAGGCAGTCCGAATACCTGATAGAATGCTTCGTTTACCCGGCTGATCATGCCATCCGGCTGGAAAACGGCGATGGGATCCTCAATGCTTTGAATAATCGTTTCCACTTTCGCGTTTTCCTCGGCCAGAGCCGAATAGAGCTGCCCGCGCTGTACCGCGAGCGAGGCTTCCACCGCAAAGGAGGAGAGCAGTGAAAGGTCCTGGTCGGTGTAAGCGGACGGCTTCAAACTGGTGACATGAAGAACCCCGACGGTTTCCTCGCCAAGCCGGATTGGGGCGCACATGTAGGAACGAAACGTCGGGTCGCCCTCAACGCACGGACAGCGCTTTGCATCGGTTTCATGGCCAAAAATGTACGGGCGGTTGGAAACCATTGCCGGGCAGTTCGAGCCATAGAGAAGCAGGTCCTGGGTCTCGGAACGGCGGGTTCTTCTGGGTGAAAAACCCCGGTATGCGGCGATTTCCACATAACTCAGCTGGCGGTTTAACAGGTTGATCTGACTGGTGTGGGCGCGAAATCGGGTGTGCGCTTTGGCCACAATGGTATCCAGGATTTCCTTCAGACCGAGCGAACCCTGGACCGCATTGGCCACTTCCATCAGATCAGTCAGGTTTTGGACCTGATTTTGAATATCGGTCAGAAGGCGGGAATTGTCCATGAAACTGGTCACCAGATTGGCGATCAGAGAAAGAAGCTTTTTATCTTCATTGTCAAAGTTAGCGTTTATTTTGTTGCACGCGAGCAGAACCCCTGACATGCGGCTGGTACTCCCGAGCCTGACTCCGAGCACGTCCTGGATGTGTCCGGTGACCAACTCGGTCTCCCAGTCGCTGACGTAGGCTTGGAAGTCCTCAATCAGTATAGGCTCCCGACCTGTATATGCGTCATATCCAAGTCCGCTGTTGGTCCGAAGCGAAAAAGAGTTCCCGCTCAATCCCCATTGCGCGGGTCGGAAATTGTATCCTGGCGGAACATAGATCAGCTTGCCGGTCGGTTCGTCATACCTGAAATAAGCACAGTATTCGGCATCCAGAATCTCGGCGGTCTTGCGGGTCAGGAGGGCGGCCGAAGACAGCGCGGCCGGATTGCTCAACCCGGTCGATATCTCGTACAGGCTGGAGAAGTTTTTCAATTGTTTTTCCAGATCCTCGTACAAGGCCGAATTCGTGATCGCAATGCTTGCCTGCGTGGCAAACATTGCGGCCAGGTCGATTTCCGCCTGGGTCGGAGTGTAGGGCTGCCGGTCGCCGATGTACAGAATGCCGAATGGATTGCCCTTGTTATTGATCAGCGGAACGCCCATAACAAAGCGAAGTCCTTCGCGAACCACCACCCCGATCGGATCGACCTGATCCTGTGAATAGTCTGTGACACACTGGATGGTCCGATGTTGAAGGATGTTCCGGGCAAGTCCTTCAGACGGCGAAATCCGGAACTGGGTATGAAATTCTTCCGATACGCCATAACTGCTCCGAGCCCGAAGCAGATTATCATCTTCATGAAGCAGCGCCAGAATCGTGCTGGTCTTGTTCATTACTCTAGCGGCGGCATAGACAATGGAATCCAGGGTGTCTTCCAGGGTGCGCTTGCCGTTAATGCCGGCGCTGATTCCGCTTAATGCGGTCAGGTTGGTAACCTGCCGGTTCAAATCGTCGACCAGCCGGAGGTTGTCTATCGTGATCCCAACCATATGAGCCAGCGCTTTCAGCAGATTTCGGGTTTCCTCATCAAACCGACGGGTGCTCGAGCGGGTATAGATGCAAATCAGGCTGTACAGCTGATGCCGTGAACGAATCGGAATGAGGATCATGGATCGAATCCCGATTGCTTCAAGCAAAGCGGCTGACAACGGTGTTTCCTGCGCGGGACTCAGGGCGGCAAACGGTTCGATCCGGTCGTCATCGATCAACTGGATCAATTGTTCGCCAAAGAGCCGCAAATCCTCGGTATCAAAGAGCTGCAGCATTTCCCGGGCAACACTGGGAAATGCCTGCAGTGGATTGACCGTCACGATAATATCGGCATCGGTTTGGGCTATTTCGTTCATTCGGAGTGCCGCGTAACGCAGAACTTCGTCGATCGAACCCAGTGAGCCCAAAGCTCTTGCGGTGTCAAACAAAGCGTACGATTCGCCGGCATTACGCTCGGTCTGTTCATACAGGCGGGCATTTTCAATATACAGTGCGATGCGTTCGCAGATCATTCCCAGCAGGGTTTCTTCATCCCGGGTGAACTGTCGGGCCGTCGCGGTGCTGACTGTCACCGATCCTAAAAGCCGGTCGCCGGAAACCAGCGGCCCGGCCATCACCGCGCGGAGCTGTTCCCGGTAAAAGATCGGATGGGGAATGACACTCGGGTTATCCGATGAGTGCTGCAGGATCTGGCGGTTTTGGGCCGCTATTCCGGTGATGCTGGCACCCAGCGGCAGCTCGAGAAAATCAGTGCCGGGATTCAGCCCGGCCCAGGATTTAAGCTTCAGCAATTGTTCATCCGGGTGCCAGAGAAAAATCGTACCGGCTTGACAGGCAAACGTCTTCATGACGATCTGAAGGGTTTCCCGAAGAAGGGTTTCCAAATCAACGGTACCCGACAGGCTGGCGATTTCGTCCAATGCATTCAAATGAGCCACTTTGGCGGCCAGATTCTGAGCCAGGTTTTCGTACGATTCGCGTTTGATGGTCTGTTGACGGATTTCCCGAACAAAATAAATCGAGAACCAGGTGACGCCCAGGAAAAACGCCAGGGAAAGAAACAGATCCGGAATCACGGCTTGAAGACCACCGGGCGGGACGCTTCCGAGAGACTCAAAAATGAAGATGACGGAAATCGAGGCCGCGATCAGGACGGTTTGAATGATCCCATAGGATGCCGAACATAAAATCAGAATCGGGATGTACAATAAGTTAAACATGCTGTGGTAGCCGCCGGTGACCGGCACCAAAAGCGCGACGTACAGGATACAGAGAAATACCCAGGTTTGGTAAATGGGAGAACTGGAGCGGCTGATCGGCAGAAGGCTGAGAAGAACGGTCATCAAACCGGCGGTTGTGGCAATGGTGAAAATGTACTGCTCGGCGGGCGGGCCGTAATTACCCAGAATCAAAGCGATAAACGCCGATACCACCGCAAGCGCGGAAGCAACCAGGCTGATTTTGGAAACAGTGCTCTGCAGGCCAAGCCGGGCGGCGGTCCAACTGCCGCCGGAAGGAATCATTGGCTTCCCATGACGGATATATAGAATCGCGGCGGCGATGCCCAGGAATGAAATGATTTGAAGCGCCGCAATCCAGCTTGAACCGATAGTGATGAAGGCACTGCGCAAACTGAACCAGGTCAGGAAGATCGTGGTCAGAATTAACAAGCTGCCTATTATATAGGAAAGAAACTGCCAGCATTCCGCTGAGCGTCTGCGAAAGCAGGGGCGATAGCGCCGGAAAAGCTGAATCGGAAGGGCCAGCCACACCAAAAAGGCGGCGGCATATATGGCATTGAACAGCAAGGCATTCGTCTTCATCGGGGAACCGCCTTTTTACCAAGGAGGACCCGCCACAGAAGCAGACCGGCGCCAAGCAGAATAATTCCCGGCAGCAGCTTGAATTCGGCCTGCTCTACCAGCCAGAGCCAGACCCAATGACCGTCGTTGAAGGGAGAGGGTATCGCGAGCAAAACCAGGAACTGAGCACAGGTAGCGATCAGCGCCATCAGACTGAAAGCCAAATAGCGCCTCGTTTCCGTTGTGCGGGCGAGGCTGTAGAAATACAGGGCAACCAGAAGCCACATACCGGTGCCGGTAAGTACTGGGATAAATGATGCGGTTGCCTGATCGAGCGATAGGAACATGCAACCCCCCGTATGCACAACAGCATGCAAAGTTAAGGCGTAAACAAGCCTTGAGGCCATTGTAGCACAATGGTCGGACCGTGAAAATGCAGTCGGAACAGCGCGGGGATATGGCCTCCAAGAAAAAAGTGGGAATGACCCTTGACATACAAACCAATCCAGTTTATCCTGTTGGTAGATACCCCTGGGGGGTATATGGAGGGAGACCATGACAAAAGAGGTACAGCGAAAAAACGTGCTGTCCAGGCTGCGCAAGATCGAAGGGCAGGTCAAGGGCATTCAGCGCATGATCGAGGAAGATGCCGATTGTGCTGAGATTCTGAATCAGGTTTCGGCGGTGAAGGCGGCCGTCAACCAGGTCGGGGTTTTGATTTTCAAGAAATATGCCCGGGAATGCATCCTGGAGTCAAACGAGCCGGCGGACTTTGAAAAGGCGCTGGAAGATACTTTTACCATGATGAACCGTATTTATCGATAAGGAGGAAACGACGATGGCAGTGGAAACTTTTAACAGCGGCAACTTTGAGAACGCGGTGCTCCAATCGAGCGAACCGGTGCTGGTTGACTTTTGGGCGACCTGGTGCGGACCCTGCCGCATGGTGGGTCCGGTTGTCGAAGAGCTGGCCGAGGCCTATAATGGCAAACTCAAAGTCGGGAAGGTGAATGTGGACGAAAATCGGGAGCTGTCCAAAAAATTCAACGTGATGAACATTCCGACGCTGGCGATTTTCAAGGATGGCGTAGAGGTGCAGCGAATGGTTGGATTCTCGGGTAAACAGCATCTGCAGCAGTTTATCGAAACCAATCTCTAGGAAAAATCGGGATCCGAACCGCAAGGCGGGCCAATTGGCCCGCCTTTTATTATTTTCAGCGTTTACGGGTTACTCCTCCGGGGTATTATTTGGCTGCGTGATGCGGCGGATCATGGCCAGAAACTTTTTAACCTGCGCTTCCCGGCCGTGTTCGCTGGGACGGTAGAACTGCTGGGGGGCAACGTCCTCCGGGAAATAATTCTGTTTCACATACCCGCCAAAGGAATGCGGGTACTTATAGCCAACCCCTTTGCCCAGGGTGTGCGCTTTCGAATGGGAACTGTCCGCAATATGGCCCGGAACCTTTATTTTTGGGAGCTTTTTGACATAATCCATCGCCTGGTCGATGGCCATGACGCTGGTGTTGCTTTTCGGAGCGGTGGCCAGATAAATGGTTGCTTCGGCCAGCGGAATCCGCGCTTCCGGCAGCCCAACGAAATTGACCGCGTCAAAGGCGGCGGTTGCCATCAGCAGAGCCAGGGGATCTGCCATGCCGATGTCCTCGGCGGCATGAATCACCAATCGACGGGCAATAAAGCGCGGGTCCTCCCCGCCGTGAATCATAACCGCCAGCCAGAAAAGGGCGGCATCGGGATCACTGCCCCGGATGCTCTTAATAAAAGCGCTGATGGTATCGTAATGGGCGTCATCCTTCTTATCGTAGTTCAAGTAGAAATGGCCGGCCGCGCTCCGAATATCGTCTTCGGTCAGCAGCACCGGGCTGCCTGGCTGATGAAACGTCAGATAGGCGGTTTCCAGGATATTCAGCGCATTCCTGGCATCCCCCTTGCTGCGTGAAACGATTTCTTCCAGCGCTTCCGGTGTCAGTTCAACCTTTCCGGGGGCTAGCCCGCGTTCCGGATCGTTTATGGCGCGGTCCAGCAAGGTTTTAATGTTATCCGGCGTCAGCGGCTCCAGCACATAAACCTTCAAACGGGAAAGCAGCGCGGTGTTGATTTCGTACAACGGATTTTCCGTGGTGGCTCCGATTAAGGTAAGCAACCCGTTTTCCACAAACGGGAGCAGGACGTCCTGCTGTGCTTTATTGAAACGGTGCACCTCGTCAACGAACAAGACGGTCCGCTGCTGATAATAGCGCAGGCGGTCCTCGGCTTCCCGGGCCAGGTTTTTCAATTCGGCCGCACCACTGGTGACGGCTTTAATGTATTCGAAATGGCTCCGAGTGGCCTGCGCAATCAGCAGAGCCAGCGTGGTTTTTCCGGAACCGGGCGGCCCGTACAGCACAAAGGAGTGCGGATGGTCCTCTTCAATCATTTTCCGCAGCGGGCCGCGCGGGCCGACCAGGTTTTCCTGGCCCAGATATTCGCCGAGCGAACGCGGCCGCATCCGGTACGCAAGCGGTTCATTCGTATTGTTTTTACCGGAATAGTCGAATAAATTCATGGTAAGGATTCCTCCCTTCATCATTGTAGAGCGAAACCGGTTCATTTCCTAGTCCGCAGCTTTCCCGCCGTAAGCTTTCCTGAATGATTTCCACCCTGCCTTGGCAAGCTATGAAAGGATAAAACGGTTTCCTGACCGAAAGACCGGTGCGCAATGGGCGTTTAGAAATTTGCCAGGCAGGAAACCCTCTGAATGCGGCGAACTTGCCGGGACGCATCGACCCGGTCATCATGACCGCGAAAAAAGCTTGCAGGGCGCCTGGTAAAGGAAAGGTGCCTGAAAGGAGGGCCGGCGATTGAAATGTCCCGTATGTAATGGCTTGCAGGTGGGAAAGGTCGGAAGCGATCAGTTCTACTGCTGGAATTGTTTCGTCGAATTCAGTATCCGCAAAGGCCGGGTCCATCTCTATGAGGTGATGGAGGACGGCAGCCTGACATCCATGGAAGAAACGTATGACATCATGGGTTGAATGGAGGTGTGGATATGACAAGAGGATTCTGGGATGGTCTCCTGGCTGGCGGCGTAGTCGGCGCGGCAGTCGCTGCCGCCTACTTGAGCAACATGGAGCGGAGTTCCACCCAAAAAAATGTGACCGGGAAAATGGATAAGACCCGGCAGATCGTTGCTGAAATGGGCCAGGAGGTGGCCGGGGTGTGGCGCAAGTAAGCCGTACCTGGCGAACTGTAGTCATACTTTTGGTGGCGGCGGCCACCTCTTACTTTTTGTGGCGGATCCGTGCCGCGCTCGTGCCGTTTATGCTGGCCGGTATTCTGGCATATATCATGTTTCCGGTCATTGCGGCGGCCGAGCGGCACGGGATTCCGAAACCTGCCGCGGTGCTTTTCTTGTATCTTGGTCTTTCCGGTGCTGTTTTTCTGATCGCCTGGCTCTTGATCCCCGGACTTTATATCGAACTCCAAGACATGGCCGGATTAATTCCCGGGTACATGGGCCTAGCGCAGAACATGGTCAATGAAGTGAAATCCACCCCCCTTCCGGATCCCCTGCATGCGGCCTTTCAACAAAGCCTGGTCAGTCTTGAACAGCATGCCTACCAGGCGTTTACCCGTTTCCTTACCGGATTGACCGCCTTGTTGGGCAGTATCTTTTCACTCGTTCTCGCGCCCATCCTGGCGTATTATTTCATCGTGGATTGGGACCGGATAAAAAATGGGGTGCTCGACCGGATTGGACCGGCGCGGCGGGATCAGATCCTTGACGTTTTCCGGGAAATAGACGCTGTGCTGGGTGGATTTATCCAGGGTCACTGCGTCGTGTGCCTGATCGTCGGAGTCGCCAGTGGTACTGCGGCCGCCCTGATCGGGGTTCGTTTTGCGCTGATCGTTGGCATCATCTCTGGCATTGCCGAATTACTTCCGTTTTTCGGACCGATTTTGGCGATGGTGCCGGCAATCCTGCTCGCGCTGTACGAAGGGCCTCGAACCGCCCTGGCGATGGCGGCGGCGCTGCTGGTTATCCAGCAAATAGAGTCGAATCTGCTGTCGCCGAAGATCGTCGGGGATCGAACTGGGCTTCATCCGGTGATGGTGGTTTTGTCCGTGATGGCTGGCGCCGAGTTGTTCGGGCTCTGGGGCATGATTCTGGCGGTTCCTGCAGCGGCGGTGTTGGGCGTGCTGCTCCGGGGAATGATTTGGCCGATGCTTGATTGACTGTGCGGGAGATATCGGGGAGAATATTACCTAGTGGTCCTGAAATGGTGCTTTTTGCCGAAGACCTTTCAACGTAAGGACCGTACCAAAACCATCGTAAAGGGGAGGTCCCACAAGGTGCTCCAGAGTCATGAAATTCGTCAGAAATTTATCGATTACTTTGTCGCCAACGGCCATACGCTTGTAAAAAGCTCCTCGTTGGTGCCCATTGACGACCCGACCCTGCTGTTTACCAATGCCGGCATGAACCAGTTCAAGGACGTTTTTCTCGGCATCGACAAACGCGACTATACACGCGCGGTAACTGCGCAAAAAGTGGTGCGGGCCGGGGGTAAACATAACGATCTCGATACAGTGGGGCGCACCGCGCGTCATCACACGTTTTTTGAAATGCTGGGCAACTTCTCGTTTGGCGACTATTTCAAACGGGATGCGATTGCCTTCGCCTGGAACATGGTTACCAAAGAACTGGGGATTTCGCCGGAGCATCTTTGGATTACCGTGTACCAGGACGATGACGAGGCTTTGAACTTGTGGACTGAGGTGGCCGGGGTGGCGCCGGAACGCATTCTTCGCCTGGGCGAGAAGGACAACTTCTGGAGCATGGGCGATACCGGTCCGTGCGGGCCATGCAGCGAGATTCACTATGACCGGGGCGAGCACCTGAAGTGTTCCGATGATTGCGGGCTCGGCCGCTGTGACTGCGACCGCTGGCTGGAAATCTGGAACCTGGTTTTCATGCAGTATGACCGGGACGCGAACGGGACCATGCACCCGCTGCCGCGGCCCAGCATTGATACCGGGATGGGGCTTGAACGGATCGCCTCTATTCTGCAGAAAGCCCCGAGCAATTACGAAACCGATCTCTTTCGGCCGATCCTGGCTGAAATCGAAAAACTGACCGGGCTGACCTATGACAAAGGAAGCGCGGGTTTCCCGTTCCGGGTTATCGCTGACCATATCCGCGCCTGCACTTTCCTGATTGCGGACGGCATTCTGCCGAGCAATGAAGGACGGGGTTATGTGCTGCGCCGGATACTGCGCCGGGCGGTTCGCTTTGGAAAGAAACTCGGCCTCAATGATCCGTTTTTTGCAGGCCTGGTGCCGGTCGTGGTCCGGCTTATGGGCGGCCATTACACGGAACTGGTTGAAAAACAGGATTTTGTCATGCAGGTGATCAGCAATGAGGAAGAACGTTTCTTTGTTACGCTGACCGACGGGCTGCGCCGGGTTGAAGAGATCATCGAGCGGATTAAAGGTGCGGGGGAATCCTGGATTGACGGGCAGGACGCGTTCATGCTGTACGATACCTACGGGTTCCCGATCGATTTAACCGAGGATGTTGCCGAAGAGCATGGTCTGAAGGTGGACAAAGACGGCTTCGAGCGGATGATGGCAGAACAAAAGGCGCGCGGCCGGAAATCCTTCAGGACCGAAGGCGCATTTGAGCTTGAAAAAGCGGTAGCCTACGCGCTGGACGGCCAGGCGCCGACCGTTTTTACCGGATACGGCGCTGTGAGCGGTTCGGGGCGGATTGCAGCCATCCTGGCTGATGGGGTTCCAGTGGATGCGCTTGAAAACGACCCCGCGCTCTTGGTTCTGGACGAAACCCCGTTTTATGCGGAGAGCGGCGGCCAGACCGCGGATACGGGAACGATCCGGACCGAAACGGGTGAATTTACCGTGACGGGCGTTCAGAAAGTGGCTGGCTGGATTATTCATCGCGGGACTGTTCAAGGAAAGATCAGCAAGGGGCAGTTGGCCGAGGCGGCGCTGAGTGCTGAAAAGCGGGCGGCGACAGCGGCGAACCACACGGCGACCCACCTGTTGCATCAGGGTTTGCGGATGGTTTTAGGTGAGCACGCACAGCAAAAAGGCAGCCTGGTCGAAGCCGAACGACTCAGGTTCGATTTTTCGCATTTCGCCCCGGTGACCGCGGAGGAACTGCGGCGGATCGAAGACATTGTGAACCAGAGGATTTGGGCGGTAAGCCCGGTGACGACGACGGAAACGGATGTCGATGCCGCCAAGCGAATGGGCGCGACGGCTTTGTTTGGCGAAAAATACGGCGACAAAGTACGGGTGGTTGAAGTGCCGGATTTCAGCATGGAATTGTGCGGGGGCACGCATGTTGGGAATACCGGTCAGATCGGCTTGTTTAAGATAATCAGCGAAAGCAGTGTCGGCGCCGGTCTGCGCCGGATTGAGGCCGTAACCGGTCTGGTTGCGCTCGAGATGCTAAGACGCGCGGAAGACACATTGGCCCAGACCGCGGCGGTGCTTAAAACCAATCCCGCGGAGGTGCAGGAACGGGCCGAAACCCTGCTGCGCCAGGCGCGGGAAACCGAGCGGGAACTGGAAACGCTGAAGGCCCAGTTGGAAAAAGAAAAAGCCACGGATGTGCTGGATCAGGTCAGGGACATTGCCGGCGTAAAGACGCTGGTTGCCGAAATCCAGGCGTCGGATATGAACTCCCTGCGGCAGAATGCCGAGCTGCTGCGTGACAAGCTGGGCGAAGCCGTGGTTGTGCTTGGCGCCCGGTTTGAAGATCGCGGGGGATTTGTGGCTTTTGTCACGAAATCGCTGTTGGGGAAAGGACTGCATGCCGGAGACATCGTTGGTCAGGCCGCAAAGGTGGCCGGCGGTGGGGGTGGCGGTCGGTCGGACATGGCACAGGCCGGCGTCAAAGATGGCAGCAAGCTGCCGGAAGCGCTTGCCAAGGCCAGTGAAGTTCTGGAAAAAACTCTTGCCGGGTAAGACAGGAATCGCTTCCGATTCGTCGAAATAGTATTGAGTGACAGGTGTTTACGGGTGAGTCGATTCGGTTGTTGGGTTTGATGGGGGGTGAGGATGTGCCTCAGAATTTCGATGAAACAACAAGCTTCAAAGTACTCGGAGAAAGCAAGGACCAGGTAGAGGCCATCCTGCAAATGGTTTATGACGCTTTGCAGGAGAAGGGATACAACGCGATCAATCAGCTGGTAGGCTACATGATTTCGGGAGATCCCGCCTATGTCACCAGTTATAAAGACGCCCGTTCAATGATCACCAAGGTTGAGCGCGACGAGATTATGGAAGTCGTGCTGCGCAAGTTTCTGAACGTTTTTTAGTCAAAGCGCCGCAGGTATATGGCGGAAACGGAATGGAGCCCCATGCCGAAAGCGTGGGGCCTTTTCCGTATTTATCGGGGAAGGTTCTTTAAGAGGGCAGACCATGAAAACTGTTCGGCTGGGTCAAACCGATTTAACGGTCTCGAAGCTTTGCTTTGGCGTTTTAACCATCGGACCACTCCAAGAAAACTTTGCGGTTTCTGACGGGGCCGATCTGTTGGCCTATGGGATGAGCCGCGGCATTACGTTTTTTGATACCGCCGAGGCTTATGGCACCTATCCCCACTTGCGGGAAGCGATTCGGGATTTTGGGAAGCGGCCTGTGATTGCCACCAAATCGTACGCGTATACCGAAACCATGATGAAACAGAGCCTGGAGCGGGCCCTGGATGAGCTAGCGCTGCCTTTCATTGATTTGTTCATGCTGCACGAGCAGGAGAGTGTGCATACTCTGCGCGGTCACAGCCCGGCTCTGGATTACCTGGTACAAGCCAAAGAAAGGGGCCTGGTTCGGGCGGTTGGCCTGTCCACACACACCGTAGCCGGGGTTCTGGCCGGCGCCGATGACCCACGTATTGAAGTGATTCACCCGCTATTCAACGAAGCCGGGATGGGCATCCTGGACGGCAGCGCCCAGACGATGGCAGCCGCGATTTACAGCGCCTACCGGCAGGGAAAGGGAATTTACGGCATGAAAGCGCTGGGCGGGGGCAATTTGATTCAGCGCGCGTACCCATCGCTTCAGTTTGTGCTGCAGCATCCCGCAATAGCATCGGTGGCGATGGGAATGAAAACCCGGGCTGAAATTGATCTGAATATCGCCTGGATCAAAGGTAAACGGGATGAAGCCTTGGAACGCGAAGTCGGATCGGTCCGGCGCCGGCTTCATATTGAAGGCTGGTGCAGCGGCTGCGGTGTCTGCGCCGAACACTGCCGAAGCGGCGCGTTGTCGGTCTCGTCGGGGATTGCTCAGGTGGATCAGGAACACTGCGTGCTCTGTGGCTATTGCGGAGCATACTGTCCTGACTTTTGTATAAAGATGATATAGGAGTCAAACACATGCGAATCATTGGGATTGATTACGGGACCCGCCGGATTGGGATTGCGTTAAGCGATCCGCTTGGGCTGACCGCATACGCGCACACCGTTCTGCAACGGGGCAAACTGGAGGCAGTCCTCCAGTCGATTCAGACGATCTGCACCGAGCAGGAAGTCGAACGGATTGTGCTGGGGCTTCCGCGCAATATGGACGGCTCGTATGGCGAAGCGGCCCAAAAGGTGAAGGCCTTTGGCGAGCAGGTGGAGGCTTTTACCGGTCTGCCGCTGGTGTACTATGATGAACGGCTGACTACCCGTTCGGCGGAAACGATCCTGCTGGAGGCTGATGTCAGCCGGAAAAAGAGAAAACAGGTGATTGATAAGGTTGCGGCTTCCTATATCCTGCAGGCTTATCTGGATCATACCCGGCGGATTGGCGTTGATTGACAAAAGGCAATCCACAACCTTAAAATGAAGCAAGTCCACAACTTTTGAATCGAGGTGCAATCTTGGCGAAGGACGACTGCAAACATGATGGCGAATGTAACCATGAAGAGGAATCGGAAATTTTGATTCTGGTTGACGAAGACGGTGAGGAGCAGTGCTTTGAACTGATCGCCGAACTTGAAATCGAGAATCAGAACTACATCGTAGCCGCTCCGCTGGAAGATGACGAGGAAGCGGAAGAAGCTGAGGAAGCGAATGAAGAAGATGAAGAAGACGAGATGGAAGTCTTTATCTTCAAAGTGGATTACGATGAAGAGGGCAACATGATGTTGGCCGAAATCGAAGACGACGAAGAATGGGAAATGGTTGCCGATGCCTGGCAGGAACTGTGTGAGAGTGAAGGCATTCAGTAATCAAAACTGCCGGTAAAGAAGCCTTCGGGCTTCTTTATTACGCTGCCTGGAATACATATAGTCAAAGGGATTTCTATCCGTAAAAGCCGGAGGGATTTTGCTTTGTCAGATTCAAAATGGAAGGCCCTGCTGCTGACGGCCATGTTGATCATCGGTCTGGCAGGCGGGGTCTCTTTATACATAATCTATGATTATAACACCACAGGCCGGTTTCCCGGGGGAACCCGGGCCGGAGGTGTTGACATCAGTCAGCTTGCCGTTCCGCAGGCCGTTATGAAGCTGGAAAAAACACTTCAGCCGGCTGATGAGCTGCGCTATCAGTTCAAGCTTCAAGACCGGGTGAGTGAAACATCCGGTGCCCAATTGGGTGCGCGGTTGGATACCAGGCAGTACCTGGAGGGCGTTCTGCGCCACGAAAAGGAGCGGTTTTTAATTGACCGTCTTTGGAGCCGTGGGGTGCGCAAATACGCGCTCACGATTCCGATCAGTTACGACCGGAAGAAGTACGATGATGCCATGGGGCGGATCAGCCTCGATCTGGAAAGAAAGCCCAAGAATGCGAGGGTTCAATTCGCAGCGAATGGTTCCATGGCGGTAAAAAGCGGTACTGATGGGTATCGGATTGACCTTGCCCGCACTTTTGCCGCACTGCCTGACACCTATTCCGCCGGTACCCAGCTGACGGTCCCGGTGGCTGCGGATGTCGTATCGGCCGATGTCGGCTCCTTCAATCCGGCGGAGCAGGTGGCGCTGGCTCAGTTCACGACCCGTTTCAGCGGTTCAAACCTTAACCGGTCGTCGAATCTGCGGAAAGCGGCTGCCAGTATCAACGGTGTCATCGTTCCGAAAGGGTTCGAGTTCTCATTTAATGAATGTGTTGGGCCAAGAGATATCGCCTCCGGGTACAAAGAGGCCATGATCATCCTGAAAAACGAATTTATCCCCGGCATCGGCGGGGGCGTTTGCCAGGTTTCCACAACCCTGTATAACGCCGCTCTGCGGGCCGGGCTGAAGATTACCGAGCGGCACAATCACAGTGTCGCAGTGGCCTACGTGCCGGTTGGCTATGATGCCACCCTGGCGTATCCGGCCAAGGATTTGCGGTTTGTGAATGTGACCTCTCAGCCGATTTGGATAAAAACCAGCGTAAAGGGAAATTACATCACCGTGGCAATCTTTGGGGCGCCAGCCGATAGAGTACGGGTTGAATTGGAACGGGAGGTCACGAAGTCGATTCCGTTCACAGTCGTAGAAAAGCCTGATCCGACAATGCCCACGGGAAAGACGAAATTGGATCACGCTGGAACCAACGGTTTTCTGGTCGAGAGTTACCGTTTGTTCCTTAACCCGGATAACAGTGTGCATACCCGCGAAAAGCTCGCGACGGATCGTTATGCGCCATTAAATGCAACGGTTCTGGTTGGGACCGGCCCGGCTGAAGCGGTTGCTCTGCCGCCGGAAACCAATGTCCCGGCCGAAGTTGAACCGGTGCCTGCGGAGGTTCCGGCTGAACCGGCCCCGACACCGGCCCCGACGCCAACGCCAGGAGGAAATGAAACAAATGCAGCCACAGATAACCAATGAAAACCGTTTGAAGTACATCCTCATCGCCATGTCTGTCCTGCTTCTGGTCTGGTTCGGCGTTCGTGAGATCACCATGCTGACCGCTCCAGTCGCGCCGGGCAACAATCATATTGTGGAGATTGAGATTCCGCCAAGTTCTTCCACCGCACGGGTTGCCCAGATTCTTTCCGAAAACGACCTCATCCGCAGCCAAACCATGTTCAGGCTAAGCTGCCGGCTGTTTGGCTATGATAACCGGCTTCAAGCAGGGTATTATCAGTTCAAGCCGAGTATGAACATGATGCAGATCGTCGAAGAAATTGTGAAGGGACAAGTTGTCGCTCTCTCGATGACCATTCCTGAAGGGTATACCCTTCAGGAAATTGGAAATGTACTGATTCAGAAGGGAATCTGCTCCAAGACGGAATGGAATCAAGCCCTGTTAAAAGACTATGATTTTGATTTCCTGAATGGGATTCCGATGCGTGAAAACCGGCTCGAAGGCTTTCTGTTCCCGGACACCTACCGTTTTCAGAAAGGGGTCGACGCCAATCAGGTTATTATGCTGATGCTGCGCCGCTTTGACGAGGTCTGGCAGCGGCAGTTCGCTGCGGAAGCCGAGGCGAAGGGGATGACTCCTTACGGCGTGCTGACCATCGCCGCCATGGTTGAAAAGGAAGCTTTGTTTGATGCCGAGAGGCCTCGGATTTCCGGCGTTATGTATAACCGGATCGGCAAAGGCATGCTGCTTCAGGTGGATGCCACCGTAATCTATGCCCTGGGAAGGCATATTGAGCGGGTGACCTATGCCGATTTGAAAATCGATTCGCCCTATAACACCTATCGCTATGCCGGAATGCCGCCGGGCCCGATCGCGAGTCCGGGCGCGGCCAGCATTGAAGCGGCCCTGCATCCCGAACAGCACAACTTCTTGTATTATGTGGCGATGAAGGACGGGCATCACACGTTTACCCGGACCTACAACGAACACCTTCAGGCCAAGCAGAAGAACCGTGAATAATCCGAAGAAACCAGAGTTGGTCGTTCCGGCTGGCAGCCTTGACAAGCTGAAGGCCGCGTTTGCGTTTGGCGCGGATGCCGTCTATCTCGGCGGCGCCGGATTTAACCTGCGCGCACAGGCGACCAATTTTACACCCGCTGATATGGCTGAAGGCCTTCGGATCGCACGGGATTATGGTGCCCGAATCTATGTCACCGTCAACGCATTTGCTCATCCGCAGGACATGGACCTGCTTCCCGCCTATCTAGCCCAGCTTGCCGAACTCGGGGTTGACGGACTGATTGTTTCCGACCCTGGTGTGATGATGCTGGCCGCCGAAATCTGCCCGGACATGCATGTGACCGTGAGCACCCAGGCCAATGTGACCAATGCGCTGAGCGCGCGGGCGTACCGGAAACTCGGTGCTCAGCGGGTTGTATTGGGGCGGGAGCTTACCCTGGACGAGATCCGTGCGGTCAAAACCGAGAGCGGCATGGAGGTCGAGGTATTTGTGCACGGCGCGATGTGCCTTTCCTATTCCGGCCGCTGTTGGCTTTCGCTTGCGATGACCGGCCGCGATGCCAATCGCGGCGCTTGTGCTCATCCCTGCCGCTACCGGTACGCGCTGGTCGAGGAAAAGCGCCCGGGTCAGTATTTCCCGGTTGAAGAAGACCAGTACGGCGCTTATGTCATGAACTCCCGCGATCTGTGCTTGCTGGAACAGGTTCCGGCGTTGATCGAGGCGGGCGTTGATGCGTTTAAAATCGAAGGGCGGATGAAGAGCCCGCTTTACGTGGCGGTAACCACGCGGGTTTACCGGATGGCCATCGATTCAGCCTTTTCGGGTGAGCCGTTGAACCTTGAATTCATGCTTGACGAACTGCGATCGGTCGCGACACGCCCCTTTACGACGGGCTTTTTGAATGATTCTGCCGCTGCCGCGTCCATGGATGCCAAGCGCCGCGAAACGCGCCAGCGAATGGCATTTGTCGGGACAGTCATTGCCTATGACGCGAATCTGGGGATGAATCTGGTCGAACAGCGGGCGCCCTTTCCTTGCGGTGGCTGGCTGACGGTGTACGAGCCGCCGGGTCGGGTCCATTCCATACAGGTTCATCGGCTACTTAATGAAGAACTCCATCCGATGGACGTGGCGCGGCATGCCCGGCAGCATCTATGGGTTGACGCCGGCGGTCCGCTGCGCCCGGGCAGTATTCTCGCCAAACCGGAGGAAAACAGCTAAGTGAAACCAAACCATGAAGTGATCATTGTTCAGGTTCCGCCGGACCAGATTATGTTCTTGGACCGGATTTTCGAAGGAACTGACGGTATTGGCATCGTCAGCACCGTCGATGCCGGGCGGGGCCTGGTTTTGGTTCGGGTCACGCCGGAAACGTATTCAGATGCGGTGGAAATTGTGAAAACCGCGCCGGTATCGGCGCGAATTCTGACTGATGCTGAAATCAAGGCCTTGTAAGGCATAAGTGGATAGCCTCTGGAAACCCTAAAAAGGGAGTTTCCGGAGGTGACCGCAGTGCCTGTTATTGAAAAACGGATTATGCTGCTGCTGGCCGTGATCAGCCTGGTTATGCTGGCACTCGCCTGCGTTTATATCAACGTACAGGTGGTGCGCGGTCCCGACATCGCGCACCGTGCCATGGTGATGCGCACGCGCGCTTTTTATCTTTTCGAAAACACCCGCGGCGATATCCTGGACCGAAACTATCGGCCAATTACCGGCAGCTTGCTTCCCAACGGCTGCTTTTTCATTCCCGCTTTGTCAGCCGATATCCGCATGACCGCGCTTGCGGCGGCCGGGCCGCTCCATGAATCATCGTGGAAGCTGGAACACGCGATCCGAACCGGGATCGAGCGTGGGGAACGGATCATCCTGCTTGGCAATCACTCCGGCCTTTCGCCTTCCGATAAAGCCCGACTGGAAGATATTCCAGGTATTTTCTTCGCACCGGTGGTACGGCGCTATCCGGCGAACGGGCTGGCGATCCACATTACCGGTCTGCTTGGAAGCGGTCCGCGTGGGATGCCGAACACCGTTGGGGTCAGCGGCATAGAGTCACGTTATGATCAATGGCTGCAGGGAAAGCAGCCCCGCGGCGAGGTCAAAATCACGGTGGACGGGCGCGGGCGGGTGATTCCGGGGTTGACCCGTTTTCGAAACGATGCCGACGGGCTTGATCCGGCCAGCGATGTCTGTTTGACATTGGATCGGGAACTGCAGCAGCAACTCGAGTTCATTGCCAATCAGCGGGTTTTGTCCGGGGCTATCGTGGTGCTCGACGTGGAAACCCGGGACATCCTGGCCATGGTCAGCCGGCCCGGATTTGACCCGGTTCGGCAGGCCGGAAACCAACCGATACCGGGAGAATCCATGATGAACAAAGCCCTGCGGCCGTATCATCCTGGCTCGATCTTCAAGGTTGCGGTGGCGGCGGCCGCGCTCACCCAGAATCCTGGGGTGACTTCGGTCCGGACCGCGTGCACTGGGAGTTACGTTTTTCCCGGCGGACTGACGATCAAATGCTGGAATGAAAAAGGGCACGGCACGCTTGGGTTTACCGAAGCGCTCGCGGAAAGCTGTAATGTCTGGTTTATCCGGACCGGGCTGGCGACCGGGCGCGATGCGATCCTTTCAGCCTGCCAGGCTCTGCGCTTAACCGACCGGGACATCATCGGGTATCCGAATGCGCAGGCCGGCAGTATGATCAATATTGATTACGGCGGACCGGCCCTGGCCAATGCCGTGCTCGGGCAGAAGGGGGTTTTGCTGACGCCGCTCCAGATCGCCAATCTGATGGCGACGCTGGCGGATCAGGGACGATATAAGCGGCCGCGCCTGGTGCGCGAAATCCGAAAAGGAAACGAAGTGATCCAATACAATCCGGCGGATCGCGGGGATCAAGTTCTGGATCCCAATGTGGTGCGGGAACTGACTGATAGTATGGAGGCGGTGACCAGCGGCGGGACCGGGAAACGGGCCAGTTTGGACTGCGGGGTTGCCGGTAAAACCGCGACTGCCCAGACTGGGCGCTATCAAGCCAACGGGGAGGAAATCCTGAACACCTGGTTTGCCGGATATTTCCCGGCTCATTCTCCGCGCTGGGCGATCTGTGTTTTTGTGGAAAACGGGCGCAGCGGCAGTCTGGATGCGGCACCCGTTTTCCAAGCCGCAGGAAATGCGGTTTTAGAACGATATAAGGGCAAAAACAGGTCTAAGCGGGAGCAATAGTGGGGAGAATGAGGCATAAAGTGACAAGCTTCCCTAACTATGCTATCATATTGGCGTAGCGAGCCTTTTAGAAGCAGACGGCGAAAGAGAATGAAGGAGGGAACCCAATGGAGAAACTGCCAGGCGTTGAAGAGATGGTAACCCGGAACTTCGAGATGATCTCCAGTTTCAATGAAAAATTCTGGAGCATGTGGGATGTGAACATGGCAACCATGTCCCAACTGAACGACCAGTGGATGAAAATGTGCCAGAGTTATGTCGACCAGACCAAAGTGATGCATGACGAGTTTCGCAGAATGAGCTCCCAGTTCACCAACCAGATCAAGGCATCTCACGAGCAGGCAAAGGGGACGGCTCAGGCTGTTCAGGAAGCTGCGAAAACAGTGGTCAAGACTGCGGCTGCTAAACCGGCTGCCAAACCCGCTGCACCCAAAGCCAAATCGGCTGCAGCCAAACAGACCGTTAAAGAGACCGCCGCTGCAAAAGAAACCAAACCGAAAGCGCTCGCCCGGCCCCGTGCCAAAAAAGCTTAAGCGTAAAAACATAGAAATATGAAGACGACCTGGTCCATGACCAGGTCGTTTCGCTTTTTGGTCTCAATGCGCAACATGCAGCATCGAAGTGTGTCCCTTTTCCTTAAAACATGGGTGCCCAGCAAACCTTCGGGGTTTCTTTGCGTTTTTGCATCCTCGCCTTGGCCTCTCCGGCCATTATTTCCTGCATCTCATCCTCAAAAACCAGAGGCGGAAGCTGGACCGGCGTAAAGTCCTGACCCAGAGCGACAAAAACGAAATAGGCGGTCATGCAGCACCGCTGGTCGCCGCTTAACAGGTCTTCGGCGTCGATGCTGACCCGAATCTCCATGGACGAGCGTCCAACATAGGTTAAATGAGCGCTGCAGGTTACCAGATTGCCCATTGATACCGGCTCATGGAAAGTGATTTCGTCGATGCCGGCAGTAACAACGATAGCCCGGGAATGGCGCGTGGCACAGACACCTGCCGCGTTGTCCATCATTTTAAGCAATTCACCGCCGTGTGCAGTCCCGGCGGGATTGGTCATTCCCGGCAAAATGACCTGTGATAGAACGGTTGCCGAATCGGCGATGGTTTTTCCTTCTAAGACCTGATCTGTCAAGCGTTCAGCCTCCTTTTCTCTGCGCTCGGGGCACGTAAGCCCGCAATTTGGAACGATCATACGGTTCCGATGATTATTCGGTGAAGACGCGGTAAAATCCTGCTTGGGAGGGATGGTCCGGCAAACGGTGAATTGTACGATTTGGGAGGAAATCTGTGCCAATCTATCGAAGTAAGAAAGAATGTCCAAGCGATAAAGCCCATTCGAGACAGGCCGTTATCGATTACAGGTCATTAAACCGGTTTCGCGCTGCATCCGGGACATAACCTGGAAACGCGGAAAACCGTTGCTCGAAGAGGTGAGAGAAATGGCGGAGGAGAGTCACGAAGGCCCAAACCGGCAGCAGCCTTCAAACCCATCGGAGTTCACGGATTATTCTTTGGCCCAGTTGGGCGGACAACCAGTGGATATCGGAGATTTTCTGCGTATTGCGATACAGTGTGCCGGCCTGTTGGAGGACCTGCACAGCCGCAATCAGGTGGTTCGCAACCTTACCCCGAACGCCTTTCAGATTCATCCCAGAACCGGGGTGGTCAGCCTGACCCCGGGCACCGCGGATTATGCACTTTCGGCCCGGGAAGAACACCAGGCCGCGCGGCGGGAACAGGTCTTGGCCTACATGTCCCCGGAACAGACCGGGCGAATGAACCGGATCATTGATGCTCGGACCGACCTGTATTCCCTTGGCGTGATTTTTTACGAACTCATTACCGGACAGCTTCCGTTTAATGCCAGTGACCCGCTGGAATGGGTTCACTGCCATATTGCCCGTTCGCCTCGCCCGCCGGCCCAAAGCAACCCGACCATCCCACTGCCGGTCTCGGACATTGTTCTGAAACTGTTGGCCAAGACCGCCGAGGAACGATATCAAACCGCGGAAGGACTCCAGCATGATTTGACCCTCTGTGCCGCAAAACTGGAGCAAGACGGCGGCATTGCGCCATTCCCGCTTGGCCAGGCGGATGTTGCGCGGCGTCTGTTGATGCCGCAGAAATTGTATGGCCGGGAAGTGGAAGCGGCGGTGATAAGTCGTGCTTTCCAACAGGCCTGTGACGGCCGGGGGCAGGTTTTGCTGATTTCGGGAGAAGCCGGGATTGGAAAAACCGCGCTGGCTCACGAGATCTACCAGCAGGTGCTTGAACAAAGCGGCTTTTTCATCGAAGGGAAGTTTGAATCTTTCAGGCACGATGTGCCGTACAGCGCAATCATCCAAGCTTTCAAAGAACTGATCCGTCAGTTGCTTATGGCGGACAAACAGTCTCTGATCCACTGGAAGGAAAAGATCGGTACGGCCCTGGTCAGCAACGGACAGGTTATCATTGATGTCATTCCGGAGCTGGAGCTGATTCTGGGGAAACAGCCGGCTATCCCGGCATTGGGACCGGACGAGTCGCGCAACCGCTTTATGATGGCTTTCCAGGATTTGATTCAAGCCCTGACCGGACCGGAGCACCCGCTGGTTCTTTTCATTGACGACCTTCACGAGGCCGATCCGGCATCCTTCAGACTGCTGGAAACGATGCTGACCAATGTCGACAACACCAGTCTGCTATTCATTGGTTCATACCGGGATACCCAGCTGGAAGCAGACCATCCCATGAGCCGATTTATCCGCAACCAGGGGCAATACCATCAAAATATGCAGAAGTTATACCTGAAGAGCCTGGAAACTGGCCAGGTAAACCAAATGCTTTCCGAGCTTTTCGGACTGTCTCAGGATAAGACGCTAGGGCTGGCCCGGTTGGTCTGTGCGAAGACGCTGGGCAATCCGTTGTTTATCACACAGTTTTTAAAACGGATTCAATCAGATGGACTGCTTCGGTTTCATCCCAAACGCGCTGTCTGGGACTGGGATTTGCTGGCCATTGATGCCGCAAAATCAACGGAAAATGTCATTGAACTGCTGGCCAGCAAGCTGGACCAATTAGAGCCCGGTTTACGGTTCCTGATTATTCGGGCGTCCTGTATCGGCTCCAGATTCAGCCTTGGGCTGCTCTCAAAGGTTTGTGAGCGAACCGATTCTGAAACCGCGCTGCTCCTGTCCGAGGCGGTTCGCGAGGAATTGCTGACGACCTGGGGACTTGATCCCGGCCTTCTAGGACAATCAGGTCCGGGAAGCAACGTCCATTTTTACTTCCTGCACGATCGGGTTCGGGAGACTGCCTACGCGCAGCTTGACCCGGAACAGCGTAAAGCGGTTCACCTGAAAATTGGACGCTTGATTCTGGCCGACTTATCCGAAGCATCTGCCATGGATAACGTGTTTGAATTTATCGATCACCTGAACCGTGGTGTGGAATTGATTGTAAACCCGGTGGAAAGGCTTAGGCTGGCACGTTTCAATCTGGCCGCCGGCCGTAAAGCCAAGGCGAGCGCGGCGTACGGCCAGGCTGTCGCCTATTTGGCCAATGGCGCCGAATTGCTGCCGGCCGACTGTTGGACCGGCGAATACGAACTGACCTACCAGATCTACAAAGATTGGTCCGAGAGCGAGTATCTGGCCGGCAACCACGAGCGGGCAGAAACCCTGTTCGACAGCATCCTTCAGAACTGCCGCACCGATATCGAACGGGCCGAAATCTATATTATCCGCATTATTTTGTTTGCGACCATCGGAAAGTTCATTGACAATAACCGGCTGGGCATTGAAGCCCTGCGGCTTTTTGGCTACGAATTCCCCGAACTGGAGGACACAGCCGCGATGGAAGCCGCCTTTCGGACCGAGTATCAGGAATATCTCAAAAACCTTGAGGACCGGCCGATCGAAGCGCTGCTCAATTTACCCGATGTGACCGATCCTGAGAAGGAAGTCTGCAGCAAAATCGTGATGAACATGCTGTCATCCGCCTATGTCAGCAATCCCGTTTTTCTGGCCCTGTTATGCTCCAAGTCGATCAACATGGCTTTGCGCTACGGCATTTCCCCGTATTCAACCTATTCGTTTGCGGTCTGGGGGCTGCTGCTCGGCGTCCGTATGCGGGATTACGAGGCCGGGTACCAGTTTGGCCTGCTTGCCATGAAGTTTAACGAAAAATACGGCTTTGCCGCCACGCGCGCCAACACACCGTTTGTTTTTGGCAACTTTATCAGCCACTGGCGCCGGCCGATCGGGGAGAGCATCACCTATCTGCGCGAGGCTTTCAAAGCGGGTGTGGAAATCGGGGATTTCGTGTACGCCAGCTTTGCTGAAACCTCGCTGCCGCGTGTGCTGCTTTCTTCCGGACAGCACAATCTCACCTATGTGCTGCAGGAAACCGAAGACACTTTGTCGTTCTTCCGCAGGATCAAAAATGACGCCTCGCTGGAACGGCAGGAGTTGATCCTGCATGCCGTCCTGAACCTGATGGGGCAGACCGAGCGTCCTGATTCGTTAAGCCTGAATTCATTCGACGAACATGTCCATATTGAAAAAATGAAAGCGATCCGATATGGAACCGGTATCGCGCTGTACTATTACTACAAAATGATGACACTGTATCTGCATGGCTTTTTCGAAGAAGCCTTGCGGATGGGCGATGAAGCGATGCAGGCTTTGCCGTTTATTGCGAATTCAACCCAGGAACCGGACTGTGTCTACTTCCACGCGCTCTGTCTGCTGGCCTGTTATGAGACAGGCTCGGACGAGCAGCGGATGAGGGTTCGGGAAACCCTGGCCGGGCATCTGCAGAAAATGGCTGTCTGGGCCGAGAACGCAGCGGCGAACTACCAGGACCGGTATCTCCTGCTTCTGGCCGAAATGGCTCGGATCGAGGGGGATCTGACAGACGCGGGGAACCTGTACGAAAAAGCCATCCAAACCGCGCGGGAAAACGGATTTTCCCACACAGAAGCCATTGGATGGGAATTGGCTTCCCGGTATTACCGGGGCCGCGGCTTTGACGAGATTGCCGACACTTATCTCAGGCGAGCCCGGGCTTGTTACCTACGATGGGGCGCGGAAGGAAAAGTCAAGTGCCTGGATCTCGCCGATCCCTGGCTGGGCGCTGAAGCCCGGGCGTCATCGGCGCGGGCTGCGGGGGCCGAGAGCCTTGACCTGATGAGCGTTCTAAAAGCAGCCCAGGCGTTGTCCAGCGAGATCCAGCTTTCCCGGCTGATGGAGACCCTGCTGCGGATTGCGGCCGAAAATGCGGGTGCCCAAACCGGGGCGCTGATACTGATCCGCGAGGGGCAGCCGCTGGTCTTTGCCACGGTCCGGTTGGAAGGCGGCGATCTTATGATTACAACCCTGCCGGGAGAACCGCTAAACCCGGAAGAGCTGCCCGAGGGTGTTATCAACTACATCAGCCGCACCCGGGAAAAAGTGCTGCTTGATAATGCCGCCGACCCATCGATGTTCTCTTCCGATCGATATATCCGCAGCCGCCGGCCGCGTTCGGTTCTCTGCCTGCCGATTGTCCGGCAGTCCGAATTGGCGGGGATGCTTTACCTGGAAAACAACCTGATCGAGGCAGCCTTCACCCCCGATAAACAGGGCGCGTTGGAGATTATCGCAGGACAGGCCGCCGTATCTCTTGAAAATGCCTGGCTGTACGAAGACCTGCAAGCCAGTGAGCAGAAATTTCGGGCAGTCTTTGAACAGACTTTCCAGTTACTTGGCATGCTGTCCCTGGATGGGCTGGTGGTTGAAGCGAACCAGACCGCGCTGCAAAGCTACGGGCTGACTGGAGCGGATGTCGTTGGGCGCCCGTTCTGGCAAACCGTGTGGTGGACCCACAGCGCGGAAGCGCAGGAAACGCTGAAATCGGCGATTCATCAGGCCGCACAAGGGGAACTGGTTCGTTTTGAAACGACCCATATGCTGCCGGATGGGGGCTTGCGCCACATTGACTTCTCACTCAAACCGGTGCTGGACCGATCCAATCAACCACTGATGCTGATTGCCGAAGGACGCGACATTACCGAGCGGAAACACGCTGAGGCCGAACTGGCGGCTTCCCAGCAAAAATTCTCCCAGGCGTTCCGGTGTTCGGTGGATGCGGTGGGGATTTTGCGGCTCAGCGACCAGCGTTATATGGATGCGAGCGACGCGTTTTTCAGCCGGATGGGTTATCTGCCGGAGGAAGTGATCGGGCACCGATCGGACGAATTTGGCTTGTGGTGGGACATGGAGGCCCGAAAGGATTTTTATCACCGGATCAAGACGGTCGGTCTGATTCGCGATCTGGAGATTATCCTGCGCACCAAAGCGGGCGAACCGCGGACCGGGCTTCTTTCGGCCGAGGTTATGGACATTTTGGGGGAAGACTGCATCCTGTACGTCTGGCATGATATCACGGAACGGAAACAGGCGGAAGAGGCTTTGCGCCAGGCTCGTGACGAGTTGGAAATCAAGGTGCAGGAACGCACCTGCGATCTTACCTCGGTCAATGAGGAACTGACCGCCATGAATGAGGAACTTTCGGAAACCCTGGATCAACTGCGGAGCATGCAGGTGCAGCTGATTCAGTCAGAAAAGCTGGCTGCGCTTGGCAGTATGGTGGCCGGACTGGCGCATGAGATTAACACACCGATCGGTCTATCCCTGACCGCGGCCTCGAACCTGAACGGCGTGACCCGCTCATTTGCGGCGCTTTATGAAGCAGGCGACGCTTCAGCCGAGGATCTTTTGGAGTACCTGGAGGACTGCCGTATGGCGGGGTCCATCCTTTGCACCAATTTGGATCGGGCTGCGAAACTGGTCCGCAGCTTCAAGCAGGTGTCGATCGACCAATCCAGCGACGCCCGGCGGACCTTCGGCGTCAAGCAGTATCTGGACGAAATCCTGTTGAGCCTGCATCCCAAACTGAAAAAAACAAAACACACCGTTACCGTGGAATGTGACGAGAGCCTCCTGATCGACGGGTATCCGGGACCGTTTGCGCAGGTGATCACCAATCTGGTGATGAATTCGCTGGTACATGGCTATGATGAGAACGATGCCGGCCAGATTCATATCAAAGTGGACGAAATCGATGACAAGATGCGGCTGGTTTACACCGACGACGGGAAAGGGATCGCTCCGGAAATCATGCCACGGGTTTTCGATCCGTTTTTCACCACGAAGCGGGGGCAGGGTGCGACCGGCCTCGGGCTTGCGATTCTGCACAACATCGTGGTCATCCAGATGAACGGTAAGGTGGAGTGCAGCAGTGAGCCGGGGAAAGGAACAACCTTCAACATGGAAGTGCCGGTTAAGAATCCGGGGATGACGATCATGTCGGCCAGAAAAGCGGAGCGGGAAGAAGCATGAATCAGTCTGGGTGAATCTCACCGATTTGAATGATTTCATCCAGACTGGCAAGCAGGATATCCACCAGCCGGGGATCAAAATGAAGCCCCCGGTTGTCTTTTACATATTCCAGAATCCGACGCATGGGCCAGGGCTCCTTGTAGATCCGTTTACTGCCCAGGGCATCCAGCACATCAGCCAGCGCGACAATTCTGCCGAAAATATGAATCTCTTCTCCGGCCAGCCCGCGCGGATAGCCGGTGCCGTCCCACCGTTCATGATGCTGAAATGCGATGAGCGCACCATTGCGCAGAATGGAGCGGTCCGATTTGCGCAGCATTTCGTAGCCGATGGCGCAGTGATCCTTCATCTTAATGAATTCAGCCGACGTCAGCGGGCCCGGTTTGTTCAGGATCAGGTCTGAAATGCCGAGCTTGCCGACATCGTGGGTCGGCGAAGCGAGCCGCACCAATTCCGCTTCTTCCTGGGAAAGGCCATATTTCAGGGCGAGCAGCCGGGCATATTCAGCGACCCGCTTAACGTGCTGGCCGGTGTCGTGGGAGCGGGCTTCCGCGACCTCGCCCAGCGTGAAGATGATCTCTTTCTGGGTATCGGTGATTTCCTGGTTCAGGTGGAAATTATCCAGGGCCACCGATAAATTCATACAGAACACTTCAAACAAGTCCTGCTCCCAATCCTCAAGCGGGGCCGTTCCTTCCAAAACAATCACAGTAGCCATCTGCTGCTTGCTGGGGACATAGGCCATAAACCGGTGTTCGCCAAACAGGATTTGCTGGTGGTCCAGAACGGTTCTGACATCGTCGGCGATAGCGCCGAGTTTTTCGATCGGCTGTTCCTTGCCGGCCAGATCGGTATACGCACCGGTGCCGGCCAGCACCAGCAGCGAATCAGAACAGCTGCCCTGCATGACCAGCCCCGAAACCGGCCTGCCGGGTATGTGATTATCGGTCCCGAGCAGTGCGGTCAATTGATGCAGGGATTCCGAGGCCAGCGCAGACAGATCCTGCTGGTCATACAGACTGGAAAGGGATTCGATGATGCGGCGCATGCCGCGCCGGTTGGCGTCGATGGTGCTGATGTCGCGGTAAGAGCGAAGCGCGGCGGTAATGGCAGTATAGAGCTTGTCAGTGGTCAGCTCGGTTTTTTCCTTATAATCATTGATGTCATAATCGCGCATGACTTCAATTTCCGGGGCTTCGCCCGGCTGCCCGGTGCGCAGCACGATGCGGACCAGTTTATTCAAAAGGACCCGCCGAACGTGATGAACGACCTTGAACCCGGCATCCTCGTCTTCCATGACAACATCCAGCAGAATGACGGCGATGTCCGGATGATCCGCCATGATCTGCATCGCTTCGGCCGCGGAGAGCGCATTCAGAAACTCGATCGGGCGCCCTTCAAAATCGAAGCGGCGCAGCACCCAGCGGGTCGTACGCAGGACTTCCTCATCGTCGTCGACGACAAGGATTTTCCAGGCCGGCTTAGCGGGCAGGGATGGTCCAGGTATGCCTGTATTTGAAGGTTTGGTATCAAACAGTGATTGACTCATCCAACAGGACCCCTCTCATTTAATCGGGGGAGATCCCTTTTTTCTGCTTTGCATATTCATTCGCCACGATTCGAACGCTTTCCTTCCCAGCTTTTCAATATGACACCAAAGGGCTTTTCGTGCCGAGCAACAGATTACACCCAGTCCTGCCCGAACCTCGGCGTACCGGATTCCGTATAATGCAGTACCAACCAAAAGGGAAGGGCGGGATCCATTTGAACCCAAAAAGAAGATTAGGGTTTGTGCTCGTCGGATTGGTTCTCTTACTGGCAGTGGCCGCCGCGCTGATGTTCATGGCGGAAAACACAGCTGAGAGCTGCACCGTAGCGGTTATTTCGGCGCATGCATCCCCGGACGGGCGCCCGATGATCTGGAAGAACTTCGATATGTCGCAATACTGGCACCAGCAGGTCAAATACTACCCGGTGGTCAATACGGCGGCAGGCCGGTATTATCTGCTGTATCATGACAATGATTCCATCTGGGCGGCCAGCGGTGCCATTACGCCACAGTCGGGGGTTAATGAAGCGGGTTTTGCACTTGGGCTGGCCGCGGTTGCTGAAAGCAACCCGATGCATGAATCCTCAAACTACAACACGCACTTTCTGGGTGACGCGGTTGCCAATTGCGCTTCCCTGACCGATTTCGAAGCGTATGCGAAAACCTGGCCGCAAGCCCATAAAGGGCATGCTGTCAGCGCAAATTTTGTTGCGATTGACGCGCTCGGCGGCGCGGCACTCTATGAAATGTATACCGGGTCAGGCTCGCTCAGTGCGGGTCCGCCGATTCAGTATAAGAAATATGACGCGAATAATGGCCAGGTGAGCGATTCTCGGGGTAATGTCATTACACCCGCACAGGGGAATTCCTTCATAGGCTTTTACGCGGCCAGCAATCTGAACTCGTATTTCCCGAACAACGCCGGCAAAGAACGGTATGAGCGGGCAAACAGCCTGTTGGCCGGGCTGGCCCAGAAGGACCCGGTCACCGGAAAAACACAGCTCAATTCCGGGAACATCATGCGAATTGTCAGTAAAGACGTGACCAGCCCCAGCGGCGGAAACAATTCGAGCTACAGCACCACTTATTGCATCAGCCGGAGCCAGACCCGTTCCGGAACGGTGGTGGAAGGGGTTCCGGCCGGCGGCGACCCGCGTCTGACCGTATTTTGGACCGCGCTCGGCGAACCGTCTGTTTCAGTCTATATCCCGACCATTGTCGGAGCCAGGTCGGTTTCGCCCTATGCGCGGGCGGACTCGATTCAGTCTGACGGAACCATTGTGGACCAATCGGATAAGTGCCTGCTGAACCTGGCGGAAGATGCCCGTGAAACGTATAACAACCTGATTTACAGTTCCAACCGCGGCAGTGCGGTTTCGGGACCGAACGACAAAACCATCAATAAGAACGAACTGGCCAAAGTCCAGCAGTGGACGTTTGTGGTCGAAGCGACCGTGGTCCAGCACACCAATGAGTACCTCAACGAACTCAGAAACAACCCGGCTCTGGTTTCACCGGAAGGTCTTGAAGCGTTCCAGAATTACGCCGTGAAGTATGTTTATGACAACTACACGGCAGGGTCGGCAGCCGCGGTGCCGTGGGAGTCAGCCTTGTTTGACAGCCTGTAGCGCATCGCTGAAATCGGTGATCCAGCCCGGTGGACCTCGTCTGCCGGGCTTACGACATGGGTGTCGTTGTTAAAGGAATATCGTAACGATAGGCGTCTTCTCCATGGTGCGAAACGTCCAGCCCGCTTTCTTCCTCATCCACCGTTGCCCGCAGCGGAACGATCAAAGCGATTCCTTTCAGGATTCCAAACGTACCGATAAAACAAAAAGCGCCGCTCGCCAGAACCGCAATCAGCTGAACCACGAACTGATGGGGATTACCATACAGAAGGCCATTCGCTGCACCGGGATTCACCAGCGTGGTGGCGAACAACCCGGTCGCCAGGGTTCCAATGATGCCACCAACGCCATGAATGCCGAATACGTCGAGGGAATCGTCATAGCCCAAGCGGGGCTTCATCCGGCTGACTGCATAGAAGCAGGCAATCCCGGCCATCAGGCCGATCAGGATCGAAGCCAGCGGTGTGACATACCCGCAAGCCGGGGTGATGGCAACCATACCGGCTACGGCCCCGGAAACCGCGCCCAGGGTGGTCGGGCGGCCCTGAAGAATCCATTCCGCGGCCATCCAGGCCAGGGCAGCAGCCGCCGCGGCGGTGTTGGTCGCAACGAAAGCGGCGACCGCGACCCCATTCGCAGCCAGCGCACTGCCGGCATTAAAGCCGAACCAGCCGAACCAGAGAAGCCCGGCGCCCAACAGCGTCAGCGGGGAATTGTGCGGCAGCATCGGTTCGCGGCCATATCCCATGCGGCGGCCGACCACAATGGCCGCTGCCAGCGAGGAAAAGCCCGAAGCAATCTCCACTGGATTGCCGCCGGCGAAGTCCAGCACGCCCAGCGCTTTCAGCCAGCCGCCGGTTCCCCAAACCCAGTGGGTCAGCGGGGCATAAATGAAAGTGCTCCACAAGACCAGAAACACAACAAACGCCGAGAAACGGATGCGTTCCGCGAAGGCTCCGGCAATCAGGGCCGGGGTAATGATCGCGAACATCAGCTGGAACATGGCGAAAGCTTGGTGGGGAATCGTCGCCGCATAGTCCGGATTGGGCGCCAGCGACACGCCATTCATGCCGAGCCAGTCCAGCCGGCCGATCACATGCCCGGCATCCGGCCCGAAAGCGAGCGAATAGCCAAACAGCACCCAGGTGATCGAGACAACGGCCATCGCGACAAAGCAGTGCATGATGATGCTGAGGACGTTTTTCCGACGGACCATCCCGCCGTAGAAGAATGCCAGTCCCGGTGTCATCAGCAGGACCAGCGCGGCTGACATCAGGACAAAGGTGGTATCGCCGGTATCGATCGGCTGCGCCGCAGCCATTGCCGGTACCGGTGCCAGAACCAGGGCGAATACGGTCAGCGATCCGAATAAACGTCCAACGAAACGCGACATGAAAATGGCCTCCTTTTGATTCAGTTCAAAACGGTCAAATAAAAACGCTCATGGTACCCGCCAATCGGACCATGAGCGTCATTGCTCGATGAAACACGCTGAGTATCTTCAATTCAAAAAGGGTTTAAGACCGGTCAGAGCGCCGGTTCGCCGCGTTCACCGCTGCTGATTCGGATGATATCTTCCACCGGATAGACGAAAATCTTTCCATCGCCGATCTTCCCGGTCTGACACACCTTCAGGATCAGTTCGATAATTCGGTCCAGCCAGTGATCACGGCAAATAATCTCCACTTTCACTTTAGGAAACAGATCGACCATATGTTCCTGCCCGCGGTAATACTGCTTCTGATCCCGCTGCAGGCCCCGGCCCATCACTTCGTAAACTGTCATGCCGCGAACTTCCAGGTCTGCCAGCGCGGCTTTCAGTTCTTCCAGCTTGGATGGCCGAATAATGGCCTCAATCTTCTTCACCGTCTCACCTCCTGCAACGTGCACCAATCCTTGCCCAATTATATGGCAAGTCCGGGTTTTGTAGCAATGATCGTTCGCCGGAAATTGAAAGAACAAGGTACGGATTACCGAAGCTGGGAATCGCCAAGAAAACGCGAAAAAATGGCGATAATCATGCTTGCGAAGATCTCGCCTAGGCAGGGGAAAGGAAAACATGGAGAAAAGATTTCGCATTGCGGAATATGCTTTCCGTGGTATGCGGTGCAGCACGTTTTTTTCCACGAAAAACTTGATTCGTATCAGCAAACAAAGCGATGCGAACCGGGGATGACCCGAGGATGATACGACCATATCAGGAATATAACGGCATAACGCAACCTGTATAAACCATATTAGGACAGAAATAGGCCGCTAATTCGCTGAAATGCGCAAAAATTTGATCACTCAATAAATGCCAGTGATGGATTGCCGCCTCCCCGCAGACCGGACACCGGGGGGATTGTCCGGTTGTAGCCCTTTGGCCGAAAGTGTACGATAAATGTAGAAAGCGAGTGGTCGGACCAGTGAACCCCAACGGGTCGCTTTTTGAAAGGGGCATGACAGCGGGTATGAGCATTGATCAACAAATCAAGAACGCAGCGAAACGGCATGGATTGAAAATTGTAGGGATGGACATCTTGTGCGCCCCGGTTTTTGGCGTCCTGTTTTGTCTGCTTTACCCGATTAAAGATGTTAAGACCTGGGCGATCGTTCTCGGCGTGTGCGCGATTGGAGGCCTGGTTGTCGGCACTTTAGCGGTCGTGATGCAGATCGCGCAATTCCTGAAACCGGTCAAAATCATCATCGACTCGATCAATGCCCTTGGCGAGGGAGATCTGGACAAGGATTTATCCAGTCAGGATTTTGGGGCCTTAAATGCGGCAAAACATGCATTTGTGCGCATGGCAGCCGGCGTGCGCGGGTTAATCGTGAACGTGAGGAACCGGGTCACCGCATCCCGAGACTCCGCGGTCAGTCTTGGCGCCCAGGCCACCGAAGCGCGAACGGCGTCCGAAGTCGTTCTGCGAGCCATGCTTGAGATGAGCAACGGAAGCGTTGAACAATCTGCGCAGGTTCAGGGGATCGCCGATGAGATCCGGAATGTACGGGATGCGATCGAGGGGATTGAACGGAATATTGATCAAGCCCTGGAATTGATTCATGCCGCGGACGGCACGGCAAAAAGCAGCGCAGAAACGATCGAAAAACAAAAAACTCGGGCAGAAGAGAATCACCTGGTGGTCGATCGGATGCATGAATATTTGAAAAGCCTTCAGGAAAGCGCCAGCGCGATCAGTGGGATTATGAACCTGATCGGCGACATCGCCGGACAGACGAATCTGCTGGCGTTAAACGCCTCCATTGAGGCGGCGAGAACCGGCGGCACCAACAGTACCGGTTTTGCGGTGGTCGCGGTGGAGATCCGGAAACTGGCCGAACAATCTTCGAAGGCCAGTACCGAAATCGGCAATCTGATCCGGTCGATGGACAACAGCATTAATCAGGTCGAAAAGGAAATCGCCATGCTGCTTGGCGTTGCGGTCGATCAGGGTACGGCGATCCAATACAACATGGAAACGATGGAAACCATGGTTGCGAATCTCACTCAGATCGTCCATGAAATGAACGAAACCGCGAGCGGGTTGGATATTTTGGCGAAGCTGACCGGTGAAGTGGACGGGTCGGTGGCCGAAATCAGTGCGGTCACCCAGCAAAATACGGCTGGCAGCCAGGAGATCACCGCCAACGCTGAGGAACAATCCCGGCTCAACGCCCGTCTGGACGAAACCGCGGTTCGATTCGCCGAGCAATTGGAGAAGCTGATGGCGCTGGTCGGCTACTTCAAAGCCGCTGAGGTGGATTCGGATCAGCCGGAGGAACAGATGCCGGAAGCATTTACGGTGAACGATCTGCAGTTGTATATCAAGAAATACTGGATAAAGAGCCTGGCCTTGGACGTCCCCGGCGGACTGATCTTTGGTCTTTTGATCGCATTCTTCGCCAATACGGTGGACCTGAAAGGCCTGCTATTGGGTGGACTCATGGGATTGACAGCCGGGGTGGTGCTTGGCATGCTGACCATTATCCAGGACATCAACGGGTTTATCAAACCAACCTTCGGGCTGATCCAACATGCCGATACGGTCGCATTCGGCGACTTAACCCACGGGATTGCCGATACGGTTCCGCTTGGACGGATGGCCATCGTGCGCGGTGTCTTCAACCGTATGCTGGACCAGATCAGGAATACGGCCGGCGGGATCAAGGACCAGGGAACCCTCATCAATCAGGAGGCTGAAGCGGCCGTACAAATTGCCGCGGAAACCACTCGAACCACCCGGGCTGTGGCGATGGCGATGGAAGAGATCACCAACGGGGTTCAGCACCAGGCGGAAAGTATGCAGCATGCGTCCAATCTGGCCAGTAAAATGGTGGAGGCGGTGGAACGCATTGATGAAAACGCGCGGCATGTGGCCGGCAGCACCGCGTCAACCGAGGAAATTTTGGAGAATGGCATCGCTTCCGCCAGTACGCAAAGGGCCCGGATTACGGAAAGGATGGGCTCCATCGAAATGATGGCACACGCGATCAGCGATCTGGAAGCGAAAACCGCAACGATCGGACAGATCGTCAAAGTCATTACCGACATTGCCGGGCAAACCAATCTGCTGGCGCTTAACGCGGCGATCGAGGCGGCCAGAGCCGGGGAACAGGGGCACGGCTTTGCTGTGGTGGCGTCCGAAGTCGGGAAACTGGCGGAAAAGACCTCCGAAACCGCAGAACAGACTTACGATTTTATCAAGCGCATCCAGGCTGGTTCGGCCCAGTTGGTGGACAACATGGCCGCGACCCGGGAAGTCATGGAAAACCAGGTGCAGGATGTTTTTGACAGCGAAGAGATCCTCCGGCGGATGATCGAAAACATCGCGCCGATTAATAATGAAGCCGGTCAAATCGCCAAAGCCGCGGAAGTGATCACCCTATCGATCCGGCGCATGGTGAACAACACGCACAACATCGCGGCATTTGGGCAGCAAACCGCCGCCGCCTCCGAGGAAGTGCTGGCCACCATGGAAAAACAGGAGTGGCTGGTGAACGAGGTCAGCCGCTTGGTCGAGGACTTTGCCCAACTGGCGGCTCAGCTGCGATTGCAGGCGGACCGCTTCAAGGTAGCCTAGCCCCAAAAGGTTGACGACATCAACGCAATATCTAACAGCCAAACCCCCATAACATGGGGGTTTTTTCTTGCGTAATCGCTTTGCGCGATTTCGGAAACGGGATATTAAAAACCATTTGCGTATATAACTAAGTCGTTATATACTCGAACTGTAATACAGCGAAAGACATGGGGTGATATCACGATTACGCAGGCTGCATCGGTATTAAAAGCGCTTGGCGAACCGACCAGGCTCAAAATCGTCAAATTGCTGACGATTCAGGAACTGTGCGTTTGCGAGTTGGAGGAAATCCTCGAAATGAGTCAGCCTCGTGTCTCCAAGCATCTGAAGGTTTTAAAGAAGGCAGGGGTTATTTTCGAACGAAAAGAAAGGCAAAAGTCGTTCTTTCGCCTCTCGCCGGAAATTGAAGGCGGGCTGATCGTCAGGTTCTCCGACTTCATGCAATGCCAGCCAGATCAAGTTCGGGAGCTTGAACAGGAAATCGCCCGATTCAAGTCTTTGGAAGCCAACGCCAGGGTCCAGGCGTGTAAAGCAAAGACGGCAAAGCCGTGAACGCCGCGGTGATGAAGAAACGGAAGGGGGTATTTTCGTAATGGAAATCAAAGTATTGGGACCCGGCTGCGCGAAATGCACGCAGTTGGAAAAGGAAGTCATCAACGTTCTTGCTGAGATCGATGTGGCTGCTGATGTTGAGAAGGTGAAGGATATTCAGAAAATCATGGCCTATAAGGTCATGTCGACCCCGGCGCTGGTTATAAACGGAAAGGTGAAGGTGTCTGGGCGGGTTCCAAGACCCGAAGAAATCAAAAAATACATCAGCGAAGAACAGAAATAATGCGGTTTTTGGGCGGGCATGGAAAAGCCGATAAGCCGGAAAAGGTTTAGGAGACGATTCGGTGAATGTTTTTGAATGGTTAAACAACCAATTGCTCAGGATGGAATGGCTCGATCATTTGGTGGCTCAGCTGGTCACCAATGGCTTCAATTTGGAGATCAACAGCCGTCTTGGGGGCAGTATTCATTTTTACATCTATGACGTCATCAAAATCTTCATCCTGCTGTCGGTACTCATTTTTTCAATCTCCTACGTCCAAAGCTTCTTCCCGCCGGAAAGGACCAGAAGCATTCTGGGCAGGTATAACGGCGTCACAGCCAACCTCTTTTCGGCTTTGCTGGGGACGATTACGCCGTTCTGCTCATGCTCGTCCATTCCATTGTTTATCGGTTTTACAAGTGCCGGCTTGCCAATCGGGGTAACGTTTTCTTTCCTGATTTCCTCGCCGCTGGTGGATCTCGCTTCGGTGATTTTGCTGGCGAGTATCTTTAACTGGAAAATCGCGATCGCCTACGTGGTTGTCGGTGTTGTTCTTGCGGTCATTGGTGGAACGATCATCAGCAAAGCCCGGCTTGAAGCATATGTGGAGCCGTTCGTGTTTGGCAATGACTCGACCGATGTTGAAATTGAGGCGATGACGACGCGAAACCGAATTGATTTCGCTGTGGATCAAGTACGGGACATTGTGAAAAGGGTGTGGCCGTACATTTTGATAGGGGTAGGAATTGGCGCGGCGATACACAACTGGATTCCGGAACCGGTCATCAACGCGGTGCTGGGGCAGGATAAATGGTACTCCGTACCGCTGGCAACCCTGATCGGTGTTCCGATGTATGCCGATATTTTCGGCACTCTGCCGATAGCCGAAGCATTAGTGACGAAAGGCGTCGGACTTGGCACGGCATTGGCGTTCATGATGGCCGTAACCGCGCTTTCCCTTCCATCAATGATTCTGTTAAATAACGTGGTGAAACCCAAACTCCTGGCGATATTTGCGGGCCTTGTCACGGTGGGCATTATTATCATCGGATACACGTTCAATTCGGTCGGTTATCTTTTGATCTAAAGCCGAGCTAAAAAGAAAAACGGAATGGAGGCAAACGGATGAACGAATCAGTCACGAAACGGCTATCAGTGGTGGACCGCTATCTCACGCTTTGGATTTTCCTTGCGATGGGGATCGGAGTGGGCACGGGGTATTTCTATCCCGGATTTTCGAAATGGCTCAGCGGCATGTCGGTGGGAACGACATCCATTCCAATTGCCATCGGCCTGATCGTGATGATGTACCCGCCGCTGGCGCGAGTCCGTTATGAAGAAATCGGGAAAGTCTTTTTAAACCGGAAGGTAATGCTGTTGTCTCTGTTCCAAAACTGGATACTTGGTCCGATCTTCATGTTTGCACTGGCTGTCATCTTCCTGCAGAACTATCCCGAATACATGGTCGGACTGATCTTAATCGGGTTGGCGCGATGCATTGCGATGGTGATTGTATGGAACAGCTTAGCCGACGGGGATAACGAATATGCCGCGGCGCTCGTTGCCTTGAACTCGGTCTTCCAAGTCATCTTTTTCTCGATCTACGCATACCTGTTCATCACCGTGTTCCCCACCTGGCTCGGACTGAAAGGGATGGCGGTTCAGGTTTCGATCGGAGAAGTGGCAAAAAGTGTTGCGATCTATCTCGGTATTCCGTTTGCGGCCGGTTTCCTGACCCGTGTCATTCTGCGGCCGATGAAAGGCGCGGATTGGTATGACAACAAGTTCGTGCCGACCAGTGGCCCGATCGCGCTGATCGCTTTGCTGTTCACGATTATCGTGATGTTCTCCCTTAAAGGAAAATACATTGTGGCTTTGCCCATGGACGTGGTCCGCATCGCGATTCCCCTTTGCATCTACTTCCTGGTCATGTTTATGGCGTCTTTCTTCATCTCCAAACGGATGGGGGTTAACTACGCGCAGACCACCACGCTTTCTTTTACAGCCGCAAGTAATAACTTCGAGCTTGCCATTGCGGTCGCTGTAGCCGTCTTCGGTATTCAGTCCGGCCAGGCGTTCGCCGCCGTCATCGGGCCGTTGATCGAGGTGCCGGTCATGATCGCGCTGGTCAATGTCGCGCTGAAATTCAGACAAAAGTATTTTGCGGCAAACACCGCTGGGCCGCAGAGGGAAGGCGGCACATACTGATGTAGCCCGCAAAGTCATGAGCACTTGGCGGCTGCCATCAAAAGGAAAGGCCAACATTGTCACCATCTCCCGTTTCCGGCCATAGAATGTAGGACCGGAATACGGGAGGTGGCTTCTATGACGGGGCTTAGCCTGTTTTTCATAATTGGCACTCTCAGCAAGGGATTTCTCTGTTTTTTCGGCTATTTGAACAACATCACGTTTCCTAAACCGCTTGACGAAAAATCTGAAAGTGAACACCTTGCGCGCATGCGCGCCGGAGAGTCAGATGCCCGAAATATCCTAATTGAACACAACCTACGCCTTGTCGCTCACGTAACAAAGAAGTACGAGAGCACCGGCGAGGATGTCGAAGATCTCATCTCTATCGGCACCATCGGCTTGATCAAGGCCATCAACACCTATGACGACGGCCGGGGAACCCGGCTCGCGACCTATGCCGCCAAATGCATTGAAAACGAAGTTCTCATGCACCTTCGGAACACCAAGAAAGCACGCCTCGAAGTATCACTCTACGATCCCATCGGCTACGACAAAGAGGGCAATGAAATCGCCCTGATGGACGTCCTGTATTCCGACAACGAAATCCTGGATGTGGTCGATGCCCGCATGCAGGAGGAAAAGATCCTGAACAAGATGTCGGTCCTCTCCAAGCGCGAGCGCCAGGTGGTGGAGATGCGCTACGGGATTCTCTCAGGCATCAAAGAAACCCAGCGCGACATCGCCAAGAAACTGGGCATCTCACGGTCTTACGTCTCCCGCATCGAGAAAAAGGCGATCAACAAACTGATCCGCGAACTGGCCCTGCCGATTCAGCCTACCTGATGGCTTTGAACATACACGTCCCCTCACTTCCGGGCAAATGCCCGGTTTTTCTGTTTTCTTGAACGTAAATGGACCAATTGATTTGAGCGGGTCCTTACCACGATGATTCGACAATTATTGAGCTTTGCAAGTGGGGCTTTATTGGGTTGTGGCAAATTAAGGAATAGAATGGTTGCCATTTGATACCTGAATTATGTAATAGCAAATTTTTTTACCGATATCCAAAATTGTGATCGCCCAAATATTGGTTTCGGAGGTAACGCGACGGGACTTCGACTAAGATCGACAAATTTCATCAAAGGATATTATTTCTCGCTTTCCGAATAATGCATTTTACTTGTGAATCGGAACCAAACCGATCGTTAATCAAAGGGTACAGCTCGGATTATTGGCGGGAATGTGTGAGAATTGAGGGCTATTAGTCATGTTTTCGGGGGCAAGGGGGGCGGTTGCCTGGTTTCCCGGAAACGATGACGGTTGATAGTTTCCGATCTAAACTGGGACAATTCCGCCTTTTCGATCATACACGGCAGCGAACAGCGCGGCGGACGAGAGATCGTGGGGATATGGATGGAGAAAAGCCTGACCTTCATTCTACTGAAGGATAAATTTTTCTATAACCTTGTGCGCTTTTTTTCGGGGGAAGAGTATTTCCACGTCATCGTCGCGCTGGATCCAGAATGCTCATCGCTGTTTTCGTTTCGAAAGACGGTGACGCGCGAGGATCTGACGCGCTACCGGTCTTCCCTCGAATGTCTGGTGCTGGAGTTCGAAATTGACGCAGAAAAGCACGCGGCCCTCGCCGAGTTCATTCGGGATCAGTATGAGCACCGCGGCGAGTTTGGATACAACTACCTCGGATCATTCTTGACCATGATCACCTGCGCTCCTTTGTTCCGGATTGGGTTTTTTCCCTTGAAACTGGCCGGCAGGCTTCTAACCCGACCGCCCAGGTTTATCTGTTCAACCTGGCTGGCCTGGGTTCTGCATCGTTGCGGCATCAATCCGTTCGCAGGCGGGTTCAACCCCAAAATACCGCCGACCGCCGATTATCGGGTCACCATGGCGTATGATTTCAGCAAAGCCAATCTGCCGGTTCGCTATCGCGGCACCATTGGCGAGTTTGTAAAGGAGAACCGTATATGCACCCAATCCTGACGATCTTCGGACATAGCTTCACGGCCTATGCGCTGTTCAACTACTTCGGCGTCATCGTTGTGTTCTCAGTATCGTCCATATTCTTTCTCCGGTATCGGGGTCTAACCTGGACGAAAAGCCTGCTGCTTACGTTGGCGACGAATATCATCACCTATCTTGGGGGTAAGGCAGGGCATTACATCGCGTATTACGACGAGTATCAGAAAGGCCAGATTGGCTTTTTTTCAAACCTGAACAGCTTTCTGGTAACGGGTATTATCGCTGCCATCTTTTGTGTTTGGGTATTGAGTGCCCTGATGAAGGAAAAACCCTTTCGCGTTCTGGACGCGATGGCGCCCGGCGCCGCCCTTACAGTGGGCATCGCTAAGATCGGATGCTTTCTTACTGGATGCTGCGGCGGAATTCATTCATCCATGCCATGGGCGATGGTTTTCCCCGGGACAACGATCCCGGTTCACCCGGTGCAGATCTATGAGAGTGTATTCGGCTTTGTCATGGCCGCATGGCTGATCTACAAAACCGAAAAGGGAAACGAACCGGACGGCAGCCTCATAATGACCTTCGGTGGGGCATACTGCCTGTTTCGGTTTTTCATTTTCTATCTGCGGGAACCTCCCGCTGGCGCGGCGGGAACGGCTTTGGCGCCGGTCCTATTCGTAATGCTGGCGGGATTCTTTTTCAGTTATCTATTTTTTCCGGCGCTCAAAGGAGGACGCATAAAGTGAGGAATAATGCTTTATCCAGACTGCTTCTTATGGTGTACATACTGACCTTTTGTGTGATTCCGGTTCAGCCGGCCGAAGCTGCCACCATATCTTTCACAACGGCTCAGGGCACTTCGGTGCAGCAGGCCAGGTCGTACGACACGGGAACTTCGACAACAGACCTGGTGGTCAATGGAACGGTGACCTTGACGGCCAACGCGGACTATCGGAACATTACCGTGAATCCCGGCGGGATACTGATTCTTCAAACCCAGGTCTCCTACAGTGAATGCGGGGGAGTATCAGATATCGCTCCGGTCATTCGGGCCAATGGAACGGTTATCAACAACGGAACCGTGAGGGGTTGGTCTCCGCGTACAAATTCTCCCTCCGGAATCAACATAACCGCAATTACCATTCAGAATGCCGGAAACATTGAATCGAACGGAACGGGATCGTTTGTTGCAGAAACGATTACGACCGCCGGAACTATTTTCTCGGGAACTGTAACCTGCAACACGTTTAGTGCGACCGCCGCGCTCAATGGTGGGACGAGAAGCTTCAATATTTACGCGAACACGGCGAGTTTTACCGCGATCAATGCCGGGCGGGTCAGCATACAGGCCACAACGGTGACAGGGTCTTCCATTACGACTGGCCCGGGGGGAAACATCGATATCACGGCGAAAACGGCCAACATTCCTAGCTTGGCAGCAGGTAGTGGCGAAACCACGGATGGCGGATCTGTGACGATCAATACGGTTGACCCGTACACCGTTAACACGATTACAGCCGGAGATGGGGGGGCGGTCCCCACGTCGGAGGGATCCATCGTATACAATCCTCGCAGTGGAGGAAGCATCTCGATCACGGCGCCGTCCATGACGCTTGGCTCGCTGAAAGCGGGAAGCGGAAAACGCTGCGATGCTTGGAACATTACCTATATGACCGGTGCCGCACCGGGCGGGAATGTGACTTTAACATCGACCGGAACCATATCGTCGACTGGGGCGATTTGTGCGGGAGCGGGGTCGGATTCGGGCGCATGGTATGGTAACGGATGGCCATTGCCGACGCCGGGTCCGGGCGGAGACGTATCGATTCGCTGCGCTTCATTTAGCCTTTCTTCAATCAATATAGGGAGTGGCGGAAAGATCAACCACAACGACGTCAACACGGCAGTCGCGCAGTCCGGAACATTATCGCTGAATATAACCGCGGATTCTGCGGTTGGAACTTTGGGCCTGGGTTTACCCAGCTCTTTCTGCGGGGGGTTTTTAGGCGGAGTTGCTGGAACGCAACCCGCTAAAAACATCACCATCCCAGCCAACTGTAGCTTAAAAATCGAAGCCTTTCCGAGCTATGGTTCATCGTACGCTGGCGGAACCCGTTTGAATTGCACAGGCGGCTCCCTGCGTCTGACCGGGGCCAATTTTAAAAACGATACCTGGCTGGCGAACAACCCCGTTATGCTGAATGGCACAAGTCTGAGCTGCGCGCATATTACATCCAGTGTGAAATTAACCGGGGAAAACACCATTGATTTGTCGCCATACAATACCCTGTATAACCAGTCCGGCACTATGAGCACCACCTTCGCGGTTGAAAGATATCTGGAGGACCAGGGCACATGGACGTCAGCCGATACGTGCCAAAAACCGCTTTCCGGCACAACCTCCTGGCAGGATCCAAATACCGTCGTTGGGAAGAACACGAAATACCGGGTCGGTTACAAACTGTCCAGCTGGAATTCGGCATACGGTTATGTCTATAACGAGCAGGATGAAACGCAATACGTAAACAGTCCGGGCGACAGGACTGTTATGACGGTAACCGGGATTACCCTGAACCGCCATTCGAAAAATCTTGCCATTCAGTCCTCAACCACGCTTTCCGCTGCGCCAGTGCCGGCGAATGCGATTATGCCAAGCGTTACGTGGAGCAGTAATCAACCGTCCGTCGCCACCGTTTCGAATACCGGAGTTGTGACGGCGGTTGCGGCCGGCACAGCGATAATTACGGCAACTACCCAGGACGGGACCTTTTCAGATTCCTGTTCGGTGAACGTCGTCCCAACCATGTACACCAAGCTTTTGCTTCATATGGACGATCCGCCGGACAGCACCGGCCACTATCCGGTGTTTACCGATGAAACCGATCACGCTGTGACCACAATCGGTACGGTGACATCCGCAGCCAATCCGGCTAAGTTTGGCAGAAGTGCGGGGTTTAACGGTAATGGTGCATACCTGAGTCTTCCCGGTAGCCCGGACTGGAATTTTGGAAGCGGCGATTTCACCATCGAAACCTGGGTCCAGTTCAGTCCATCATCGGATGGAACGCAGAACACGATCATCTCTCAGGGGAACAGCAGTGATTCAACCTACTGGCAGCTAAACGTGAACCGAGGACCAGGACAGGATAACGGGCTTTGGTTCAGGTATCGGGCTAGCGGCGGCGGCTATTTTGATTTCTACAAAACCGGATTTACCTGGAATACCAATACCTGGTATCATGTGGCGGTGACGCGGAAAGGCGCAAACTGGCACATGTTTGTAAACGGAACCAAAGTCGTTTCTCCTGTGCAGAGCACCAATTTGGACGCTAACTTTTCTATGCCCGATCTTGGCGGGCCGCTGACCGTTGGAGCGTTATACTACTCCGGCTCAACCCAACAATATCTGAACGGCAATCTTGACGAGCTAAGGATCATAAAAGGGATCGCCCGGTGGATGGACGATTTTACGCCCCTAAGTGACCCGTATGAGAGCTACAAGGCCCCCGGCAGCGTAACCCTGAACCAGCATTCCATCACGCTGACAGGCGGAAATTCGAGCACGCTGACGGCAGTAGTGGCCGCCGATGATACCACTGATCCTACGGTAATCTGGTCCAGCAGCAACCCCAACGTCGCGATAGTATCCGACACCGGCGTGGTAACCGGCGTTGGAGCGGGGAACGCGACGATCACCGTAACAACCCGGGATGGCAGGAAAACGGATACCTGTTCGGTGATTGGCAACGCGGTAACCCAGGATCAATATACCAAAGTGCTTATGCATATGGACGGAACGGATGCCGGAACGGCATTCACCGAATCCTGCGGGAAGAATGTAACGCGCTTCGGTGATACCTGTACGATGACCGGCCAAAAGAAGTTTGGAACCGGATCGGCTCGTTTTGACGGCAGCGGGGATTACCTAACCATTCCGGGAAGCCCCGACCTGTGCTTGGATGGCGATTTCACCGTCGAATGCTGGGCTTATCAGACTGTAACCGGTCCTCAGTGTCTTCTGGATTACGGCAATCCGTCAGAGATTCATCTAACTACCAGCAATGGCGTCCCGAGCGCTTATTGCAAAGGAACCACTTTAACAGCATCAGCCGCAATTACGCCCAACGCATGGCATCACTGGGCCCTGATTCGCAGCAACGGCTACGTCCAGCTCTATGTGGACGGCACGGCGGTTGGCAGTAGTGTATACAACAATACCGTGGTCAACAGCGCCTTCAGCCCGATTATCATTGGAGTCTGTTCAAACGGTGCTTACAGTTTCAACGGTTATATCGACGAATTCAGGGTTTCCAAAGGCATCGCGCGCTGGACAGGCAACTTCCTGCCACCCAGTCAACCGTATATCGATCCGGGGGTTACCTATATCGTTACCGGAATTACCCTTGACCGTCACGCCCTGACGCTGACGGCGGGCGGGGTCGGCCAAATCCTGAACGCAGAAGTTCTTCCGGCTAATGCGAGCAGCCGCACCGTGCGCTGGTCCAGCAGCAACCCGGCAGTGGCTTCGGTACTAAATGGCGTCGTCACCCCGCATGCGGCCGGGACCGCAACCATTACCGCGGCGGCTGATCAGGGCGGTTTTACCGATACCTGTACGGTCACGGTGGTCAACAACGCCGAAGATGACCAAACCAAACTTCTGTTACATATGGATGGCGCGGATAACGGCGCGGTCTTCACCGATACCTGCGGAAAACCGGTTACCGTCGGCGGTTCGGCGGCAACCCGTGCCGAAACCAAATTCGGCGGGACTGGATCGGGATACTTTGCGGGGAATAACGGGGCCTGGCTCAACCTTGCCGACAGTCCTGATTGGGACCTGGCAGCCAACGGCTCCTATACCGTCGACACCTGGGTATACTTCCCCGCACAGGTCACCGGAACCCTGTGGTCAATCAACAACAAAATCAACTGTTTTGTCTATCAGGACGGTCTGACCGCCGCTCAGTACGGCGGGCTGCCGGAGGACGGCCAGGGTGGAAAAACGTCGGCTTACCCGGGACTGAATACCTGGCATCATTTAGCATTAGTAAACAACAACGGCGTTAAAACGCTGTATCTGGATGGAATTGCCCAGCCTGCGGTAACGGGCGGAACCGAAACCCCAAGAACTGACGGCGTGTATATCGGCAAACGCGGTGATGAAGCGAATCCGCTCAGCGGACCGGTTTATTTCGACGAATTCCGGATCAGCAGCGGGGTTGCCCGGTGGACCGGCAACTTTGTACCGCCAAGCGGCGCTTATGGCGATCCAGGTGCGGCGGCTGCGGTCACCGGTTTGAGTTTGGACCGGAATGAGCTGACCATGACACCCGCAAGTCCGAATGTTAATCTGATGCCCGCGATTTCCCCGGTGAATGCGGCCAATACCGCGCTTGATTGGACATCGAGTAATCCGGCGATTGCCAGTGTAGCCGACGGAGTGATTACCGCCGGCCAAACCGGGACCGCCGTTATCACCGCGAAAACCCAGGATGGCGGTTTTAGCGCCGCCTGCACCGTCAACGTAATGGTGACCGAAAACCCGGTTACCACAGTCACGCTGGATCAGCACACGCTGAGCCTGACTGCTGGCGGTCAGGGCGTTACCTTGAATGCGGCCGTTCTTCCGGCTGAAGCGGATCTGAAAGACATTGTTTGGCTGTCGGACAATCCGGCGGTGGTGGCCGTAAACGGCGGGGAAGTGGTGCCGGTGGGAGCCGGAACCACTTCCGTCAGCGCAATCAGTCTGGATGGTGGATTAAGAGATACCTGCACGGTTATCGTGGCCGGCGATAATACCATCGTACCGGTTTCAGGCGTTTCCCTGGACCGCAGCACGCTGAGCATGACGGTCGGCGAAACCGCTGCTCTGCTGCCGACGGTTGCGCCGGCGAACGCGGCCAATAAAGGAATCCTTTGGAGCAGCAGTGATCCAAATATCGCGGCCGTATCCCAGACCGGGTTGGTTACCGCGGTCGCGCTGGGTACAACGACCGTAATGGTGGAAACCCAGGACGGCAATCGGACCGCAACCTGCATCGTTAACGTAACCAAGCTTCCGGTAACACCGGTAGAGTCTTTTCCGGTACTGCTGATGCACATGGATGACCCGTACTTCACAGATTTAACCGGGAAATCGGTAACGCAAAACGGTTATCCGACGCTCAGTTCCAGTGATAAAAAATTCGGGACGGCGTGCGGGTACTTCTCCAATGGCGACGGAAACTACCTTTCCGTGAATCTTGGGAGCGATGCGAATTTCGGTAATGACCCGTTCACCATCGACTACTGGTTTAAACCGTCGATCAACGATCAACACGGCCACTGGCTCCTGAGAGTGGTCGATGCCAACGGCACATGCCGGATGGGAACCTACTATTCAATGCAGGACGGATGGTTTGGATGCAACATCGAGAACCAGAATAACAATGGCGGCGCCGGCTGGCTGACCAACGGAGTCAACTGGTACCATGCGGCGATCGTGAAGGTCAATGCCACCACTGTGAAGGTTTTCGTGAATGGCGTAGAAAAAGCCGCCTATCCGCTGGAAACCGTTGACTGGAGCAACTGCACCCTATATCTTGGCGGCCTGGAGCGAAACAGCTCGTTAATCGACGAAGTGCGGATCGTACGCGGCTTGGCGGCTTGGACAGGGAACTTTACCCCGCCAACCGCGCCGTATCCGAATGTGCAGGCCAATGTACCCCTCACAGGCGTCAGCCTGGATCAGCATGCGGTGAATCTGACGGTCGGTCAGACCGCTAACCTGACCGCGGCCTTGGCGCCGGCGAATTCAACCAGCAAAGCGGTCAAATGGACCAGCAGCGATCCAGGTAAGGTGACGGTATCAGCTGCTGGAACGGTGGCGGCGATCGCTCCTGGAACGGTGACGATCCGGGCGGCGAGTATCCTCAATGAAGCGGTTTACGATCAATGCACGGTTACCGTGGCCGCGGGAACCGACCAATATACCCGCTTATTGATGCATCTTGACGGTGCTGATAATGGCACCCTATTTACCGATGAATGCGGTTACGCCGTTACCCGAAAAGGTAATGCGGTAACCCGAACCGCACAGAAAAAATGGACCGCCAGCGCGTATTTCGGCGGTACCGCAGACAGCCTGACGATCGCCGATAACGAAGCCTGGTCGTTCGGCTCAGGTGATTTCACACTCGATTTTTGGGTCTATCCGACCAGAACGGATACCCAGGAGTGTCTGGCCAGCCAATGGGTGACCGGCGATACCGCCCACGAAGCGAGTTTCGCCATCTTGCACAACAAAGCCGGTGTTAATCCGGGGAAACTGTGGTTCTTATGGAAATTGGACGGTTTGAATGGAATGGATGACGGCGGGACGTCGATTCCGATCAGTGTGAACCAATGGAACCACATCGCGCTGATCCGAAACGGCGGAACGCTTTATGCGGCAGTCAACGGGACCATGTACCTGCTGGCGGAAAATCTCGGAAACCAGGCATTTGATAACTGCGCCCGGGCGTTGGCTTTCGGAAGTCAGTCGGACGAAGCCCAGCCCTTCCAAGGGTATCTGGACGAAATCCGCCTGTCCAAGGGGATCGCGCGCTGGACGGCAAACTTCACGCCGTTGGCCGCGCCATACCCGAACCCTGACGCAATCCTGGCGGTTACCGCGGTCACCCTCGACCAGCATACGATGAAAGCCATGGTTGGCCAGCCAGTAAGCCTGCATGCCACGGTAACGCCGGCGAACCGGACCGATAAAAGCATTCTCTGGACCAGCAGCGATCCAGGCAAGGTTAAAGTTTCGGCTGCCGGTTTAGTAACGCCGGTTGCGGCGGGAACCGCGACGATAAAAGTAAGCAGCGCGGTATACGCATCGGTCTATGATACCTGTGTCGTGACCGTCACCGGTGCCCTGGATCCGAATACAGCACTGCTGCTGCATATGGATGGCACTGACAACGGAACCGAATTTACCGACCAATACGGGAAGACGGTAACCGCAAACGGGAATGCCGTCACAACCACCCAATCCCCGAAATTTGGCACGGCCAGCGCCGCGATTCGCGGGGGTACCGGGGACTTTTTGAGCATAGCCGATGACGCTGACTTTGATGGAACCGGGGACATGACCGTGGATACCTGGATACGGATTGACCGTTATGGTTTCCCGATCTGCGGCCGCCTGAGCCCGGACAACAGCAGCGGATGGGGACTTTTTGTTCGGGAGAACGGCAAGATTGGCCTGATCAACGCCGGTCAGTGGACCGTCGAGTCGAGCGGTACGGTTCCCCTGAACACTTGGATTCATATTGCCATGACACGGGAATCGGGAATTGTGAAGATATGGATGAACGGTATCCTCCAGGGCAGTTGGAACGGGGCCTTGGATAATAACGACCTCGGGTTTTCGATCGGCAGCGGTTCCCCTGCCGCGCAGACGAATCCCGCCGCCAACGGCTATATCGACGAATTCCGTTTCTCAAAAGGGATTGCCCGATGGAATGCCGACTTTACACCGCCTTCGCAGGCGTATGGCGCAGCAGCCGAACCGACAGCGGCGGGCAGCGTGAATGGCACCAGCGCGTTCATCTATACCGCGGACGACTCGATCGCGAGCGTGGTCTTGCCCGACGGGCGTACCCTGCACTGTGAATATGACGAAAACGGCAACTTAATCGCCGCCTGGAGCACCCAGGTCCAGTAACGGAACCGAGAGGAGTAAAGCAAATAATGAAAAAGCAGAAACGGATTCAAAAAACTGTCGTAATGCTCATCTGCTTCAGCATGGCGTTCACTAGTCTCGGTGTCTTTGCTGGGCCGTTGATGGCGAAAGGCGGCGGCTCAATTCTGGATGTCGCGGAAGAGCTGCTCGGCTTGAAAGCGCCGAACGATGCCGCACTCAAAACCGATGAAAAAGATCTCCAACCGGAACGGGAGAAAAACGTCGTCCTGAAGGCGGAGGACAGCGGAAAGAAACTGATGATCTTCAAAACGACCCGGTACAGTACCGATCCGAAGAATCCATTCGCCAACGACCGGTATAATTTCACGGCCCAGGAGCTGGACGAACTGACCCGGGAAGGGTACAAATTGCAGGATATCCTGAAAGCGGACGAACTCGGCAACAAAACCGGGACCAACCCGCGCGAAGTGCTGAAAATCATGAAAGAAACCAGGAAAGAAGCTCCGCAACCTGGCGAAGCCAAAAAAACAGCTGGGCTTGCAGCATTGGCCAGCGCCGAGGACTATGAGAAGGCGACCGCGGCGGACTGGAAACAGGTCGAAGACGTTATTAGCGCACGGCGCGATGACCGTTTGATGCGGAGTATGGAAAAGGTGTTTCCGGAAGAGGTGAAACAGCTCGAAGCGTCCGGCCTGTCAAAGAACGCCCAAACCAGACTGCTGATCAGGTATAACAACGGCGAGGGCGCCACCATCGACGAATTGATCCAGACCGAAAAAACCGGGAAATCTGACAAAACGCTTTCCGCATCCGCAGCGCAGGTGAATAGCGTGGCGTCGGGCAAGCGCAAAGGATCGGCAGAACGGCTGAAACGGCTGAAATTGACCGAAGCGCAGGCAGACGGCCTGACCGAGCTGGAATTGGCGCGGCTTGAAGAAATATCTAAAGAAACCGGAATCCCGGCCGCCAAACTGCTTGAAAAAGCCAGCGGGACGAAAGGAGGACGGAAATAATGAGCTGTTTTCGTCAAATCGTCCTGACCCTGATTATCAGCCTAACGACGCTGTTCATGAGCGTACAGCCGGTTTTAGCGATGTCTCCGAACCAGCTTCAGGCGTATTTCAACCGGGCGGCCGGTCCGCAGGCGGTCAACGAGGTACACAAGGCCCAGTTGGCCGATAACATGACTGAGTCCGTCGATCCGCAGACCGGAGCCTTAGCCTTGAAGAAAACCGACCTGTATCTGCCGGGCCGGGACGGACTGGACCTGGACGTAACCCGGATATACAACTCCTCGCAAGCGGAGTTCGGTTCGAGACGGGCAACGCTATGGCTGACTTCCGTCGGTGGACAAGAAAAAGTTTCTTTATATTACTGCCAGCTTATCGGTAAAGACCTTGATACTCTCGCAACAATTTACACTTACACAGCAATGTACACAACAAAAACGGATGCTGAAATAGCCGCAAATGAAATTCTATACTACGGGGACGGTAATCCTGACCATCGGTATTATGACATCGTAACCATAGAAACAGAGGGTTTCCCCGTGGACGTAGTTCAATACGTTGAAAACACCTCTGTGCGCTACAACTACCAACAAGCCCGCTACAACCTGGGTACCGGGTGGTCTTTGGGCTTCCCTTCAGTAGAGGTACAGATTGAAAGGGTTCAGGGTAAGATCGTTGACACCTTCTATTACCTCCATACCGGGGATGGCACGGTCTACCAGGTCAAAATGACCGACGATCCGAATGACAGCAACCTCTTGAATTACCAGGGTAAAGACATGGTCTTTCAGTCGGACAACATGACTTACGACAATGGTCAGGTAAAATCCAAGTTCGTTTGGATCTCCGCCGACAAGCGGAAAACCTATTTCGCAGCCGACGGCCGACTGCTGGGAATTGTCGACCGGTTCGGCAATGAGATCAGATTCAATCATATCGAACGGACCGTCACGGCCTATTCGCCTGATCCTACCAGTGCCCCGTTGATCAGCGAAATCACCGACAGCATAGGACGTAAAATCCGGTTTACCTACGACAACACTATCGAGAACGCCGATTTCGTCGAGGACAAGGTCGTAATCAACGTCACCGATCCGCTCGGCGAGAAAACCATGCAGGTTACCTATCACAAAGGCAGAGAGCTGTTTCACTGGTACAGCCCGCTTTACCCGGAACTGACCTGGTACGAGCCTATCCTATACTCGGTCACAGATACTGCCGGGCGGGTCGAGTCGTTTAAATACGATTACATTCAGAGTAAGTTCCGGTTTGACGCCTTCGACCTGAGCACGGCTGACGCAGGCAGGAAAACCATGCCTTATCTGACCGAATACTGGACTAACCGGAAAAAAGCACATTACACTTATGCGGCGACCAATCGCTATCTGGGGTGTGCCGGAGTGTACGAAGCCCGGCGCGTTACCGCCCGCTATGACAATCAACGCCGGGTGAACGGCGCCGGGTCCGCATACGACACCGGCGACTTGAACCATCTCGCCTATACATATTTCGGGGATAATACCGGCTATCCAGCCACCAACGGAGCCGCGCCGGGACCGACCTATCAGTTCGGATCAGAAGTAACAGACCCGGACGGCGTGAAGACCCGAACCGTCTTCAACGGGGACTATCAGTGCCTTTGTTCGGTTTCCACCGCCGCTAACGGCGAGAAACGGATGTCGGCGAATCTTGCCTTTCATTCGGTCTTTAAACAGCTTCCGACCAGGGTGGAGTCGGCGGTCTACGCATCGGACGGCCGCAAGGACATCTTGTACACCGAGACAGTATACAACGACTGGGGCGGCGTGATCAGTCAGACCAGGCCATTATCCCTGGATCAGTTGAACAATCCCTCCCAGCGTGATTTGAATACGATGGAATACGAATATCACCCCCTCTTCCGTCTGCCAACCGTCAAGCGCTGGTATAAAGACAACGCCACTGTGGTGAGCGAGACGACGGTCTACGATAACGTCTACGGGCGGGTACAGAAGATTGTTGATCCGCTTGGTGATAGCACCAGGTTCAGCTACGATAAAGATGGTGAAAACCGGGTCACCCGGATCACAACCACCAAATCCCTCGATAACGGGAAAGTGGCCAAGACAGTTACAGTTATGGGTCCTGCCAGCTATGGCAATCCAAAGACCCTGTTCGCCTACCCATACGAGGTAACCGCCTATTACACCGGGCCGGGCGGAGCGCCGAAGACCACAAAGACGACCAGCACCTACAATATGCTCCTGGGCTTGGTTGCCACCACGACTAACAATACCGGAAAGACCACAATCAACAGCTATGACGACGCCGGCCGGCTGCTGACTACGAAATTGCCTGACGTTACCGTATCAGGCGGGACGAAATACTCGGTCAGCCAGCACTTTGAGTACACCGAATCGGCCACCTCCCCGGCTTTCGACAGTACCAACGGGGATCTGCTGACCGTTAAATTGAGAAGCTTCATCCGGTACAAAAACCTGGCTACCGGCCAGGAATCGGATTACAACACCGTAGACGAGTACTATAACGACGATGGCGATCTGGTTCTTTCGCGGCAGATGAACTCGGTCACCGGCGAATGGGTCAATAATGCCCAGTACCACTATGACAATCAGGGCCGGGCGAACTATGTAGTTGATGCCATGGGCAACACCCAGACCTGTGCCTTTGATCCGTGGGGTCAGGTCAAGACCAGCAAAGACGCTTTCGGCGCCACCTACGGCGTTGAAGTGGACCCGGCGGCGCGGACGGCCACCACTTACATGATTCCGGCTTCAGGAGGAAGCTGGCGCGGCGTCACCCGCACCTACACCGACCAGTGGGGCCAGGTGACTACGCGGAAAGCCTTCGCGAATTACCCGGCTGAGAGCGGCGCCCTGTCCGAGTCGTACACCTACGACCTGGCCGGCAATGTGAAGACCTATACCGATCCCAAGGGACATACCGACCAGTTCGAATGCGATAATCTGGGGAACCTGATCCGGGTCACCGATGCCATGAACCAGGTGACCCGGTACGAGTATGACAAGTTAGGGCAGTTGAAGACGGTGAAAAAGACCGACGGAACGGCCACCTGGGTCACCTCGGTCAACCGGGATGAGCTCGGCCGGGTTATTGAAAAGACTGATCCGGCGAACCACGTTACGCGAAACGAATACAACGAACTGGGACAGCTCGTTAAGACGATCAACCCGAAGAGCATCAGCTTCACGTACGGCTACGACGAGTACAACCGGCTCTTATCCAAGACCGGGGGCAATTGGAGCGTATCGTTCGGTTATGCCGGGCACCCTTACGGCCCGTCCAAAAGCGATGTTTCGTTTAATGGGAAGACCAATCAGGTCCGGATCGGTTATGACGGAATGGGCCGAGTGGATCGCCACGGAACCATCGCCGACGGTTACGGCAGCATGACCAGCTACAAATATGACCCATGCAACCGGGTCACCGGCGTAACCGACTCATACAACAGCTTTACAACCCGGTTCAACTACGACAAGACCCGGATTCAAAGCGTACAGGCGAATGGTACCGCAGCCTACCAGTACACGCCGGACGGCCAGATCGAAAGCGTAACCTATCCAACCTTGAGAAACGGCAGTGTGCTGAAAGCCAGCTACACTTACGACGCCTTCAACCGGGTCACCAAGGTGACCAATACCAAGGACGATACCGTCATTTCCGAATACCGGTATACCTACGACAACAATGGCAACATTACCGCTATCACCGACGCCTCGGGCGTAACGAACTATGAATACGATGCCCTGGATCGGCTGAAAAAGGTAACCAGACCGGACGGCAAGACGGTAAGCTATACTTATGATGTAAAAGGCAACCGGATCAGTGCCGTTGGTGATCAGGCAACCATCGCCGAAAGCGTGTACATCAAGGCAAACTACAACCCGGCGGACCAGTTAACCAGCTACACAACCGGCAGCGTAACGACCAGCTTCGATTACGATGCCACCGGTCTCAGAATCAAGAAAACCGCCGGAGACAGCACCACCCGCTACCTGTACAACGCGGCCGGCAAGGTCATCGCGGAAGCGGACGCGAACAACGCCCTGAACGCCCATTATATCTGGGGACCGGACCGGATGATCGCCAAGCAGCTTTCCGACGGCGCCCAGTACTATTACCTGTACAACGGTCACGGCGACGTCGTCCAGATCGTAGACAGCAACGGCGAAGTGGTCAATACCTACCAATACGACGAATGGGGCAACACCACCCAGGAAACCGAGAAGGTAGAGAACCACTTCAAATACTCTGGCGAGATCTTTGACAAGGAAACAGGACTCTACTACCTGCGTGCGCGGTACTACAACCCGCAGCTAGGCAGGTTCCTGAACAAGGATACCTACGAAGGCGATATTACGAATCCGATGAGCCTGAATCTGTATGCTTATTGTGGGAATAACCCGCTGAAGTATGTGGACCCGACGGGGCATTGGGGAATTGATGTGCATTACTTCCGAACAGAAGAAATTATGAAGGAAATGGGGATATCGGAAGACTATGCCGAAGCGGTGGCTCAAGGAAACCAATCAGTCGATTTACGATGGGAAGGAATGAAGGCGACAATCGGAAATCGTAATCGAGCCAAAAACGGAGAGAAGGAGATTGCTAGTAGTGAGGATAAGTATCATTTCAATATGAGTTCCAATCAATCTGGTTCATATTATGATACGAGACGTGTTTATTATCGAGCACGGTTTAATGAAGCTGTTTCACTCTGGAAGAAAGGGCAAGTAGGGTATAACAACCTAATGGCGAAGGCGAAAAAGGAAACAGACCCCCGTGTTAAATCGGCCCTCATTACCGCAGCAATGGGCTTACGTGAATCCTATAGAAAACAAGCATATAACACATTCGGCCAAGGCTTGCATGCGCTGCAAGACATCAGTGCACACGGGGATGTAAAGACCATGTATGAACATGATTATACCGGGCAAATTGACGATGTGGATTATGACGTAAAGAAAAGCGGATATGAGTCATGGAGTTCCACACTTCGAATCCAGAGGTGCGACAATGCTACACGAGCAGCAGTTAATGATTTCCAAAAAGCAATTGCTGAGATATAGACCCATGTAGCGCAGCGGGGGAGATGGTGGAAAGTGGTTTTCATTTATTCCATGGTTATTGGATTCGTAACTCAAGTTATGCCTGTAACAGTATTGATTTGGTATGTTTCCAAGCGTAGATACACATATATGGGAATAATAACCTATTCTCTGATTGTTTATGGAATTGCTATAACACTAGAATGGCTCTATTTGTTTTCGGGATTACATGTGGAATTCTTAATCGTTGTCCCTGTTATTATTCCAATTATCCAGACCGTGCTTTTTGGACTTCTTTCTCGCATCCCCGGATGGACAGCCAGAAAGCGGCTAGTATTTGCTGCTGCGGTAGCACCAATAATAGTTTCTGTCATAATATATACGATAATTCCGGTATGATGGAAAAGAGCAAACGGGACGGTTCTCGTTTGTGTCTTGAGAAATAGGCATTAGATGTTTCCACGAGCCAGGGCTAACCCCCTGGCTCTTCCTTTGCGGCACATTGTGAAACTAATATCATGAATAATCCGACCCTGTCGACAGAATGCCCAGATTATGGAGGATATTTCCGGGAAATGGGTTGTGGTTTTGTGCAGGAAGTTGGCGGTAGGGTATTAAAATGTGGGATATAACCAAGATGATATGGCTGAAAGTGGCTAGATAATTGGGATTGGAAATGCTCTGGGAGCGCATGGCAAAATCAAGTGGGTCTTGACAAAACATGGAATTCGGTATATACTTAAAGTTAGTGGTAGGCTTACTTAACGCGCTGCCCATCCCCGAAAACATCATGATTGTTTTCCTCAAAGAACAGGCATTTCGCCTGTCTTTTCATTTTTCCGGGCCTTTTCCCGTTTACATAGATTCGGATTCCTTCAAGCGGCCATCAAATGATGGTCTATTTTGTTGCCCAAAAACAATCACAGAAAGGCAGGTGAAAGGCTGCTGGAATGTAGCCAGTTTGAATGAGTGCATAGCCTCTTGTGGGCGCGTCTAAGCCCTTTTCCGTGGAAGAAGGATACCGTACCCATCCCAAACCATTTGAGAAGCCAGGAGGACAGAAACATCAATTAAAACTGCATATTAACAGTAGTCGCAGCAATGGCTTTAGCTAGATATTTAGCCGATTTATTCGACATTGAACTACCAGAACCCACGCCTGAAGAAAGCCTGAAACAGTTCGAAATGTTTCGGGCCTTCAAGTTGGAACGAGCAAAACGCCGGAAATCCTATATCCCCGATTATGCAGACTTGGTTTATGATTACAGGCTGGATACCAACAACGCAAAAATGCCTGAATTGGGAGATATGCTGATTGAATGCCCCTTATGTAAGCAACGGTTCAAAAGACTAACGGCAAATCACCTGAAACAGCACAATCTCACTGTGGATGATTACACCAAGCAAGGAAATACCACGTTTCGGCGCAGGGTCATTAACAAGATGAAAAACCTGTTTCAGCCAAACCCCTACAAATGGCGAGAACAGCAAGACAATGGCAGCTATTTTCAAAACGAAACCAACAAAATCATAGAAACCTGCGATACAACCTCAATCATTCGGCAACAAGTCGATATGGCTCTTATCGGGCAGCACCTATCAGGAAGCAGGACAATTAGCGTATTCCCTGCCCATGACGATTTCAGCACCTTCATGGTCTTTGATGTAGACGAGAACAAGACAGAAGACGTTTTGACTATCATAGATGCCCTGGAATACTTTGTTCCGAGGAATCAGATATACGTGTTTTATTCCGGCAGAAAGGGCTATCATGTGTATTTGTTCTTTAACGGTGTTGTGACTTTGGGCAAGATTGCGAGATGCGGCAAAACCGTTTTGTCTCTTGCGGGTTTATCTGAAAGAAGAATCGAGATATTGCCGAGACCAGGGCAACAGGCCGTTAAACTGCCGTTAGGCGGGAACAGGGTAACGAATCAGTTCTGCTCAATGCTGGATAATGAGGATTTATCGTGTTTGCCGAATCCGTATCACAGTTTTCTAGCCATTCAGAGGGTTAGCCCGTTAGTCCTGGATGCCATTAAAGAAACCGAAATATCGGTCATGGTGGAAATGGACAAATGGCAGGAGCCAGTTTCAGTGGTTGAAATAGATAAACCCACGAAGCAGCCAGTTCCGATTAAACGGTATGAACACATTCTGAAATACGGATTGGATGAACCAGGAACCCGCCACGATGAATGTTTCAAACTTGCCTTATATCTCAAAGACGTTGAGGGTTTAAGCAAGCAGGAAGCAGCGGGAATCCTGGAACGATGGACAATTGAGCAGTATGAGAATGGATTAGTCGGCGGTGGGCTGAAATCCGCATTATATGACCTGGAGCAAATCCTGAAATCAGTTTTTGATACGGATAAATACCATTTGGGCAGTTTCAAGAGAGAACGAATCAGTTTCAGCAAGGATGAACTTGAACTGGTCAAATCCTTCAAAAGCGAACACCACAGGCTTGTTTTCATGGCATTAATGGTTCAATACAAGATTTACGGGAATCGTAAAGGGGTCTTTACGGCGGGTGTGCGGCAGTTGGCCGATTTGAGCGGGATTAATAAGAATCGGATTGGCACATATCTTAGAACCCTGAACAGAAGGGGCTTTATCGAAATCATTGAAAAAGGGAAATGGGTAAACGGTGAAGGGATAGCCACGAAATTCAGGCTTGATTATTCGGATAAGATGCCGGAAAAATCGAATTCGAGAAGATTTGAAATCAATGTTGAGTCAATTGAGAAGGTAAGCGGATTGGTAGAACAAATGAATGAATTCTTTAATGCTTGTGCGGCGTGATTTTTTAGAATTTCACATCATTTATTTATTCGAAATCCCCACCAATGCATAGTTTATAGCACATACCTTTTCTTTAATTGCAGAGTTAGCCGTATAGGGCTGATATTAATAATATATTATTCTATTATGTACCAGACGGATTGGGCAGCAAACCAAGGCACAGTTAAACTCAATCAGGCAAGAAAACTGAAAATGAACGAAAACCAGGCGACAGAGACTTTTTCTTTGTCGCCTGGTTTGTTTGGTTCTGATTTAAGAATGCCAATATATTGGCGTTTGTAAGCGAAGTTTCGGCCATAAAACGTGAATTTGCTGGTTAGCCACAATCTGAAAATGGGAGCAAGTACGACCACAGATTGGTCAAACGGGCCTCAAAAACGAAATATCGAGTTATTGTGGTTGATTCGGGCGCGGGTGTTATTTATTGTTTTACGAACGCTTATTTGCCCAAAATACGGACGTACAGACTCGCGTCATTCATCCGTTACCGCAATCGTTTCAACCGTAGCCTGAAGTTCACGCTTCCCAGGAACGATATAAACCCTTGTGCTTTCAAGGCTTGAATGTCCTGCAAGCATGGCAACCTTTTCGATACCCACTTTAGCATCCATTAAATTGTGACAGAAAGAATGCCTTAGTTTATGAGCCGTTAAGCCCTCAATTTTGGCCTTTCTGCCGTATTCCTCAATCAAATGCTGAATTGCCCTTGGCGTTAACAGGGGATTGCGTTCCCCAATAAATAACCGCTCACTATCCCCGTATTTATGGGTTTCCCGCTCTTTCAGATAGTCTTTCAAAGCAACCCGAATATCCGCATTCAACGGAACTTCCCGATATTTGCCCCGTTTGCCTTCTCTGACAATGACTGTCCCGCTCCTGCCATTGACCGTAACATCGGAAATGCCTAGATTACAGATTTCTTCAAGTCTCAAACCAGCCTGAAGCCCCACTTGTACTATGGCTAAATCACGCGCTTTCTTAAACTGGTTCTTTTCCTGCTCAATGGCACGAATAAGACGGTTCTGTTCGCTCCTTTCGAGCCATTTTGGGGCTAATGCCTGCTTCTCCACCAGCTTAACCTTTCGGGCCGGATTGGAGGGCGTGAAGCCGTTTTCCATCGCCCATTCAAAGAATCCTTTAAGCGTAACCAGGGCTTTATTAATCGTTGCTGGCTTGCGGCCAAGGGTAGCAGCCATGTACTGTTTGAAATCCTTAATGTCCATTTGAGTGACCTTGGACAAATCCGAATCGCCGGAAGTCTGCTCAAACCATGTTGAAAACTGGTTCAGCACCGTTCGATAGGCGATAATGGTCTTTTCGTCCTTCCCATCGTTGTGCAGTTCGGTTAGCCAATTCTCGATTCTAGCTGCCATATCAAGTCCTCCTTTAGGTTTTAGGCATTCTATGACGTATTTTTGAGAGGTTAATCGTCGGCTATAGTGGTATTCTATGACCAATTATAACACATATAAGTCATAGAATGATACTACTATGACATAGATAGATGAAATAAAAATAAGCGAAGGTAAACAAAAAGCAAAGAAGGCACTGATAAGTTATGGATGTAACTTGATGGGGGTTAGGGGGTCAAAAACGCATTTTGAGGTTAGCTGGTTCAGAAATGACGGTCAGTTGATTTACTTCGACGGGCTTTCCTAATAATGAACTAAGCAGCCTCTATTTCCGAGGCTGCTTAGTATTTGTCGATTTCTTTTCGGTCTTTTCATCGGGAATGTACTCTATTAAGTCTCCTGGCTGACAGTTAAGCGCGGCGCAGAGTTTATCAATGACTTCAAGCGATACATATTCCTTTGAACTCAGCTTTGCCATTGTCGCGCCCGAAATTCCGGCGATTTTCATGAATTCGGTCTTTTTCAACTCGCGGTCAATCAATATCTTCTGAAAAGGTTTGTAGCTAATCATAATATCCCTCTATATCGGCCTTTTTCACATCTTAACATATTTATGAGTTGGGAAACAAAAATAAGCCCTTGAACCCGTTGGGCCTATAGGGTATCTTTAATGTGTATTTAGCATTGCCAACAAATAACAGCGAAACAAAATGAAAATTTAAGAAGTTTAATATATGTTGATTGAAATGCAAGAGTCATCCCTTAACCACAGAGTAGCAGAGAAAGGTGGGTCTTGTCCATGAACAAACGCATTCTTGCCGTAGGCAGCGAAAAAGTAGACTCCGTAAGGCCCAAAAGAAAGCCAAGAATCAGGATTTCCGGCTTCTGGCTCAATGAATACGGCTTTGAGCGGGACAGTCTGGTTATCGCTGAATATGACCAGGAGCGGATTACCTTCAAATTGCAGGGTTCGGGGATGGAGGCATACAAAGCCGTGGTTAAACAAGTGCGGGAGAGTGATTCTTTGGCCTTATTACAGGTCAAAGCCGAAATGCACAATGGGAAGCGTACTCCGCACATTGAGGTAAAAGGCCCGTGGCTTGAAGATTTGGGCTTTTCTATCGGTAGCTGGTTTGTGCTGCGACCAGAATACGGCGTTTTCACGTTGCGGCTCTTGGACTTAGATAGACTGGGATACTAGGACAACAAGCGGGCTTCCAAGTCGTAGGGGAAGCCTGCTTGATATACACCCCCTGGCTTAGCGGGATTGGGGTGGCTTACGCAATCTGTGCAGGTCATTGACCAATGCTGAGTATGGCTATGTTTGAATACTCCTTCAATCCCGCTACAGCCAATTTATTACGCAATACATAAAGCCTTTCAGACTGATAAATTAGTGCGGTACTCGGGCAACTGGGTATAACGCTGGGCAGAATTGGGATTGTTTTATAAAGGTTTTATGCGTTGAAATTCCGAAGGAAAGGAGATTTTAAGTGTGAACCATCCCAAAATGAAGTATGTCTATGTGGGCATTGATAGTCACAAGGAAACTCATACCGCAGTCATTATGGATTGCTTTTCGGAGAAAATGGACGAGGTGAAATTCCCTAACGTGCCTAGCGAGTTCGAAAACTTCCTAAATCAAATCCGCGAAATCGTGAAGAAAGGGATTATAGAAGAACGATGCGCGATAGGGACTGTTCCAGCTTTCGGCTTAGAGGATACTTCGACTTATGGCAGAAGTCTAGCAGTCTTCCTGAGAGACAATGGGCAAATTGTGAAGCACATTCATGCTTATCTTGTCTACGGTTACCGTAAAGCCGAAAGTATAGATAAAACGGACTCCGCAGATGCCGAGTGTGCTGCAAGAGTTCTGTACGGTAGTTTCAACAAGCGTCAGAATGCTAATCCTCAGGACAAGTATTGGGTTCTAGGGAAGTTGGTCGCACGCCGTAACCAGGTTGTCAAAATGAATAGGGCATTACGGAACCAGCTTCATGCCTTCATTACAAGCAATTATCCCGGTTATCGTGGTTTTTTCGAGAACATCGATTGCAACAGTTCGTTGGCGTTTTACGAGAAATACCCGTCTCCATCCAAGCTGCGGGGTATCACAGCGGAAGAATTGGCCGAAATGCTTGAAGAATACTCCAACAAGCGATTACGGCTTCAGAAAGCGCGTGAGATACTTGATTGCGTCGAGAGGGCAGGGAATACAACCATTGAGTTTCAGGAAACCAGCGATTTAGTGATTCCTTCAATCATCAGGCAATATAGGCGCAACGTTGATGAAATGAACTCGCTCGAAGCGATAATAGCGGACTTTCTCAATAACTTCCCTTATCAGTTAACAAGTATGGCAGGCATTGACACAATAACTGCGGCTGGTTTTATTAGCGAAATAGGCGATATTAGGCGGTTTCCGTCTCCTGCAAAGCTGGCATATTACTGCGGGGTTGCGCCTATAACCGTTGAATCTGGGGAGGAGAAAAAACAGTTTCCCAACAAGCGGGGAAACAGAAGCTTGAATTCCCTCTTTTACATGCTTGCGGTTAGGTTAACTATGCCAATCGGAAAGGAGAAACGGATTGTGAATCCGTTCTTCTATGAATACTACAACCAGAAGCTGTCCGATGGGAAGGCACCAAGACAGGCGATGAAGTGTGTTGAGCGTCGATTGGTGAACATCATTTGGAGGATGATGACTTACAACGAGAAATACGTTAACCCTCCTTCCTACAACCTACCGAAAACTGAGAAATAACGGCATTCCTTCCCTAGTTCTTTTTGTCCCTTATCCATGAATGGTATAATCTGGTCAGTTCTTAGACAAACGAATCCCCTGTGGGTTCACCTATTAGGGATTGTGGGAATAACCCGCTGAAGTATGTTGACCCGACGGGGCATAAGGCACAGAAACCACAGAAACAACAGGAGGCACCTAAAAAAGGCAAATATGAGAAGCAACCAAATCCTAACCAGCGTAGAGGCGCTGAAAACAGGCAGCCATCAGGCGAGCGTCAAAGAAATGTTGGGCATAACAACGGAGAGGAACACAGTAGAACACCTAAAGGACAGCAATCGCAAAATCCCTCACAAAAGCGTGCGGTCGAAACGCCAAAATCAAAGCAGCCGGGTGCGCCTGGAATTGCACCGGGCAACGGGCAGAAACAAGCGCCAGCACCCGCGCCTCAAGAAGGTGTCTCTGTAAGTGGAGTGTTGGTGGGAGCCGGAATATTCGTAGCAGGCGCAGTTGCAACAGCGGTTCTAGTGGCCGATGATGCGACTGGAATTGGTGTAGCTGATGACCCATTCCTTGTAGTAACAGTCGGAATGATGGCAAGGGGAGGAGCCATGGTTTGCGGCAAGTTGTAACATATATAATAAATAAATTTTATTATTGTGGAAGTTGCGGTCAATCATCTGATTTGCAGTTAAGGGAGGTGAACTGATGAACGAATTTGTTGTTTCAAATGGAATAAAAATCATCTATTACCCGGTAAACTATGTTCATTCTATCGTAATAGGACTCTACATTCGAACTGGTTCGAGGTATGAACATCCTTTGAATAACGGGATTACTCATCTGTTAGAACACCTTCATTTCCGTCGGATGGGGACTTTGTCACAAGATGAAATCTACTATCGCATGGAAAGTTATGGTAGCACACTTCGGGCAACAACATATAAGGATTACCTTAGGTTTCACATGAAGGTGCGCCCCAACAGATTAAAAGAGTGCATCAATCTGTTCCAAGCCATTTTAGGCAGCTTAAACTGGACAGAGTCTGAATATGAACAAGAAAAGACAGTTGTACTCAACCAAGTACAGGAAAGAGATTCGTATTTAGACATTGGACAATATGTAAGTAAAGCGGTATGGAAGGGTAATGCTCTATCGTTGCCTATTATGGGCAATGAAGAAACCATTAATAAGATACAATTGAGCGACGTAATCCAGTATAAACAGACACATTTTAACCCTAGTCAGATAGCTTTCTTTATTACTGGGTGTATAGATTCTAATGGGATTGACATTGTTAATTCCGAGCTTAATAAAATCGCTCTTGATGACAACCAGGATGTGCAAAAACCGGGCTTCCAAAACATTAAGTATCAACCTAGAAAGCCGGATATTCATTTAATTAATACGGTTGGGAGCTATCTTGATGTAAATGTTTCATTTGACGTTAATTATGAGGATGCCACGAGAGAAGAACTGATTTTATTGAATTGTATTTTAGGGGAAGGCGTTGGTTCGAGGCTTCAACGTGTTATAAGGGAAAAAAGCGGACTAACCTCGACCATCGGTTCAGAGTTAGAAGAATACGAAGATGCGGCGGTTATTCACGTTAACTTTTCGATTCATAAGAAATATGTTTATGATTGTTTGGCGCTTGTTGTTGAAACACTTAACCGCATGAAAGACGGTATTGGAACTTCTGACTTTGATACAACAATGCCATTCTACACGGAGAATTTATGGTTTTGGCTTGATAATCCCGAGGAACTGAATCATCAATTAGCTCATGATTATTTCGTACTGAACAGAGCCAAACGTGATATTCCTGAAAGAATCGATTTGTTTAAGCAGGTAAACGCTAGCAGAGTTATGGAAATAGCAAAGCTTATTTTCAAGAGTGAGCGTGCGTCGCTGGTCGTCTTGGGGTCGACAGGCAAGCTTACAAAAAAGGAATTCACAAGAATTCTGAAAGATTTAGATTAACCATGCTGAGCCAGGGCTAACCCCCTGGCTCTTCTTTCGAGGGAAACTGTCGTAAAAATTGTCGTACAGAAATATGAACCTTGGAGCGAGACAAGACTGCTCAAAAAGCCGTGATTTTTCCTGCATTTGGGGATATGTTACAATTCCAGATAGATGATAAGTGCTGAAATACGCCTGAATTAGGTGCTTTGGCTTATCCATGATTCTGGCCGAACTGTCGTAGAACTGTCGTAATCGGCCATTTCAATAGGTGAGCCAGAAGTGCCACAAACCATGATTTTAACGTCGCTTTCACGGTATTCCCTTTATCCATGGTCCCCTGCTCGCCAAGCAGGAGGCGGATGGGAAGCAGTATTTCTACCTGTATAACGGGCATGGTGATGTGGTGCAGGTGGTGGATAGTGCGGGTACGGTTCAGAACAGCTACGTTTATGACGAGTGGGGCAATACGGTCAGCGAGACGGAGAAGGTTGAGAACCACTTTAAGTATGCTGGGGAGATTCAGGATAAAGAGACTGGATTGTATTATCTGAGAGCTCGGTATTATGACCCGATGGATGGGCGGTTTCTCAATAGGGATACTTATGAGGGGGATATTAGCAATCCGACTTCTCAAAACTTATTCACTTACTGTGGGAATAACCCGCTGAAGTATGTTGATCCTAGTGGGCATGATTGGGGCGCTTCTATTTTGGTAGCGGGTTCGGTAGGGCGAGTGGGTTCAGGTATTAATGATGCGTCGGCACCGGCGGGGATAATCGAAATGTTTGGACCCGCTGCAATCAATAAGCTATTGAATAACCCTGCTGCAGACAAGATCAATCTGGGCATAAGACTAATGGGTATTGCATATAAGGCCACTAGTCCGAACAATACTCCAGAACAAAACTCCATAGCAGCAGTGAAGGCGTTGGGGCAATGGATGGGTGTCAAAAAGAACTACCAGGAATTCTCAAACGTATTTGGATCTAATAATGCAAAATTCCTAAAAGCTTTTTTAGCAGGGACTTTGCCAACCGATAAATCCAATCATTATAATCTTAACGAAACTAATGATCCTCAGTCGATTAACGAATGGAAAAACAATCCGTACGTAAAACAGGCACGTCGTCAGGCTCAAAATGGGAGGAATACTGACAAAGACATATCTTCTGTAGATGCCGGTATTGCAACTGTTCCTTCAGGGCTGTTTTTTACCAATGGATTTGATAACGCGCCATTACGAAATGGCGGGTTCCACTTAACGGTTACAGTTAACAAAGCTGAAGGCAAAATACAATTTGAAGTTAGGAATGAATTAACTGTAACGTCTTTAATACTGCACGACTCAGACACTTTCGGCGACATAAATACAAGTTCCGGGCCAGGACATACTGTGAAGGTTTATTACAGATGGGAGGAACCCTTAAAGAGGTAGCAAGCATAACCAAGGGAAGGGGGACAATATTGTGTTTGAGAAGGCTATCTATGCGGGAGTAATATTTTCCGTAATGGCCGTTTTGACCTGCCCCCAGCATTTGTACAGCCCTTGCGTTAGTCTGAGCCAGATTTAAGATGCCCGAATCTGGGCTGAGACCGAGTCTCTGTATTCGACTGGAGTAAGGTTATCCAAAGCGCTGTG
>JBLMZI010000005.1:0-354903 GCA_050258755.1 Solirubrobacterales bacterium | reverse complement strand
GACTTTCGCCCGACTCGCTTGCCTCAAAACCTTCCGATTTTTCGGCTCGCAATTTAAAAGCACCAGGTTTCGCTGTTCAGTTTTCTAAGATCGCTGCGCCCTGCGCGCAAAAATTATATTACCACGGTTCCGCATTTCGTGTCAAGCAAACCCATATTTTTTCAGGTTTTTTCAATCCGAGTCCGCTTTCAACTTTCGAAGACCGTCGAGGCCCGTCAGTGGGCCAACGGCATCTAGATTAACATAAGTTCCGGGGACCTGTCCAACGATAATTGATTCCACAATTGGAACATCAGCGGAAATTGGCACTTCCTCACGCAGAAAAGGTGCAAGAACCTGCATTTTGCCGCGCACCTTGAGGCAGACAAGATGCCGGGTCTGGTTGATTCCGGCACTTTCAAACCGATCCTCCATTTCGACCTGAACCCGCCCGGCGGGCAGAATGCGCACATGAACCATCGGTCCGGCACCGCCCATGATGGTGCTGCCAAACACCTGGCCGGCTGGCACCGAGATGTCCTGGCGCCGCATCTCGGCCTCCAGGGAATGTTCGATTTCCAGGGCAACCATCGCCATAAATCGATTCATCTTCACTGTCAAAGGCTGCAGCATCACAACCCGGCCGTCGCTGTCCTTGTGAACACTGACCAGGTCGTTATATCCGAGATTGCCCGCAGAACTGCGATAGATCGATCGGAAAAGCAATTCCTGGCCCCGAATCTGCGCCCTGGACAGTGCCGCACCGCGAACCGCCTGATGCAGGTTGCGCTCAGCCAGCCAAAAGATGGCCACCGCAATGATAAGACCAGCCAGGATGATCACCTTGACCGGTCTGAATCTACCATACAAACTGATTCACCTCCGCTCGTTATCCTATGCGGCTCAAACAGCGAAGGTGAACACTATGAGCTGAAACGCTTCGATGGCCGCGGGCACGGGGCTAACCGGATTGATCCGACTCAACCCCCAAAGGTTTAAGACACGTTCTAATATAATTAGAATAGTAAGGTGTGCGAATCGCCCGACGGGCCATGCAGAAAAGGAGCAGCACGCTGCTCCTTTTCAATGCTTACATTATATATCCCGTCGTAGTGACCCGTGTTCGCGCGCGGTTGCTAGATGAGGATTCTGACCCACTTGCGTTTTCCAACCTGGATCACCATGCCGGAACCGAGTTGAATCTGCTCCGATTCCGTTTTTTCCCCGTCGATCTTCACAGCGCCCTCCTTGAGCATTCGCTTCCCTTCAGAGGTCGATGCGACGAGCCCCGCATCCTGTAGCAGCTTCGGCAGCCATACTTCGCCGGCAGCCGTGGTAAACTCCGGGATATCTTCGGGAATATCACCTTTCTGGAAGATGGTCTTGAAGCGTTCCTCGGCTTCGGCTGCCTTTTCTTCATTGTAGTACATGGTGATGAACTCCCGCGCTAACCGCATCTTGGCGTCCCGGGGATTCATCGTGCCAGCTTTCATGGCTGCTTCCAATGCCTTGATTTCTTCCATTGAAACCCGAGTGGCCAGTTCGAAATAGCGGGTAATGAGCGTATCGTTAATCGACATGGTCTTGCCAAAGATTTCGTTCGGATCTTCATTTATCCCAATGTAATTGCCCAGACTCTTGCTCATCTTCTGGACCCCGTCCAGTCCCTCAAGGATCGGCATCATCAGGGCGACCTGCGGCTCCTGACCGTATTCTTTCTGCAGATTCCGGCCGACCAGCAGGTTGAATTTCTGGTCTGTACCACCGAGTTCAACGTCGGCTTCGAGGGCCACCGAGTCATAGCCCTGCATCAGCGGGTAAAAAAATTCGTGCACGCTGATCGGGAGGTTTTCCCGGTATCGTTTGGCAAAATCGTCCCGTTCCATCATGCGTGCCACCGTGTATTTCGCCGAAAGCTCAATCACGTCGACAAAAGTCATCGGGGAAAGCCATTCGCTGTTGAAGTAAATACGCGTATGTTCTTTGTCCAGGACCTTGAAAATCTGCTGCTCATAGGTCTTGGCATTGGCCATAATTTCTGCTTCGGTAAGCTGTTTGCGGGTCTCCGATTTTCCGCTCGGGTCGCCGATCCGGCCGGTAAAGTCGCCGATAATCAGGCGAACTTCGTGTCCCAGATCCTGAAACTGGCGCAGTTTGTTCAATACCACCGTATGCCCAACGTGAATGTCAGGTGCGGTTGGATCAAGTCCAAGTTTCGCCTTTAGCGGTTTTTTCTCCCGAATTGATTTTTCCAGTTTGGCCAGTAATTCATCTTCCGGAACAATCTCCGCAGTTCCCCGCTTTAAAAGTTCCATCTGGCGCAAGGCTTCGCGTTTGACCTCGTTATCCACATGCCAACCCCCTTAATTATGAGGAAACACCCTTTATCCTTTGCTTTTGTCAGCAAAGAGACGCTCTTGAATGCCCCCTGGCTTTCAATGTTCACGGCCGGTTCTGATCGGTTCAGTTATAAATGCTGCTTGATCAGATTCCAGCAAAAATCATACCATAAGTCTGGCAATCCCTCAAATTCGGCTGTTGGTTCGTTTATTATCCAAAATTCCGACCCATCTTTTCTATCTTCCATGCTATAATCTTTTAAAACCAGGGAATCAGGGGAGGGCAGAAAATGCCTGCCAAAGCATCGCAACCAAGCGGGACGCGTACGCGCAGCCTGTTAATTACCGTCGGTCTGCTGATGGCCGTTGTTGCCATCGGCGTCGTTTTTGGCGTTGTTGCCGCAGCCGTGGTCAATGTACCGACCTGGAATCCGGAATCGCTCACCGGCTCGGTCAGCACCATTCTCTATGATGAGAACGACAAGGTCTTCTATCAACTCCATGCGGAAGAAAACCGGATTATTGTTCCCTTGAACAAAATGCCGAAAGACCTGAAAAACGCATTTTTTGCGATCGAAGATCAGCAATTCTACGAACATCACGGGGTGAATATTAAATCCATCGCCCGCGCCATTTTTGTGGACGTCATATCAGGGTCGAAGCGGCAGGGCGCCAGTACCATTACCCAGCAGCTAGCCCGCAACGCCTTTCTAAAACCCGAAAAAACCTTCGAACGCAAAATCAAAGAAGTCGTTATGTCTATGCAGCTGGAAAGCCGGTATACCAAGGACGAAATCCTGGAGTTTTATCTCAACCGGATTTATTTCGGCGCCGGCGCCTGGGGAGTTGAAACCGCTGCCCATACATATTTCGGAAAAAACGTTTCCGAATTGAACCTTTCAGAATGTGCGCTGCTGGCCGGTTTGGTCAAGTCACCGAATACTTATTCCCCCTTCCGCAATTATTCAGAAGCCCGCCGCCGCCAACGCCTGGTGTTAAACAATATGGCGGAGTGCGGGTTCATCACTCAATCTGAGGCCGACCGGGCCTACGAAGAACCCGTCAATTTAAAAAAGACTGTGAATAGCACGAACCGGTACGGTTACTACGTGGACACCGTCATCGATGAAGCTGACGAAATCCTGCGGGATGAGGGACTTTACGACAACCCGCAGGATGCAATCTTCCGCGGCGGACTCAAAATATATACCACCGTAAATACGGACGTTCAGGATTACGCGGAAGAGATCTACTCGGATTCATCCCGTTTTCCGAATATTAAGAGCCGCCGTGGGCAGATCATTCAATCGGCCATGGTTCTGGAAGATCAAAAAACCGGCGGCATTGTGGCGCTGATCGGCGGTCGGGACAACGAACAGCAGCGCGGATTTAACCGGGCCACCGATGCGGTCCGCCAGCCGGGCTCCGCCTTTAAACCGGTCGTGGTTTACGGACCTGCACTGGAAGAAGGCTATACGCCGGACTACACAATTGATGACTCTCCGGTCAGCTATACCGCCGGGGACGGTTCCTGGACGCCGCACAACTATGACAACAAATATCGCGGCTTGATCAGTATGCGCACCGCGGTTCAGTTTTCCATCAACGTTGCCGCCGTCAAGCTTGCAGATACCGTCGGCATCCGCAACGGTGTGGCTTTCGCACAAAAACTGGGCATCTCAACATTGGTCACCGGCGGCCGGTATAACGACATGAACCTTTCAACCGCGCTGGGTGGTCTGACCCGAGGCGTGAAACCGGTCGAAATGGCTGGTGCCTATTCCGCTTACGCAAACGGTGGCTTGTGGAATAAACCCCATACAATAGAGAAAATCCTTGACCAGGACGGCAATGTGCTTTACGAGCGCAGAAACCGCCCCAAACAGGTCATGAAGAAAGAAACCGCATGGATGATGACCAGCATGCTGCAGAGCGTGGTTGAGGGCGGCACTGGAACCCGGGCCCGGATTTCGGGCGTATCCTGCGCCGGTAAGACCGGCACCACCTCGGACAGCAAGGACGCCTGGTTCTGCGGTTATACCCCTGCCTACACTTGTGTGGTCTGGATGGGCTTTGATAAGAAGGAAACCATGGACCGCACGGCTGGCGGCACCTACCCAGCCCTGCTCTGGCGTGCGGTCATGACCAAGGCGGTCGCTGGGAAAAAGAATCTAAGCTTTTCCATGCCGACCGGTCTTTCTCAGGTGGCGGTATGTCAGAAATCCGGCAAGCTTGCCACCAGCGCCTGTCCTGAAGAGGATATCCGCATGGAATACCGGGATAAAGAGACCACCCCAACCGAAAACTGCGACTTGCACGTGCTGATCAATATATGCCCGGACTCGGGCAAACTTGCGACACCGTCGTGTCCGTACCCGGTGCCCCGTGGCTTCTTAAAAGAGGCGCCGCCTGGCGACCCGGAAGCCGCACCCACGGAGGAATGCGACATTCACAAGCCCGGTCAGGCCGGATCGGCGGTCACGGTCAAGGTCTGCCGCGACCCGCGCAATCAGGGCCGGCTTTATCTGGCCAATGAAGCGAAAGACGGTGCCTCTGGCGGCTGTCCGTCCGACGAGACGGCCGAAATCCAGGTAAACAATCCGGAATTCATGTCCTACTGCCCGCTTCCGGATCACCAAATTGTCCAGGATGGCCAATAATAAGAGCATCAAGTATGACAGCATCAAAAAGCCCCGCGATCGATCGCGGGGCTTTCTTTTTCTTCATCATTCTGCAGATCAAGATCTAGTGCACTTTCAAATAGGCGACCGTCACGCCGTGACCGCCTTCGCCGGTTTCGCCCTCCCGGTATTTCTCCACATAGGGGTGTTTGGCCAAAAAGCCCCGTACTGAAGTACGCAGAATTCCGGCGCCTTTCCCATGTATGATCCGAATAACCTCAATACCTGCCAGGAAAGCATCCTCGATATATTTTTCCACCTCAGCCATGGCTTCATCAGCCTGCAAACCTCGGACCATAATCTCGGACGGCACGTCCTGCCGTTTGTCCAGGAAGGTCCGGGTTCGCTGGTGAGTCTCCTTCTCCTCCGGTGAAGACAGCGCCTTCACATCTTTTAATTTGGTGTTGAATTTCATAATGCCGACTTGAACCGTCAGATCGCCTGAAGCGCCCGGTCCTTCCAATACATATCCCTTTTGCCCAATGGTGGTAAGCTCCACGTAGGTCCCGGGGCCGATCTTTCGTGTGCGCTGGGCAGAATCCGCTTCCGCCGCCGAGGCTTTGATCTTCGGCGCGGGAATGGCTTCGCTGACTTTCTTACGCATTTCAGCGATCTCATGCCATTTAGGAGCGTCTGCCTCCCTGGCCCGTTCTTTCATCTCGTCGATGATTTCCTCAGCGTCGCGCCTGACCTCATCAACATATTTGGAGACATCCTGCCGAAGCTGCTTCATCGCCTTTTCCTGGGCTTCCTCAACGTGGCGCCGGGCCTCTGCCATTTTCGCCTGTTCAGCCAGAAGGTCCGCTCGCTGACGGCGCACCCCTTCCCGTTCCTGCTCCAGTTCAAACCGAAGTGCCCGCAGTTCGGCGATCATTCGTCCAACCTCGACCTCCTGCTGAGGCACATAGTGTCTGGCTCGCTCCACCATTTTCTGATCAAGACCCAGATTGCTCGCGATCTCCAGGGCATTGCTCATCCCCGGAAGGCCGATCGTGAGCCGGTAAGTAGGCCGCAGACTGACCGGATCAAATTCGACGCTGGCATTCTCAACCCGGGCGTTGGCATAGGCAAAGGCTTTTAATTCACTGTGATGGGTCGACACAACCACGCGGGCGCCGGACTCAAGCAGCCTTTCCAGGATCGCCCGGGCCAAAGCGGCTCCCTCAAGCGGGTCTGTGCCAGCCCCGAGTTCGTCAAGGACCACAAGCGTATTGCTGCCAGCGTCTTTTAGGATCGAAATGGTGTTGGTCATATGCGAGGAGAACGTGCTCAGCGATTGTTCAATGCTTTGTTCATCCCCAATGTCAACGAGCACGTCGTCTAAGACGGCCAGCTCGCTATCCGGCGAGGCTGGCACATAAAGCCCGGCCATCGCCATCAGGCTTAACAGCCCGACAGTCTTCAAACCGACGGTCTTACCGCCGGTGTTTGGCCCGGTAATGACCAGGATATCAAAACTGCGGCCCAATTCGATATTAATCGGTACCGCCCGTTTTCCGAGCAATGGATGCCGGGCCCGAAACAACCTTATAATGCCATTCCCGTTCAGCACCGGCTCGTAGGCCTCAAGCTTTAACGCCAAACGCCCTTTCGCCACCCAAAAATCAAGGGTTTCCAGGGCCGCGCCGCCGGAACTCAGTTCTTCGGTATTAACCGCAACCTTCGCAGTCAAAGCCCGCAGAATTCGCTCGATTTCCCGTTTTTCTTCCAATTCCAGCTGCCTGATCTCATTGTTCGAGCGAACCACGACCTCCGGCTCAATAAAAACGGTCGCGCCGCTGGCCGATTCGTCATGTACGATCCCCCGGATTTCATTCCGGTATTCCTGGCGGACCGGAACCACGTATCGTCCGCCGCGTTCGGTAACAAGACCATCCTGCAGGTATTTGGACCACTGGGGTGATTTCACAAAATCCCGCAAATAATCACGAATGCGAGCGCGCAGGGTCATCATTCGGGTCCGGATCGATTTCAATTCGCTGGAGGCAGTATCGCGAACATCCCCGCTTTCATCAATCGCCGCGTTCAGATCGCGTTCAAGGTCCGGCAGGGGGTGGAGTTCCGCTCTTAACCGCTTGACGGCTGGCCCGCTACCGGGTTCCAGGTATTTCGCCGCAAGCCGGATAGCGCGTGCGACACGAAAAACCTCGGCCAGTTCACCGGCTGATAGAATGCCGGCAGCGGCCGCGCGTTTCAAGGATGGCCCGATATCCGGCAACTGTGATAGAAAACCGGTATCCCCGTGATTCATCAGGCTTAGAATCTCCCGGGTCTCACCGATCCGAGACTGAACTGTTTCCAATCCCGAAACCGGCAGCAATGCCCGCGCAAGACGGGCCCCGCCGGTCGAGACGGTCTCGCCCTCCAGCATCGCGATGATTTTATCAAATTCCAAACGCCGCAGCGTGTTTGTGTTCATGCCTGTACTCCACGAAATAAATGCAATTTGGTCAGTGGCGAAGCGGCCAGCTTTTCCAGTTCGTCCCTGATGCTGCCAAGTGACGATAATTGACCGGATACGCAGGCATCCAGAGCCTGTCTGTATAGACGGACTTCCCCGGCAACCTGTTCCGGTCCGGCCAAAACCGCTTCAATGCGCAGCAGAGAGATTCCAGCCCGGATTAAAGCGGGAATCTCCTCGACCAGGCACGTGGTGCGGGAATTCCAAATGTGCTGTCGGCACGACCCGTCGGACAGCATCGGAAAAGAATAGCCTTTTTCGTCCTCGATTAGCTGCCGCGCGTGTTTGCATCCAGCACAGCCGGCCTGCTCGACATTGCCGCGTATGCAGTGCTCCGAAACCATGACGGGCAGCGGACCATGCACCAGATACTCAAGGTTTGACAGCCCGCGGAAATCAACCAACTGCTCCAGATTGAGTTCTGGGCTGAGACAGACTCCCGAAACGCCGTCGTTGAACAACTCATTCGCGGTATGCGGGTTGAAGCAGTTGATCGTATAATCGGCCTGCACCTTCATCCCATATCTGGCTTCAGCGGACACGGCCGCGCCGATTTCGCCAACAAGAACCCCATTACACGAAAACGCCGAGAGTTCTTGGGGCCGAATCGCTTCTCCGGGCCGGGCAATGACCGGCAGCTGAAAAAACAGCTCCTGTCTTCCATTTCGCGGGAGTTCCACCGCTTCCTGGGCGAGTGCCAGCGGTTTGAAACCGTAAAACCCGTGAAGACTTACGTACACCCGGTCCGCGCCTGCCGCCAGGGCGGCTCGGGCGGCATTAATACCAGAAACCCGAACCGAAAGCCGAATCGGCTGTGGTTCTTTCCGCGCTGGCCCGAGAGAATCCAGGAAACCTTGTTTGCGGGCCCAAAATTCGTTGCCCGCCATTCGGTTTGCCTGGATCGTCCCAAGCCGGTGGGCGGTCAGGTCCTCAATCGCCAACCGGCGGGTTTCGTTCAATGCCTTAAAGGGAATCATCAGATCGTTTTCGAGCTCAAGCTCCCAAGCCGTGATCCGATAGGGCGTGTTGCCGATCCGCCCGATTTTATCCTGGACATCATCACGTCCGGTTGGGCGCTGAAAAGCCCTGACCAACAGTGCATCGGACCGCGCGGTCCCGCTGCTGCCTTCGTCATCAGTGAAGGTAACGATCACCGGTTCGCCTGCCTTTGCGGTCACCGCGGCGGTAATTGGAATCCGGGCTCCGTCATATCCTTCATCCAGGGTTTCACGGGCCTGTTCGATCAAATCCCGGTCATGGGTGCGAAAAACCCGATCACCAACTGCCGGAGCCCGGCCTGGAACATAAACGATGGCCTCTTCCCAGGCTTTGGCTTCGTCAACCGGTTTTCCGTTCACAGATAGTTTTTCGACCACGCCACCGGGGGTTGGTCCACGGGAAACCCATATTTCTATGCCATCCCCGCACCGGAGTGGGTGCGTAAGGCGGATTTGTATCTGGTTGCTGCCTTCCTCCACACCGCTCACCCGGCCGATTGATACTCCTCGATTATTGGGGCGCTGGATGGACAACACCGAGCGATTACGGCCGCTCCACTGGCAAACGGTAAAACGGCGGTTGAAAATCCCGGATAATTGATTGATCGCCTCAGGATCAGCCACCCATTCATCTTCATCTAGTTTGTCCATCATCTGATCAAGGGCGTTTCGATACACCCTGGTTACGGTTGCTACATATTCAGGCCTTTTCATCCGGCCTTCAATCTTCAGGGAATCGACACCGGCTTCGATCAGCGAAGGCAGACGGTCCAACAAACAGAGATCAGCCGGACTGAGCAGGTGCCCGCGCAGCTTCTCTCCGGAAGCGTCGGTCATTGTATACGCCAGCCGGCAAGGCTGGGCACACCGGCCGCGATTGCCGCTGCGGCCGCCGACTACGCTGCTGAAAAGGCATTGTCCCGAGTAACAGTAGCACAACGCCCCATGCACAAAAACCTCAAGCTCGACGTCCCGGCAGGCATCGCGAATCGCGGCCACATGGCGGGCCTCCAGCTCCCTGGCCAGAACCACCCGCCGAATTCCCTGGCTGGCGGCAAACTTGACCCCTTCAATATTATGCAGGGTCATCTGCGTGCTGGCATGAACCCGCATCGCCGGAAGAACCGTTCGCAGTCCGCGCAGTAAACCCAGGTCCTGAACGATGATGGCGTCAGCCCCGGCATCGTGCAGCTCGTGCGCCAGTTCGAGCGCAGGTCCGATCTCGTCTTTCAGGAGCAGCGTATTCATGGTTACATAAACCCGGCGTCGCCGGATATGCGCATATTCAAGCGCACGCGCCAGTAAATCAGCGTCAAAGTTTTCCGCCGACTGGCGCGCATTAAACTGGTTCATGCCCAGATAAACCGCATCGGCGCCGTTATTAATCGCAGCCAGGAAGGATTCCCAACCGCCGGCCGGCGCAAGCAGTTCCGGCAGCCCAGTCCTATTTCGTTTTGGCTCCGGCATTGCCTCTCCCCGATTTCCCCGCCTTCCGAACATTGCAGCGGCTTACCCGGATCAGCCCTGAGCACGGAATAATCTCGATTCCCTGCTCTTCCAGGCGGTCCAGAATTAGATTCAAGCCCAACGAGTCACTGGCCATATGACCGGCGACCACGACATTGATGTTGTGTCTCTTGGCGTTTTCCAAGTGCTTTTCCGTCATGTGCATACAGATGACCGTTCCAATTCCGGCTGTTTCCATCTTGGCATACACATCCGACGATCCGGAGGTTCCGCCCGTCATCTTAATAAACAGTTTTCCGGTTCGCTTTTTCTTATCGCCAACCAGAATCCGCGGTCCTGCTTTCAAGGTCCGGGCCTTTTCATATTCCGGCAGAGAACACATTGTCTCCATCAAATCATCCATAGTGACCGGCGCTGCGGCCGCAAGGTGCTTTTCCAAAAAATCGTTGACCTGATTATCCGCCGGCGTGTGCAGGCACATGAACGGCAGATCCAACAGCCGGGCGGCATCGACCGCGCGCTGGTGATTCAATGGGTGCATGCCCCGTTCGACCTCGGATATCCTGGAGCTTAAAATCGATTCCGCAACATTAATGGGAATCCCCTCGCGAAACAATTGGTCCGCCTGCAAACCCATCACATCGGCCAGCGCCGCCTGTGCGGAGCCTTCCGGGTGATGCGCCAGCACCAGGTCAATCCGGCGGCCCTTCTCCCGCAGCCGGTCCGCCAGTACCAGTTCGCCGATTTCCATATCAATCCCACAGAGAATCGACTTGATTTCCTCATTTCCAGTGCCATTGAGAATCCTCGAATCGGCAAACGGATTAAACAGCGTGTCCAGGTCAAAGGCAGCCCGACCCGCACCTTCACTCTTGTCATATTCCTTTTTTCTGGTCTCCAGCAGCCGCTTGATTTCGGCCTCGCCCCGGACATCCTTCTCGATGCCCATCTGAATGGCCATTTCGTAAATCTGCCGTAATTTCATCCTTCGTTACCTCCCCATTGGTACAACCGAAATTATACCATACGTTCCCTGGATTGGCGCGTCGAAGGAACCGTTTTAAGGCTTCTGTTCCGGAGGTGACAGCCGCTCAATCGCTTTGAGAATAGCTTCCACATCGTGCTCCAATTTGCGCAGCCGGTCTGGCAGGTCAACCAGGGTCCCGGGCTGTCGCGGCGGATACACCTTGGGAGAAAAGACATCTTCCCGGCTTTCCGCGCAGTAGGTTAGGATACTTCTGGGCTCCGGTTCCCACTCGATCCCGAGCTCGCCCCGGGTTACCGGCTCCGCGTCAGCTTTCAAAATCACGCTGAAGCCACCCGACGGCTCCAAAATACCTTTCTCAACTTCGCCAATATCCCGGATGCCCTGTTTTCGAAGTTCCTGCAGCAAATCATCCACGTTGAATTTTTCCCGAGCCAGATTGTCGCGAATAACCCGTCCGTTATCGATCATAATGACCGGCCGCCCGGAAACCAGATGGGAAAAGTGCTGGTTTTTCAGCGAGAAGTACCCGACCAGATATTCCATTCCAGCTAAGACCACCAGGACGGCTAATCCATCATAAAACGGCAGGCTTTGATCCAGCGCGACCGAGGTCAGAATGTGCCCGACCCCGGTCATCACCACAAAATCAAAAAGCCCCAGTTCACCCAGGGCTCGTTTTCCCATGATTCGAATGACGATCAGAGCGGCGATATACATCCCGACCGCCCGGATGATGAAATCGGTCAAAGGTGCCGCCCTCCCAGGGTTCCTCTTTGTACTAGTTTGGGTTTCAGGCGGCGAATTATGCCCGCAGCATGGTCTGAAGTTCGACCAGCGAACGCGTATTAACCAGATCTTCCGCCGACAGCCAGCCCCGGCGGGCCGTCGATAATCCATAAGCGATCATTCGCAGTTCTTCGGCACCATGAGCGTCACTGTCCACCGCGATGCGAACACCGGCGTTTTTCGCCCGTCGGGCTGTGGTCTCATCAATGTCCAGCCGGTCCGGGTGCGAATTGATTTCAAGTATCGTTCCGGTGGCGGCCGCAGACCCGAGAATCCGTTCCAAATCCACTTCGTATCCCGGTCTGCGCAGCAGAAGCCGGCCAGTTAGATGCCCGATGATATCCACATTCGGATTCTCCATCGCCCGAACCAGCCGTGTCGTCTGTTCCTCAAGGCTGAGCTGAAAACTACTGTGAATTGAGGCGACCACCACATCCAGGGTTTCCAGGATGCGGTCGGGTAGATCCAATGTGCCGTTTTTCAGAATATCCACTTCAATTCCAGCCAGCAGCCGAACATCTTGTCCGGATGCGTTGATCCTCTCAATTTCATCCATCTGCCGTAATAGTCTGGTTTCGTCCAGCCCATTGGAAACCTGTAGACGCTGAGAATGATCCGTAATCGCCAAATACGCATAGCCTAACCGCTTGGCTGTCCGGGACAGTTCTTCCAGATTACTCACACCGTCGCTCCAATCCGTATGACAGTGCAGATCGCCTTTGATATCGGTTAATGCGACCAGCCGAGGAAGCCGCCCGGTTTCGGCGGCTTCTATTTCACCCCGGTCTTCGCGCAGCTCAGGCTCGATCCATTCCAATCCGATTTTACGATAAAGCGCTTCTTCACTGTCGCCTTCGGTAACGGCTGCCGCCTGCAGCCGCTCCTTAATCACCGCTATGTGCTGTTTGCCTCCGGTCGAAAGCAATAAAGCCAGGGCGTAATCTTTCAAGGGCACAACCACAATCTCAAACGGAAAGCCGAAACCGATTCTGCCGACTACCGTCCGCCCCCTGACTTCGGCTCGCCGGACCTCTGGATACGCCTCCACCCGCTGTAGGACATCATCTGTGAAATCAGAAGCCACAACCAGATCGATTTTACTGACCAGCGGACACCGGCGCCGGATACCTCCGGACACTTCGGTTAGAATGACAGCCCTGCTCCCGCGCAGAAACGCACAGAAATCATAGGCCAGTCCAATAACGTCAGCCAGCGAAATCTGGTTTGCGGTGTTTCGCCGCATTTCCATTCCTTTAATAATTTTAAATTCCGTGCGAACCCCGATTCCGGGTAAGCTGCGAATACGATGGTCCCGAGCGGCTTTTAATAGTTGGCCTGGTGTACTGATTCCCGTATGCTTGTAAATCGTCCCGATTGTTTTCGGTCCCAGTCCCGGGATGGCAAGCATCTCCACCAGGCCAGCGGGTACTTTGTGCCGCAGTTCCTGATAAAACGGCAGGCTTCCGGTTCGGAAGATTTCATCGATATGACGCGAAATCCCGGGCCCAATGCCCGGGATTTCCTGAAGACGGTTCGCCCGCCAGTATGCCTCTATATCCTCTTCCAGACGATAAATGCTCCAGGCCGCTTTCCGAAAGGCCATTTCCCTGCTGGCGTCCCAGCCTTCGATAGCCAGCATGTCGGCGGTTTGCAGAAAAAGATCGGCGATTTCTCGGTTATCCTTCACTTGCTTTGTTTTTCATCTCTTCCATGGTTTTGATCAGTTGATCGTAGTCTTCCTGCAATTTCCCCATTTCATCCGCGATATTCAAAGCGGTCAGCACCGCTACTTTGGTCGTCCCCAGATTCGGATTGCGCTGGGCGATCGACATCATCCGCCGGTCGACATAGGCTGCCAATTTTTCAATATAATGCGGGTCTTCACTCCCGCGCACAATGTAATCCTCGCCGTAAATATTGACGATGACCCGAACCAGATCCTTGTGCTTCACCGGGATCGCCTCCTCCAAGTCAAAATCGCAGTATATACCTGTATTCTTTCTCATTCGATATCGAACCGCGATTTCCCTGTCGGGATTTGCTGACAATTGGTGAAATTCCTCGGAAATGTTTCAAGGTGCCGCCAGCATTGGAACGACCTCTTAAGGGAGCAGCCCTTTCGGGCCGTGGTTGAGCTGACTTGATAGTGTTGGCTGGCGGGGGCGTGGGTATGGCAGTAATCAGGGCGGACCACGACACCGTCGCCCATACTTCTCCATTTTGACTTTGGGTTGCAGAACCAACCCGGGACACCCGGCATCCTTGCCGGGTCCCTGGTGCTCGGCATCCATGCCGAGCAGAACCTGCAACTGATCCGAAGTAAAAACGGGAAGTATGACGGCGCCGGGTCTACCGGCCCGCCCTGATTACTGCCATACCCCTTGAGAATGCCTAACCGTGCGAGTTTACAGGAAATTTCTGCAGCGCAAGACTTAGGATTTGGTGCCGTTTACACTGGCTTCTCTCTCGCTTCAGGCAAATCCACGTTTCCCCAATGGGCATAATAGGCGACCCAAGCGCCTTTGGAGCCGCCAGGCTCCTTCCTTTGAGGGTGGGCGGGTCACATTCTCTCAAACTTGGAGGAGTTGGCCACCTCAAGTGGGGAAGGCTGTTTTCTGGCTGAGCCAGTAGCCCCGACGCCGTTTAATACATCCCGTCGCAGTCTGCGGGGTCAATTGCGGGTTCTGCCCGGCATGGAGGCCGGGCACCTCCGAAGCGGCACGGATGCCGCGTTCGGAGGTTGGTTCCGCAATCCCGCAGCAAGACTCGGATGTATAGGCGGCGGGGCGTGGCTCAGCCAGAAAGCAGTCTTCCCCGCGCCCCCGCCAGCCTGCTCCATCCACCAGACCAGAACCTTCGCCGAGACGGCCGCAAGCCGTCCTCAAGGATACAAAAAGACCTCAGGTTTATCACCCAAGGTCTTTCACCAATCACATTGTCCGGCTCCGCCGCCTACCGCAGTTTAGCCCCATGCTTGGCCGCTGCGGCGGTTTCCATCTTCTGCATCAAACCCGCAATCGTCTCATCCTGCAGAGTTCCCTCCACCGACTGGAAGCTGAACGCGAATGCCAGGCTCTTCATGTTCTCACCCAATTGCGCCGAGCGGTACACGTCGAAAAGTTCGACCCGCTTGAGCAGTTCACCGCCAGCTTCGTACAGGGTTTGAATCAGATCACCTGCCGCGACATTTTCATTCACAACCAGGGCTAAATCCCGGAAAACCACTGGATACTTGGAAAATTCGGAAACGTGGAAACTCTCCGGAACCAGGGTCATCAACATGTCGGCATTGATCTCAAATCCATAAGCGCGGCGCTTCAGATCGACCGCCGAAAGGACCTGCGGATGAATCTCCCCGATCCAGCCCAGCACCTTACCGCCGCTTTCAATTCTGGCAGTGCGGCCCGGGTGATACGTGTGGCCGGGGTTGTCCTGAACAAAGGAAACCGAAGGCGTCCGAAGGACTTTGAAGATGCTCTCCAAAATCCCCTTCAGGTAGTAAAAATCCATTTCACGGGCCTCTCCATGCCATCCTGCCTGGACTTTCCCGGTCACCAGGCCAGAAAGGGTCAGCACCTCATCAGGCAGCACAGCGCCTGTCGGCAGAAAGACGGCGCCGAGCTCAAAGAGCGCCAGATCCTCGTTGCGCCGGGCGACATTGCGGGCTGCCACTTCCAGCAGTCCGGGGATGATGGTCGTCCGCATGATTCCTTGTTCTTCGGACAGTGGGTTGACCAACTGTAATGTATTGCGCAGCGCATGCCCTTCCGGAATCCGCAGGGTATCCAGCCAGCGCGGATTGATAAAGCTGTACGTCAACACCTGGCGCAGCCGAAGCGCAGCCAGGTCGGTCAGCCGGGTCTGGAACTTCTGGTATGGGGTTAACCGGCCGATGGTGGTTTCGGTATTGCCGGTGGTACTCGGGATATTATCATAGCCATACAACCGCGCGACCTCTTCGATCAAATCTTCTTCGATCGCGAGATCCGGCCGGTATTTGGGTACGGTTACGGTCAGCACCTTTCCGGCGCGTTCAAACGGGAACTGGAGCCGCTGCAGATGGCACTTGATTTCATTGTATGAAAGGTCGGTGCCGAGCACCGCATTGACCCGGTCGATCCGCAGGGTAATGCGGCGATCCGGTTGGGGCTCCGGATAGGCATCACAGACGCCGCCGACCACCTCACCAGCGCCAAGAATTTCAATCAGTTTCACGGCCCGATTGGCCGCCTTGGCCGCGCCGTCAGGATCCACTCCGCGTTCGAAGCGGGCTGACGCATCGGTGCGCATCCCCAGCTTTTTGGCGGTCTTGCGGATGCTGACCGGGCTGAAATTCGCCGATTCCAAGAGCACGGTAATGGTCTCGTCATTTATTTCCGAATTGCCGCCGCCCATAACCCCGGCCAGACCGATCGCTCCTTCGGCATCGGCGATGACCAGCATATCCGGCGTCAACTCACGTTCAATATCGTCCAAGGTAACCAGTATCTCGCCGTTACGGGCCGGGCGCACAATGATCTCCTGCCCCCGGATTCTGTCATAATCAAACGCATGCAGGGGCTGGTTCATTTCCAGCATGACATAGTTGGTAATGTCGACGATGTTATTGATCGGCCGAACCCCCGCTTTCTCAAGCCGTTCCTGCATCCAGGCTGGCGAAGGGGCAATCCGAATGTTTTTGATCACCCGGGCTGTGTAGCGCGAACAAAGCGAGACATCCTCAATAGATACCTTGATGTAATCGTCGACCTTCTCATCATTCTCGTCCGGCTTGGCCGGCGGATAATGGAGCGGAAGGCCGGTGACGGCTGAGATTTCCCGGGCCACATTGATCATGCCGAGGCAATCGCCGCGGTTCGGGGTCAAATCCAGTTCCAAGATTTTATCCCCATTGACCGTTTCAATGGTATCTACGGTAATTCCGGCCATGGTCAGCTTGTGTGCCAGATCCTCGGCCGGAAGGTTTAAATCCACGTAATCCTTGAGCCATTCCAGGGAAATTTTCATGCATCGGGCCTCCTCAATCCTGTCGTTTGGGCATTAAAACTGGGTCAGAAACCGCATATCGTTGTCAAAAAACAGGCGCAGGTCATTTACGCCGTACTTCAACATGGCGATGCGTTCCACCCCCATGCCAAACGCGAAACCGGTAACCTCTTCCGGATCGTATCCGCCGGAGCGCAACACGTTCGGATGGACCATTCCGGCTCCCAGAATCTCGAGCCAGCCAGTCCCTTTACAGGTCCGGCACCCGCTGCCGCCGCAGTTCACACAAGATACATCCATCTCAGCCCCCGGTTCCACGAATGGAAAAAAGCTGGGCCGGAAGCGGAACCGCAGGGATTGTCCGAAAATCTGGTTCGCAAACAGCATCAGAATACCCTTTAAATCAGCAAAGGTAACCCGTTTATCAATCAGCAGACCCTCTACCTGTTGGAACATGGGCGAATGGGTAGCATCGTCATCCCGGCGATACACTTTCCCGGGAATGATGATTTTCACCGGCAATTCAGGATATTTTGCCTCCATGGTACGAACCTGCACCGGTGACGTGTGGGTCCGCAGCAGAACCTCCGGGCTGAACACGAATGAGTCCTGCATGTCCCGAGCCGGGTGGTCCGGTTGGAAGTTCAGCGCTTCGAAGTTGTAGTAATCGGACTCGACCTCCGGTCCTTCCGCGACCGAGAAGCCCAACCCGAGGAAGATTTCTTTGATTTCATCAGTCACCAGGGTAAGCGGGTGTCTGCCGCCAGTTTGTGCCGGAAGACCGGGCATCGTAACATCGATCGCTTCGGCCGCCAGGCGCCGTTCCAGTTCTGCGCCCTTGAGCGCTGATTCGCGCCCGTTCAGCAGGTTTTCCAGCGCATCCTTGACCTGATTGGCCACTTTGCCGACCTCGGCCCGTTCGGCCCCGGATAAATCCTTGAGCCCGCGCAGGATCGACGTGATTTCCCCTTTGCGTCCCAAGTACTCGATGCGGATCTCATTCAGGATTTCCGCGTTCGCAGCCGATTGGATCCGTTCCTCGGCTTTCTGCCGCAATTCCGTTAACCGGATCAGCATGTTACCCCTCCCAGAGTGTAAATTCTTATAGAATGGCGAACCTTACTCCTTCTTCATGGCTTTGACCTGATAAATCGATACAGACAGGGTTTTTCGGTCAGTTTGTCATTGTTGGCTAGACAAACAAAAGCTTCCATCCGTACAAGGGACGAAAGCTTCCTTCCGCGGTACCACCCTGATTAGCCTGCTGGCTCATCTTCATTTACCCGATAACGGCGGGTTACCCGGGCAGGCCTACTTTGATCGTTCAGCCCCCGGCTCCCAGGAGAATTCCCAAGTCATCCACCCGACGCGCTCACAGTCTACGACGCAGTCTCCCTGAGGGTTTCTTTCCACTTGGTACTAGGCCTGATCATCGCCTCTACTGGTATGTAAACATTCTGTACCAGAGATAGTACTGAATCATTCCCGATGACTTGAATAAGTCCCAAAAGATCTCGGCGTACCTGCACATTCGGCAGTCCACCCTCTTTCTGGCGGGTTACATTAACGCAATTATAGCACAGGGTGTTTTGGACCACAAGGAACCACCGGGGTTTCGCGGTGAAAATAGTCAAAAGGTCCCATAGAATTCAAGGCTTATGCCATGCGCATCGAAAATTCCGCTGTGGTAATCTATAATGGTGAATATTTGGGGGGTTCCATCGTTTTTCTGCCATGCGGGATTACTCTGCCAGATTTCGTTGGCGCCATGCCTCATAAAGGACGACTCCGGCTGCCACAGCGGCATTTAAGGAATCAACCCCCGGCGCTAAAGGCAGTCCGATGGTCCCATCCGCCAGCCGCGTGACCGCTTCAGTCAATCCCGATCCTTCCGACCCAACCGCCAGAATGATCCTGCCGGTCAGATCCGCCGCAAAGACCGGCTGACCGCCGGATAAACAGGCTAACAGCCGATAACCTTTCTGTTTGGCCATTTCCAGGTCCTGCACGGTGACATTAGGCAGCAGCGGCAGCCGGAAGGTCGCGCCCATGCCAGCCCGCAATGATTTGGCATTATACGGATCAACACAACCCGAAGTCAGGATCACGCCATCCACCCCCACCGCCCAGGCCGTTCGCAGCATCGTTCCCAGATTCCCGGGATCCTGGATTCCATCCAGCAGCAGCCAACAACCGCCTGCCAATTCACTGATTTCCTGAACCGCCGGCTTCCGGCAGACGGCAAAAACGCCCTGCGGCGTCTCAGTTTCGGCGAGAACCGCAGCCAAACGCGGGGCTATTTCATAGATCTGGCCTTGAAATGGCGTACCGCCGCCAGCCAGAGGAACCGGTTCACCGGTCACATGAAAGATCGTTTCCACCAGACCCGGGCAGGTCAAAGCTTCGGAAACCATTTTGGTGCCCTCCAGGAGAAAAAGGCCCTCCCGATCCCTTGTTTTTCGGGTCTGTAAGGCCTTGGCGGCTTTGATATGCTGGTTGTCGCGTGATTCAATCAACATGGCTACGCTGGTGAAAACCTTTCAAGATCAGCATTCAGACCGATCAGAATGAGAACATCGTCCGGAAGCAGTTTCTCTTCTCCGGGGGGGGAGACGATCAGTTCATGACCGCGCTTGATGGCAACCACATTCACGCCGTATTTTACCCTGAGATTGGTCTCTTTTAAAGTTTTGTAGGCCAGGAACTTCGGTACCGTGACCTCTAAAAGGCTGTGGGTGTCCGAGATTTCGATGTAATCCAGCAGGTTGGTCCGGGTGAGATAATGCGCCAGCCGTTCCCCCATGTCCCGCTCGGGATAGACAATCTTGTCCGCGCCAACTTTTTCAAGAACCCGGCCGTGCATGTCATTGACCGCCTTGGCCACGACCTTCCGGACACCCATCTGCTTGCACAGCAGAGTGACCAGAATGCTGGCTTGAATATCGCTGCCGATCGCCACGATGACCACGTCGAAGTTGCGAAGACCCAGGTTTTCCAGCACTTTTTCTTCCTGAGCGTCGGCGGTGACCGCATAGGTGATATCATCCTTGATATCGTCGATCATATCTTCGTTGGCGTCGATGGCCATCACTTCATATCCCATATTACACAGGGTACGCGCGACACTGCCTCCGAACCGCCCGCATCCAATCACAGCAAATTGTCTTCTCATCCTGTTTGCCCCCTTGTCCGGATCTTTCTATGATTCACCCGTAAACGGGCTCGTTTTCTTTTTCGCTACCCGATCATCACCGTGCCTTTTGGATATTTGATGTTGTTGGTTTTGGTCTTCTCCATCAAAGCGAATGCCATGGTCAAAGGCCCTAACCGTCCAAAAAACATTAGAAATATCAGAATCAATTTCGCACCATCGGTCAGTTCCGGTGTAATACCCGTGGTTAATCCGACTGTGCCAAAGGCGGAAAAGGCTTCAAACATCAGTTTTATCGGGTCATGCGGGTCCACCAAAGTCAGCAGCATCACGCAGGCGATCACAACCGTCCCTGCAAGCGTGATCACCGTGAGGGCGTTGTACACGATCCCCTTGTCTAGACGGCGATCAAACAGTTCGATATCCTCCCGGTTGCGCATCCGTGCCCAGACCGCCAGGACCAGTACGGAGAAAGTCGTAACTTTGATCCCGCCACCGGTCCCGCCCGGGGCGGCCCCGATGAACATCAGGATCATAATCATCAGCAGCGAAGATGGAATCACCTTGCCGAAATCAACCGCCGCGTAACCCGCGGTCCGCGGGGTAACGCTCATAAAAAAGGCATTGGTCAAGCGTTCGGAAAGTCCCATATGCGCGAAGGTATTCCCGGATTCCGTAAAATAGAAAAAGATCGTACCGAGGGCAAGCAGGATTCCGGTCGCGGTCAAAGCCAGTTTGGCGTGCACCGAGAGCTTTCGCCAATTCTTAACCTGCATCATTTTCAGCAAAACGATAAACCCGATCCCCCCGAAAATGATCAGTAAAGCAATGGTAAGCAAAATCCCTTCGTTGTTTTGAAAAGGGATCAGGCTGCAGTACGGGGCGTAGTCTTTACCAAACAAGTCAATCCCTGCATTGCAGAATGCCGAAATGGAATGAAAGGCGCCCCACCAAAGGGCTTTCAGCGGTGGCACGCCTTCTCCGCGTAAAAAGAAAAACAGCAAGGCCGCACCGGTTCCTTCGATAATCACAGTAGTAATGACAATCGCCCTGACCAGACGCACCACGCCGCCCAGCGATTCACGGTTCAGCGATTCTTTGATCAGAATCCGCTCCCTGAGGCCGATCCGTTTTCCCGAGATCAGGGCATACATGGTCGTCGCCGTAATAATGCCCAGCCCGCCAATCTGAATCAGAAACAGGACAATAGCATGCCCGATATTGTTATAAAACGAGCCGGTATCGACGGTAACCAGACCCGTTACGCAAACTGCGGTAGTCGACGTGAACAGTGCGTCGATAAAGTTGTTAAAATGACCGCTCCGCACCGAAAACGGCATCCACAAAGCCACCGCTCCCCCTAAAATGGCAAAAGCAAACCCCAGCACAATCGCTTGCGCTGGAGTTAAAGCTGGCTTGGTGGCAACAGTCTTACCTAACATGTTCGTTCCCCTCTACGGTTGCCCGACACGTTCTAAGATGATTAAACCACACTGGTATGTTATGGCAACGATTTCTTTGCCAGTTCAGCCAACTGGGCAAAACCGGCCGGATCGCTGATCGCCAGTTCGGCGAGCATCTTCCGATTGATATCAACACCAGCCGTCTTCAGACCATACATCATCCGGCTGTAGGAAATGCCATTGTTTCTGGCTGCCGCATTGATGCGGGCAATCCAGAGCTTGCGGAAATCGCGTTTTTTCAGTTTCCGGTGTGCGTAAGCATAGCTCAGGCTCTTCATAACCTGTTGGTTGGCCACACGGAACAGGGTGCTCTTGCTGCCGCGGTATCCCTTGGCAAGCTTAAGAATCTTTTTGTGTCTTCTATGGGCAGTTACGCCACGTTTCACTCTCGCCATCTGTCATGACCTCCTGTTTTAGATATAGGGAAGCAGTCTGTCGATTTTCGCTGCGTCCGGTTTGCTGACATAAGAGCCCTTTCGCAGGCCGCGCTTCCGCTTGGGCGATTTGCATTCCAGCAGGTGGCCATGATAGGCACGGGACCGCTTGATTTTGCCGCTGCCAGTCTTCTTAAAGCGCTTGGCCGCGCCGCGGTGCGTTTTCATCTTTGGCATCGAAATGTATCCTCCTTTAACTTGCGTGATCGCTCTTGGCAGCATCGATACGAGGCGCCAGAATCATCGTCATGTTTCGTCCTTCGACTTTGGGATCCTTTTCGACAAGGGCAATCTCTTTAAGCGCTTCGGCGAATTGCTGACACAGGGCCAATCCGATTTCAGCGTGAGTCACTTCCCGGCCTTTGAACATGATAGTTACCTTGACCTTGTCCCCTTCTTCGAGGAATTTCCGCGCATTCTTATTCTTCACGTCAAAATCGTGATCATCGATACGCGGGCGCATTTTGACTTCCTTGACCGTGATGACCTTCTGCTTCTTTTTGGCTTCTTTGTCCCGCTTGCTTTGTTCGTAGCGGAATTTGCCATAATCCATCAGACGGCAGACCGGTGGTTTTGCACCGGGAGCGATCTCAACCAGGTCAAGTCCTTTTTCAAGCGCCAGCGCCAAGGCGTCCCGTATCGCGACAATTCCGGCTTGCTCGCCGGCGTCATCGATCAGGCGGATTTCTCTGGCCCGAATCTCATCGTTGATTCTCCAGTCCCTGCTAATAAGAAATTCACCTCCAAAATAAATAATGCGGGGACAAGCCCCGCATCCTGTCGAAAGAGCACCTTCGAAAAGAAACGATTTTCCTCGTTACCCTGAAGCGCGAACCGCAGGGTGAGAAGCTGGGGCTTCTTCTTCGTGCTTTACCAAGCGTTATCAAGTATACCATGGGCATTTTTACAATGTCAATCTGTTGAACCCGATATTTTCACTACCCGCGGCGGGTGCTGACTTCTTCAGTGACGGAAGCGATGAACGCTTCCACCGGCTGAACGCCAATATCGCCGTCCTTGCGATGGCGGACCGCGACGGTATCGGTTTCCGCTTCCTTATCCCCGACCACCAGCAGATAAGGAATCTTCTGCAGCTGGCCTTCACGAATCTTGTAGTTCATTTTCTCGCTGCGGGCATCCACATCAACCCGAAGTCCGGCCTTTTTCAAACGCATTTCCAGGCTGCGGGCGTATTCGTGGTGCCGTTCCGTAATCGGAATCACTCGGACCTGCAGCGGGGCCAGCCAGGCCGGGAAGGCGCCGGCGTAATGCTCGATCAGAATGCCCATGAACCGTTCCATGCTGCCATAGGCGGTCCGGTGCACCATGACCGGCCGATGTTTTTCCCCATCCTCGCCAACATAGCTCATGTCGAACCGGTCCGGCATCTGGAAATCAAGCTGAATCGTGCCGCACTGCCAGGTGCGGTCCAGGGAGTCCTGAAGGTGGAAATCGATCTTCGGCCCGTAAAACGCGCCGTCCCCCTCGTTCACCTTGTAATCCATGCCGCGCTTTTCCAAGGCCTGGCGCAATGCTTCGGTCGCCTTTTCCCAGGTTTCGGCCGATCCGATCGATTTTTCCGGCCGGGTCGACAGCTCGACATGATACTTGAAGCCAAACTGCGAATAAATCCGGTCAATCAGCTCGATAACCCCGATGACCTCATCAATGATCTGCTCAGGCAGCATATACAGATGCGCATCGTCCTGGGTAAAGGCCCGAACCCGCATCAGCCCGTGCAGTACACCGGTCTTCTCGTGCCGGTGTACCAGTCCCATCTCGGCCATCCGAATCGGGAGTTCCCGGTAGCTGTGAATATTCTGCTTGTACACCAGAATCCCACCCGGGCAGTTCATCGGCTTAATGCAGTAATCCCCTTCGTCGATGGTGGTAAAATACATGTTTTCCTTGTAATTGTCCCAGTGGCCTGACTGTTCCCAGAGCGCGCGCTCCAGGATAATCGGGGTTTTGATCTCGACATAGCCGGCTTCATCGTGCAGTTCCCGCCAGAACCGTTCCAGTTCGTTGCGGACTACCATCCCTTTCGGCATGAAAAATGGGAAGCCCGGGCCTTCATCAAGGACGACAAAGAGTCCGAGTTCGCGCCCTAATTTGCGGTGGTCCCGCTTTTTCGCCTCTTCCAGTTTAAACAGGTGATCATCCAACTGCTCCTTTTTGGGGAACGCGGTTCCATAGACCCGCTGCAGCATTTTATTGCGCTCGTCACCGCGCCAGTAAGCGCCGGCCAGGCTCATCAGCTTGAAGGCCTTGACCCGTCCGGTGCTGGGCAGGTGCGGACCGGCACACAGGTCCACGAACTCCCCCTGCTGGTAGCAACTGATCACCGCATCCTCCGGAAGATCGCGAATCAGTTCAACTTTATAGTTTTCACCGCTCTTTTCAAACATGGCCAGAGCCTCTTCCCGGCTCAGCTCCTGCCGGACCAGCGGCAGGTCTTCTTTAATGATTTTTGCCATTTCTGCTTCGATAGCGGCAAAATCGTCAGGATTGAGCGGTTCCTGAAAATCAAAGTCGTAATAAAATCCCTTATCAATCGCAGGCCCGATCGCCAGGACCGCACCTGGGCGCAGCCGTTTTATAGCCTGTGCCAGGATATGCGAGGTCGTGTGGCGATAAACGTTCAGTAATTCGGGATCGTCGGCCGTTAGAATCTCCAGTGTCCCGTCCGCCGTCAGCGGTGCGTTCATATCGACCAGCTTGCCATTATACCGGGCTGCCATGGCCAATTTGGCCAGCTTCCCGCTGATATCGGCCGCAATTCCCGCCGGGGTGGTACCTTGCGCCACCTCGCGAGTGCTGCCGTCTTTTAACGTAATGATCATTCCCAGTGCCCTCCTTCGTTTGGTCATCGGCCGGTGCCCCATTGCGGAGACCGAATCCATCCCTACGAATATATCAAATATGCGGGCACGGGGCAACGAAAGTGGTTGAATCATGGGACTTGGCCGCGAAACGAGCAGCAGCTGGAAGGCTTATTCGGCTTGGAACGGCTGTTTCGGCGATAGGACGAATCAGCGGTGATCGGCGGGAACGGCATTACAGCGATCACAGCCGTGACAGACCATGATCTTGTCTTTAAAGACTTTTCGGATAATCCGGGTCGGTTCGTTCTCGGGAAAGCCCAGCCGGGAATGAAAAATCAGGCGTTTGGGCGCAAGACTGATTAACATGCTGATCAGCAGATCATCAAGATTTGGCGCGCTTTCAGCGAGATCGTCCATACAGAATTCGGCCATGCCGCTGTCGATGGCCAGCCCTTTTTCGTCCCAGATCCGGAACGCGCCTGGTTCGTTGAGTTGAATATTCACTTCGACAACCTTGGACGGCTGGGTATCGACATAGTGTTTGAGCAATCGGACAAACTCGTTGAACTGACGTTCGTTTTTCAAGTCTTCATTGGCAAGATCGACGGCAAACCGGATTTCTTTTTGATATTCTTTGAGCCGGAAGTTAACGATTCCGTCAAGATTCAGTGTTTGCCATACGCTGAGGTGCTCGTAAATCCGCTGGGCGATTCGAGATTTTCGGCCGAACTTCAGAATCAGGTTCAACCCCTCTTCGGTGTCGTCACGGCGCATGAAATCGCGCGCCCGGGACGACAGCTGCAGCTGCTCGGCACGCGCCAGATTCCGGTATTCCCGCTCGATGCGCCGTCGTATCAGCCCCGTTTCCCACCACAAAGTAATCGTTTCGGCAAGCAGTTCGGAAAGCTGGTGGTGAAAAATCGAGATGATGTCCCGGTCCTGAAAAACACCGCTGTGATCCGGCCCGCACAGAGTCAGGTAAAGGATCGTGGCTTCATCTGACTCGCGTTCGTCCAGGGTCAACAGGTAACCACGCTCTTTTAACCAGAAAAATCCGGTCTCGAGGCGGTCTTTCATATATTCGGCACCGCTGCGCAGCACCAGTTCCAGGTGATGGATCATGGACACGCCCCCAGAATCAAGCAATACCGCACTTTACACACGATACCTTAGTATATGTTGTTGTCTGAAACGGTATACTTTAGGGGTTTTGCGCTGGAATACGGAAAGAGGAAGCTTGGAAGGAAGTCCGACCCCGGCTTGGGCCTGCTGCCCGCCGTGCGTTGAACGGTCGTCAGCAGGCCTTTACCGGCGGTATTCTCATTGGAAAGGAACCTTTTTTCATCCCGGGGGTGAGCCGGGGCACGGAACAATTGGCGTCGAACAATTGCCCCGTTAACAGTTCCTTCTCTCACTACTATCATATTATTTCGAGACGAAAATATCATTAAGCTCAAAATAAATTTCGGTTAACTTTCTGTTAATTTTTTATAAAACAAAAGCACCGGAAACTTGTCCGGTGCGTTTCTATCATGGTGCGGCCTAGAAGGATCGAACTTCTGACCTCTTCCGTGTCAAGGAAGCGTTCTCCCGCTGAACTAAGGCCGCGCAACGTTGTTTGCCTTATATATATTATCATCTCATCGAAAAAAATCAAGTCTGATTCACTTTCTTTGTGATGGCTGCCGCTTCGTTACTCCCGGAACTGTGGTTTCATTTCCAGGATTATACCGGCATTAGCCAATCCTTTCCGCGAATAGTCTTGATTGAGGGAAGCCGCGGTCCACTGCGGCCCGCCGCCGGTGAACGATTGGAAAGCGGCAAAGAGGACACCCTCGCGGAGGTTGGCCATGATGATACTGCTGAACCGAAAACGCACCGCCTATCCGGCATTGTTTGCCGGTGTTTTCCTGTTTGCGCTGACTGCGTTCTATGCGCTTCACCCGAATCTGAAAGAATGGGTCGCTGATGGCCTGGTCCTGCAGAAGGTGAATACCAGCGAGAAGGTCATCGCGCTGACCTTTGACGATGGGCCGAATCCGCCGGCAACCAGGGCTATTCTTAAGGTTCTGGAGCAAAACGATGCCAAGGCAACCTTTTTTGTAAACGGGGTTCACGCCGTTAAGTACCAGGATATGCTCCGCGAAACTGCCGGCCGCGGCCATGAAATTGGAAACCACGGCTATACTCACCTGATTCGGAAGTACAATGATCCGAAGTATGCCCGGGAGGATATTCAGAAAAACCAGGAATTGATCGAACAAATCACCGGGGTTCGGCCGGCTCTGCTTCGTCCCCCCGGCGGATTTCTTTCCCGGGACCTGGTTGAATATACCCGCAAGAATAATCTCCTGATCGTAACCTGGTATTGGAAAGCCGATTACAAAGACTGGGCGGCGCGGGACCCCCGACGGTTGGCACAAAGCCTTGAACTGGGAGCCCAGCCCGGTGAAATTGTCGTGCTTCATGACGGCGGCCCGCGCCGGTCGGTTTTAATTAAAGCCCTGGAGATCTCCCTGCCGCGCTTGAGAGAACAGGGATACCGCTTCGTGACCGTTTCCGACCTGCGAAAATACGCCCGGCAGCCGGGTCAAACCACACCGGCAAAAAAATAATTCACGCTTCAGAGCTAAGGTATATTGACTGTTTTTCAAAAAACCGGCCTTACGGAGGGAAAATATCAGTCATAAGGGTGCCGCCCGGCCAATAATGATGAAGCAAACACCAGGAGGTGACCCGCGTGCGCTTTTCGATTATTGGATTCTACCATTTCGGCCCGCGAACCAAGATGATGCTGGTCATGACGGCAATGTTCGCATTTATTGTTTCGTCGATCGTGTACGTCGATGCCTATCACCGGCTGAAACCGATCTTTGAAACCAAAACGGAAAAGAAACAGGTCGCGCTGACCTTCGACATCAGTTGGGGCAATCAGACCCCGATGCCGGTTATCGAAATCCTGAAACAGAACAACATCAAATCGACCTTTTTCCTTTCCGGTCCCTGGGTGAAGCAATACCCGGATACCGTGAAACGGATTAAGGCGGATGGCCATGAAATCGGTTCACATGGCTACCGGCACATTAATCTGAGTACCCTGAGCAAACCGGAAATTAAAGAAGAGATCATGAAAGCGCACGATGCGATCAAGGAAGTGTCCGGGGTTGAAGCCAATCTGATTAGGACACCCAACGGCGATTATAACGATCAGGTGATCACCGGCGCCGAAGAATGCAATTACCAGGTCATTCAGTGGAGTGTCGACAGCCTGGACTGGATGAATCCGGGCGCGCAGACCATCTCGGAACGGGTCATCAAGCGGGTGAAGCCAGGGTCGATCATCCTGATGCACGCCAGCGACACGTGCAAACAGACCACCGATGCCCTGCCGGGGATTCTAAAGGAGTTGAAGGCGCAGGGGTATGAGTTTGTGACGGTATCGGAACTGTTGAAAGATGATAAAGATAAATAGATTCGCCTTTCGCTATCCAGTGACTTGAGTTGGCCATTTCCACCCATCCGATGGGGTACGCATTGCGATGTGCCTGTCGTTTGGGAACCAGTTAGATAATTTGAAATAGGGGCGTCATGTGACTGCCCTTCCCTTCAACAATTACCCAGAGACCAGGAGTAACGAATTTCCTGATCTCTGGGTTGTAGTTTTGGTCCTATAGCGAAACGAGCTTAGTCTAAAAGTCTAATAATACAGTCGTTCCATCCCCGGTTAATGTACCGGAAATCGTTTGACAAACAAATGAATTATCAATTTTTTCTATTTTAATAGTAAATGCGGGGCTGCCTCTGAAATTGAAGGGCGTAAGAATCGTAACTTCTCCAATATCACCGTCAGTGCCTTGAATCTGGAAAGAATCATCTGAATTATCTATTCCACCTGTAAACGAGACCGAAGCTTCGTATTTCCCACCGAATATTTGTTGGGGTATAAGTGGTGTTCCCGTCCCTTGGTCTAGCAATTCTACAGGCGCTAAATCATTATCAAATCCATTCAAAAGCAGATTGTAGTTGTTGCTTATGCGGAATGTTGTGTCCCCTGATCGGAGGATAGAGATGGTCTGTTCAACATCTATGGCATACTGCCTCATGGTGGTTCCGTCTGAGGACAGTACGCTTAAGACGTCCCCTACCTCCAGGGCTGTGCCTGCCGTTTTCGCGTTCGCCGCTTTCGCTGCCGCATAGCCGGCCTGATCAGCCGGTGCGTTTGCCGTTGTTGTGACGATCCAATCTTGGTTTGCATTCTGTTTGCTCAGGTTACCCAGGAAGGTCCCTACGGTTGTCGCGCTTGTGATCAGGGCTGTGTTTGCCACGATGGTGTTGGCTGCCGTGGTTAGGCCTCCGCCGCTCGTTACCGTGTAATTCGTTCCTCCCGTGGTCACCGTGGTTACGTTGGTAGCCGCAGCGTAAGTCCCTGTCAGCGTACCCTGAGCGAGTATTTTGCCTGACATCGCCGTTTGGATCTGTGCTACGGTGTACAACGTCCCTGCCGTCAAACCAAGCGTGGATTGATTTAGCGCATAGACTTTGAACTTGTAGGAATGAGTACCGGCTGGGGGCGAAGGTCCGCCGTATCTATTGTCGCCGAAGTCGTTTTTCAACTGCTTGCTGTCGGCCGGCATCGTGCCAACGGACTGATCCTCAGTTAATGACGTTATGTTAGCCGGAATATCGGTAACCGCCCAGTGAACCCAGTCAGCCTCCGATGAATCATACACTAGAACAACTACAGATTTCGTTCCGGCCGGATTGGCTACCCAGTTTAAGGGCACGCTTCTGTCCTGCGCGCTCGGCACATAACCGGTATGAGCATATGTTGTACCCATAGGTTGTCCATCCGCAAAACCGGAAGAAGTTACCGTTAGAGTCCCTTCGTTTACTACCGTGATCGTAATGGTTCCGGTACCGTTGGTGTACCCGCTGAGACTTCCGGTTACGGTAATGGTAGCCGTGCCTGCCGCTACTCCTGCAACTTCCCCGGTCGTTGCGTTAACCGTAGCGACGTTCGTAGCACTTGAGCTGAAGGATATCGTGGCGTCGGCAGGGCTTTTCGTCCCAGATACTATGGTTGTCCCACCGACAGGAATTGTTGAGCCGGGCGCAGTGATTACACCACTAATCGAAACGCCTGGGGTAGCGTTCCCGCCGCCGCCACCGCCTCCTCCGCCGCCTCCTCCACCACTTGTGGTAGGGGTAGTGGTCGTTGTTGTCTTGGTAGTGGTTGTTTCCGCAGTCCCAGTCGTGCTCGCGGCAGCCCCAGCCACCGTTGCGGATACGCCGCTTGCAACGCTAACATTTGCGACTGATTGCTGAATCGTTGCACCCGAAGATGTGATCGTTGCCGCTTGAATCGTGCCCTGTCCGGTAACGCTCGCGGCCGCATTCATTTGCAGGTTGGTTACGGTTGAGGTCTCCGCCAACGCAACCGTCGCGTTGGCCGCCTGATTCGCTACCGTCAAGGTGCCCACAGTGGCATTGGCTACTTGGACATTGGCATTCGCGGATTCTATATTTAAATTTGCCACCGCACCTTGCGTTACCTGAACCTGCGCTGCTGTCGATACGGTAACCGTCGCGAAGTCTCCTTGCAGGGAGACAGAACCGCCTGACGGTACGGAAACAGTCACGCTGGTAAAGCCGTTGGCGCTTCCAGACAGATTGCTTTCCTGTAAGCTAGCTGGCGATTGGCTGAGGACTTGTCCTAATGTGGTGGTTCCTTCTGCAACCAGTCTTACTGGCGATCCATCCGGAACACTGATAATTACTTGCCCGAGACTCGAGTTAATTATGACAACACTATGTATGCCCCCGCCGCTAACAACCGTTTTTCCTTTAACAGTGACATTTTTCAATGTACACTCGCCCTTACCGATCCCCTCGGTTAAATAGAGGTTGCCGGTTATGACCGTATTACGAATCATCACGCTCGGTTTTGAGATCGTCACGTTACCGCTGATGGTCTGGGCACCCTTCTCGGGTCCTTGCGTCCCGGCAATGTTGAACAGCGTTCCAACTGCTTTGTCCAACACGGCAATGCTCTCGGCCCTGCTCATAAACATTGGGGGATTCGAGCTCAATTTTTGCTTTTTCGCACCGGGGACGTCAAGCAGGCTCTTGCTTTGGGCCGGATTCATTTTAAGAACTTCGGCCAGGGCAGTTGCCGCTTCTATCCGAGTGATTTTGTCGCTCGTCTTACCAGGAAGAGCAACGCACGCTTTCCCGGTTAAGCCGAACACCCGGTTTAGCAGATTCAGGTACTCGCCTTTGGTCAATATCTGATTTGGTTTAATGGAAGTCCCTTTATACCAGGGAATTAAGCCCATGGCAGACCATTTTGCCAGCTGATTTTGTGCCCAATGGCCTTTGATATCCGTTGGCGCCTTAGCTTTTTGGGCAACAGTGCCCTTAGCTACCGTTTTCTTTACCGTTGCTGCGTTTACGGTAGAAGCAAACGGTGTGAAAAGTACCCCAAGAATGAAGAATAGGACTAGGAATGCGTAAATCATGTGGTTAAGCACCCCGTACCCTGACAGCTTGGATTTTAAATAGTCCATAACTCGACTTTTCTCCTTCCTTGAAACGAATGGAACTCCCTGGTAATTTTCCCTTCCTTTTCGACAGAGAGGAAACGGCAGTTCCATTTATTTTGTATTGCATACATGTTGCGATTTGACCGCCGTTCATTTTAATTTGACAGCGACTGAATAAATAACAGTTTAGTTCAATAGTGTTCCGCCCTATCACGCATCTGCATGAAATGTCGATATTTCGTTACAGAAAGTAATGAAGTCCTTTTTTCGACAAAAGCTCTGGTATAATTGGATCGTGTACAGGACGAAATTGAGGTTGCTGGATGAGAATTGCTATTTGTGATGACAATGCACAGGAGCTTTTACAGATCAGTCTGCTTGTGGATGAATATTTGAGCAGCGGGTTTGCGGAAGGTAAAATAGAAGTCCTTCGGTTTGGAAGCAGTATGGATCTAATCGACCAGATAGAAAGTGGCAAACATTTCGATTTATATCTGTTGGATATCGTTATGCCCATCATAAACGGCATCGAACTTGCCGCCAAGATACGCAACAAGGATCAGGTTGCCAAAATTATTTTTTTGACTTCATCTTCGGAATTTGCGGTAGAGTCTTATTCTGTGGATGCTTTTTATTATCTGGTAAAGCCCATTCAAAAAGACAGGCTCTTTTCAGTTTTGGAAAAAGCCAGCAACAATATGCACAGCGGTCTGAAGCAATATATCGTTGTAAAAACACAAACCAGCCTGTCCAAGGTCTTCTTACATGAGCTAGTCGTTGTTGAGGTGATAGGGAGAACCGTATATTTTCATCTAGAAGGCGGGACCACTCTAAAGAGCACCTCTACGATTTCTCAAGTGGAAGCTGATTTATTGATTGATAAACGTTTTATCAAGCCTCATCGCTCCTATATCGTCAACTTAGACCACATCAAGTGTCTATCACAGGATGGTTTTACGACCACAAGCAACATGTTTATACCCGTATCAAGAAATGCTTTCAAAGACGTAAAGCAGACTTATATCAATCATTCCTTTCGGGCGAAAGACTCATTGGGGAGCGAAAACGCATAATGGAGCAGATAAGGTCTCTTCTTAGCATTATTTTCGCGATCAGCATTATGTATATGCTCTTGGACTGTGAGGTTAAACGAAAGAGGAACCTCTATCTGTTGTGGATTTACGCTGGCGTCGTGCTGATTTGTGATGGGCTGTTTTTGATACACTTCGGGTATGCATATTTTATGAGACTATATCCTTTACTTGTTCAATTTCCGGTATTCTTCGCTTTTCTATCTGTTTCAAAGTTCAAAGCAATCAAGGTGTTTTTTGTTCATTTGACAGTCATCGCTATTACCTCATCGTTCTCCTTGATCGGGATTATTATTTCATATTTTTTTGGCTCCAACAGGGCAATCATATACATTGTTTGCTATACATTGTATCTACCCGTAGGGTTTATTATCTATAGATATTTACGCCCTTCATTTCTTTACATGCTGCGCAACACCGAGAAAGGGTGGTTTGGATTTTGCGTTATACCGTTTTCATTCTTCGCGATGGCTTATTACAGCGGAAAGTATAATTTGACCCCGGTTGTAGTTGAACGAATGATTGTGTTTGGTGTTCTGCTCTTAATTATGACGATTGCAGCTTATGCTCTGATTTTGCAGATCTTTAAACAAACCAGAGAGCACCTCACCATGCAAAACGAACAAAATTTGTTACGTATGCAGGTAAAATCGGCCCAGTTGCATTTGGAATCCATGAAAGAATCACAAGAGAAAACAATCATTTATCGCCACGACATGCGACACCATCTGAATCTGATCAATGCCTATCTTTCGGACAACAATAAAGTAGCGGCGCAAAAATACATCACAGAGGTCGAACAAACCATTGCGAGTGCTGAGGTTGAAAAATATTGTAACAATTATACGGTCAATTTAATTCTGTATTCCTATATTGATAAGGCCAAGAAAGTAGGTATTACCGTCCAAACCCAGATCGATCTCCCAGAAGAAAACACCGTATCCGATATGGATCTTTGCATTATTTTTGCCAATGCCATTGAAAACGCTGTTAATGCCTGCAACACCGTTCACAACTCAAACGACAGAATCATTCATATCGTCTGCAAAACCAAGCATGGCAAACTTTTCATCCAAATCACTAATCATTACGAAGGCAAGATCGTGTTTGTTGACGACATGCCGGTAAGCACTGAGGAGAATCATGGTCTGGGTACAAAAAGCATTGCGGAGGTAGCACAGAAATACAACGGAGTATATTCCTTCACTGCCGAGGATGGAATCTTTAAGACAAGCATCATCCTTTAGTCATGGTGTTGTCCTTTCGCATGGAGTGGTGACAGCCTGGACTGGATGAATCCGGGCGCGCAGACCATCTCGGAACGGGTCATCAAGCGGGTGCAGCCAGGGTCGATCATCCTGATGCACGCCAGCGACACGTGCAAACGGACCACCGATGCCCTGCCGGTTATTCTGAAGGAGTTAAAAGCGCAGGGGTATGAATTTGTTACGGTTTCGGAGCTGCTGAAAGCGAAAAAAATGAATAGCCGAATAGCCTGTTAATGCTTGTCATGAAAAAGGCTCCCCCGCGGGAGTCTTTTTCGTTTTCTCAAAAGACGCTTAGGTCTTCTGTTCCATATTCGTATGTGTAAAAAATAGCGTCCCTAGAACTGATTCATTAAATTCAGTTCTGGCGCAGGACCCAGTCTCCCAGGTCAACGCCCAGGTGTTTCGCGACGACCGGGCATTTGGCTTTCAGCAAGAAGAAGGTTTTCCGGCCCGCCCAGCGTGTGCCTTCGATGCTCTCGTAATTGGCCTGTCCTTTGGCCAGGACCAGATCGGCAGCCTTCCAGTTTTCCTGGAACTGCTCCGAGCACAGATCCCATTCGACACCTAAGAACCGGCTTCCGGTCTCAATGACTGGAACAAGTCCACTCATGCCCGCTTCCTCGGCATCAAAACGGATTGCGTCATTCAGAATCGGGCCTGACTTAACACTGTAGGTCACCGTTTTTCCCTGATCCAGCAGATATTGCACGATGATTCGGTCGAAAACGATTTCACCGCTGTTGTCCCCGACCACCAGAACCCGGTCGGCTTTATCCAGGGCTTTTCGTAAGGCGCTGACGGCAGCCGGATCGAACTGCTGCTGTTCCACTTCGCCGAGACTGGCTTCCAGGTCGTATTCTTCAAAGATGCCGAGATCAATCACATTCCCGGCCACCGCCAGCTTTAAGGCCGCGGTCAGCGGATCAACACCCTGGGAAATTCGGCCGCCCATCGTTTTCAACGCGGTTTCGGCCTGCCGGTTGGAAACCGCCTTTGCTTTCACAAAAGGATCATTGCTGCCGATTCGTTGGTAGGCCTTCAGCAGCAGCACTGACGAATTGTGGCTCGGTGTCCGATCAGTCCCCAACCTGGCAATCTCCGGCAGCAGGTCCAGCAGCACGGCCGATTGTTCCTTTTCGGGCGTACCGGCCGCCCGCATGGTATTTAACACCTGATTCAGGTAACACGGAATGCATTCCGGGCTTACCAGCATAATCATTGCCTCCAAAGGGTTTGGAATCGGTTTTCTTATTTCAGTCGGTTTTGGCTTCCGCGCCGGGCTTCGGTTCCGATTCGCCCCGGATTTCGGCACCGGTAAGGTTGATCCGTTTCCACGATCCGGGCGGCGTAAAATCGTATTTCTCATTTTTCAGATGCCGGTAATGCACCACCGCCGGCTGGTCAGTCACTGATTTGATTTCATAAAGGGCCGTGATTGCTTCGTGCCCGTCTTCCATCCGGGCATAAATCCGGGTTCCCGGTTTGCCCGTAAACGGTTCGGGCAATAGCAGTTCGGTGGCATAAAATCGACCACCGAGTACCGATTTCATCGGCTGGGAGACCCCGGTCATCCCGAGAAAGTCACTGCGCACGATCTGGGGATTCGCCACCAGCGGCGCGGGTTTCGGCGGCTCGCCGGCACGCCCGAAATAGATGACCGCCCCGACGATGGCCAGAATCATGACCCAGTTAATCAGCCTGGGGGAAATACCTTTCATCATTGCATATCACTCCTCAAACATTCCGCATCCCGTCATCAGGGTGCCATACACGAAAAGCCATTCCAAACGCATTTCGATCACCGGGACTCCCGGTCATAGGGTGTGCTGAGGGCGGCCGGCGGTCCCGCCTCTTTGCCTTTCACGCGCACCGCCAGGAAAACCGCCAGAATGGTAAGCACGTAGGGAAGCATCTGCAGAAAGAACGAAGGGACGGTGATTCCCAGGGTTTGAAACCGGTAATTGAGCGCCTCAACGGTGCCAAAAAGATACGATCCAGCCAGAATTTTGACCGGATCCCACATGCCGAAAATCACCAGGGCCACCGCAATCCACCCGCGGCCAGCCGTCATGCCTTCCATCCAGGCCGGCGTAAAAGCCAGCGACAGGTAGGCGCCGCCCAAACCCGCCAGCATCCCGCCGATCATCGTGGCCAGATACCGGATCCGGGACACGCTGATCCCGGTCGCGTCAGCCGCGGCCGGGTCCTCGCCCACCGCGCGAAGCGAAAGTCCCCATGCGGTCTTGTACAACATCAAATAGAGGCCGATCACGACCAGATAGCTCAGATAAACCAGACTATCCTGATGAAACAGAACTGGACCAAGGTACGGGATTTTAGACAATAGCGGGATGCTCCACGGTTCAAACGGGTTCGCAACCGGAACGCCCACATATTTCATGCCAACAAAACCCGAAAGACCTGTTCCGAATAAGGTCAGCGCCAAACCACTGACCACCTGATTGCCATTTAAAGTCACTGAGATAAAGGCATGAATCAGGGAAACCACGCCGCCGGCCGCCATCGCGGCCGATATACCTGCCCAATGGTTTCCGGTTTTTAACGTCACAATCACGCCGGTTACGGCCCCGACCAGCATCATGCCTTCAACGCCCAGATTCAAAATCCCGGACCGTTCGGCGACCATTTCACCGGCGGCCGCCAGCAAAATGGGCGTCCCCAGCGCAACAACCGCTGCCAGAAAGGCGATGATCATGCCTGTATCCATGGTTACATGCTCCTTTTCCGATCCCATGTGATCTCATGGGTGATAAACAATTCACCGCCGAGCAGGAAAAACAGAATCAATCCCTGCAGCATGGAAACCACCGAGAACGGAAGCCCAATCGTCTGAATGCTGTACCCGGCCACCAGCAGAGCGCCCAATAAAAACGAAACCAGGATGATCGCGAATGGGTTCAGCCGGGCCAGCCAGGCCACAATGATGCCGGTATACCCATAGCCAGGCGACAGGCCCTGCTGCAGCCGGTGGGTAACCCCGGCAACCTCAACCATCCCTGCAATTCCCGCGATTCCGCCGCTGATCAGAAAGACCAGCACAACGTTTTTGATGGTATTCATTCCGGCATAACGGGCCGCAGGCCAGCTTTCACCGAGAACCCGGATTTCATACCCCCAACGGGTGGATCGAATGACATACCACAGGAGTCCCGCGATAACCAGCGCAACCAGCAGTCCCGCATGAACCCGGCTGGTGGGCAGCAGCGGCGGTAAAGCGGCCCCTTCGGGGAACACCCTGGTCAGCGGGTAATTGAATCCCTGCGGATCGCGCCATGGGCCGAAAACCAGGTATTCCACCCACAGGATTCCCACATAGTTCAGCATCAATGAGACGATGGTCTCATTCACATCCCAGAACCCTTTTAGAATCCCGGGAATCAATCCCCAGCACGCACCGGCCAAAAAGGCCGCAAACAGCATGGCCGGCAGCAGCAGAACCGGCGGAAGATCTGAAAACAAAGCCACGCCGGAGGCCGCAAAAGCCCCCAGATAGATTTGCCCTTCAGCGCCAATATTCCAAAGCTGCATCCGGAATGCCAGGGAAACGGCAAGTCCGGCAAGCATAAGCGGAATCGCTTTCACAACGGTTTCGGAAACCCCGTAGTAGCTTCCAAACGCGCCGCCAAGCATTTCACGGTACACCATAATGGGGGAAATGCCGTACAGCAATAAGAACAAGGCACCGACCGCCAGGGCCAGGATGACGGCCACAAGTGGAACGACAGCCTGCGCGCCGCGCGAGATTTCATGCCTCCGGACAATCCGGACGGGAATCCTCAAGAGGCCTTCCCTCCTTCCATGCCGCCCATCAGACGGCCGATCGTTTCGGCATTCGTCTGCGCGGTTGGCAGCGGATCGCTCAGACGGCCGTTGTACATCACCGCCACGCGATCCGTCACCCGCATGATTTCATCCAGGTCTTCCATCACCAGCAGCACAGCCGTGCCGCGGTCCCGTTCGGCCAATAGGAGCCTGTAAACATCTTCCGCGGCGGCGATGTCCAGGCCGCGCGCGGGATAAAACGCAAGAATGACCCTGGGAGCATGAAGCATTTCCCGGGCCATTAAGAGCCGCTGTAGGTTGCCCCCGGACATTTCCCGCACCGGGCTTTTCAAGTCCGGGGATTGAATCTGAAAGCGTTCCACCACAGACTGTGCTGCAGCCGTGATGTCCCCATACTGAAGGATCGAACCGCGGCTGTATTCGGTGCGGTAGTAATCGCGCAGGATGAGATTATCCGCGAGACCCATATTTCCGACCAAGCCTACCCCGATCCGGTCTTCCGGAACCAGCCGAATCCCCAGCTTCACCCGCTCCCGAACCCCCAGCCCGGTGATGGTCCGGTTCTCGAACACAATATCGCCTTCAGCGGCATCACGCAGCCCGGCCAGAGCCTCAACCAGTTCGCGCTGTCCGTTTCCGGCAACACCGGCTAGGGCCAGGATTTCCCCGGCTTTGACATCCAGATGAATTCCCCGCACCGCCTGATCGCCTCGGTCACCGGTTACTGAAAGCTTCCGGGCCGAAAGAACCACAGCTCCGGGCTGATCCTGGCGCGCGTTGCTCTGCCATTCAAAATCCCGGCCGACCATCATTTGGGCCAGGGCCGCCTCGTCTATCGAACCGCCTTGCAGCGCTCCCGCATTGGCGCCTTTGCGCAGCACGGTGACCGCATCGGCCAGTGCGGCGACTTCGTTCAGCTTGTGCGTAATTAGAATGATGGCTTTCCCCTGATCCGCCATTCTGCGTAGAATCGCAAAGAGATCCTTAACCTCCTGCGGGGTTAAAACAGTGGTCGGTTCGTCCAGAATTAACACCTTGGATCCGAGATATAAGGCCCGCATAATCTCTACCCGCTGGCGTTCCCCGATGGACAGGTGGGAAACCTGATCCGCGGGGTTGAGGTTAAAGCCGTATTGGGCAGCGAATTCGCCAATTTCGCGGTTAAGCCGATCCCGATTCAGCCAGAACCGGCCTTTCGGGCTGCCGAGCACAACGTTTTCCGCCACCGTAAATCCGGGAACCAGCATAAAATGCTGATAAATCATGCCGATGCCTAATTCTAGCGCGTGATGCGGTGACCGTGGCGCAATCCGGCGCCCATTCAGCCAGATCGAGCCGCTGTCCGGCTGGTACATTCCAGCCAGAATACTCATCAAGGTCGTTTTGCCGGCCCCATTTTCGCCCAACAAGGCGTGAATCTCACCGGGCATTACGGTCAGATTCACGTCCTGATTGGCATAAACGCCTGGAAAGCGTTTATTAATATTCCGCATTTCAATCATAGGCGTCGGTTTCATTCGCTATACAGCCTCTTCTTTCCGAAAAACCGAGGTTCAACGTTAGAATAAATGTTCTCCGAACAGAATACAAGGGGCGGCCGTTTTTGACCGCCCCTCGCGAATCTGGTTGATATTCGCCAGCTTACTTGATGCTGCCCTCAACACCTTCAACAAACCAGTTGAAGCCAAGCATATCCGGATCCGACATGGTCTGGCCGGCCGGAATGCGTACCTTGCCGGACTGGTCTTTGACCGGGCCGTCAAAGACGTCAAACTTATTGGCAATGATATCCTGCTGTTTCGCTTTCACCAACGCCTGAACATCGGCAGGAACCAGATCCGACATCGGCGCAATGCCAACGATGTTGTCCGCCATCCGACCCCAGTACTGATCGTTCTTCCAGGTGCCTTCTTTGACCTGTTTTACGGTCTTCACATAGAACGGGCCCCAATTCCAGACCGCTGAAGTCAGGTTGGCCTTCGGCGCAAATGCGTGCATGTCGCTGTTGTAGCCGATCGCGTATTTACCAGCTTCTTCCGCAGCCTGCTGCGGCGCGTAGGTATCCTGATGCTGGGCGATCAGATCACAACCGTCGTCCAGAAGGCTTTTGGCGGCCTGCTTTTCTTTGGTGGGATCATACCAGGTATTGGTCCAAACCACCTTGACCGCTGCTTTCGGGTTTACTTCCCGCACACCGCGGGTAAAGGCATTGATCCCGCGAACCACTTCGGGAATCGGGTATGCAGCCACATAGCCAATTTTGTTCGTTTTGGTCATTTTACCGGCCACCAGACCCGTCAGATAGCGGGACTGATAAATCCGTCCAAAATAAGTGCCCGCGTTCTTTTCGGTTTTATAGCCCGAGCAATGCATGAATACGACATCCGGATACTTCTTAGCGGCGGCCATCACACCGTCCATCTCTCCGAAACTTGTGGCAAAAATGACTTTGCAGCCTTTTTCGGCGAGTTCGGAAGCGACCCTTTCGGCATCAACGTCAGCCACTTTTTCGCTGACAATGGTCTCAACCCAGGGTAGTTCTTTCTCAAGGAACTTGCGGCCCTGGTCATGCGCATAGGTAAAGCCCGCATCACCCGGCGTACCAATGTAGATGAACCCAACTTTCATTTTCTCGGCGGTCTGATTGGGAGCGGCGGCCTTTTTCGCCGGACCGCAGCCGACCAGCGCACTCAGTGTGAACACCAGCAAAACGGCAAAAATTAGGAAACGGCTTCTGGGTTTCAACAAAATCTCATACCTCCTCAATTCGTTATCTGCTCCGTGCTATGGATGAATAGTATTTTCACCAAAACCGGCGAAAATCCTTCCCCCTCCGATCAAATTCAACACAAGCCGTAAAAGCCCGTATTCCTTGCTTTTTTGCCCAAGAAACCGCAAAAGCCGCCCCGGTGTTCCGGGACGGCTTCATGCTGTATTTACAGTTCCATTCGATCAAGAATTTCGATAACCATGTTGAGAAAACGTCTGAGATCCTCACGTTCGTTCATTCCGGCCTTGAAGCTGACTTCGGGGAATTTGCCCTTTGACTGCACTTTCATAAAGAGCCGATAGGAAGCGTCTTCGAGATCCTCTTCGTCCGCTTCCCAATCGTCGTCATCACCGCATTCGTCATCCAAAGCCTCCATCCCGAAAGAAACATCAGGCGGCGTTAGGCCGGAACCATCCTCGTAATCGCAGTCCCGGATGATTTCAGACACAATCCATAAAATATCAGCCTGTTTCATATTCAATTCTCCGCCCAGGCGGATAATCTCATTGGCTACTGGTGTAATCCGGAGAAGATCTGAAAGATTGACCGGATCCCCTTTTTCCCATCTGTCCTTCATCCCTAACACCTCCATACGCTCGGGATTCTTGTGGTTAGTATAACTGAACCAAAATGGCTTGTCTAGAAACCCTGACGCCTTGCTATGATTATATGCCCGGCCCGGTAAAAAAACGCCAGTGGTGTATTCTGTGACCGCAGGATGTCCCCTGCTTATCCTGAGAAAAGAATGTAATCCAGTTTGATCCCCCCATTGTTTGTTAGAATTGTCACCCATATTCCGGGTTGGAATATCGAAAAATAACGCTACGACTGAAACCGTACGGAGGCGCCTATCCGTGAAAAGAAAACTTCATCTAGGAACTCTGGCTCTTCTGGCCGGTGCAATCGTCCTGTTTTTGGCCATACGCCCACCGGTATCCCCGCCTTCACAGCCGGCCCCGAAGCCGCTTGCCCTGGATGCTCAGGACTCCATCGTGCTTTACGCTTACGAGCAGGTCTCGACTTCTTATACCGAACTGGCCGCGGCGCCGCCGTCGGCCAGCGGCAAGCCCTATTTCATCGGAGGAGTGGCGGTCCATCCGAAAAATCCGGGCGGAAGCCATCTGGACCCGATTATTCCCTTTGGAACCATTCTTTATCTTGACCATCCAAAATATATCGAAATCCAGGGCCGAAGACTCAACGCATTCACCGTCATCGACACTGGCGACGCGGATTGGTCTTTATGGCCGAATTCGCCCTACTGGATCGATCTCTATTTCGGAACCAGCGGCTACTGGGAAAACAAATCGGCTCGCGATTATGGCAAGCATCCGGTGAGCTACTATTGGGTGGAGGAATTCCGGTAGCCCTCCGGTGACTCCCAGACCTCACCACCGGGTGCCGCCGCCCAGCAATTGCCCGATCCCAGAGCGGCGCGCGGTACCGCAATCAGCTGAAACCCGGTAAACCGCGGCACCAACACCAGTACCGTTCCAGCCCGGGTTGAAACCACGCGTTGAACCCGTCCACCCAGGATAACAAAGACCGCCTCTTCAGGCCGCTTCATTCCGATCCCAACCGGTGCCGTCGTTTCCGTGAACCCCATACGCGGGCATAGATCGAACCAGGCCGAACCGCCCCCATCAAAGTAAAATACCCGATGCTGCGCTGACCGCAAAAGCCTCGGAATGGCGCTGAAACGCCCGTCCCTTCGGGCGGTGCTGTGGTACACCGGCACGTAGACCGGGCGCCGCCACCGGTCATTGATCTCCAGTGACCGGAAACTGATTGGCTTGCCATCAGCCAGATCAATTGGGTCCGCAGTTGGAGAAACCCATGATGCCGATACTTCTATGGGCCGCTGCGGCTCAAGCCGGTTCAGTCGTTCCTGCAAAACCGCAGTTTGCTCCTGCCATCGGTTTTCCCGCGCTTTGAATCCCGCCAGCCCGGTAAAAAGCAAAGCAATGATAATGATTCCTGTCCACCCGATTCTGTTTCCCACATCATATCCTCCCCCCATACATTCATAGCGGTTTCAAGGAAAAATATGATGCCCTTTCGACCAAGGTGAAACGATTTCGGCAGGAGTTTTTCGCCGAAGGCACCGGTTTTACTTAGATTTCACCGTCAGTAACCGGCTTTCGAAATCGTATAAAAAAGCCAAGGGATTCAAGATAATGGTATTGCAAAAACCCCTGAATTTCCGCTAAAGTCAAACGCAGGCCAAACCCGATATATTAGATAGGATGGTTGAGTAACAAGGCGGTGAAAATGATGATTCCTTTGCAGCAAATGCAAGCTTCCGCCCAACTCAGGGTGGTTGAAGAATACCTGAACCGGATTAAATCCAACCCCACTCCGGGCGATATGCTTGGTTTGACCAGCATGCAGTCCGCCAGCGGTTTCTTTACCTTTCTCACTTTCGACGAATGGGCCCGGCTGCCGTGGCCCAATATTGGAGGTCCCGAAGGCAAACAACTGGATGAAGGTCTCACGCTTGGGGCCTATGTATCCTGGTTTTCGCACTTTCTGCAGTGCGTCTGTCACTACAGCATCGAAAACCGGAAACCGCCGGGTGTATTCCGGCTGAATGGCGGAACCGTGGGTGATACTTTGCTGGAAGTCCGTCATAAACCAGAGCGGCGCTATGAGAACATCATCGTCTCCATGGCCCCGTTGATTCTCTATCCGGGCAGCTTTTACACCGCCTGCCTGGCTTGTGGGTTATATACCCGCACCGGGAAGTATTTGGGCGGCGCAGTGGGTTGGAATACTGGCACGACCTCTCCGGCGGTGACATATAATGAACTGATGGCGTGGGCGGAATATTGGGGCGCCGAGGAAATGCATATCATGTTCGATCAGGCTTCCCCTTCCATCCTCGATATTTCAAAACTGCCCACTTTGATGCCGGAAAAGAGCCAGGATGGTTCTGCGGTTTCAAGAAAAGCCCCGCCCCGCATCTACCAATAATGCTGATTAGTCATCAGGGAAATAAGCTTGGCCTGGCCTCTGACCCAATCGTCAGAGGCCTTTTCTGTGCGGGTTTCGGACAAGTACATCCATGCTGCAGCGCATTTGGGCCATTCCGTCTCGGGCATCTGCTATTGGGGTTTGCAATGCTTAGGCGGCTTTTACGGACGACTTCCGCTTTCGGCTCAGGTAAACGCCCGAGACGATCAGTACTGCACTCAGCGATTTAACCGCCGGGCACAGTTTGATCGGCACAAGCGCGGTTTGTGCACCGGTCGCCAGCGTCAATGCGGCCATCATAAGCAGCATTCCAGCCACCGATAGAAGAACAAGCCGGCCCAGTCTGCCCCACATCCCGCCCGCAAGGGTTACGATGGCTGTCAGCCCGCCGAGAAAGATCAGGGTCATGCCCTCCGAAATCCATTCCATAAGAATAATTTTCTGGTTGTCCGGCGTGATCGCACCGAAGCCGGCCACCACGCGGCCGGTTGGGATCAGGTGGCTGATCCCCCATAACACGATAATCAGCGCACTGCAGTTCAACAAGAGCCGGGCTCTTCTCATGCAAAAGCCTCCTCACAAAAATCAATAATCAAAAGCCGGGCAAAGGCCCGGCAAGCAAACAGTATTCCCATTATTCCGCCCCCCCATTAGAGGGTGCTCAGTTCCTTAAAGTGTATCAGGCCAGCAGATCGCACACATATTCACCGATGGCTAGGCAGCTGGTCAGACCAGGTGATTCAATGCCAATCAGATTAACCAACCCCGGCAAGCCGCGTGCCGATTCCTCACGGATGATAAAGTCACGCTCGGCGTCTTTCATTCCCGCAATCCGTGGGCGGATTCCAGTATAATCAGGCACCAGGTCATCCAGGCGAATTCCAGGTATGTACTGAACCACCGCTTCATGAAAGCTTGTTTTATTGGACTCATTCATCCCGTAATCCAGGCGGTCCACCGAATAGGCATTCGGTCCGAGCTTCTGTGAGCCTTCAATGTCCATCGTGAAATGAATCCCCAAATGAGTCGATTCCGGGACCGGATAAACCAGGCGGCGGATGTCAAAACGCCTCCGCAGCCGGAAGTATTCCCCCTTACACCACAGCAGCCGGTAACCCAGCGCATCGGCGTCCAGTCCAGCCATCTCAGCGACCGCGTCGCAGTGCAGCCCGGCGGCGTTGACGACCTGCGCCGAAAATATTTTTTCGGAAGCGAACGACAGTTGGTAAATCCCGTCCTGACGGTCAATCCCCTGCAAATCGGTCTTTAATAGAAGATGAACCCCGTGGCTTTTCGCTTCCCGTTCCATCGCCCGCATCAGCCCATGCGAATCCAAAATCCCTGTTTCGGTAGAAAGCAATGCCCCTTCACAACGGACCTGCGGCTCCATCCGGGCCACTTGATCGCCGGCCAGCCAATACAGCTGCCGCCCGTTATCGGCCGCGAGTTTGGCCACCTTCTCCAACCCTGCCATCTCGCCAGTGTGGCGGGCTACAATCAGCTTACCAACTTTTTTATGACCAATGCCGTGCTGTTGGCAAAACGGGTATAACCGTTCATTGCCGCGCGCGCAGAGTAGAGCCCGCAAACTGCCGGCCGGATAGTAGAGACCAGCATGAATGACTTCGCTGTTTCGGGAACTGGTTTCCTGCCCCAGTCTGTCATTGCGCTCCACGAGCGCGATGGTCTTTTCCGGCCACCGTATGGCTGCTTCCAGCGCCACCGCCAGACCAACCACGCCACCGCCAACAATCGTCAGATCAATTCTTTCCATTCCTATTTTATGATTCCTTTCGGGATTTTTTCGTTGTTTTCAACTGCTTGTCCCGCAGCGCCTTCAAGGTGTTCAGATCCTCCTGCATGGTTTCTTCCGGTGTTTCCAGAATCATCGGCAGCGTCCCAAGAAATGGATGTGCCATCAAGGCTTGAAACCCTTCCAGGCCGATGAATCCTTTGCCAATCGGCGCGTGGCGGTCAACCCGGGAGCCTAATTCCTTTTTGCTGTCATTGACATGGACCAGTCGGATCGCATCGCGCCCAACAGACTGTGCCAGCGTTTCATAAGCGGCGTCAACCCCGGCCGGTGTCGCCATGTCAAACCCTGCAGCGTAAAGGTGGCAGGTGTCCAGACACACACCAATGCGCCCACGCTCCTGAATTCCCCCGATAATCCATTCCAATTCCTGCGGGTTCGCGCCCAATTCTTTGCCCATCCCGGCCATCGTTTCGATCAGTAGAACCGTATCCCCGTCATAACGCGCCATCGCATCGTTTATTAAGGCGATCAGGCGTTCAACTGCCTGTTCCGGTGACTGGGCGCCACGAGACCCGGGGTGTAGTACCAAATAGCTTGCACCAATCAAATCACAGCGAATCATATCCTCAACAACAATTCGAGCCGCCAATTCATAAAGATCATCCCGTTCAGCGGCCGGATTGACGATATACGGAATATGAACAACCACCGGATAAATCGCATTTTTTTGACATCCACCGGTAAAAGCGTCGATTTCGTCCTGAGTCCACTGCCGGGCGGCACTTCCTCTCGGATTGCGGGCAAACATCTGGCATGCTTCTGCCCCCCATTGTGCGGCGGTGTCAACGGTCGCTTTCAGTCCTTTTCCGACCGATAAGTGGGCTCCGATTTTGGGTTTCATGCAACCTCCTGATTGGCCTTCCAAAAATCGCCGGGTAAACTTAGAAAGCACCCTTAATATGATTGATGCGCGGTTCCGTGCTGTCAAGCCGAATCCCGATAAAGTCAAAACGAATCCCATTCCGGGGCCGTTTCTCGGTCTGATCAAGGTAGGTGAGCGCTGTGGTACGAATGCGTTGGATTTTCCGCGGTGTCATGCTTTCTTCCGGCTCGCCGAACCGGTTGTTCGTTTTGGTACGGACCTCTACAAAAACAAGCACATCCCGTTCCTGGCAGATGATATCAATTTCCCCTTGCCGGGTTCGATAGTTACGGCAGACAATGGTGTAGCCGCGCCGTTCCAGGTAATCGGCCGCAAGCGCTTCCCCACGATCCCCGGTGGCCTTTTTCATGTCGCTTTCCCTTGATTGCGGTCCATACGGTAAACGAACGCCAGTATTTCGGCCACCACTTCATACAGGGCCGAAGGAATCTGTTCGTACAGCTCCAGCGCGCTCAGATAGCTGACCAATTCGGCATCCTCGCGAACCGGAACGCCCGCTTCCCGGGCAATTTCCTCAATTCGCTCCGCCACCCGGCCTTTGCCTTTGGCGACCACGACTGGTGCTTCATCCATCTCACTGTCATATTTTAACGCAACAGCCTTCTTTTTTGTCAAATCCTCTTCCATAACGACCTCACACTTTGATATCGACGCCCAAAATACGCCGATTGTCTTCCGATTTTTCCAGCCGCGGCCGAAGCTCTTCGCGTTCCGGCGCGACTTTAAATCCCTGAAATACCACCGCAAAGCCGAGTTCCCGTAAACGTCCGGTCAACACGTCGATCTGGCTTTCAAAGCTCTGGCGCGCCCGAATCGACTGAACCGCCCCTTGGAGGGTCAATCCCTCTCCGCGCCGCCACGTGACATGGAAGACGACCTGGCCGTAGTTCTGGGTGTCCAATCCAACCGCGATGCGAATCTGGTTCATTTCTTCCAGCGGCCGTTTGTTTTTCTCATCCTTGAAGATCTTCAGTTCCACATGATTATCACGGCCATTGGCCTCGACGGGAAACGCAAAATAGTAATATGCCGGCTGGGTATCGGTGGACGGCCGATCCAGCGAATTAAAGACCGCCTGGCCAACCAGTTCCTTTTCCGCCTGATCCAATCGGGTCAAAGCCTGCTGTACCGGCTGATGCTGGGAAAGATCACGATCTTTGCGAACCGCTTCATCAATGATGTCTAACGCCGCCAGGACTTCCTTCTGACCAGCAAAATGCTTACGCAGCTGATGGTCCACCGGTTCGGCGTCCTGCTCGCGTACCTGCACCATCGGGAGCAGAAGCTGCAGCAGTTCGCGGGCCTTAGCGGGCAGTGAATCTGCTTTGTCAAACACGCTCACAACGGTTGTTTGGGCTGCTGATCCGCCGGTTGGCTGAGCTATTCGACCGGCCTCCGGTAAGATCCGGTCAGTCGGCGGCTGTCCCTGAGAGCGCGCGGTTGGTTCGGTTTTCGTTTCCGGCGCCGCGTCCACAAATACTGGTACCGACTGCGGGGTACGCGGATCGGCCTGGGGCGGCCGCAGCGCAGCCGTTGTCGCGGCGGTTGTGACCGTTTCCGGCATCGCAGCGTTTCGGGTTTGGCTGAGTTGATTTCCGGGAATCAGCGGCTCGGCGGCTGGAGCGGCCGCCCCTGGAAGATTTGGAATTCCAGCCGACACTTTACCGGCAATGGCCCCAGTCGCATTTTGCGCCTGGGGCGCCGTCATTCCTGGCGCAGGCGCCGACGGCTGGGATTCAGTCCCTGGTGATCCCTTCGACGGACCCATTATCAAAGCGGTCGGCTGATTCCCATGGGGCAGCGGCTGAGCCATCGGAATCCCCTCGGAAACCGGGGCAGCTGCCGCTGAAATCGGTGCGGGAATGGCCGAAGCCGCCCGTTGAGGTTGAGGTTGAACGACAGATATACTCGGGGCCGATCCCTGAACCGGCGCGGCAGGCTGAGCCACGGCCGCAGTTCCGGTATTGACCGGTGTTCCGGCAGTCTGATTTTGTGCCTGGGTCAGAAAACGAATTGCCTCCTGCAGGGCTTGCTTCACTGGCACCGGCTGGGTAAGAAAGCTTCGGAGCGCAGTCACCAGTTCCGGATCGGTTTTGGCCCCGACCTGCAGGGCCAGCGCGGAAAGCTCAAGATTTTGCGAGTTGCTCCCCCCCAACTGGCGTGCCATTTTGGTCAGCGCCGTCAGGTTTTCCTTGGTGACCGGCAAATTGTGCTGTATCAGTTTCTGAGCCAGCAGCAGGGTCTCGTCGTCCGCCTTAATGCCCAGCATTTGAAGACTGCCGGACAGTTTTTCGTTCTGAAAGCTCTCGAGCATCTGAGGGGTTATGACTTTGAGATAAACGCTGCCCTCGCGCTGATCGTCCACCAGGAGCATCAGCTGCTGACCGGGTACCAGCTCCACCCCTTCGGTCCGCGCTTCCATCACCTGTCCATTGATATTGACCTGAACCGTTCCATTCTCTTTAACCGATTCGACGACACCTTTGAGGATTTCACCTTTCGTCAGGCTGATCCCGGCGCTATCCGCTTGAGGAATGTTCATCAATGCTCTTGTCAAAGAGCCCGCATTGATTTGCAACGGGACCACCTCCTACCATCGTTTTCACCGGTTCAAAGCTGCGGCGGTGCATTTCGCACGGCCCAAGACGTTCCAGAGCTTCACGGTGATGCGGGGTATAATACCCTTTATGTTTCCGGAAACCGTATCCGGGATACAGTGCGTCCAGGCCATCCATGATCGAATCCCGTTCCGTTTTTGCCAGAATCGAAGCACAGGCCACCAAAAAACTCAGCGAATCCCCTTTGATCAAAGGGGTTTGAGCGACCCTTAGCGCCGGAAGCCGCATCGCATCGATAATGAGATGATCTGGCCGATGCTGCAGGGCCTGCACCGCTGACGTCATTGCAAGCCTGGTGGCCTGGTATATATTTATATCGTCCAAAAGCGGCGGAGCGATTATACCGATTGCCCAATCAAGCGCCTCTTTTTTTATTTGTTTGGCCAGGCGAACTCTCGCCGCCTCGGTCAGCTTTTTGGAATCATCCACACCAGGGATTAATCGATCCGGCGGCATAATAACAGCGGCGGCCACCACCGGTCCTGCAATCGGTCCGCGTCCGGCTTCATCGAGCCCGGCCAGCACCTGGAACCCGTTCCCGTAGATCGCCGTTTCATAGTGGGTCATCTGCCGTAAACGTGCGATTTCGTCCGCTTCACTTTTCATTTTTCGTCCGCTTGCCATGCGAGAGGGCCCCCCAATCCAATTCCGGCGGTTTCATTGAAAAAAAAACAACAACCTGATCCTTTCTAAGATTGTAACGGATCAGCCTGCTGCGCGAAAGGGCGGATGCTCCTTCACCGGTCTGAACCAAGCGTTATGTCTGAATTATTAATTATTTTGTCCTTTTTTTTCGCCGACAGCGTTACAATAGGAATAGGAACCAACAGGCGGGAATTTCATTCCAACACACTGGTCGTTTGCGACCCGCCAGAGATGAATATACGGTGAGGGGGAGGAATGAAGGATGGCTCAAATCACGGCAGAAATTCAGACCGTTGTTTTTCGGCTGGGCAGTGAGGAATATGCGATCGATATCGGGAAGGTGCAGGAAATTATCCGCATGCCCGAAATTACGGCCCTGCCGCAAACACCGGATTACGTGCTTGGGGTTGTGAACCTGCGCGGTAATATCATCCCGGTCGTTGACCTGAAAATTCGTTTTTCCGGCAAGCACACCGAAGCCAACATAGAGACCCGTGTGATTGTGGTGGAAGTCGGCCAAAACAAGGTCGGGATCATCGTAGACGCTGTCAGCGAAGTGATTAAACTTCCGGCCGACCAAATCGTCCCGGCCGAATCGATCCACACCTCGGTGCACGAGGAATATGTGCTCGGGGTGGCTCGGCTGGATCAGCGTCTGCTGATCGTTCTCGACGTCGATAAACTGCTGGCCGTTTAAGAACAACAAGCCAGGTTCAAGAAAACAGACAAGCCCCGGCTGATCAAGCCGGGGCTTTTTCGCGAAAAGAAAACCCTTCGCCAGTTAGCCGACTGCCGCCGCCGTTTTCACAAAGAAGAAGGCCGCCGCGATAATGACATAAGCGGCTGTCAACTGGGCACCTTCCAGCCAGTTGGACTCTCCGTCCTGGCTGATGGACTGAGCGATCAGCACGGCCAACGCAATCGCTGCGATTTCGTAATAGTTGAAAATGATATCCATGGGTTTGCCCACGCCAAGACTGATGAAAATAAGCAGCGGCGTAATCAGCATGGCGATCTGGGTGCTTGAACCAACCGCAATCTCGAAAGAGAGATCCATTTTATTCTTTACCGCCATGACAATCGCCGTAAAATGCTCGGCCGCATTCCCGATAATCGGAATCACGATGATGCCGATAAAGAATTCGGTCCATCCCAGGGCCGCCGTCACCGGTTCAATCCCGCTGACCAGGAATTCGCTCTCCAGCGCAATCAGTGCGGTGGCCACCGCCAGGAACCCGATCGATTTGCCTTTGCTCCATTCCGCCGTTTCCACTTCGCATTGTTTACCCTGCCGGCGCATCGCGAATAATAGACCCGCAAAATACAGCACGATCAGGATTCCGGCAACCATCAGGCTGAAGCTTTCCACCTCGGCGGTATGCTGTCCTTGGAAAAAAACCGCCGGTATAATCAGCGCAATGACAGCCAGCACAAGCATACTGGTCTGATTGCTGACATGAATCCGGTCAAAGGACTGCAGGCCGTTCTTAATGCCCCCAACCAGAATCGAAAGGCCGAGCACCAGCAGGATGTTCCCCAGAATGCTACCCGCAATCGAAGCCTTGACGACTTCGAATAAACCCGCCTGTAAGGCAAAGACCGTAATCAACAGTTCGGTTGCGTTCCCAAAGGTTGCGTTCAGCAAGCCGCCGATTCTTTCGCCGGTGTAGCAGGCCAGATTTTCGGTCGCCTCGCCCATTAAGCCGGCCAACGGCACAATCGCCAGGCAGGCGGAAAAAAACAGGGCTATTTCGTTGCCGGTATATTCAAAGTAGATGCTGACCGGAATCGCCAGCAGCAGCAGGTTTAAGGGATTTCTCATCATATCCTCCTTATGCCTTGTTCCCCAATTATTGATCATTCTAATTATATAGAAAAGCTTGCTGGTAACAAACCCCTCTAAAAGGATTTTTCGGCGGATTCCGGAGGATGAAAACCGGGTTGGGCGGGCACGCTATGCATGATCTGGAAAAGGAGGTGAATCCCATGAATTGCAGCAGTATCAAATGCGCTGTCATGAACTGCCACTTTAACGCGGAAGGCCTTTGTGAAGCCGATGCGATTGAAGTCAAACCGCAGGCGAAAAATTCAGCATCGTCAAGCCTCGGAACGTACTGTGAAACGTTTGTCCAAAACGAGGACGCCGGCAGCCTCACATAATGAAATCCCTTGTCTAAGAAGCGGGCCCGGGTGAATACCCGGGCCCGCTGAACTTGTCGCTAAATCTCCGTTGTTCCCCCGCCATGGCTGACTTTTTGATCGATCCGCATATACAGCCAGTGCAGGATTCCCGCGGTCAGCGCCGACAGATAAATGATCAGGATCGCAAAAAACCATTTCCAAACGCCCAACTCCGGGCAGGAGGCAATGACAAAATAGTCTGCGGCCGCGGCGGCAGCCCCAAGGACGATCAACACCACGACGGAAGCATAGTTGGTGATTCGATTCTCGCTGAAAACGGCCCGGCAGTGATAACAGGTATACTCCCCGGACAGATGGCCATGTTCGTAAAACAATGAGCCCAACAGGCCGGGCTTGGCTTTGTCGTGGCAGCCCGGGCAAACCGAAACAGCCGCCGCCTCGTCCGGGGGGGCTTCGAGCGTATCCGCTTCTGTCTCCCCGCCTATTTGACCGGCCTCTTCGATCGCTGATTCTTCGGCATCGCTTTCCGGTTCCACCATTTCAGCGGCCTCGGTTGACTCGTCACCCGCGGCCGCCTCTGAATCTGCGGATTCCTTCTTTTTCAGAACCCGCACCGGTCTGGGCGGCACTTCATCTTTTGGCTCAAGCATCGTGTAAAACCAGTGCGCCGCCTCCCCGCCGGTGATCGAACCAACGACCAGAACCAGAATGGTCAGCCATTTCACGTTAAAAGAGAGATCGGTGTGGAACGCGATCAGTTCAGCGAGAAAAAAGACCACCGGAACCAGCACCAGCGGTCCCGCAAGCGCGATCATTCGGGTGAGCGGGTGTTCAAGGTAAGCTTTGGAACAGGTCTGACAGGTGTAGACCGGGCCGCTCCCAGATAAGATAAAATCAGCGATGGACGGCTTTTTCTTTGTCCCGCACTGCCGGCAATCTGCCACCGCAATGCCCCCATTCTCGACCGAATCCCGGCCCGCATAAAGCCTTTGATGCCGGGTAATGATTCAAGCTTTCTCGTTTTGCCGAAATTTTTCCTGCTTCCCGAAACGAATCCCCCATGAAAAACCCGGGGTTAAGACCCCGGGTCGATCCACATCTTATAAAATTTTAGCCGCTTGAGCCTAGCCCAGGGCCTTCATCAGATTTGCCATTTCGATGCCGGTAATTGCTGCATCAAAGCCTTTGTTGCCTGCTTTGGTCCCAGCCCGTTCAATCGCCTGTTCCAGGGTATCGGTCGTAATTACACCATTAATGATCGGTTTGCCGGAATTCAGCCCGACCTGCGCAATGCCTTTGGTCACTTCCGCGGAAACATATTCAAAATGCGGGGTTGCGCCGCGGATTACGGCGCCCAGGCAAAGCACCGCGTCATACCCTTTCTGGGCCATTTTCCCGGCTACAAGCGGGATTTCATAAGCGCCGGGCACCCAGGTGACATCGATGTCATCCGCGGATACCCCATGCCGGGTCAGAGCATCCATCGCGCCACCCAGCAGTTTTTGTGTGAAAAACTCGTTGAATCGACTTACCACGATGCCAAACCGAAGTCCATCCCCAACCAGCTTGCCTTCAAGTACTTTCGCCACGTCTTTTTCCTCCTCAATCCTTTAAATATGTGCGAGCATATGCCCGAGCTTTTCCTTCTTGGTTTTCAAATATTGCTCGTTTTCGCGAACCGCCGACATTTCAATCGGCACCCGTTCCACCACATCCAGGCCGTAACCTTCCAATCCTTTGATTTTTCGGGGATTGTTGGTCATCAGCCGCATATGGGTTATCCCGAGATCGGCCAGAATCTGTGCGCCGATCCCGTATTCGCGCAGGTCCGCCGGGAATCCGAGAGCCAGGTTTGCCTCGACCGTGTCTTTCCCCTGGTCCTGCAGTTCATAGGCCCTAATTTTGTTCAAAAGACCAATGCCGCGCCCTTCCTGCCGCATATACAGCAGAACCCCACGCCCTTCTTTTTCGATGGTTGTCAGGGCGGCGGCGAGCTGCTCCCCGCAGTCGCAGCGCAGTGAGCCGAAAACATCCCCGGTCAGGCACTCTGAGTGGACCCGCACCAACACCGGCTTGCCGTCTGAAATATCCCCGCGCACCAATGCGATATGCTCCTGCCCGTCAAGAATGGATTCATACGCGACGGTCATAAAGTCACCGAACTTGTTGGGGAGTTTCGCCTCAGCCACTCGCCGCACCAACCGTTCCGAATGACGGCGGTACTCGATCAAAGCGGCAATTGTGATTAGTTTCAAGTCGTGCTTGCGTGCGAATTCCACCAGTTCGGGAACCCGAGCCATGGAGCCATCCTCATTCATGATCTCGCAGATGACGCCGGCCGGGTACAAACCGGCAAGACGCGCCAGGTCCACCGAAGCCTCGGTATGGCCGGCCCGTCGCAGCACACCGCCATCCCGGTAGCGAAGCGGAAAGATATGGCCAGGCCTTCGGAAATCGGGCGCTTTCACTTCCGGATTGATTAAAGCCCGGATCGTATCAGCCCGCTCGTGCGCCGAAATCCCGGTTCTGGTTGTCGTATAGTCCACGGAAACCGTAAAGGCGGTTTCGTGATTGTCCGTGTTTTCCCGGACCATTTGACCAATGCCCAGAGCATCAAGCCGGTCGCCGGTCATGGGCATGCAGATCAGCCCTCGGGCATGTGTCGCCATGAAATTGACCACTTTCGTTGTTGCCATTTCGGCAGCAACGATCAGATCGCCCTCGTTTTCGCGGTCTTCATCATCGACCACGATGACCATTTTCCCGTTTCGAATGTCGGCAATTGCTTCTTCGATGGTGTTAAACATGGTTGTCACCCCTTAGTTTCTTTATCCAGCATATTTCATCTATATCAGGCCTAAAGGAAGCCGTTTTCCCTGAGATAATCCATATCAATGCCCCCTGGCGAAGGCTGCCCCCCGGTGAGCAGTTTTTCAACATACTTTCCGATGATGTCCGTTTCCAGATTCACCGGATCACCGGCTTTCTTCAAACCCAGCGTGGTCATCCCGGCCGTATGCGGGATGAGTGATACGCTGAAACCTTCCCCGGTCACCTCAACCACGGTTAAGCTAATGCCGTCAATGGTGATGGACCCTTTGGGAATAATATAGCGCAGTAAGGCGGCCGGGCATGATAGCGTCACGATCATCGCAATATCCTGGCGCTCCATCCGCCGAATGGTTCCAATCCCATCCACATGACCGCTGACGATATGGCCGCCCATCCGGTCTCCGAGCCGCAGCGCACGCTCCAAATTGATCCGGTCCCCGGGCTGAAGCTTGTGCAGCGATGTTTTCCGCATGGTCTCCGGCATGACGTCGGCCGTAAACCGGTCTGCGGCGAAATCCACTACGGTCAGACACACCCCATTGACAGCGATGCTGTCACCCAGTTTCACGTCCGCTAATACGGTATCAGCCGCAATTTCGATCCGAATCGAGTTTGCGCCCCGCTGAATGCCGCGGACAGTTCCTAATTCCTCAACAATTCCGGTAAACACGGAATAATTCCCCTTTCCAGGAAGACAAACTTCCCGAGTATTCGCCGCTTCCAGACTATCGGGTATAGCCGGTGATTAACAGGTCATCACCCCATGTAGTGAGTTCGGTATTTCGAAGCACCAGGGCTTCCGCGACGGTTTCGGCGCCCCGGCCGGCAACCGGCGGAATCGCTTTGGCGCCGCCGATGATTCGCGGTGCGATGAACCAGAAAACCTTGTCCACCAGGTTGTGCTCAAAGGCATACGCGTTCATCCGGCTTCCGCCTTCGATCAGCACACTGGTCAGGCCACGCTGGGCGACATCCCGCAGGATGGTTTCGAGGGGGATTTTCTCCTCGTTTTCCGTCGTCGGGACCACATCGACCCCGAGCGCTTTCAGCGCTTCGATGCGGGTTCGATCAGCGTGCATCGAACAGTAGATCACGGTTTTCTGCTGTCTCGCCGTCTGCACCACATTCGAATCCAAGGGCACTTCCAGGCGGCCGTCCACAATCAGGCGAACCGGATCCCGGCCCGGTTTCGAGGCCAGTCGGGTATTCAGCCTGGGATTGTCCGCCAACACCGTGCCGATTCCGACCAAAATGGCGTCATACTGATCCCGGAGCCGGTGGACAAATTCGCGTGCCGGTTCGCCGGTAATCCATTTGGAATCCCCGGACCGGGTGGCGATTTTTCCATCCAGCGACATCGCCGTTTTCACCGCCACAAAGGGCATTCCGGTGGTGATGAACTTGAAGAAAAATTCGTTCAGCCGGGCGGCTTCCTGTTCCAGAAGCCCGGTATGGACCTCTATGCCCGCGTCTTGCAGCCGCTTCACCCCTTTGCCCGCCACCAGCGGGTTGGGATCAAGGATCGCGGCGTAAACGGTCCGGATACCGGCGCCGATGACCGCTTCGGTGCACGGCGGTGTCTTGCCTTTATGGTTGCAGGGCTCCAGGGTGACATACATGACGCCATCCCGGGCGGCCTCACCCGCCTGCTGCAGGGCCACGACTTCGGCGTGCGCAGTGCCGGCCCGGGCATGATAGCCTTCACCGACCACCTTGCCGTCTTTAACGATCACGGCGCCAACCACCGGATTCGGACTGGTTCGCCCCAACGCCCTGGCCGCAAGCTCCAGGGCCCGTTTCATGAAATACTCATGCTGCTGTTCCACGTTTGACAACCTCACAACTCCCCTAGAAAACCGCGCCGCAATCAGTTCCCTCGGCGCACAGCTTTCGGTACTTTTTAGGTGCAAGAAATCAAAAGACCCCGCATTTCGGGGTTTTCGGACGGACACAAGCAAAAGCCCCACGTCGTATGCGCGGCTTTCCAAGTTCCTTCTCCCATCCAGACTATACTGTCGGCCCCGGAATTTCACCGGATCCTGCCATAAAGGCTCGCGGGCTTTACCGCCGGTACGGAATTTCACCAGTCCCCGAAGGAAACGTTTTCAATTTTGTTGTGTGATTATGATACCATCCCCTTGATTCGGGGGTCAAGATTCCCTGGGGCGCTGGCGCAGGCGTTTGATCCCGCTCTGGCGCAACTGCTGCATTGCGTCTGCAATATCGTTTGAACCGAAAATAAATGAACCAGCCACTAAAATGTCAGCGCCGGCGCTGACCAACTGCGGCGCGGTTTCGGCATTGACTCCGCCGTCAACCTCGATGCGGGCTCGTGCCTCCCGTTCCTCGACGGTTCTGCGCAGCCGACGCACCTTGTCCACCGCCAGCGGCAGGAAAGCCTGCGCGCCGAAGCCCGGATTCACACTCATGATCAGGACCAGGTCGACATCGTTCAAAACATGCTCCAGGATCTGCAGAGGAGTGTGCGGATTGAGCGCCACGCCGCATTGAACCCCTTCGTCCCGGATTTGCCCCAGGACCCGGTGCAGATGCGTACACGCCTCCGCATGCACGGTGATTAAATCAGCCCCGGCTTTCACAAATTGGGAAATCAACTGCTCCGGTCGTTCAATCATCAGATGCACGTCGAAAAATAGTTTGGTTGTCCTGCGCAAGGCCGCTACCACAGGAGGACCGATCGTCAGGTTGGGAACGAAATGCCCGTCCATGACATCGATATGCAGCATATCGGCTCCGGCCGATTCAACCTTTGAGATATCGGCCCCAAGCTCGGCGAAATTTGCCGATAAAATGGACGGTGCAATCGAAATCATCGGTATGTTTTCTCCTTCTCAGCCAGTATTTCGAGAAAAGCCAGATAATTTTTATATCGCTCCGGGGGGATCTCCCCGGTTTCCACCGCCTGTTTCACGCCGCACTCGATCTCTTTCGCGTGAATACAGTCCGCAAAACGGCAGGATCCCATGAAAGCGTCAAATTCTCGATAAACCCCTGCCAGATCGACTCTTTTCATTTCAGGGAGCTCCAGCACGCTGAACCCGGGGGCATCGGCGAGCCAGCCGCCGACCGGAAGCGGAATCAATTCCACGTGGCGGGTCGTATGTTTTCCACGGCCCAGCTTGCTGCTGATTTCGCCGGTTTTCATCGTATCCGCGTCGATCAGGCGGTTCATTAAACTTGATTTTCCGACGCCGGACGAGCCGGCCTGAACCGCAATCCTCCCCTTCAAGGCATCAAGCAGCGCCTGAATTCCCTGACCGGTTCGGGCTGAAGTCAGATAAACCGGGTATCCCACCGTCTGATACACCCGGAGCACTTCTTCGGCTTCGGGTGTCGGGCTGAGATCGGCTTTGTTCATGACAATCAGCGGATCTAAGTCCAGATGCCGGGCATGAACCAGCAGCCGGTCCAAAAAATTCATACTGGGAGAGGGGTGCGAATAGCTTACAACGATCATCATGCAGTCGACATTGGCGATGGGGGGGCGCGTCAATTCATTGGTGCGCGGCAGGATCTCTTCGATCATTCCTTCTCCGGGTGATTTAACCGTCACTCGAACCCGGTCACCGGTCAGCACTACACTTTTTTTCAGCTTGCCGCGAAGTTTGCATTCCAGAATCGCCCCGGTTGGGTCTTGAACATAATAAAAGCCACTGTATCGTTTTAAAACGATGGCTGGTGTCTCGTCCGTCATGCAGCCTCCCGTGCTAATTCAAAACCCTTGATTGGATTTCCTGGCCGTCCACGTAGAATACAACGGTTGCTTTGCCATAGTATTCGATTCGGCGCGAAAAAACATAGCCGCTGCTGTGCGTGTCGTTATAGATCTCCCGGCGGCCCTTTACGTCCTGCACAACCACCGAAAGCACCGCATAGTCGTTCACGTCTGGCATGGTAAAATCGATCGCCGCCTGTTTGGGCAGCGGACCGGGGCCTTTGCTGACCACCAGCGACACCTTTTGGCCTTTGGTGAAACTCTGTCCGGAAGCCGGCGTCTGCGAGATGACCTGCCCCGGGAAATACGATTCGCTGTCGGTCTTGGTAATTTCGACGGTTAAACCATCCCCGTCAACCAGCGTGGTGCGCGCTTCCGACAGATACATGCCGACGACATTGCGCATTTTGTTCTCAGCCGTCTTCCCTGCGCTGACCGTAATATCAATCTCTGATCCAGCTTTTACTTTTTCGCCAGACTGCGGTGACTGCGAGGCGATCTGGCCCTCCGGAATCTCCGGGTCCTCGGTCTTGCCGACTTCCCCCAGCGAAAGGCCTTCTTCTTTTAGGATGGAACTCGCGTCTTCCATCGATTTGCCAGTAATGTCAGGTACGACAACGACTTCGGCCCCTTTACTGACTGTGACCTGAATGGTCCGTCCCTCTTTCACCTTGGAATTCGCGGCAGGAATCTGAGAAACGATATGGTTTACCGGCACATCGGTGCTGTTGACCTCGGTTCTCACTTCCATTTTGAGTTTCTCGTCTTCCAAAGATTCCGCAGCCTCTTTGATGGTCAGACCGGTAACGTTCGGCACTTCAATCTCTGTGCCGAAGAAATTATCCCGCATCCCGAACAGAAACCCACCGAGTACCGACAGAAGAGCGCCAATAATCACGACATAACCCATCGAACTGATTCGACGTTTCCCGGCCGCAGCCGTCCGGTTGTTCCGGATCGCAGGACCAACCAGGGTTCTTTCATTATCGCGTTTGTTCTTTCCTTTTTCCGGTTTTGCCGGCTTCAGGGGCACCTGGCTGTACAATGCGTTTTTGAGTTCCTGGGCGGATTGGAACCGGTAATCCGGGTCTTTGGCCATCGCGGTCTGGATCACTTGCTCCAGCTTTGGACTGATTTTCGCATTGATGGCCGAGGGAGGCACTGCTTCCTCATGCATGTGTTTCAACGCTATGGTGACCGCACTATCAGCCTCAAACGGAACCTGTCCGGTCGTCATTTCGTACATGACGCAGCCCAGGGAATACAGGTCAGTCCGGGCATCCACATTATCGCCCTGTGCCTGTTCGGGTGCGACATAATGCACTGAACCGATCATCATTCCGCTGTAAGTGACCGTTCCGCCGCCAACCGCGCGGGCAATGCCGAAATCGGCGACTTTGACATTCCCCTCGCTGGTGACCAGGATATTGTGTGGTTTGATATCCCGGTGGACAATTCCTTTCGCATGCGCATGGGTCAGGGCATCGCAGATCATGGCTGCGTTCCGGATGACTTCCTCGTCCGCCATCGGCGCCGTTTTCTGAATCACTTCTTTGAGGGTGCAGCCTTCGATATATTCCATGACGATAAAGTTCAGACCGCGGTCCTCACCAACGTCGTAAATATTCACGATATTCGGATGCGATATTTTCGCGGCGGCCTGAGCTTCACTCCGGAATTTCATGACGAAGTTCTTATCCCCCGCGAGTTCGTCCTTGAGCACTTTTACCGCGACGATTCGATCAAGCAAAGTACAGCGGGCTTTGTAGACTGTAGCCATACCGCCGTCCCCAATTTTCGCAATAATTTCATACCGATTCCCCAACAGATGATTGTTCAATTCGTTAATCCTCCCGTTCAACCCGGATCATAATCATCGTGACATTGTCATGCCCGCCACGATCCAGCGCCAGCTGAAGCAGCTGATCCAAAGCTTTCTCTATATCCTGGGATTCCACAATCAGGTCTTTGATTTCGGCGGGTTCAACCATATCAGTCAGCCCATCAGTGCTGATAACTACGGTATCCCCCGGTTCCAACGCCCGCTGCCGCACATCGGGTTCCACCGTTTCCTCAGTGCCCAGGGCCCGGGTCAGGACGTGCCGGAAGCGGTGGGTATTCCGTTCATTCGCATCCAGCAATCCCTCACGATACAGTTTTTCTGTCAGGGTATGGTCTTCGGTGACCTTTTCAATGGCATCTGCCCTGACAATAAAAAGGCTGCTGTCGCCAATGCTGGCCACCTGCAGCGTAAAACCGTCCAAATGGGCGGCGATAATGGTCGTTCCCATCCCGGCATGTTCGTCATTGCTGATCGATTCCAGATAGATTCTCCGGTTCGCTTCAGCGATCGCTGATACCAGGCTGTCTTTGGCCTTAAGGGTATCAACGGCCGTAGAAAAAGCCTCGGCAATCGCATCAACAGCCATCTGCGCCGCAATCTCTCCAGCTTTATGCCCCCCCATGCCATCGCAAACGACAAACAAACCCTGATCCGGTTTCATCAGGTAACGATCCTGATTCTGTTTTCGAATCAGCCCGATGTCGGTCTTTGCGGCAAACCGCATGAATTCACTCCTACCCCAAACGAATTTGGATTTACAAGCCTTTCCAGGCCTTGTTTCAGGCTGGAAGCCGACTTTTCTAAAACTATTCGATTTAAAACAGGCATTTCCTGCTTTTGCTTCCGAACCGTCACGTCGTCCGACGGGCTCTGAGCTGGCCGCAGGCCGCCTCAATGTCGTTTCCCATTTCTTCCCGAACGGTTGCCGCAATGCCGGCCTGGGTCAGCCGATCCAAAAAGCACCGGACCGATTCCGGCGCGGGCCGATCATATCCGGTACCCTCGACCGGATTATAGGGAATCAAATTGACATTCACCAGCATGGACTTTAGCAGCGATGCCAATCGATCCGCATCTTCCGGCCGATCGTTGACCCCGGAGAGCAAAACATACTCAATCGTGGACCGGCGGCCGGTTTTTTCTGTATACCGTCGAACTGCCGCTAGAACGTCTCTGATCCCGTACTTCTGGTTTAAAGGAACCAACTGATTCCGCACGGTATCGGTCACTGCATGCAGACTCAACGCCAAGGTCAGCTGAAGCTCCCGCTCGGCTAGCCGGTCAATGCCTGGAACCAGCCCGGCTGTCGAAATCGTCATGTGGCGCTGCCCAAGGTTCATCCCCTTAGCGTCATTTAACAGCGCTACTGCCTCCAACACCGCATCCAGATTGAGCAGCGGCTCGCCCATTCCCATAAAGACGAGGTTCGTTACAATCCGGTCCTCCGCGGTGTGCTTTTCCCGCCGGCGCATTTCCCGTTCCGCGACAATGACCTGTCCGACGATCTCGCCGGCCGTCAAATCACGATCAAACCCGGATTGGCCGGTGGCACAGAAAGCGCATCCAATCGGACAGCCCGCCTGGGTCGACACGCAGACCGTGTATTTTCTGCCTCCCTCCCACTTTTGCGGGATGGCGACCGTTTCGATCCGTTTTTTGTCCGACAGCTCCAACAGGAATTTGCGCGTGCCATCATTCGAAGTCCGCGCTTTAACCACCTTGGGAATAGAGATCCTGGCCAACTGGTCAAGCTTCTCCCGAAGCGAGCGCGGCAGATCGCTCATATCATAGAATGAGCCGGTGTTTTTTACATAGACCCAGCGGTACACCTGCCGGCCGCGAAAACGCGCTTCCCCGGCCGACGCCATAAAGTCTTCCATTTCCCCTTGCGTCATACCCAACAGTTCTGTTCGTTCCACTTCTTACCTTCTCCTCATCAGGGCCAGATACATGCCGTCCGCTCCAAAAACTGGCGGAAACACCGTAAGCTGCCCCCTCTCTCGCGCGATCGTCCCGAACGTTTCGTCCAGGTCGGCCGAAAGCCGTTCGGCCAGATTGGCAGGCTCAAAATCCGGATTTGATGCCAAAAACGCATTGGTCACCGCTTCGTTTTCCTCCGGTTCCAGGCTGCAGGTGGCATAGAGCAGACTGCCGCCCTGGCGAACCAACCGGGCCGCCTGTTCCAGCATGGTTCGCTGCAGATTGGCCATTTCGGCGATCGCCTCGGGCGTCTTGCGCCAGCGAAGGTCGGCCCGGCGGCGAAGCACACCGAGTCCCGAGCATGGGGCATCTAAAAGCACCGAATCCGCCGGCTTGCCGCCCGGATCGAGCGTCAGCAGATCAGCCGCCACCCCGGTGACAATCGTGATCCCCAACCGCTTCAGGTTTTCCTCAAGAAGCCGGGTCTTATGTTCATAAAGATCGACTGCGCGAACCGCTCCCCGGTTATCCATCAATTCCGCCAGATGCGTCGATTTTCCACCCACCCCGGCACACAGGTCATAAACCTGATCGCCGGGGGCAGGCCGCAGCGCTGGCGCGATCAGCATTGTCGCCTCACCCTGAATATAGTACAGACCTTCCTGGTAGGACGCAAGGCCGGTAATCGGCCCGGGCAGACCCTTCAGCACCAGACAGTCCGGGCTTAAGGTTCCGCTTACCGCTGTAACGCCTTCCGCCTCCAGGCGCTCTAACAGCGCATTTCGGTCGGTTTTAAGCCGGTTCGCCCGGATGGACAGCGGAGCCGGGCTGTTGTTGAATTGAAGCAGCTTTTCGGTCAATTCCGGACCCCATCGATCCAACCAGCGCCGCACCATCCATTCAGGATGCGAATAATATACCGAAAAATAGGCGGTCAGATCCTGATTCCGGTCCGGATAGGCCAGGCTGTTTTTCCCGCGTTCGACATTGCGCAGCAATCCATTCACCAGGCCGGCAGCGCCGGGCTGATCACGCCGGACCAATTCCACGGATTCATTGATCGCGGCGTAGACCGGAATCCGCTCCAGAAAAAGAATCTGGTAGATTCCCAACAGCAATACCAATCGAACCCGTGAATGAAGCGGTTTTCCTTTGCGCGCCAAAAAGAGCTGAAGCACCCAATCCAGGTGCTTGCTCATGCGGACAACGCCGTTGACCAGTTCGGTTGTTAAGGCCCGGTCAGCCGCGCTGAGCCCAGACCGGTTCAGGGCCTTGTCCAGGGCTAAATTGGCATAGGCGCCACCCTGGAGAACCTGTTCCAGAATATCAAGACTGATGCTGCGTGCCGTTTTCCTGACGGCCTGTTTCTTAATCGTCATTGCCGCCTAAAAATCCTAACATGACAACAAAGCGCAGCAGCTCCATGATGGCGACCACCGCTGCCGCGACATAGGTCAAAGCCGCGGCCCGAAGCACCTTTTCCACCATCGGTTTTTCCTGGGGGGTTACGTAGCCACCCTCGGCCAATAAAGCCACCGCGCGGCGTGAGGCATTAAACTCAACCGGCAATGTCACCATCTGAAACGCAACCACCACCGTAAAAACGATCACGCCGATAAACGCCAGGTTGGCCCAGTGCAGAAACATCCCGATCAGAATCAGCGGGAAGGCGGCCATCGAACCGATATTCGCCACCGGAACCAGTGAGTTGCGCAATTTCAGCGGAAGATAGCTGGTTTCATGCTGGAACGCATGACCCACTTCGTGCGCCGCGACCCCAAGTGCCGCCACTGAGGAACTGCCATACACCGAATCGGACAGCCGCAGTATTTTGGCGCCGGGATCGTAATGATCGCTCAGCTCGCCGGGCACGTGTTCGATTTTAACCGAATTCAGGCCGCCGCGCCGAAGCAAGGCAGCCGCCAGTTCCGCACCCGTGGTTCCGCGGCTGGACCCGACTTGCGAGTATTTCGCAAAGGTTGATTTCACCTTGTACTGCGCCCAGATCGACAGAATAATGGCCGGAATGATCATGATATAGGTTGGATCCCAAAAAAACATGGTATGTTTCCCCCTTCTAGCCCCCTGTTAAACACCCGCCATAACCCGTACCGGAAGCAAGTCTTATTTTTTCAGTCAGGCGCGCCCAGCCGTTCCCCGACCGCAAGCCGGGAACCCATTAAAAAATCAGCGGCTGATCCCCGCTTTTTACCCTCGCGCTGCAGTTCCAGAACCAGGAGCCGCCCCGACCCTGCTGAGACCGTAAATCCTTCCGGACCCACTTCCACGATCTCTCCCGGTTCACCGCTTTTGCCGCCGTCACTTTCGATCACCCGGGTTTTAAAAAGCTTGAGCTTTCCCCCGCGCCACCCGGTGAATGCGCCCGGTGCCGGTGACAAGCCGCGGATCTGGTTCATAAGATCCCTGGCCGGCCTGGTCCAATCAATCATCTCATCATCCCGGCCCAGCGGCGGGGCGTAGGTAGCCTGGGTGTGGTCCTGCGGTATCCGCGGCGCCGTTCCCCATTCAAGCTGATCCAGGGTATCCAGCATCAAGGCCGCGCCATCGCGCGAGAGCACTTCGGCAACCTGTCCGTGGTCCTCATCACCGACCAGTTGGACCGACCGGCGAAGAATGATATCCCCCGTATCCATAGTCCGATCCATATGCATTGTGGTTACGCCCACCATCGGTTCGCCGGCCATAATTGCCCGCTGCACCGGCGCTGCTCCCCGGTAGGCCGGTAGCAGCGATCCGTGCAGATTGATGCACCCGAGCGGCGGAAGGGTTAATACCGGTTCGGGAAGAATGCGCCCATAAGCCACAACTACAATGACATCAGGGCCGATGTCGCTCAACTGGTTCAGAAACGCGTCGGTCCGGACGGATTCCGGCTGTGCGCATTCAATCCCGAATTCCAGGGCTAGTTCCTTCACCGGCGGGGCTTTGAGCTGTTTGCCGCGGCCAGCCGGGCGGTCGGGCTGAGTAACAACCAGCCGGACATCATGCCCGGCCAGAATGAGGTTGTGCAAAGTAGGTACGGCAAATGGCGCCGTCCCCATAAAAACAATTCGCATGTATTATCTCTCCCGCGCGGTCCAGTATGCCCGATCCACAAACAGCACACCGTCCAGGTGATCCACTTCGTGCTGCACCACCCGTGCCAGCATGCCTTCGACATCGTGGGACACCGCCTCACCATCGCGGTTCAGACCGGTTACTGTGATTTTTTCCATGCGCTTCACCTTGCCGCGCACGCCGGGAACGGAAAGACAGCCTTCAATGCCGTCCGCTTCTCCTTCCCCCTCTATAATCTCCGGGTTGACCAGCTCCAGCAGCGTATCTTCCACATGAACCACAATAATACGCTTGGACACCCCGATTTGGGGAGCAGCCAGTCCAACCCCGTCGTTTGAGTGCATGGTTTCAACCATGTTGTCCAACAAGGCTGTGATCCGGTCATTGATCTCGCGAACCTTTACCGCTTTTTCCTTCAAAATCGGATCTCCGATTTCGACAATCTTGTAAACTGCCACGACAAGCCCTCCATTGATTGATTACATCATTCCCTGCGGGTCAATATCGGCATCCACCCTTACGCCGACGCCGGCACCTTTTTCTATTATATACCGCGCAATGGTTCTCATAAAATCCAGAGACGAACCTTTCAGCAGCATCTGATGACGGTATCGGTTTTTCACCCGGGTCACCGCGCAAGGCGCTGGCCCAAGAACTTCGATTTCAAAGCCGGATTCGCCGATCATCTCCTCAGCTAAAAGCCTTGAAAAAGCTGCTTCCGCCACGACCGCCGCTTCATCCGGGCCGCTGAAACTGAGCTTGACCAGTTCGGCAAACGGCGGATACTGGTATGTTTCCCGCCAGGTCATCTCGTCCCGAACGAACGAGGCGTAATCCTCCCGTTGAAGCAGTTCGAACACCGGTTCTTCCGGATCGTAAGTCTGCAGAATGACCTGTGCTGGAGCGCTCCCCCGGCCAGCGCGCCCTGCCACCTGCAGCAGCAGCGAAAAAGCCCGTTCCCGAGCGCGGAAATCCGGCATTCCTAACAGGGCATCGGCGTGAACGATACCAACCAGTGCCACCCCCGGAAAATCGAATCCTTTGGCAATCATCTGGGTGCCAACGATCAGATCGACTTTTCGTCCGGCAATCTGGTCAATAAACTGCCGGTGGCCGTCCCGGGCCTTCACGCTGTCGGTATCTACTCTCAAAATCCGGGCGTCAGGAAACCGGGACAGCAGTTCCGCTTCTATTTTTTGAGTTCCAGCCCCCATTAAACGAAGCTGGCGGCTCTGACAAGCCGGACATTTGTTTTCAAAAGGTTCTTCATACCCGCAGGTGTGGCAGATCATGCGGCCGGATTCCCGGTGGTAGTTTAATTTGACATCACAGGAACGACAGCCGATCATATGACCGCAGGCCAGGCAAACCGCCAGCGTGGCATACCCGCGCCGGTTCAGAAAAACAATAGCCTGATCGCCCCGCCGCAGGCATTCGGCAATCGAATCAAGCAGCACCTGAGACAGCAATCCTGCATTTCCGGCTCTGGTTTCGCGCCGCATATCGGCAACAACGATTTCCCTTGGTCCGGTGTCGGCAATCCGGTCCGGCAGCCGGAGGATTTTCCACCCTTCCCGGTCAGCCCGGGCCGTGGCTTCCAGTGACGGCGTCGCAGAGCCCATCACCAGGGCCGCACCGGCTTGCCGGGCCCGTTCCAGCGCAACCATGCGGGCATCATAGCGCGGATTTTCATCCTGTCGAAATGAGGATTCCTGTTCTTCGTCGATGATAACCAATCCCAGCCGGGTTAAAGGCGCAAAAACAGCTGATCGGGCGCCCACCACGACACTCGCTCCCCCGTACCGGGCCCGTTCCCATTCAATGCGCCGCTCGGCGTCAGTCAGCCGGCTGTGCAGCACGCTGACCATACTGCCCAAACGGCTCCCCAGTATGGTAATCAATTGTTCCGTCAGCCCGATCTCCGGTACCAGCATCAAGGTCTGTTTGCCGGCCCGGCGCGCTGTCTCCATAGCGCGCAGGTACACTTCGGTTTTGCCGCTTCCGGTCACACCGAACAGCAGGAACGGTTCATAACGGGTGCTTTCGATGGCTTGCGTGATTGCAGCAGCCGCTGCAGACTGCGCCGGGTTGAGCAGGACATCCTGAAGAGGCGTCAACGCCTTCGATTCCTTCACCGCAAGGCCTTTATGCAGCAGAGCGGCCAGCGGCGCAGCCCCGATCAGCGCCGCCGCCTGCCGTTCATCAAGCGGTCCGGCCGCCTTTAACAATTGGCGCAGACCGTCAGCTTGCCGGGGTGCCGGTTTGATCAGACGCTGAACCTGAGGCTCGCCGACATGATCTGCCACCCGGATCTGGCAAAGCGCATCGGCCGCCGGTGCCGGCTCCGCATCTTTTGGGGCGTCATCAGCGGTGGTTTCATGGTTTTGTGATATCGCCTGTTCTCCGGGCATTTTGGTATAGCCAGCCAGTTTTCGCCCCGGCACTTCAAAAACACCCGGAACCATGGTCCGAATCACCCGACCCAAAGGCGCCAGGTAATAATCGGAAATCCAAATCGCCAGCGCAGTCAGATCGGCTGGAACCAGCGGTTCCTCGTCAAGAATCTGCGCGATGGATTTGATTTCTCCAGTAAAGACCGGGCTTTCATCGACGGCGACAATGAGGCCTGTGACGGTTTGGCTGCCGAGCGGCACCCGAACCCGCCGCCCAATCCCGCATTGCTCCGTCAGTTCGGAAGGAACCGCATAGGTGAATGGCTCATTTCCCCGAATGCCGGTGATATTGAGCACGACCCGGACCAGCAAATCACTCAATGGCTTCCCTCTTTCGTCAAAGTAAAACTCTTTTCCCGTCCGCTCAGCCAGGCTTCCGCCGACCGCGAACCAAACGCTACGGCTTCAGGATCCAGGCCTCAATCTCCTTGAGCGACCGGTTCTGATCCCAGCCGACAAACTGCTTTTCGAGCTCACCGCGCCGGTTGATCATGAAGTCAGCCGGAATACCGACGACGCCATACAACTGGGCGGCCGTCCCTTTCGCGTCATAGAGTGGTATGGCGTCAATCTTTCGTTCACTGAATAAACGCCGCAATTCTTTCGGATCATCCATCGAAATCACAATCGTAACCAGGTTTTTCGTTTTCCAGTCCGTTAACTTCGGCTGCAACTGCAGCAACTCTGTCACACAGGCCGGTCAGGTCGAGGAATAGTAAATCATGAGGATTTTCTTCCCCTTGAAATCCCCTGGCACCGATACCACCCGGTTTTCTCCCGCCACCGGAAGCCGGAATGACTTGGCCGGCTTCCCCGCCGGCGGTTTCGGGGCAGTCTTTATCGGTTTTGCTTTTTGCCCGGCTGCGGGGAGTTTTGCGCTGCTGGCCCCGACGCAGCCCGGCACCAGCAATGCCAGCACCAAGAATAAGATCGCCGTTTTCAGGAATCGCTTCGCCATTCAAGAATCCCTCCCAATCGCTTATTCCCCGGATAGGGTGTCAATTCGACGGCAAATCCGCCGCCGGTATAGTTCGTGCATACCCAAACGAGAGAGCGCCCGATGGACATTCGTCCCGGCAGACCAGGCAGCGAATGCAGTCACCGCCATTTGGTTCCGTTTGCACCGGAACCTCCATCGGGCAAACCGCCTCGCACCTGCCACAGCCGGTACAGGTGTGGTCATTCCGCTCCAAACGCCACAGGCTGATTCGGTTAAACAGGCCGTAAAACGCCCCAAGCGGGCAGAGAACCCGGCAAAAAGGCCGATAATAAAAAATCGAACCCAGCATCACCGTAATCAGCACAAAGACCTTCCAGGAAAACAGCAGGCCTAAAAGCCCTCTGAATTCAGGTCTTCCAAGGCCGAGCGGCAGCCCGGCCTCAATGGTGCCGGCCGGACAGAGAAACTTGCAAAAAACCGGCCAGCCGTAGCCGCCGGGCTGCAGCCACAGTACCGGCAGCAGGAGGGTGCCAGCCAGCACAACATATTTGAACAACGTCAGCGGACCGGCCAGATGCCACGCCTTCCGGTGCAGCTTTTTCAACAGATCCTGCAGCAGGCCAAAAGGACAAAACCAACCACAGGCAAAACGGCCGCCAGCAGCCCCTACTAGAGTCAGCAGACCGCCTACATACAAGGATATTCGATGCGAAAAGGAACCGAGCAGGGTCTGCATCGCGCCTACAGGACAGGAAAAAACTGCGCCCGGACAGGAGTAGCAATTCAGGACTGGAACGCAGACCTGTTTGGACACCCCCTGGTAGAGCGTCAGACTGCGAAATCCAGGAAGATATGCATTCGTGATCAAGGCAGCCAGCAGCTGAATCCAGTGTCTGACAGTACGCATAAGCCGCTAGCCGATCCCCGCGCATTCCAGGCATACGCGGATCGCTTTTAAAAAAATAACACCAGCTTCGCCCCGTCCCAGTCCGGCCAAAATGGCGCCGAAACCGGCTGCCATAAGACCCCAGGCAAGTCCGTTTCGCTTCACAATTCTCCTCCTCGCGTATCAGGGAACCCCTAACCGGATGCCCGTTATTTCAAGCGTTCCGCCGCTTCCCGAACCATGCGGGCAATCGGCAGTCCGTAGGGACATCGTTCCTCACAAACGCCGCATTCCAGGCATTCGTCCCCGGGCACCGCGAGACCGTTATACCGTACTTTCGCCCATTCCTGAAGCTTGTAGCGCTGATAATAGCCATCGAGCAAAAAGATGGTCGGTGGGTCGATCCCCTGGGGACATGGCATGCAGTATTCACAACGCCGGCAAAATGAAGTTCCAAGGCAATCCGCTTCACGGCGCAAGACCTCCATCTCGGCTTCGGAAAGCGAGCCGGCCGCTGCGGCGCATCGCGCATTCGCAGCAACCTGTTCCACAGAATCCATGCCTGGAATTACCGTTGAAACCGGATGAGCGAGAATATAACGAAGGGCCAGTTCCGGCTGCTGCAGAGCGCCGCCGGCCAGTGGTTTCATAATGATCACCCCGGCGTCACACGCGGCCGCAACATCAAACATTTCCTGAGCACCGGCCGTTTCCACCGGATTAAACGGAAATTGCACCGTTTCAAAGACCCGAGTCTTCAAGGCCTCAACCAGTACGCTGCGAATGTGTCCGGTAATACCGATATGCCGGATGTCACCCCGGTTTTTCGCTTCCTGGAGGGCGGTCAGCGCACCGTCGGGAGCCAGCACCCGGTCCAGCGTTTCCAGATCTTTTACATTGTGAAGCTGGTACAAATCAATGGTATCCGTCCGCAGGGCCTCCAGACTGCGCCGAATCTCCTGTTCCATGGCTCCGGCATCCCGGGCCATCGATTTCGTGGCCAGAATCGCCCTGCCCCGCTGTTTTTCCAGAGCGGCGCCCAGTTTTGTCTCACTATCGGTATACGCCCGGGCCGAATCGAAAAAATTGATTCCGGCGTCCAGTGCGGTATTCACAATCCGCCCGGCTTCGGCTTCATCCACCCGTTGAATGGGTATCCCGCCGAACCCGATCATGGAAACATTCAACCCGGTCCCCCCGAGTTTTCGATACTGCATGACCGGCACTCCTTTTACCTGAATTTCAAAGGGTTCCAACAATCTGATTATACCCTTTCCACCGTAGTTTGTGGGAACCCGGACTTCGCCCAATTGACCAGGCGCAGGTCATTGCACCGGTAAAAAAAGCCGGGATCATCCCGGCTTTTTGTGGTAAAACCCTGCTTATCGTTCGAACCGGATTACATCGCGGTTTTCATCCTTGATGACATCCCCGCGCGCCGCCAGGTAATTGAGATAGCCAACCGTTTCACCGAACATCAGGCGATGCAAATGGATATAATCGACTACCAGCTCACCGACCTTGGGGTACAGTTCCCCGGCGGTAACCGAATGACCGACCAGATTGCGGACCTTTTCCAGCTTCCTGGCATGACGCTGCGAAAGTTTCTCGGTAAGTGGCCGCAATTCATGAAACGGCCGACCGTGGCCCGGCAGCACCAGTTGGATGTCCATTTGATTCACGCGTTCAATCGTGTCATAGAGTCCCTGAAGCGGGTTATCAAGCTCGGTATGCGGCCATTCTGTGAAATGAAGATAATCTCCGGCGGTCAGAAGATCCGCCAAAAAGAGATGCCCGGCGTCCTGGCTCCAGAACATGACCTGCCCGTCGGTGTGACCCGGTGCCGCCAAAATTTCAAAGCTGCCGCCGGCCAGTTCAATCCGGTCGCCGACGTGAAATGGGAACAACTCGTATGGCTCCCTGAAAAGCGGGGTTACCTCGTCCCGCCAATCCACCAGCAATCGCTCAAATAAAGGCTCTGGGAACCCGTAACGCTGGGCCTTCGGCCAAACCGCGTTCCGGTAACGGCGCTCAAAATCCGCTTCGAGAAAGACATATCTTCGCGCCCGCTGAATCTCCGAATCCAGCATAAAGACCGGCGCGTCGCAAGTTCGCTGCAGCCACCGCCCCGCCCCCAGGTGATCCGGGTGGCAATGGGTGATATAGATCTGCCGCACCTGCCCTGGTTTGATTCCGATTTCCCGGAAGGCTTTCTCCCAGACCTCACGGGTCATCGGCAGGTCGATCCCCACGTCAATCACCGTCCAGCCATCGGACGTCTCGATGATATACGCGTTGTTTTCCGCCAGCGGATAAGGCATCGACTGCCGCAGAATGTAATACGGTCCCTCCCGGTATAAAAGCCCCTTATAACCAAGCTCGCCCTGCAGACCAATCCCCCCCTTGCGCAACTCACAACCTCGACAAGCCCACGCCATTGAGTCCATATACCAATCGTTGAAAACGATTTTCGCGAGTCGCCAAGTTCAGCTGTGGAGCGGCTGAACCTTTCCGATTATTCGCGAAGCGGCAGCATCGAAGTGTGTCCCTTCTCCTGAATAAATCAGAGCCGGGATAAACCCGGCCCTTTTGTCTGCACCACATTTTTCTTTGCTGTTTTTTCTTGTCCACGTGCGGTCCGCAGCCGCTCAGGGAAATCCCCCGCATATCCCGAAGCTTAACGGTATTGGGGTCAATCCTTAGTGTATTGCTTTCCGTCGTCGGGACTACCACTGGAACTGATTTTTTTCTCGATTTTCCCATTCGCTTCACCTTTTCCCTGCGGCAACAGTGTGCAAGGTCAGGCGCATCCTGGGATTGAATAATCTTACGCCTTGGCCGCCTTGCGGAGTGCTTCGGCTTTGACCGTCTGTTCCCAGGTAAAGTCCTTGTCCTCGCGGCCAAAGTGACCATATGCCGCAGTTTTCTTGAATATCGGCCGACGGAGGTCCAGGTCGCGGATAATCGCGCCCGGGCGCAGGTCGAAGATGTCCATAATCAGTTTCGAAATTTCGGTATCCGGAATCACGCCTGTGCCGAAGGTGTTCACCATGATCGAAACCGGACGGGCCACCCCGATCGCATAGGCAAGCTGAATTTCACAGCGCCGTGCCAGTTTGGCGGCTACGACGTTCTTTGCCACCCAGCGGGCGGCATACGCTGCCGAGCGGTCCACCTTGGTGGGGTCTTTGCCCGAGAATGCGCCGCCGCCATGCCGTGCCATGCCGCCATAGGTATCGACAATAATTTTCCGGCCGGTCAATCCTGCGTCCCCCTGGGGACCCCCAATGACGAAACGGCCGGTCGGATTGACGAAGTACCGGGTATTCTTGTCCAGCATATTCTCCGGAACCACCGGTTTAATGACATGCTCGATAATCTCCTGCCGGATATGCTCCAGCGGAACATCCGGGCTGTGCTGGGTGGATACGACGACGGTATCGACCCGCTTCGGGACGCCATCCTCATATTCGACCGTGAACTGGGTTTTTCCATCTGGCCGAAGATACGGCAAAATCCGTTTTCTGCGAACTTCAGCCAGCCGCATCGCTGCTTTATGTGCCAGTTGGATCGGCATCGGCATCAATTCCGGAGTTTCGTCGGTTGCGTAACCGAACATCATCCCCTGGTCGCCGGCACCAATGGCTTCGATCTGCTCATCGGTCATCTCGCCGGACTTCGCCTCAAGCGCTTTATCAACACCAAGCGCGATGTCTGCCGACTGCTCGTCAATCGACGTGATTACCGCGCAAGTTTCGCAGTCAAAACCGTATTTTGCCCGGGTATAGCCAATATTACGTATCGTATCCCGAACAATCTTCGGGATTTCCACATAACACTTGGTGGAAATCTCCCCGGCCACCAGTACCAGTCCGGTGGTTACGATTGTTTCGGCGGCAACCCGGCCACCCGGATCCGCCGCAAGGATTGCGTCCAGGATCGAGTCTGAAATCTGATCGGCTATCTTATCGGGATGACCCTCGGTAACCGACTCCGAAGTAAATAGTCTGTGCGACAATGAGCCCATCTCCTTCCCTTATTGTCCAGTATTATTAAATCACCAAGGCAGCGGTGGCGTCCAGAATAATCTTCGCCACTTCAACCTTAGGCATTTTCTGATACTGTTTGGTCTCGCCACCGGGAGAAAGCAGGGTGACGATATTGGTGTCCGCACCGAATCCTGCGCCATCTTCGGTCACATCATTCGCAATCAGGAGGTCCAGGTTCTTCGAGGCCAGTTTGGCTTTGCCGTTCTGAATCAGGTCCTGGGTTTCCGCCGCAAAACCGATCAGAATCCGGTTACCCTTTTGCTGGCCCATTTCCTTTAAAATGTCCGGATTCCGGACCAACCGAATGACGAGGTCATCATCCGATTTTTTCACCTTCTGATCACTATATGCCTGCGGCCGGTAATCCGCAACCGCAGCCGCTCCGATCACGATGTCGCTCTCCGGAAAATAACGCATACTGGCTTCATACATCTCCAGGGCCGATCGTACCGGAACCACTGTTGCGCCGCCGGGCTCCGACAGTCCGGCACCGGTAACCAGAATAACCCGGGCGCCGCGCCGGAGGGCTTGTTCAGCCAGCGCATAACCCATTTTCCCGGTACTGCGGTTGGTAATAAAACGGACCGGATCAATATCCTCGCAAGTTGCCCCGGCTGTAATGAGCACCGTTTTCCCGGCCAAATCCTGGACTGGAGCCAGAATTTCCATTACAGATTGATAAACCGTTTCGATTTCCGGGAGCCGCCCCTTGCCCTTCACGCCACAGGCCAGTTCGCCTTCGGCCGGTTCCAGTATGTACATGCCGCGGCGGCGCAGGATCTCAATATTCTCCTGCGTCACCGGGTTTTCAAACATATTGGTGTTCATTGCCGGACATACCAGAATCGGCGCTTTGGTGGCAAGCACCTCGGTCGACAGCAGATCGTCGGCAATGCCGTGCGCCATTTTAGCGATGATGTTGGCTGTGGCCGGCACGATCACCAGAATGTCAATCGCCTCGGCGAAACCGATATGCTGAACCTTCCAGCGGCTGGTTTCTTCAAATGTGTCAGTCAGCACCGGATTCCCGGACAGTGTGCGCAGGGGCAGCGGCGGGATGATTTTGGTCGCATTTTGCGTCATCACCACATGGACGTCATTGCCCTCTTTGGTCAGCCGGCTAACCAGATCGGTCACCTTGTACGCCGCAATACCTCCGGTAATGCCAATGCCAATGGTATGTTTCCCCGGCATGGTAAAGCTCCTTTACGGATCCCTACTTCTTATAGATGATCTTCATGTCACCATTTTTCAATTCATCCAGCGCAACCGTGACCATACTGGCCAGGCGCCAATCCTCGTCCTTACGCTTGCCTTCTGACAGCGCGCGGGCGCGTTTTGCGACCGCAACCACAATCGCGTACTTGCTGTCGGCAATTGTCATGAGTTCGTTCAACGACGGCGGTACCATGCAAACCCCTCCTAACTATGTCGGCCGATTCTCAGATGCTCGGCGCAGATAATCGCACGCACCTGACTGACGGCCGATTCCAGCTCATCGTTTACCACGACATAGTCGTAATGAACGATATACTGCATTTCCTGATCAAACTCGCCCAAACGCCTGGCAATCTCTTCTTCGGCGTCTTTCCCGCGGGTTCGCAGCCGTTCGGCCAACGCCTCCCGGCAGGGCGGTTTGATGAAGATAAAAACCCCTTCGGGAAACGCACTTTTGACCTGAAGCGCTCCCTGCATGTCGATTTCCAGCAGGACATCTTTACCAGCATCCAAGTTTTGCATGACAAAGTCCCGGGGTGTACCGTAGTAGTTGGTATAAACCCGGGCCCACTCAAGCAATTCGCCGTTTTGAATCATCGATTCAAAACGGCTCTCCTCAATAAAGAAATAGTCGCGTCCGTCAACCTCACCGGCACGGGGTTTCCGGGTTGTGGCTGATATCGAGTAGACAAGGTCAATCCCAGTTACCATCAGGTTTTCCCTAATGGTCCCTTTCCCGACCCCGGAGGGACCGGACACAACAAACAAAATCCCTCTCCCCAACATACGGCCTAGCCTTCGTCGGCGTGGCCGGCATCCTTCACCGAAAGACGGTTTGCCACCGTTTCAGGCTGTACCGCGGAAAGAATGATATGGCCACTGTCCACGATGATTACGGCGCGGGTTCTGCGGCCGTAGGTTGCATCAATCAGAATCCCTTTTTCGCGGGCTTCCTGAATAATCCGTTTGATCGGTGCCGACTCGGGGCTAACGATCGCAACAATACGATTCGCGGCAACAATGTTGCCAAATCCTATGTTCACCAGTTTAATGTCCATCTTTTCGCGCCCGGAAACCCGGGCCACCCCTCCTTATTCAATATTCTGAATCTGTTCTCTGATCTTTTCCAGTTCGGCTTTCATATCGACTGCCAGCTGGCTGATCGTGAGATCGTTCGCTTTGGAAGCGATCGTATTCACCTCGCGGAGCATTTCCTGAACCAGAAAGTCGCATTTCCGCCCGACCGACTCACTGCCGTTCAAATACTCCTGCATCTGCTGGCAGTGGCTGCGAAGCCGGACAATTTCCTCAGTAATGCTGGCCCGGTCCGCAAATACAGCAATTTCCTGTGCCAGACGGTTTTCGTCAACGGTGGCTTCGCCCATCAGATCGTTCAGCCGTTTCCGCAGCCGTTCGGCATAGTCGCGGACGACAAGCGGTGAGCGCTCCTCAACCTGGGCAACCGTTTCGACGATCATGCCGGTTCGTTGAACAATGTCGCGGACCAGCGTCTGACCTTCTTTTTCCCGCATCCGAACCAGTTCGGCCATGGCCTGTTCAAGGGCCTGGTCCATCACATTCCAGAGGTGTTCAAGATCGTCTTCAGCTTCCTGTAGGGAAAAAACTTCCGGCAGTCGAAAAACGTCAATCAAACGAATATCGGCCGGGATTTCCAGCGTGAAAGCTAAATCTTTCAAACATTTATAATACGTGATTGCCAATTCATTGTCAACCTTGAGCGCGCGTTCGGGCGTCCCGGATTTCTCAATATTGCAGGACACTTCGACCCGTCCCCGGCTGACACTCTGCTTCAGCTTCTCGCGCACCCGGTCTTCCAAGGCCCCGTAGCGGCGCGGCATCCGAAGATTGAAGTCGAAAAAGCGGTGGTTGACACACTTGATTTCGCAGGTAATTTGGTACATAGAGCCGGCCACTTCAGCCCGGCCGAATCCCGTCATGCTTCTTACCATGATGCTTCTCCGTTTCCCCGTTTAGAATGAGACCTGTCCAATGGCTTTGTACATGCGGTCCAGGGCCTCCACGATCCGTTCTTTTTCCACGGTGAGCGCAATCCGGAAGTAGCCTTCCCCGTACTCTCCGTATCCATTCCCCGGCGTAATGATCACACCGGCCTTTTCAAGAGCCAATTCGGCGAATTCGGCAGAGGTATAGCCTTTGGGTACTTTGGCCCAAACGTAGATGCTGCCTTTGGGCGGTTCGATCGTCCAGCCCATTTTGCGGAGACCGGAGATGACAACATCGCGCCGCTCCCGGTACAGTTCCCGCATCTCGGCAACGCAGTCCTGCGGTCCGGATAAAGCCTCGATCGCGGCGACCTGAACCGCCTGAAACGCACCGGAGTCGACATTCGACTTGAAGCGCCCGAGCACCTCGACGGCATAGGGATTACCAACCGCCCAGCCAATCCGCCACCCGGTCATGTTGTAGGTTTTGGAGACGGAGTGGAATTCAATGCCGACTTCTTTAGCCCCTTCATACTGGAACAGGGTCGGGCCTTTTACCCCGTCGAAGGTCACTTCCGAATAGGCGGCGTCGTGGCAAAGCAGGATATCGTATTCCTTCGCAAAGGCGATGCATTTTTTGTAGAAATCGTCATTGGCCATCGCACCGGTCGGGTTGTTCGGATAATTGATCCACATCAGCTTGGCCTGCCGGGCGATATCGGCCGGGATGTCTTCCAGAACCGGAAGAAAACCATTCTTTTCGAGAAGCGGCATCTTGAAGGGGTTGGCATGCGCCAGCAGCGCGCCAATGCTGTAAACCGGGTAACCGGGATCGGGAACCAGGCTGATATCCCCGGGATTCAGGAAACAAGAGGACATATGACCGATGCCTTCCTTGGAACCGATCAGGGAAACCACTTCGGTCTTGGGATCCAGGGTGACGCCAAAGCGTGACTGGTACCAGTCTGCGACCGCCTTGCGGTAGGACAGCATCCCGACGGAACTGGGGTACTGGTGATTGGCGGCATCCTTCAGCCCGCGGATACCGGCCTCGATAATCCGGTCCGGGGTTGGGCGGTCCGGGTCGCCAATGCCGAGGCTAATGATATCAATCCCCTTTTCCTTCGCCTCATCGATCTTCTTCTCAATCCGGGCGAACAGATAAGGGGGCAAATTCTTCATCGCATTGTTTTCCATCATGTGTCAGTTCCCTCCATCGCACTTCTTTTTTTACTTCGCCCGCACCAACGCGTCTGCCTGGATAACGGTTTCAAAGACCTCGGTGGCCGGGCCGGTCATGAAGACCTTATTGTCGGCTTCGGACCATTCAATGACCAGATCCCCGCCCTTCAGGTGGACCGTCGCTTTCCGCCCGGTCTTTCCGTTCAGCACGGCCGCGACCAGGGTTGCGCAGGTTCCGGTTCCGCAGGCCAGGGTTTCGCCGGCTCCGCGTTCCCAGACATTCATGATCATCTCTTCCTGACCCAGAACTTCAACGAACTCGACATTGGTCTTTTTCGGGAAGAGCGGGTGAACCTCTATTTTCGGACCGTGGGTTCGGGCGGGCTCGTCTTTCAGACTGTCGACAAAAATCACACAGTGGGGATTGCCCATGGAAACCGCCGTAAATTCAAACTCTGAACCATCCACAGTGATTTTACTGGCAACCACCGGCGAGCTTTGCACCTGGACCGGAATCGCGGCGGCCTCAAGGATCGGCTGGCCCATATCGACCCTAACGCTGGTCACCACGCCGTTTTCAACAATAACTTCAGGCAGTATTAGGCCCGCCAGGGTTTTCACTCGGATCGGATTGTTTTTCACCAGGCCCCGCTCCCAGGCGTATTTGGCGACACAGCGAATCCCATTTCCGCACATTTCCGGCTCACTGCCGTCGGAATTGAAAATTCGCATATACATGTCATATCCCTCGGCAGGTCCAACAACGATCAGCCCGTCAGCGCCAATGCCAAAGTGCCGGTCACACAGCGCAACCGCCAGGTCTGCCCATTGTTCCGATGCGGGCAGTTCAGACTCGTGGGTGACCACAAAGTCGTTGCCCAGTCCATGCATTTTGGTTATCTTCACGATGAATTCCTCCTTATTCAGAGGCGGCCGGCCCCATCCCGGAATCCGGAACAACGGCGAAAGCCCCTTTCGGTTCCCGCCCATGGCGGAGCGAAAATGCCGGGAAATGAACCCAGCTTACCGAATCTCCACGCTACCCAGTTTAACATAACCAGATGCCCTCCCCGCAAGCTTTCCTGCGATGTATACAGTAAACTTGAACAGAAACCCCGATCCGGTAAGAAGCAGAATGATCAGCCAGTGGAATGGCTCCAGCGGAACCGTCCCGAAAATGCGCTGCATATTCGGTTGATAGATGACCGCAAGCTGCATCAGAACCGAGCAGCAAACCGCAGCCAACAGCGCCTGATTGCGGAAAAAGCCGATTTCAAACGGGCTGTAGCGCTCGGACCGGCATTCAAAAACAAAGAAAAGCTGCGCAAAAACCAGGGTTGTAAAGGCAAGGGTACGGGCCAGCGCGAGATCCCGGGTTCCTGCCCAGGCCGAAAGCGTCAAACCAGCCGCCAGTGCGGCCAGCGTGGTAATGCCGATATAGACCCCGCGCCAGGCGATCCGCCATCCCAGCCCCCTGGAAAAAACGCTTTCATCCGGCCGGCGCGGCGTCCGCAGCATGACATCTTGCTCAGGTTTCTCCAGTCCCAGAGCCATCGCCGGCAGGCCGTCCGTCACCAGATTCACCCACAGAATCTGGATCGGCAGCATCGGCAGCGGCAGACCGATGACCGACGCCAAAAACATTGTCAGCACTTCGCCGATGTTGCAGCCCAGGAGATAGCGGATGAATTTCCGGATATTATCGTAAATTCCCCGACCTTCATGCACCGCTTTCACGATCGTGGCGAAATTGTCGTCAGCCAGCACCATGGCCGACGCCTCCTTGGTCACCTCTGTGCCGGTCATTCCCATGGCAATGCCGATATCGGCTTCTTTTACCGCCGGGGCGTCATTAACCCCGTCACCGGTCATTGCGACGACGTGGCCCTGAGAACGCAGGGCTTGAACGATTTTCAGCTTTTGATGCGGGGAAACCCTGGCAAAAACCCTTACCCGGACGGCTTTCGCCGCTAATTCCTTCAGTCCCATCTGATCGATATCGTGCGGCCCCAAAACCTCGGTTCCCTGGCTCATCCCGATCTGGCGGGCGATTGCCACCGCGGTTTCCGGGTGGTCGCCGGTAATCATAATCGGCGTAATCCCCGCGTCAACGCACTGTTTTACCGCCGCCGGCACCTCTGGCCGCGGTGGGTCCATCATCCCGCACAAGCCGATCAGGCTCAGGCCCGATTCGAGCTGCTGATCGTCCATTCGTTCAAAGTCGGCGCCATCCAGGTCGCGATAAGCCACGGCCATGACTCGGAGCGCGTTTTGCGCCCAAGCCTGCTGGCGTTGGTTCAGCTTTTCGGTTTCCCGCCGGCCTAACGGTATTACTCGATTTCCCGACATCACGGAATTGCACCTGGGCAGCAATGCTTCCAGGGCGCCTTTGGTGCAGATCCGAATCGTGCCATTCCGCAGCACGACCATTGACATCATTTTACGGTCACTATCAAACGGGACTTCTCTCAGAATTTCCGGTTTGGGACCGATGCCGCCTTTGCTGCCAAGCACAACCAGGGCCCCTTCGGTGGGATCCCCGCGTACAATCCAACGGCCGTGTTCTTTCGCAACCTCCGCGTGGGAGCACCAGGCGGCAGTCTCTAAGAGCAGCTGAAGGCCGGTATCGGCCGATGGTTTTACTTTGCGCCCGTTTTCGTCCAGCAGATTGCCTTCCGGCTGGTACCCCTCCCCGGTTACGGTCCAGGTTCGATTCAGCGTTCCGGCCAGGCGGACGGTCATTTCGTTTTGGGTCAGGGTACCGGTTTTATCAGAGCAGATCACCGTGGTGCAGCCCAGTGTTTCCACCGCGGAAAGCTTGCGAACCACGGCATGCCGTTCGGCCATGCGCTGGACCCCCAGCGCCAGGACCACGGTCACGATAGCCGGTAGTCCTTCGGGAATCGCCGCGACCGCCAGACTGATGCCAGCCATCAGCATCCTTATCAGGTTTTCCCCCCGACTGAGCCCGAGGGCCACCACCATCAGGCAGGCCACCACGCACACCGCGATCAGCACCTTGCCAAGCTGGCTTAACCGGGCTTGCAGCGGTGTTTCTTCGTTCTTCTTCTGTTGAATAAAACTGGCGATCTCTCCCATGATGGTTTCCATACCGGTCGCAACGACAACCCCCAGGGCCCGTCCTCTGGTCGCCATCGTTCCCATAAAGACCATGTTTTTGCGGTCTCCAAGCAGGGTGTCGCCGGGCAGCACCGCCTCAGCCTGCTTGGCCGAAGGCAGGGACTCCCCCGTAATACAGGATTCTTCGACTTCAAACGCGTGCGCCTGGACCAGCCGGAGGTCCGCCGGAACACGGTCGCCGGCCTCCACCAGGACCAGATCTCCGGGAACCAACTCTTCGGCCGGTATTCGGAGGGTCTGACCGTTTCGGATCACCGCCGCGCTCGGGGCTGACATCTTCTGAATCGCCGCCAGGGCGCGTTCCGCACGGTATTCCTGGAAAAAGCCGAGAATGCCATTGAGGACGACAATGGTGAGAATCGTCACTGCATCGAGCAAATCACCCAGCAGTGCCGAAAGCAGCGTTGCCGCCATTAACACGATCACCATTGTATCGGTGAACTGTGCCAACAGCAGCTTCTGCCAGCCGCTTTTGCTCTCCTGTGTGATCACATTGCGGCTGAGCGCCAGACGTTCGCGAACCGCGCGCAGTCCAAGCCCCCGCTTCAGGTCCGTGTCAAGACGGTTTGCAGCGGCGTCAGCCGAAAGCGCGTGCCAATCATTGCTTTTCATGTTGTTCACCCGGTGTTTTTTGGCATTTCTATTCGCGGAATTCGAAGAAAAGAACGGCGAGCCTTGGGACTGGGGGTTGCGGAAGAATGGTTCAGGATCGAAAATACGGCGGAAATCGGCTGAAAGCTGCTGCCCCGGCGAGAATCGCAAATTCGCGCTACGATTGTCCCTGTATGACCTTAAAGCAGGATTTGAGCTGTCTGAAAGGGTTGTCGAATTCGGTTTCCGGCGCGTCAACCGGCACCACCCAGAGTCGGTCGGAACAGTATGGTTTGTTCTTCACCTCATCAAAGCGCATGGAAAGGAGGTCAAGCAGACCGTATGCCTGGAACAGATAGCGGGACACCGTTTCACCAACCCCTATAATGATCTGCGGCTGCAGAATAGCGACCTCTTCGAGCAGGAAGCGGATACAGTTGGTGGCATCATTATCGTCGGGCTCCAGTTCGACTCCGTCACAAAGCGCGCCCGTAAACAGGCAGGTATTGTCCTCATTGATGACAATGCCTTCCAACAGAGCGCCTTTGCTTTTTCGCTTGCTGCAGACAACCGCCTGGCAGCGGACCAGATAGGTATGATAGATCCCGCGTTCAATTTCATAGAGTTCCCGGATGGTCCGGCGCATTTCCAGAATCCGGTCCGGATCGCGGGAAAACTGATTTCGGGTGTGAAAGACCACAATAACCTGTGGCTCCATATCCCCACGGCCGACCGCGGGTTTATGCGCACAGGTAAAGGCCTCGGTACAGCGGCTGCACGTTTTCACCCGCTGCTCCATTTTTAAAATTGAACGAATTGATTTTTCTCGAAGCATCGTTGAATTGATTTCCTCTGTTTCCAAGATTGGAGTGGCGTTAGCGCGTTCGTTTCATCTTCGCGATTGGCTGCTGATCTTCCTCCATGCGCTCCAAATAGTGCCGGGTTCCCTGGCCGATCCCCCAGGTCGCGTCATGGAGCTTGGTCGTGATATAGGTCCGGATGTTATCGTCCAAGTCCGGGTTCGCCTGGTCCAGAAGCATGTAAATGCCCTTCATCAGGCTCACAAAGTTATCAAACAGTCTTTCTTTCGAAGCTTTTTTCAAAGTACCGTCATAGGTGGCATAATAGAAAATCAAACGGCGAAGCACCCAAAGCATTTCGGCATTGTCCCAGTTGCGTTTTTCCAAAACTTCATCCAGAACCGCTTCGGGGCCGCGTTCGTTTTCCTGCCGGGTTAGCTCGACCCATTCAGCGCTTTCCAGAATCGTATTATATAAGGTCATGGTATATCTCCCTTCGTTCCAGGTGCTAAAATTGGCTGAAAATCCTGGTTTCAAGGGGTAAGAAGGCCCGAAATAATCCTGAACGGACCCTTCCTCCCGTTACGTTAACAGGCCGGAAATCGGAAAACAATCAGGAAATACCCTACCACAGGCCAAAAACCGGAGAGAAACCGGCATTCCCGGCAATGCGGTGTTCCGCTGTTTACCAGATCCCCAGTCCCGCGGCGGCAATCCCGAGATACTCTTTCACGGCAATCGAAGCCATTCCAAATCCGCCCGGCACGAAATCCATCGGTGTAACCGGCTGGGTCCGCCCTGTCATATAATCAACCGGGTAAGGAACCACATCGATCTGTACAGCGCGAAAATTTCGTACTGATCGCTCCATATGAAAAGCCGAGGTGACCAGAATCGCGGTTTTCCAGTGATGCCGTTTCATGATCGACCTGATAAACTGTGCGCTTTCAGTGGTGTTGCGGCTCTGGTCTTCCAGAAGAATCTTTCCGGCCGGCACGCCCAGCTGCAGCAGCTGCCGATAGGCAATACGCGATTCGTTGGGCTCGTAAGCATACACCTTGCCTCCGGACAGAATAATCGGAAGACCGGTTGCCCGCTGCAGTCGGACCGCGCTTAAAAGCCGGTTGGCGGCATTTGCGTTCAGGATTCCGATCCCCCCGACATCCCGCCGGTCCCCGATCGCTCCGCCCCCCATCATGATAATCACATCACCCGCCGGGTTTGCCGGGAGCGAATAGCGGTTTTCGAGACTTTGCAGCAGCACTCTCGCACCCAGCGGCATCGAAACCAGATACATCAGCAGCGTGGTTATTCCGAGCACGGCGGCGCCGGTACGCTCATGACGCCGGGCCAGTCGGATAATCAGCCAGATCAGGGGCCCGAAAAAAACAGCCGGCGGAAGGAAAAAACTGTATAAAAATTTTATCATATACAGCATCTCTTCACCGCCGGTTTTGTTCTTTCATGGTAACGCTAAGCCTTGCTCTGTTCCGCGATCAAACGCCGGAAAATCACAAACATGTCGTCATACAGCTTGCGGAAACGGATCAGCACATGGTAAAGCTTTTCGATCTCCGCTTCGGACATGGCGTTCAATTCTTTGTCGCTGTAGTATTTCAGACCCGTAGCGCCATGGTTGGTCATCATCAGATGGCCGCGCCGTTTCCCGACCGTATAAACAGCAAGTCCGGTTTCCTTGGTAAAATCCTGGAACAGGACATCGACTTCGTCCCATAATTCCTTGTTCAGCTTCTCATCGTCGAGAATCCGATAGGCGGCCGCATGCTCGTCTTCTGAAAGAATCAGATGATGAATTTTGATGTTGAACGAATACGCGCGCCCATTTTCATCAAGATAGGTCAGCTGGTTGCGTATGTACTGAATCATGACGTTTTTGTCCACGGTCGAGTCTACCCCCTAAAAATAATACGTTTACAGGAAAACGAATTCCACTTTATCTTACTCCATGACCTGCGGCAAGCGCAATACAAGCTCCGGGCTTGTTCCAAAGGCGGTGGGCATACTATACTTGGGTCGGGAGGTGGAGCCCTTGCCATTTGATGGCCTGACCGTATCAAAACTGATCCGGGAGCTTAATGATGACCTCATTGGTGCACGGATTGATAAGATTTACCAACCGGAACGGGACGATTTGCTGCTGGTGATCCGGCGCAAAAAAGGGGCGTCCCGTCTGATCATTTCAGCCAATCCGGGATGGGCCCGGATGCATCTGACCGAAACGCGGCAGGACAATCCGCAGCGTCCTTCCGCTTTGTGTATGCTGCTGCGCAAACACCTGGAAGGCGGCAAAATCATCGGGTTTGAGCAGCCGGGCGCGGAACGGGTGGTTCACCTGCGCATTGAGGCCCTGAATGACCTGCTGGAATGGCGTGAAAAGCTGTTGATCTGCGAGTTTACAGGCAAGAACGCGAACATAATGCTGGTTGATCCGGAAACCGGCACCATTCTGGATGGGATTCGCCGCTACGGCTCCGATGTCAGCAGCCATCGCGAGGTCCTTCCCGGTGCGCCGTATGTAGCGCCGCCGCCCCAGCACAAGCTGGACCCGTCCAACGCGGCGTTCGAAGCGTTTTGCGATCGTTTCTGGCAGGCCCCCGCGGAAAAAGGAACTGCTAATGCACTATTTTACGCTTTCGAAGGATTCAGCCCCCCCACATGCCGGGAACTCTGCCACCTGTGCGGCCTGAATCCGGAACTCCCGGCCGGGGAATGCGGGGAATACGAACTCAGCCGTCTCTTTGAGATCTGCAGGCAGATCCAGCAGGATCCCGATCTGGACCAGCCAACGGTATTGATCGGCACCCGGGGACCGGTCGACGTTTTCCCGTTCCATCCGGTGAACTCGCCGGGCTTTGGGTTTAAAACCTTCGCCACGGTCAATGATTCACTGGACGCCTTCTTTGGGGCGCGGCTGAACACCATACGGCTCGATTCGCAAAAATCAAACCTGCTTCGTAACCTGAAAAGCAAGCTCGAAAAAACCTACCGGAAGCGTTTCAACCAGGAAGGCGATCTGGCCCAGGCCAATCAAAACAATGTTCTTCGTTCCTGGGGCGAACTGCTGACCGCTTACGCCCACGAGGTTCCGCGCGGCGCCGAGAGCGTGCGGCTGCCGAATTTCGACGGGGATGGCGACACGGTGATCGAACTGTCACCGCGTCTGACCGCGGTAGAAAACGCGCAGGTGTACTTTAAGCGGTATGCCCGGTCCCGGCGCACCCGGGAACATATGAAACGCCTGTTGGAGGAAACTCAGCAAGAAGCCGATTACCTGGAATCGGTGGTCACTGCGTTAGACAACGCCGAGTCGTTGGACGTCGTGGAAGAAATCATCGACGAGCTTGAAGAACAGCGCCTGATCGCCGCCCACAGCAAGCGCGGCAAAACCAAGCAGCAGCGCAGCGAGCCGCGCGTCTATTCATCCTCAGACGGCTTTACCATCTGGGTCGGGCGCAATAACATGCAGAATGACCGGCTCACCCTACGGCAGGCTAATAAGACCGCTCTCTGGCTGCACAGCCAGGGATACCCGGGCGCTCATGTCATCCTGGATCTGCCGCCGCGGATCCGCTCGATCGATCAGGTCCCGGATGCATCCCTGGAGGAGGCTGCGATTCTGGCCGCCCATTTTTCCAAAGGATCCGAAGCCGAAAAAATTCCGGTCGACTACACCTTTCGCAGCAATGTCAAGAAGCCGAAAGGCGCCCGTCCCGGCATGGTCGTCTACGATCCCTACTGGACCGTCTATGTCAATCCACACGATCCCCGGCTCGAGACGCTGCTCGCTTCTCAACCGTCCGGGGAATCCATCTGATCCAGGCGGCATCATCCGGTCAACCATCAAAAAAAGCCCCGGTTCGAACGAACCGGGGCTTTTTTTGATGGTTGTTTTGTTTGATTAGATCTTGAAGAGCGCAATCCGCCGCTCCAGCTTGGCAGTCAGCGTGGCCAGCTTGGTGGCCTCTTCGGCGACCTTCTGGATCGCCATCGCTTCCTGTTCGTACGAGGCCAGCACTTCCTCGCTGCCAGCCGCGCTCTCTTCGGTGATGCTGGCAATCGATTGAATCGAAGTACCTACCGTATTGGCCTTCTGGCTGACCGCTGACGCGGTCTGCGCGACTTCGCGGATGCCAGTGGCCACCTTTTCTACCGCGCTGAAGATGCTCTGGAACGCTTCCGTGGTTTCGTCCACCGCATGTTCCTGCTCGGTGATGATCACTTCGGCATTCTGCACCTCGCCAACCGCATGCGCCACCCCCGATTGAATCTCTTTGATCAGATCGCTGATTTCTTTGGACGCTTGCGATGACTGTTCGGCCAGTGAACGCACTTCCTGGGCAACCACCGCAAAACCGCGGCCCTGCTCACCGGCCCGGGCGGCTTCAATCGCGGCATTCAAGGCCAGCAAGTTGGTCAAATCCGCGATCTCGCTAATCACATTGACAATTTCGCCAATCTGTCTCGATTTGTCGGAGAGAACCGAAATGGCGGCGCCGACGTTGTTCGACGCATTCCGGTTCTCGGCCATCTTGACTTTCTGATAGCTGACTTTATCCGCCGCGCCGTGCGCATAATCCCGGGCCATCGAGGTCAACGCCTCGGAGGCCGACGCGCTGGACGCAACTTCGCTGAGCTGATCAATCATTTCACGCAGCAGCAGGTTGCCTTCCTGGGCGGTCTTCGCCTGCTCGTTAGAGCCTTTGGCCAGTTCAGTCACCGTTGACAGCACCTGTTCCGAGGTTGCCGACAGTTCTTCGGCACCCGCCGCCAGTTCCTGGGCCGATAAGGTGACTTCCTTGCCGATCTGCTGCATGCCTGCGATCAGGCCGCGCGCACTGGCGGCCATCGCCTGAAACGCCTTGGCCAGGAAGCCGATTTCGTTGTTTTCGAAATGATACGATTCCGGCTGTTCGGTAAGATCCCCCTGGGAAACCCGATCGGCCTCAACCACGATCGCATTCAGCGGCCGCCCAATCTTATTGGAAACCAGCATGTTGATGCCAACGGCAAAGAGAATGAGCGCAAGAATCAGAACCACAACCATCTTCGCCATAACGGAACTTAAGACGGCAAGTGCCTCAGATCGCGGCATAAGCAGAACCAGTTTCAGCCCGGTGGTCCCAATTGGCGCATAAGACGCAAACATGGTTTGATCCTGGAAGTCAACCTCCGTGATTCCGGCGACGGACGCCTGAGCCACGGACTGGCCAAGTTCCTGCATCGCTGTGTCGCCGAACTTGGTAATATCGTTCTTTTCGTTTTTGTCATTCAAGTCCTTCCAGCCCTTTACCCTTGCCTCCAGACCCATCGTGTAGCCGGACTGGGTTATGACAAAAGCGAAACCTTTCTTGCCAACCTCGATATCCTCGATTCCTTTTCGAAGCTGGGTCACGTCAAAATCTGCGGTCGTGCAGCCCACAATCTTTCCATTCCGGTAAAGCGGGCTGCCGCTGGTAATCATGGTGACCTTGCTGGCAGCGTCGTAGTACGGCTCAGTATAGTTAATCCGGTTTTTCGTTCCAATCGCGGTTTTATACCACGCCTGATTCGGGTAATCGTAGGCATCGGTATTGTATTCCCAGTCGATGGCCGCCTGCCCGCCGACCACATACGGGCCGAAGTATTTCTTGTCCGGGCCCAGATAGTTATAGGTCAGCCAGAAGCCCGAACCATAAATGGTTTTTTCTTTGGCAATATGCTGCCTGATCATTGCGTAAATGGATTCAAACGACCCTTCGTTCCACGCCGGCAGGGCTTCCAACTCCTGCGCCAGCGACAGGTTGGCCGATGCGCTGTCTTCCATGCTCTTGAACATGGCGCCCGCTTTCTGCTCAGCCATTGACTGCAGGTAACTGTTCACCGAGTTGGTTAATTCTTTGCTGAAACTCTGGTAGCTGATCAATGCTTGGATGATGAATATCAGGAAGGTTACCCCGATCGTTGATACGAGAATGAAACTCTTCAGGCTTTTTCGTTTCTGCTGCTCCATTTGCACGGCACAGTCCCAACTGTGCCTCCCCCCCCTTCCTCTGCTTCATTTTTTCTTTCACCAAGTCCGTATAAAAAATCAGGCGAACCCTGCAGAAAAACAAAACGCCCCAAGGCACGCCATCAACACCGATCCCGAATTTGGAATGAAACCCGGTTCCTTACCGCTGATTCCGCTTTGGAGCTTTTATACATTTTACCATAGTCTCCAACAATATTCGATATTATTAAAATTGTTAATCAACAAGGTCGATCGAATCAGTCCGATTCATCGAGTCGATATTGACGAATAGCCCCGATATAAGGAATGCTCCTTAAACCGAACATTCATCGGAACCGAATATTGAAATATCCCGTTCCAAGCTTCGTTAAGGAGCATCTTCCACTGATTATATTGAATTGGGTCCTGTTTCGTTCTGCTAGCTGCGGCTGCCGGGTTTGGTCGGCGGCTGCGCGCCTTCCTTGCACAGCGGACAGCTGTCAGACGGCCAGGACTGTACATCAAGGGTCAGGGTCGAAACCGTCTTGACGCCAAAGTCCACCGATCCGCTGCTGCGGTCAACCAGCACCGCCACGCCAACGACCACGCCGCCCTGCGCTTTCACGACATCCATCACTTCCTTGACCGAGCCCCCGGTGGTGATAACGTCTTCAACCACCAAGATTTTTTGACCCGGTTTCACGGAAAAACCGCGGCGCAAAGCCATTTTACCGTTTTCGCGTTCGCAGAAGATGGACTGAACGCCCAATTGACGCGCCACTTCATAAGAAACAATGATGCCGCCCATCGCCGGGCCCACGACCAGTTCAACGCCGGCTTTCTCAAAACTCTTTGCCAGTTCTTTGGCCAGTTTCTCAGTATACTCCGGATACTGGAGAACCTGTGCGCACTGCATGTATTTATCGCTGTGCCGCCCCGAGGTCAAAATAAAATGACCTTTCAACAGTGCACCGGATTTCTCAAAAACTTTCGCAGCCTCGTCCTTTTTCAACCTTTACCCCTCCAACTCTTGAATTATGCGACCCGCCGCCGCAACCGGATCTGCAGCCTTCAATACCGGCCGGCCGATTACCATGTAATCAGCCCCTTGATCCAGCGCTTCACGCGGGGTCATCACCCGTTTCTGGTCATTGGCATCCGCCCACGCCGGGCGAACTCCCGGTGTCACGATCAGGAAATCAGGACCGCAGGCCGTCCGAATCGCGGCAATTTCCTGCGGAGAAGCCACAACGCCGTCGATGCCCGCTTCCTTTGCCATTACCGCCCACTCTACCACCAAATCCTTCAGCGGTAAACGGCTGTGCATTTCTTGCGCAACCTGTTGTTCCGCGAGACTGGTCAGCACGGTGACCGCCAGTACGCGCGGCGCCGGCAGACCGGCTTTGGCGGCCTCGTCCCGCGACGCTTCCGCCGCCTGTTTCATCATTTCCTTGCCTCCGGCGGCGTGTACATTGAACATGGAACAGCCCAGCCGCGCCATTACCCGGGAAGCCGCAGCCACTGTGTTCGGGATATCGTGAAACTTCAAATCCACGAAAAGCTTCGCGCCAAGCGCGTTCATCCGGCGGACCATTTCAGGCCCTTCACTGTTATACAGCTGCATGCCGATCTTGAAAACACCCGCGTGTTCCTTCAGTTTTTCCGCATGGGCCAGAGCCTGTTCCGCAGTGTCGACATCCAGCGCGATAATGAGCCGCTCTTTGGGCTGCAGCATGGGTTTCCTCCTTTAAATCCCTAGACTTCCTTCGGCAGGGCCGCTCCAATAATCGAGCGGATATCCGGTATATCATACTTTTCCAGATAACGAGTCAGTCCGTCAATCACTTCAAGGGTCACCACAGGATTGACAAAGTTGGCGGTCCCGATCGAAACCGCTGTCGCGCCAGCCATCATGAATTCAATCACGTCCCGGATACGCATGATGCCCCCAAGCCCCATAATCGGGATTCCAACCTCCCGGGCTACCTGGTACACCATCCGTAAGGCCACCGGCTTGATCGCAGGCCCTGAGAGCCCGCCGATCACGTTGGCCAGCACCGGTTTTCGGCTATCAATATCAATCGCCATTCCGGTCAGCGTATTGATCAGCGCGACACAGTCCGCGCCGCCGTCGGCGGCCGCCCGGGCGATTGCCGTGATGTCGGTCACATTCGGAGACAGCTTGGGCATCACCGGCAGTTTGGTTTTCGATTTCACCGCCTGGGTGACTTCCTTCACCATAACTGGATCAGTGCCGAATTGCATGCCGCCCTTTTTGACATTCGGGCAGGAAATGTTGAGTTCAATACCGGCAATTCCGGTTTCCTTGTCCAGGATTTCGGCCATTTTCGCATATTCGTCGATCGTGTTGCCGGCGATATTGGCAATCACCGTAACCCCGGCGTTTCGAAGCCATGGCAGGGATTCCCGCACAAAAACCTCAATACCGGGATTCTCCAGGCCGATGGCGTTTAGCATGCCCGCCGGCGTTTCAACGATGCGGGGCGGCGGGTTGCCCAGCCGGGGTTCCAGGGTGGTTCCTTTTACGATAACAGCCCCCAGGAGGGCCGGATTGACATAATCCTGATATTCACGGCCATAACCAAAGGTTCCCGATGCCACCGTCACCGGGTTTTTCAGTGCCATTCCGCCCAGATTCACGGCAAGATTCCGGGACGAATTGTCTTTTTTGCGTGATGGTTTTTCAGACACGCGGCTCACCTCGCTTCACCAAAATCGAAGAGAACCTCGCCAATCGAAAAGACAGGCCCTTCTTGACATACCTTGGCATAGCGGTACTCCGCTCCCTGTTTTACCCGGTGCGCACAGCCCAAACAGGCGCCGACCCCGCAGGCCATGTGCTCTTCCAGGGAGATCTCCCCCGGTACGCCAAATTGTTCCGCAATTTCTGTCACCCGGGCCAACATCCGTTCCGGGCCGCAGGCGTAAACAAAGTCGTGTTTCGTACGTTCTAATTCCGAAGCCAGCAGATCAGTGACCCGTCCTTTCATGCCTTCACTGCCGTCATCCGTGGACACCATAAGCGAGACGCCCAGTTTGGATAGAATATCCTTTCCGCACAGATACCCCGCCGAAGAAGCCCCGAGCAGCACCTTCACATCGATCTTATGATCGGTCAGCACCCTGGCCAGATACACCAGCGGAGCAATCCCGACACCACCGCCGACCAGGACCACCGACCGCGCCCCGTCCGGTATCGAAAACGGTGTGCCGAGCGGGCCCATCACATCAAGCCGGTTCTCGATATGAATTCTTGCCATTTGGCGCGTTCCGCGTCCGACCACTTTATAGAACACGGTAATGCTTCCGAGCTTTTTATCCACGTTATAGATGGAAAACGGACGCCGCAGCAACGGGTCGTAACTGTCGCCCACCCGGACATTGACGAACTGCCCGGGCAAGACGTCCTTGGCGATCGCCGGCGCAATGAACTCCAGCTCGTAATAGCGCGGCTGGACCTCGCGGTGCCGAACAACCAGGGCTTTTTCCAGAGATCCCATTCTTTACCTCCCGATGGTCACGCAATTTTCATTAGACATTCTACATAATGGGCATTTGTCCTGTATACAACCTGAAAAAATCCTGAAAACTTCATAAGAATCTGTTCCTATACCCGCTTCCAGGCCAGGTATTCCTGCATTGGAACCACTTCGAAGGCCTCGCCGCTTCGAATTTCCTGAATAACCCGAAGGAGCATGGCAGTGGTATCCAGTGACGTCAGGCAGGGTACGCCGTGTTCCACGGCCGCGCGCCGAATCTGGAAGCCGTCGCTTTCCGGCCGCCGCCCTTTGGTCAGGGTGTTGACGACGAAATCCACCTCGTCCTGCCGGATCAAATCGACGATATTGGGTGAACCTTCATCCAGTTTTTTTGCCTGGTAGACCTCAATGCCAGCCGCTCGAAGGGCCGCGGCTGTACCGGCGGTTGCCATGACCTTGAAGCCGAGCTCGCAAAATCCTTTAATAATTGGAATGGCTTCCTGTTTGTCCTTGTCCGCAATGGTCGTTAAGATGGTTCCTTCAGCCGGAAAATCAAGACCGGAAGCGATCAAGGCTTTGTATAAAGCGCGTTCAAAACTTGGGTCAACCCCCATGACCTCTCCGGTCGATTTCATTTCCGGTCCGAGTGAGATGTCAACCTGCTGCAGCTTGGCAAACGAAAAAACCGGAGCCTTCACCGCAAAGTATTCGGGTTTCGGATACAGGCCGGTGGAGTAACCCATTTCGGCCAGTGTCTTACCAAGCGCGGCGTTGGTCGCCACTTTCACCATGGGTACGCCGGTGACTTTGGACAAAAACGGGACCGTGCGGCTGGATCTGGGGTTGACTTCGATCACATACAGTTCCCCGTCATGCTCGACATATTGAATGTTCAGCAGTCCTTTGACCTTGAGCTCCCGGGCGATCCGCAGGGTGTAGTCAACCACTTTGTCCTTGATCCCGGTTCCAAGCTGAAAGGCCGGATAAACCGCGATACTATCCCCGGAATGAACCCCCGCGCGTTCGATATGCTGCATGATGCCCGGAATCAGTACGTCGATGCCGTCGGAAATGGCGTCCACTTCCATTTCTTTCCCCTGCAGATACTTGTCGACCAGGACCGGGTGCTCATTCGATACCTTGACGGCGCTTCTCATGTATTCACGCAGTTCGGTATCATTGTATACGATCTCCATCGCCCGGCCTCCCAACACGTAGGAAGGCCGCACAACGACCGGATAACCGATTTCCTTCGCGACTTTCAGGGCCGCGTTCGCCGAATAAACCGATTTGCCCGGCGGCCGTGGAATCCCGATGGTCTCCACCAGCAAATCAAAGCGGTCGCGGTCTTCGGCCCGGTCAATGCTGTCCACCGAGGTACCCAGAATCCGGACCCCGTTTTCCTCCAGCGGATGGGCGAGATTAATCGCGGTCTGGCCGCCGAATTGAACAATGACCCCATCCGGCTTTTCGGCCTCAATGATGTTCAGCACATCCTCCAGCACCAGCGGTTCAAAATAGAGCCGGTCAGAGGTGTCAAAATCGGTTGAAACGGTTTCCGGGTTGTTGTTGGCGATGATCGCCTCAAACCCGGCTTCCTGCAAGGCCCAGACACAATGCACCGAACAATAGTCAAATTCAATGCCCTGCCCGATCCGGATCGGGCCCGAACCGATAACCATCACCTTTTTGGCCTTTTCATCCGCATTGCATTCGTCTTCGGTCTCGTAACAAGAGTAGAAGTACGGGGTCTCGGCGTCAAACTCGGCCGCACAGGTGTCAACAATCTTGTATACCGGCGCGATCTGGAATTTGGTTCGAATCTCCCGCACCTGGCTGTCGGTCATGTGGGTTAAGGAAGCGATATCCCGGTCCGCAAACCCAATTCGCTTAGCCTCCCGCATCAATTCAGGCGTCAAGGCTTCATTTGCGATCCGCCGTTTCATGTCCGCAATGTTTTCAATCTTTTTCAGGAAAAAACGGTCGATTTTCGTGATCTGATGAATCGTTTCCAGGGTAAAGCCGCGTTCAAAGGCTTCCACCAGCAGGAACAACCGCTCATCGTCCGGTTGCGCCAGGCGCCGGTTTACTTCCTGTTCGCTCAGGGATTTCATTTCCGGCTGGCTGAAAGCCCGGATGCCGAGTTCCAGCGACCGGACCGCTTTCATGAGGGCAGACTCGATGGTCCGGTCAATCGCCATGACTTCACCGGTGGCCTTCATCTGGCTCCCCAGCCTGCGGTCGCCGCGGTTGAACTTGTCAAACGGCCAGCGTGGGATTTTCAGCACCACATAATCGATCGCCGGCTCAAAACAGGCGGTGGTTTTCCCGGTTACAGCATTGGTGATTTCGTCCAGCGTATAGCCGATAGCGATCTTGGCCGCTACTTTCGCGATCGGATATCCGGTCGCTTTGGAGGCCAGCGCTGACGAACGGCTGACCCTTGGATTGACTTCAATTATATAGTAACGTTTGCTGAACGGATCCAGGGCAAACTGGATATTGCATCCACCCTGGATGCCCAACGCCCGGATGATCCGGATTGAAGCCGACCGGAGCATCTGGTATTCGACATCATTCAAAGTCTGGGCGGGCGCGACCACCACGCTGTCACCGGTGTGAATGCCGACCGGGTCCAGGTTCTCCATGCTGCAAACCGTAATACAATTGTCATGGGCATCGCGCATCACTTCAAATTCGATTTCCTTGTATCCTGCCACACTCTGTTCCACCAGAACCTGGCTGATCGGGCTCAGTTTGAGTCCCCGGATGACGATCGCTTTCAGTTCTTCCTCGTTGGCGCACACGCCCCCGCCGGTGCCCCCGAGCGTATAGGCCGGCCGGATAATCAGGGGGAACCCCTGGACCCGGGCAAATACCAGCGCGTCCTCCACGTTGGTAACGATTACACTCTCCGCCACCGATTCGCCGGCATCCGCCATGGTGGCCTTGAAGATTTCGCGGTCTTCCGCTTTCTTAATCGCCTCAAGCGGCGTGCCCAGAAGCGGAATCCCCAGTTCGGCCAGTATCCCGGATTCCTCCAGCGATAAGGCCAGATTCAGCCCGACCTGACCGCCAAGGGTGGCAATAATCCCGTCGGGCCGCTCCTTGCGAAGGATATTCGCGAGAAACTGCGGGGTCATCGGTTCGATATAGGTCCGGTCCGCCATGTTGGTATCGGTCATAATGGTCGCCGGATTGCTGTTCACCAGGACGACCTCGATGCCTTCCTGTTTTAAGGCCTGGCACGCCTGGGTCCCGGCATAGTCAAACTCGGCGGCCTGCCCGATGACAATCGGGCCGGAACCGATAACCATCACTTTTTTTAATGCCTGATTGCGCGGCATGGTACTCCTCCTTCGTCTCGGCCTGCCCTTACAAGGCCTTTACAAAATCGTCGAACAGATAGGCCGAATCTTCGGGACCAGGGGCGCCTTCCGGATGATATTGAACCGAGAACGCCTTGTAGTCCGGGTGCACAATCCCTTCTACGGTTTGGTCGTTTAAATTGATCAGGGCTGTTTCAGCACCGGTTCCAGCGAGCGAATCCGCCCGCAGTGCATAACCATGGTTCTGTGACGTAATGTAGACCTTGCCGGAGCGCAAGTCTTTGACCGGGTGATTTGCCCCCCGGTGCCCGAACGTGAGCTTGTAGGTGTCACCGCCCAGAGCCAGGCCGAGAATCTGATGTCCCAGACAAATCCCCATGATTGGGACTTTGCCAAGCAGGCTTTGTACCGATTGAATCGCAAAGCCGCAGGCCTTGGGATCGCCAGGCCCGTTCGACAGCACAATGCCGTCCGGGCGGTAATCCATGACCTCGCCGGCGCTGGTTTTGGCCGGCACCGCAATCACCTCACAGCCTCGAGCCGCCAGGGAATTGATAATGTTCTGCTTGGCGCCGAAGTCGTAGAGCACGACCCGCTTGGGGCCGCCTGCGTTAAACACTTCGGGCTTTTCCCGGGTTACTTCGAGCACCAGTCCCGATTCCAAAACCCCGGCCGCTTCTTTGGCCTGGGCCACCAGCTCATCCTTATGGGCTCCGTCGGTGGTCAGCACGCCGCCCATGGTCCCGTGACTGCGAAGGATTCGCGTCAATGCCCGGGTATCCAGCCCGTAAAGCCCCATTACGCTGTATTCCTGCAGGAATCCGTCCAGATCCCACTTCTGTTGATAATGGCTTGGTGCTGGACAGGCTTCCCGGACCACAAATCCCCGCGCCCAGATTTTGCGTGATTCGAACCGGTCCTGGCTCAAGCCGTAGTTGCCGATCAAAGGAAAGGTCATCACGACAATCTGGCCGGCGTAGGACGGATCGGTCAAAACTTCCTGATACCCGGTCATCGACGTGTTGAATACGACTTCACCGCTGACCTGACCGGCTGTTCCGTAGGTCCATCCCTCGAAAACCATCCCGTTTTCCAACACCAAATATCCTTGTTTCACCATGACACTCCATTCCTTCAAAACGGGTTTCCCCTTCTTCCTCGGACCATCTATTCCTGAAGCTCGCCGTTCACCATGACCACGCGTCCGCTGACGATGGTGGCAACCGGCCACCCGGTTAATTCCATGCCCTTAAACGGCGTGTTTTTCCCTTTTGACGCAAACTGTTCCGGTTTCACGGTTCGGGTCAGTTTCGGATTGATAATGGTTACATCGGCCGGACTGCCCGGTTCGAGACTTCCGCGGCCCAGCCCAAAGGCTGCCGCCGGGGATGCGGTTAAGGCCCGTATAATCGTTTCAACCGGCACCAATCCGGGTTTCACCAGACGGTCAAACAGGACCGCAACCGCCGTTTCCAGCCCGGATATCCCGAAGCTGGCCAGATTGTATTCGCAATCCTTCGATTCCAGTTCGTGCGGCGCGTGATCGGTCGCTATGCAGTCGATGGTTCCGTCCCGCAGCCCCTCGATCAGGGCCTGAACGTGCTCTGCGGAACGCAGCGGTGGATTCACCTTGGTGTCCGGGTCATAGCTGCCAATGACTTCATCAGTCAGCGCAAGGTGATGGGGCGTCACTTCACAGGTCGCCCGAACCCCCTCGGCTTTGGCCTGACGGACCAGAGCAACGCTTTCGGCGGTACTGATATGGGCGATGTGAATCCGGGCGCCGCTTTCTCTGGCAAGCATCAGATCGCGGGCGACCATCAGGCTTTCCGCCAGGGCCGGTATGCCTTTCAACCCGTAGTATGTCGCGTAATACCCCTCATGAACCTGGCCTTCATCGGCCATGCTCAGATCCTCACAATGCGATACCACCGGCAGACTGAACATCTTTGCATACTGCATCGCCAGTTGCATCACTTTGGGGCTCATGACCGGTTTACCGTCGTCCGAAACCGCCACGCATCCGCTTTGCCGCAGCTGCCCCATTTCAGTGATCTCCTGGCCCGCCTGACCTTTGGTGATCGACGCGATGGGATATACATTTACAACGCCCTGGTCGGCCGCCAGCTGTTCAATCAGTGCGACTACAGCACGCTGGTCACAGACCGGCTTGGTGTTGGGCATACAGCATACTGAAGTGAATCCCCCGTTCGCCGCGGCCCGGGTCCCGGATGCGATGGTTTCCTTGTACTCGAACCCTGGTTCCCGAAGATGAACGTGTAAATCAATCAATCCCGGACAAACAATCATGTCGGCGGCATCAATCACATCGGCCCCATTCGCCTTGATCGAGGCGGCAACCTGCTTCACCACGCCATCCTCAATCAAGAGATCGCCAACCAGATCCGTGTTCGTCGCCGGATCGAGAATCCGTCCGCCTTTAACCAGCAATTTCATGTCCGGCACCTCCCATCATGAGATACAACAAAGCCATCCGAACCGCAACCCCGTTGGTAACCTGTCGGTTGATCACCGACTGGCTGCAGTCGGCCACCTCGCTGGTGATTTCAACCCCTCGGTTCATGGGGCCGGGATGCATGATCAGCACATCCTTTTTCGCAAGTGAAATGCGTTTCCGGTTAATGCCCCACTGCCCGGCAAACTCGTCCAGGCTGGGGAACAATCCCTTCTTCTGGCGCTCCTGCTGAATGCGGAGCACATTAATGACATCAACGCCGTCCAGGGCTTCCTCAATTTCGGTATAAGCCTTGACGCCCAGCTTTTCAATTCCGGCTGGCAGCAGGGTGGACGGGCCGGCAACCCGGACTTCGCAGCCGAAGCGATTGAGTCCGTAGATGTTCGACCGGGCAACCCGGCTGTGCAGAATATCGCCTACAATGGCCACTTTCAGCCCGTCCAGTGAACCCTTCGCTTCCCGAATCGAGTACATATCGAGCAGGGCCTGGGTCGGGTGCTCATTAAAACCATCGCCGGCATTGATAATCCGCATGTGGGTATTGCGGGCGACATAGTGGGGTGTGCCGCTCATGCCATGCCGGATCACCATCAAATCCACCCCCATGGCTTCGATCGTCTTGATGGTATCCCGAAGGCTTTCCCCTTTCTGCACGCTGCTGGTGGACACCGCCAGATTGCTGGTGTCGGCAGACAGGTATTTCCCGGCCATTTCAAACGAAGTGCGGGTTCGGGTGCTGTTCTCATAGAAGACCGTCATCATCACTTTTCCCCGCAGCGTTGGCACTTTTTTAATATCGCGTCCCAGCACGTCCAGCATCGGTCCGGTCGTATCCAGGATGGTCTCAATCTCCTCACGGCTCATGTCCTTTAATCCAAGCAGGTCCTTGCGCTTATCGAATGCCATTTGCTTCACTCCCCGTTTCAGGATTACTAGCGTACAATAAGAAACCTTACCGAGCCAACGGTAAGGTTTCTTATGAATCGGTCACTTCCAGGAGCAGCACCTGATCGATCCCATCGATCTCCGTCACTTTCACTTCAACCTGCTCGGTGACCGAAGTTGGCAGGTTTTTGCCAACAAAATCGGCTTTGATCGGAAGTTCCCGGTGCCCCCGGTCTACCAATACCGCAAGCTGAATCTGTTTGGGCCGGCCCAGATCAATCACCGCATCCATCGCCGCCCGGATCGTACGGCCGGTATACAGGACGTCATCCACTAAAACAACGGTTTTTCCATTGATATTCGTTTTAACTTCGGTGCGGCGTACCAGCGCCTGCGGTCCGAGTGTGGTCAAATCATCCCGGTACAGCGTGATATCCAGAATGCCAACCGCCACCCTGGTGCCTTCAATCTCTTCGATACATGATGCCAACCGTTCCGCCAGCGGGCCTCCCCGCCGCCGGATGCCGATCAGTACGAGATCCTGCACCCCTTTGTTCCGCTCGACAATTTCATGGGCAATCCGGGTAAGCGCCCGCCGAATAGCTGTCTGGTCCATCACCTGTGCTTTTTCCACCAAGGCCACGACGTTCCCCCCTTCCGCTGTTCAACCTGTCGAAATCCTCAACAAAAAACGGCTTGCCCCAAATAGCCAGGGCAAGCCGCTCGAAATCGCGTTAAATCGAAGCACCTTGCCAGTCTCTCGGGACCAACTTAAAGGTTCTCTCGTGACAGATTGTACCTGAAACGCTTTTCAAAAGTCAATGAACAAATCGTTGAAGGCTGGCGGTGAGGTTTGGACCGATTCCGGTTTAAAGGCTTTTTGCGGGCGGTTTTCGATCAGCAAAACGGGGCCGGTAAACCGGCCCCGTCATACGGATCAATCATTATGACACTGAATTCGTTCGACGCTAAAGGTGTTGAAGCCTTCCCGTTGAAACAGTATGACTTATTTACCTTTGAATTCAGCTTTACGGCCTTCGAGGAATGCGCCCATGCCTTCCTTCTGGTCGTCAGACGAGAAGAGCATCGCCCAAGCGATCTGCTCGGAACGGCAGCCGGTCTTAATATCGGTGCTCATTGCGCGGTTGATAGCCAGCTTGGCTTCGCGGATCGCGAGCGGGGATTTCTTGGAGATTTTCTTCGCCATCTTCTTGGCAGCATCCATCACTTCGTTGGCAGGAACGATCATGTTGATCATGTCCATCCGGTATGCGGTGGCTGCATCAAAGAAGTCACCCGTTAAGATGTACTGTTTTGCATGGCAGATCGAGCCGGAACGGGTCCAGCGCTGGGTGCCGCCTGCGCCCGGGAAAATACCGAGGCTGATTTCCGGCAGGCCGAAGGTTGCGTTGTCAGCGGCAATGCGAATGTCGCTGGCGAGAACGATTTCAAAGCCGCCGCCCAGTGCGAGGCCGTTGATTGCAGCGATAACGGGTTTGTGGTTGTCTTCAATCGCGAACATGACTTTGTGTACGCCATCGAGGAAGTCGCGGGCTTCAAATGCGTTCATGTTCTTCGCAGCTGCCAGGTCCGCGCCGGCGCAAAATGCTTTTTCGTTGCCGGTGAGAATAATGGCTCTGACTTCGGCGTCCACGCTGAAAGCATCGAGAACCTCGAGAGCATCAATCAGCACCTGCTTGTTGACCGAATTCATTGCTTTGGGACGGTTGAACTGCAGGTAGCCAATGCCGTCCTCCACCCATGCCAGGACTGTTTCAAACGATTTTCCTAAGTAATTTTCCACTTATTTTTCCCTCCCGAAATGACCGTCCGGCGGTCTCTTTATTATCTCCAAAATTACCAGATTGGCCAGGCCTAGGCAACTAATTTTTCGCCAGCGATGTGTGTAAACATTCAGACAACTCATCCTGGGCGCGGGCTGTGATGTTGCCCCGAGTCCAGACAAACGGGCATTTTATGGACTAAAACAACCGTGTTCTCGCGCTTCACGATTCAGGCAAATATAAAACCACCCGGTCCCAACAGCTCCAGGCAGGCGTCAACGACTTGGGGGTCATAAAGCCGTCCCTTATTTTTATCGATTTCATCCATCGCAGCCATCAGCCCGAGCGCCGGACGGTACGGCCGGTGCGAGGCCATCGCTTCTACAACGTCGGCAACGACGATAATCCGCGCTTCTACAAGAATGTCGTCCCGGCTCAGGCCGTTCGGATAACCGGAGCCATCCTGGCGCTCATGATGCTGAAGCACGATGGTGGCAATCGGCCAGGGAAACTCAATCGCATCCAGAATCCCGGCGCCGATATTCGGATGGGTCATGATAAACCCAAACTCCTGTTCCGATAAAGCCCCGGGTTTGGCCAGTATTTCGGACGGTATTGCAATCTTGCCCAGATCGTGCAGCATGCCTGAGACATAGACCGCCTTGATGCTGTTTTGGTCAAGTTCCATGACTTTGGCGATTTCTCTCGACATTTGGGCAACCCGCGCCTGATGGCCGCTGGTATAGGGATCGCGGACCTCTACAATACGCGATATCGCTTGAATGGTTCCATCGAAAATCTTTTCCTGAAGCGCAAAGCTCTCCAACAGCCGGACTTCAGCCGCAGCCCGCACCGCCACTTCATCCGTCAGCCGAGCATTCAGATTGACAAGTTCGTCGGCGCGCGCCGCAAGTTCCTGGGTCCGCTTTCGGACTTCGCGTTCGAGCTGCTCCTTATAGGTCCTGCTTTCTCGGAGCATCCGAGCCCGTTCGATGGCTTTCCGGATCAGATCATCGACCGTTGCGATCTCCCTGACCGGTTTGGTCATGTAGTCCCAGGCCCCGGAACGAACCGCCTTTATCACGTCCGCGATATCACCTGAGCCGGACAGCCCGACGAGCGGGATTTCAGGATTCTCCAACCGAAGCCTGGACATCACTTCCGGCCCCTCGATATCGGGCATGTGAATATCGCAGAAGACGAGGTCCGGCTCAATCGCGCGAACCGCTGTGAGCCCCTCACTCCCATTTTCCGCCTGACTGACCCGGTATCCCAAATCTTCCAGAAAATCCGCCATATTCTGGCGGAATCCTCGGTCATCGTCGATGATCAGGATTTTTATTTCACCTGACTCATCCATGGCGACGGTCTCCAATCTTTCGATCAATCGCACTGATTAAAACCTCAAAATCAAACAGCGGTTTGCGGATTACGTCGTGCGGGGACAGTCCGATTCCGCTGAGGTGCGAGGGAATCTCGTAGTTCACCGATCCGGTGTGAATGAGAAACTGAATCGACGGATCGATGTGATGCAGTTCTTCGATCACCGTGTTGCCGTCAATGCCCGGAAGCCGCATATCGATAATCCCCAGATCGATCCGGTCGCTTCGCGCTTGATCCAGGGCTTCTTCGCCGCTTCCGGCCGAAATAACCCGATACCCTTCGTCTTCCAGATAGGAAGCGAGATTATTCCGGATGGATGGTTCGTCGTCCACAACGAGGATGGTCAGTGCACTCAGTCCGCTCATGCGTCGCTCCTCCCCGAAATCGGTATTCGGATAATCAGGCGAGTTCCCTCGCCCGGTCTGGATTCAACCCCCATGGTACCGTGATGATTGTTCGCAATGATATAGTACGAGACCGATAAGCCAAGGCCGGTTCCGATCCCGACGGGCTTGGTGGTGAAAAACGGTTCGAAAATCTTCGTGCGGAGCTCTTCCGGAATGCCGGGGCCGTTGTCCTCAATTTCGATCCTGGCCCAATCCTCTTCCCGGCGCAGCCGTACAATGATCCGCGGTTTTTCCGGGCCGTATTCCTTTTCAGCAATAGCCTGCGCGGAATTCTTCAAAGCATTCAGAATCACCTGCTGGATCTCAGTTTCCGAACAGGCGACGGGCGGCAAATCCTCCTCGAAGTCGCGCACAATATCCACCCGGCGGAAGTCGTATTGTTTCTTCAGATCATAATCGTGCCAGGCGAGTTCAATCGTGGACTGCAGCAAGCCGGTCAGGTCAACGGCCGATTGGTCCGCCTCGCTGAGATTAGAAAAAGAAAGCATGTTCGCAATAATCCGGGCCGCCCGCTCCGCCATTTCGATGATATCATTCAGCATCCGAAAAACGCCGCGGCGCTCCAGGTACTCCCTAACCGTTGCTAGGTTGAGGGCCAGGGAGGCTGCAGTTTCCTGGTTGATCGGTACGTCTTCGCTGGTTCGCCGGAGGACGTTTTTCGCCGCCAGCAGAATACCGCCGATCGGATTATTGATCTCATGCGCCATTCCGGTCGCAAGACCGCCAACCGATATCATCTTCTCAGTTTGAATCATGATCTCCTCCATGTGGGTCCGCTCGGTGACGTCATCGATTCGAATGACAGCGCCACGCCCGGAGGTTTCCGACTGCAGGGGGTATACCCCGATTTCCACCAGTCTTGATTTTCCGAAGGCCGATTCCACGGCTTTCTCCTTTTGAAAGCTCTTTAGTTCGGACAGCGCTGCCCGAATCATCGATCCATGCTGCCGTAAGTCCGGATAGCAGTCGAAGACAGATTGCCCAATCGCGGCCTCCTCACTGATGTGGGAGATATTCCTGGCTTCAAGGTTCCACCGGGTGATGCGCAGTTGATCGTCAACCCCGATGACAATGGACGGCATGGAATCGAAGACGTTATTGAGTTCTACCCGCATTTCGTTCATACGTCGTTCCTGCGCTCTGGTTTCGGTGACATCGATCATGACTCCAGCGATCCGCTTTTCAAACGATTCGCCCTGCAGGCTGCGGGTTTTGAACCTGACCTGCCTTGGTTCCTGGTTCCGGTTCCGGATGACGAACTCAAGCGGTTTTTCTCTTCCGGATGCGACCGCAAGTTTCAGGTCTTCCCACAGGTCACCTTCCGTGGAGGCCCCTATTTCCCGGATACTCCGACCGATCAATTCTTCGGGCAAATCGCCGGTAATTTCCTGAATATAGGGGCTGACATACTCAAACCGCCCATCCGCATCAACGCGGAAAAACACCTCGTTAATGCTCTCAACCAATCCCCGGTATTTTTCTTCGGATGCCTTGAGCGCGTCTTCGGCCTGATTGCGCTGCCGCACATACTGAGCCAAACGTCGGGTCAGCCATTGAATATCCGACGAAAGCGTGTCCATTTCATAGCCTGCCGGCGGTTTGGGCGCGCTGGAGACCTGGTGCGCCGAATCCGCCAGCTGAACCCTCGTAATTTCGTGAATTCGATCGCTTAACCGCAGCATTGGATCTGATACCGCGCTGGCAACCCGGATACTGATCCATGCGCTGAGGATTAATATCAGCAGGGCCGCAATGGAAAGCTCAAGGAATAATCGGTTCAGCGGCTCATACAGCTCCGCCCTGGGGACGGCAACACCAAAAATCCACCCGGACTCTTCGATCACGCCGTAGTAGACCAGAACCGTTCCGGCTTTACCCTGAAACTGACCGGTTCCGTTTTTTCGAGTCACAATGTCGCGTCCCAAGGCCGCCAGTGATGGGTTCAATTCTTCGGTCACCTTGAGCGAAACGGCCATTTCGTTCCCGCTCCGGGCAATCACTTTTCCTTTTGGAGTCAGAAGGAATGCCCAGCCGGTTTTGCCGTACTTCAGGCGAGTCACGGTTTGTTCAATCTCCGAGAGGTCCATATCCGCCGTACCCATCCCGATAAAACGCCCTGATCGGTCGTAAAACGGAGCGCTGGCGGTTACCATATTCGTTGCGGTGTATGGATCATAAAACGGCTCGGTCCAAACCGAAGGTCTTTTCGTTTTTTTCGCGATCTTATACCAATCCCAGTGGAAATAGTCGTATTCCGGGGATTCATAATACGGCGCGTACTCGACAATCCCTTTGTTTTTCCAGACATAAGCAGCGGCGTAATAACTATTTTGTTCAAACTGGTACGGTTCCCACCAAACGCCGCATCCCATGGTTTGTTGATTGAGCGCCACATACCGTTTCAAAATGTCGATGTATTGTGCTTTGGTCAAATCCGCGCCATATGATTCGCAGACCCGGGCCAGCCCGTCCGGAATCGCCGCATGTTTGACCTGGAAGTTCTGCAGCTGGTTGACCAGGGAGAGCACCTGCTGCTTCGCCTGCCGGTTGATTTCATCGGTGATCAGGCTCCGCGCAAACCAGTAACTCAGCCCGGAAATGCAAATCAGAGCCGTGAGCACAAGCCCCCAAATACTGATGAGGTTGCGCTGTTTCAGCGATAAGTTTTGGAAAAAGCTGCGCTGCGCCGGAACTTTCATTCGCTTCAACCTTCCGTCCGCTGTTTGCCCTTACCGGGCCGTATCCGTCGCTCAGGTCATAGGAATCTGAATCACGACCACTGTTCCCTGCCCCGGTTTGGATTCAAGGCTCATTTTTCCCTTGTGATTGTTGGTAATGATAAAATACGATACTGAAAGCCCTAATCCGGTCCCTACACCTGCCGGCCTTGTGGTGAAAAAGGGTTCAAAGGCGCGTTTTTGAATCGACTCATTCATGCCGCACCCGTTGTCCTCAATCTCAATCCGGGCCCACTCCCCGTCCCGGCGCAGCCGAATTACAATTCTCGGGTTGTCCGCGCCGTCATAGTGCTTCTCCGCCATCGCCTGCGCCCCGTTTTTAAGGCCGTTCAGCACCACCTGCTGAATTTCAATCGGCGAACAATATACCCTCGGGAAGTCCGTTTCAAAATCGCGGACGATTTCAATATGTCGAAAATCGTACTGCTTCTTCAGATCGTAATCATGCCTGGCCAGTTCAATGGTGGCATCAAGCACCTGCATCAGATCGGTCAGGTCTTTCAGGGCATCACTGCGGCGGCTGAAACTGAGCATGTTGGCCACAATCCGGTTGGATCGCTCGCCCATTTCAATGATGTCTTCCAACATGCGGATGACATTGCGCCGCTCAAGATACTCGCGCAGCCGGGCGAGCGATAGTCCGATTTCCCGGGCAGTCTCCTGGTTCGCCGGGAGATCCTCGGAAACCCGCCGGATAACATTCTGTGCCGCCAGCATGATGCCGCCGACCGGGTTGTTGATTTCATGTGCCATCCCGGCGGCCAGCCCCCCGATCGAAATCATCTTTTCCGTCTGAATCATGATCTCTTCAATATGGGTCCGGGCAGTCGCATCGTCGATCCGAATGACGGCGCCGCGCTCCGACTTCCCACTGACCAGCGGATAGACCACGATATCAACCATCCGAACGGTTTCGGCTGCGTGATCCATGCACCGTTCGCACTTTTGAACTTCTTTATCGCGGATTGCGGCCCGAATGAGTTCAAGGTGCATCCGAAGATCAGGATAGACCTGGTCAACCGGCTGGCCCAGCACCTGCGCTTCCGATTTGCCGGTGATGGTCTCGGCTTCGGTGTTCCACTGGGTGATTTGAAGACTGGTGTCCACGCCAATAATGGCTGAAGGCATGGAATCAATGACGTTTTTTAGATAGGTACGCATTTCGTTCATCACGATTTCATGCCGTTTTGCTTCGGTTACATCGACCAGAACCCCGGCAATCCTGTCCTGATATTCGGCGCCAGTCAACTGCCGCAAAGCAACCCGGAGGTTTCGCCACTCTCCGGCCCGGGTGCGCAGTGTAAGCTCAATCGCCCGGCCGCCGCTCTTGCTGGCCTCCCGAATCATCTGTTCCAAATCACGTTCGCCCTGGATCGCCATGGTCTTGACCGGCCGGCCTTCCAGCTCGGAGGGATAAAATCCTGAAATCTCATGAATGTAGGGGCTGATAAATTCGAGAATCCCATCCGGTGTGAGGATAAAGAACGCCTCGTTGATGCTTTCGACCAGGCCGCGGTACATTTCTTCGGAGATTTTCAGCGCAGTCTCGGCCCGGTTGCGATCAGCGATATAAACCTCCAGGGTTCGGGCCAGGCGATCAATATCGTCCACCAGGCGGTCAATCTCGTTTCCGCGCCGCGCTCCGCCGTTCACCCGGTCGTCGACCTCTTCCCCCAAATGCATCAGGGTCAGATCCTGCACCTGGGCGCTGAGCTGCAGCATTGGCTCGGAAACCGCCCGGGCCACCCGTGAACTGATCCACGTCCCAAGCAGCAGCATGGCCACAGCCACCAATCCCAGGTATACCGCAAGCCGGTTAAGCGGTTCATACAGCTCGGTTTCCGGAACCGCCATCCCGAGCACCCATCCGGTCGGCGCAATTCTTTCAAAATAAACGCGGGTTTTGCCGTGCACACCGTTGAAACTTTCCATTCCGAAAGGCTGCTTCAGCATTTGACGGCCCAAAAGGGCCAGCGACTGATTCCGGCTTTTCGTAATCGTCCCCTTGAGGGCCAACTCATTGCCGCCGGTGGCAATCATTTTCCCGGTCGGGTCAATCAGAAAGGCCCAGCCGTACTTGCCAAACCGCAGCGACTGTACTTTGAGCCGAATAACCGTAATATCCAAATCAGCGGTGGTTACGCCCAAAAGCTTGCCATTCGCATCGTAAAACGGGGCGTTGCCCGTCACCATAATGATGTTGGTGTATTGATCAAAATAAGGCTCTTTAAAGACGACCTGCTTGCGGGTGTTTTTCCCGATCCGGTACCACATCCATGCCGGATAGTCGTACTCGGCGGATTCATAGAAAGGCGCGGATTCGAGGTGACCGTGGTGTTTCCAAATGTATGCGGAAGCATATTTTTGAGTTGGATTGTACCGGTAGGGTTCAAACCAGACGCCGCATCCCAGCGTATCCGCATTCAAAGTGGCGTATTTACGCAGCACGATATAATACTGTTCACGGGTAATCCGGTTGTTCAGCGATTCTGCCAACCGGGCCAGGCCGGCCGCGATTGACCCGTCGTTATTGAGAAAGATTTCAACCTCTTTCGCCAGTCCGACAACCTGCCGCCGGGCCTGACGGTCGATTTCATCATTAATTAATGCACGGGCAAAGGCATAGGAAAGCATGGAAGTGCTCAACAGCGAAACCAGTACCACCACCCAGATGATTAACAGGTTGCGCTGTTTAAGACTTAACGTTCGAAATGTATCCGCCAGGCTTTGACGCACCGTTCGTATCATCAGCGATACCTCCGGAAATCCGTCGAACCAAACCGCATCCAGTTCGGGAAACTTGAAAATGGGTTCCCCGATAACGGCGGCCTCACCCTCCTAAGGAGTGGTTTTCTGATAATTTCGACACATTTTGTGCTATTTCCTGCCAAAGTACGGCATAATCGGGAGGACCTATGGCTTGTCTTATTCCCCAGCCCGGGTCCGAAGCTGTTCCAGAATGTCAGAAAACGCCGGCGGGAGTTGTGAATCAAACGACATCACCCTACCGGTGACCGGATGGATGAATTCAAGATGGCAGGCATGCAAGGCCTGCCCGGAGAGTTGCAGCGGATTGCCTCTGGGGCCATACAGCGGATCGCCCGCAACCGGATAGCCCAAATATTGGAGATGAACCCGAATTTGGTGGGTGCGGCCGGTTTCAAGCTTGCAGCGGATCAGCGTATATCCTTTGAATACTTCAACCACGTTGTAATGGGTCACCGCAGGTCTGCCGCCGGCGACCACGGCCATCTTTTTCCGGTCTTTCGGGCTGCGCCCGATCGGCGCTTCCACCCGCCCATGGGCATGAGTCAGTTCGCCATGCACCAGGGCTAAATACTCCCGGCCCGCGGTTCGTGCCTGGATCTGTTCGGCCAGAGCCCTGTGGGCGGCATCATTTTTGGCGACCACCAGCAGGCCGGATGTGTCCTTGTCCAGCCGGTGCACAATTCCGGGCCGCAGTTCGCCGTTAATCCCTGAAAGGTCTTCGACCTGGTACAGCAAAGCATTGACCAGCGTGTGGTCCCAGTTGCCCTGCGCCGGATGAACCACCATCCCCTTCGGCTTATCCACAACAATGACATCTTCGTCCTCATAGACGACCGGAACCGGGATGTTTTCCGCAGTCAGCCCGGTTTCCCGCGGCGCGGGAATCTCTACCCGCACAGTTTCTCCGGCCAGCACCCGGCGGGAGGGTTTGACCGGCTGAGCATCAATCGAAATCTGTCCGGCCTTTATCAGCTCCAGCGCCATACTTCTGGAAAGCTCCGGAATCATCATGGCGGCAAAATGATCCACCCGCTGCCCGGCCTCGTTTTCCGTCACCTGCAGGAAGTGTTCGTTCATCGTGATTCCTCCTCAACCGGCTGGCGCAGCACCAGGAAATAGAACAGCAAACCGGCACCGACGACAATCCAGCAATCGGCCAAATTAAAGACCGGCCAGATGCGAAAATCAAAGAAATCGACCACCGCCCCCAACCGGGCCCGGTCAATCAAGTTGCCGATTGCCCCCGCTGTGATCAGCGCCAGCGTATTCACGAGGGCACCGTGCTGCCGGTATCTAAATCCAAACCATACCGCAGCGGCTGCCACCGCAGTCCCGCACAAAAAAAACACACCATCGTAACCCTGAAGAATGCCAAAGGCAGCCCCGTGATTCTGCACATAAGTCAGGTGAAACAACCCGGGGATCAGCGGAATTGATTCTCCCAGGGCCATGTCGTGTTGAACCAGCGCTTTGGCGGCTTGATCCAGACCAAGCAGTAACGCAACCAATGCGAACCATCGTGTCACCGATTATTCCTCCATATCACTGCATTTTTAGAACATCTGCAGCACGGCCATTGCCAACATGCCGGCCCCAAGCGTGAAAAACAGATTCCGGGTCCATAACGCCACGAACAGGCTTGGCAGGAACGCAATAAGATAAGGATTATCGATCCCAAACCAGATCTTCCCGGCCGGCGCGAGAATACTTAAAATCAGCAAGGCCGAAAGTACGGCCGGTGCAATATAGGAAAGCCACTCCAAGAGACGTTCCGGCATATCGAACCGGCTTAATATAGCTGCCGGCAAAGCCCGCGGACCGCCAACGACCACCAGCATCCCAAGGATCAACAGCAGGATATCAGTGCGCATCCGGCAGAATCACCCCCAGCGTAGCGGCTGCGACGGCAGCAACCAGAATACAGCTCATGTTGGCCAGAGAAGCCGGAAACAAGACGGCGCAGATCAGCGTGAGCATGGCCGAAAGGCCAGCCACGATTGCCGGTTTCCGGCCTGAAGCCACCAACACCAGCAGAATTGTGTACATCGCCGGCAGAGCAAAATTCAAGCCGAAGCGATCGGTATGGGTCAGCAAATTACCGAACAGGACGCCGCCTGCGGTACTGAAAACCCAGGAAAAATAGGCGGTGACGTTCAAGCCCAGAAGGTACCATCCGTTAACCGGAAGCGAGCCAGTACGGCTCATACAGACCGCGTAGGTCTCGTCAGTCAGGCCCAGCATCAACAAACCGGCCTTAAGCGAAGGAATCGATTTCAGTTTCGGCGCCATCGCAGCAGAAAACAGCACATATCGAAGATTGATCAACAGGTTGATCGTAAGAATCGTGATCGCCATACCGCCGGCGGCAAGAATGCCGATGGCAATATACTGGCCGGCCCCGGTAAAGGCCAGGGCGGACATGGCCACGGCCTCCAGCGGACGCAGCCCGCTTTGCAGGGCCATCACACCGAACGCAAAACCCAGTGGAAGATATCCCAATAAGACCGGAATGCCGTCTTTGATTCCGCGAACAACCTCTGTTCGCGCCGAATTGCTCATGGCTGCGCTCCTTGATTGGCGGATTGGACCGCGTCTGCAACCACCCGGAAGGAATAAGGCAGTGCCAGTCGGCGGCCATACCGGATCGGCGTAAAATGGCCGGGAAGAATCCAATCCGGCGCGCCTAAGGCTTCCAGACGCCGCCAGGATTCTTTGATTTGATCCCCATCCTCAGTCAGCAGCGCGAGCGGCGGAAGGACCTTGCCCATCACGGTCACCGCAGTATCGCCGGAAATCAAAAGCCGCTGTTTTTCGGACCACAAAGCCACGCACCCCGGGGTATGCCCGGGAACCGAGTGTACAGTCCATTCCTGGTTCAGGCGCTCAACCGTCCCGGTAAACACCCGATCCGGAACAACCTGGCCCGGCCATGCCCCTAGACCTAGGTACCCAAGCCGAAACACCACCTGTTTCATTCTCTTTTCCACACCATCCAGGGTTCGGCCAAACCAGCGTTCCTCAATTGGTTTGCCGGTGAGCATCGGAACGTCGTTTTGATGGATCGAAACCCGAGCTCCAGTCAACGCGCGCAACCGATTGGCTCCGCCCGCATGGTCCCAATGCCCGTGGGTCAGAACGATATCCGTTACGTCTTTGAGCGGCCGCTTCAGCCGCTCCGTTAGATACCGGACTACCCGGTCAGCCGATGCCGCATTGGAACCGGTATCGACAATCATAACGCCATCTTCGTTTTCGATCAGATAAACAATACAGCCGCTTCCCGGCCGAATCGCCCGGACTGTTTCAGTAATCCGCATCGTTTTTCAATCCTTTAATCGACAACAATGGACCCGGTACGCTATATCCATTGCCCGCACCGCCCGGGCGAAAACTGAAAGAGCCGCCTCCCGGCGGCTCTTCTTAACCGTACATGTCAACCAGTTTTCCAACATTTTGGTTCGGGCTTGCCGGCGGCTTGCTTGCCTGATCAGCCGGCTGCATTTTTTCAAGGGTCTTTTCCATGACCTGCAGTGGGGCTGCCTGCTGCTCCATGGCCTTTTTCAACACCGACACCGCGACACGATCCTGTATGTTCGCGCTTACTCCGCCGACACCTTCCATGGACACCACCCTCTCCTACTGTCTATTGCCATTATACACCCGTTTTCCTGTTTGTGCCAAGCCATTCGACAATCCGCCCCCAATCGTTTCGATCCGGGAACAGGCTGACCACCCGACGCCGGCTGGCCGTTCGCTTGTTTCTTTCGATCAAACGGGTATATTCGTTTTCCAGCTTTTCAGCCATACCCTGAGCGGACAGTGCCTGCGCACGCTGAACACCGGCCGCCGCCATCTGTTCGCGAAGCGCGGAATCGCTCAGAAGCCGAATGATTGCCTCCGTAAATTGATCCAGGTCGACCGGGGTCAGAATCCCCTGGCTCCCGTTTTGAACCATGTCCCTGGTCCCGGACGCTTCAACCGCAGCAATCGGCAGACCCGAAGCCATCGCTTCCACCAGTACCACGCCCTGCGTCTCGGTGACGGACGCGAAAGTGAACAGATCAGAGCCTGCGTAAGCGTTGACCAGTTCTTCATCATTCAAAAATCCCGTGAAGATCAAGTCGGTCCCTTCAACCATGCCCTGTGCGGCCGCCAATTGGCGCAGTTCGCGTTCCATCGGCCCGGAAGCCGTTAGAACCAGCGTAACCTTCTCGCGCGCTTTGACCCGGGCCATCGCCTCAATTAAGAACGCGAGATTCTTTTCGGGACTCAGTCGCCCCACAAACAAGCAAATCTTGCGGTCTGGCTCGATATGAAACCGCTGGCGCAGCCAATCAGGATCGCCGGCGGTGTATTTGTCGGTATCGACCCCGGTGGGAACCACCCGGACCGTTGTGCGGATGCCATAGCCGCGAATCACCGATTCGATGTCCGTAGACGGCGCGATCACCAGATCGCATTTTCCGCAGAAATAACGGCTGTACCGAATGGTAAGATCCCGGGCTAGGTCCTGGGCCAGCGGGAAGTAATGCACGTATTGGTCATATTTTGTGTGATACGTAAAAACCAGCGGGATATCCCATCGGTTCGCACAGCGCATCCCCATCTGTCCCAGCAGGAACGGGGAATGAACATGAATCACGTCCAGCCGCAGCCGTTTAACCAGCGCTGTCATCCGTGGGGAAATCGGGACCGGAAGGGTGAAATCCGGATTGGTCGGCGCCGGAACCGAAAAGAAGCGGTGAATGTTCGTTTCCGTTTCCATGTGATTCGGATACTCCGGCGCAAAAACGTGGACATCGTGCCCCCGTGCGGTCAGCTCGGCCTTCAAGGTTTGAATCGAGGTGACCACACCGCTGGTATATGGTGTATAACTGTCTGAAAAAAGCCCTATGCGCATTGGTTTCCCCTTCAGTGACCCCGGTTTACAGACCTGACTCGGAATCCGCCGGATCACGATAAAAATTGTGCCGGTCCGCGTAAAAAGGTTCCCCGCCGACCGTGAACTTGTCGCCTTTTTCAATGATTTCGCTGAAATCGGGCGGCAATCCCACGCGCGCAGCTCCCCAACCATCGACCTCTTTCTGACTGCAGCTCATGCACCGCGTCGCGTACGGAAGCCGTTCCATCCGCCGAGGATCGATCATCCGGCCGCAGTCTTCACAGATCCCGTAGCGGCCGTTATCCAGGGCTTCAAGCGCGTGATTGACGTCACCCAGGCGCTGTTCAAGCATCTCAAGCAAGCCCAGGTCTTTTTCCCGTTCAAAGGTCTCAGTGCCGATATCTGCCATATGCTGATCGTAAACCGACAGTTCGTCGATAGCGGCCTTCAACCCGATTTTGGACATATCGACTTTCTTTTGTATCGAGCGCTGCAACCGCTCGCGCTCAGCCAGAAGGCGAATCTTCACCAGGTTCTTCTTCAAAAAATCACATCCCGCCCGGTAATTTCGGCCCTCCCGCCTGCAGCTCCACCTGCACCCACCGGACGATTTCCGCGATAAACTCGCCAATGACCGGTACGTTCAGCACCGCAAGCCGCTGCAGCAGCCACAGTACACCCCCGGCCAGAATCGTAAATCCGATCGCCATGCCAAATCCCCGTGCCAACCCCATCAGGAAATTGATATAGAGCAGCCGGCGCGGATGCTGAAGCATCTCAATCAGCTGATCAAGGCGCATTTTTTCAAACACGCGGCCAACTTCGTCGACTTTGTCGACCACCGCATGGAGCATCTCTACAATTTCCCGTTCTCTTTCTTCTCTCATCCAGTCTTCTCAATTCCGCTTATTTTTAGTATTCCAGGAAACGCGAAACATTAAAGGTCATTCCTGCCCGGTGTCCAGCGCGTGCAGCCGTGCCGCGATGATTTCGGCCGGTCTTTCTTTCACGCCGTTCCGGGCACAGAAAACAAGAGTGGGGTCGAGCTTCAAAAGCCTGGATAGGTCCGTGGCAAACGCTGCCTCATCCGCCGGCGGCTGCCCGGAAAGCAAATCACCGGTGAACAGCCAGCCCCGTTTCTTCTCGAACAGACAAATATGCCCCGGCGCAAACCCTTCGGTTTCTTGGATCACGAAAAGGCTCTCCCCGGAAGCCAGCGTCTGACCCACCCGTCTGACCTTGCTGGGTGCGGCCGGCCCCCAGATCCATCGCTGTTTCAGACTCTGTTCCTCCGGATACCGGATCTTCCCCAAAGCCCGCTTGTGCGCGAATGCCGGAATGCTGAACGCTTGCTGTATGACGCCGTTGGCACCGCAGAGTTCAGCCTGGCTGCAGCTGTTTACAATCAGATCCGGGCGCTTTGGCCGCAGCAGTTCCAGGAAGCGGTTGGCCTCCGACCTGGGGCCGGAATTAATCAGTACCCCATCCAGTCCGTAGGCGTAAACCTTTCCGAAATACCAGCCAAGCCGCCCAGGCTGAATCTTGAAAAGATCAAGATCTTCAAATCGTTCCCGCTGGATCATGACACCATCCTAGTTGTTCAGCGCATGAATCGGCGCCGGAATACGTCCGCCGCGGCGAATCAGGACGCTGGAATCAAAGCGGTTTACCGCCATGATCGGCGCCGCGCCCAGCAGCCCGCCGAATTCCACCCAGTCCCCTTCCTTTTTGCCGGGCACCGGGATAATGCGAACGCCGGTCGTTTTATGGTTGATCATTCCAATGGCCGCCTCGTCGGCAATGATGGCCGCGATCGTTTCCGCCGAAATGTCGCCGGGAATCGCAATCATATCGAGGCCTACCGAACAAACGCAGGTCATAGCCTCCAGTTTTTCAAGCGTCAGGCTGCCATCCACCACAGCGCGCACCATGCCAGCATCCTCACTCACCGGAATAAAGGCACCGGAAAGGCCGCCGACATAAGATGACGCCATCGCGCCGCCCTTTTTCACTGCGTCGTTCAGCATTGCGAGCGCGGCAGTCGTTCCGGGCGCGCCAGTGCGCTCCACGCCAATCGCCTCCAGAATATCGGCAACACTGTCCCCCGCAGCCGGAGTCGGGGCCAATGACAGGTCGACGATCCCGAACGGCACATTCAGTCTTTTGCTGGCTACCCGGCCAACCAGTTCTCCCATACGGGTTATTTTGAAGGCGGTGTTCTTAATTTCATTGGCGAGCGTCCCGAAATCGGCGCCAGCCATCCGGCGCACCACATTCAGCACCACGCCGGGACCACTGATCCCAATATTGATCGTCGCTTCGGGTTCGCCCACACCGTGGAAGGCCCCTGCCATAAAGGGATTATCCTCCGGCACGTTGCAAAACACGACCAACCGGGCGCAGCCGATGCCGTCCCGCGAAGCGGTACGCTCAGCCGTTTCTTTGATAATACGGCCCATTAAGGCAACCGCGTCCATGTTGATGCCAGCCCGGGTCGTCCCGACATTGACTGACGAGCAAACCCGTTCGGTGCGGGCCATCATCCCCGGAATAGCGTGGATCAGCGCCTCATCGCCCCTGGTCATCCCCTTGTGGACCAGCGCGGTAAAACCACCGATGAAGTTGACCCCGATCTCGGCGCCCGCCTGGTCAATCACTTCGCCGATTTCTTCCATCTCTTCGACCGAACAGCCGTCGGCCACGATGGAAATCGGTGTCACCGAAATACGCTTATTAATGATCGGTATTCCGTATTCCTTCTCAATATCCTCGCCAACTTTCACCAGATTGCCGGCGGTCCGGATCAATTTGTCGTGAATCCGCGACTTGATCTGGGCACAATGATCCCCCCTGCAATCCCGAAGGCTGACGCCCATCGTGATCGTCCGGATATCGAGATTCTGCATTTCCAGCATTTGAACAGTTTCGATGATTTCACTCGGATCCAGGCTGAATGGCAAACCCAATCCCTCCTTATATCCTGTGCATGAAGCGGAACACGTCTTCGTGCTGGGTGGTAATTACCAGGTCAAGTTCTTTGCCTTTTTCACTCAGCATCTTGGACAGTTCCGGGACCGAAATATTGCTTTGCTTGGCATCCACGATCATGATCATGGTGAAAATCTCCTGCATGATCGTCTGACTGATATCCAGAATATTGACATTGGCGGAGGCCAGGATATTGGAAATCGATGCGATAATCCCGACCCGGTCCTGGCCGATTACCGTGATAATGAGCCTGTGTCCCTCTTCTCTCACGTTCGCTCCCCCTCCAATGATGAATCGGCAAGATTCGTTTTTGCCGCTTAGAAGAATCCCCTGGTTGTGCAATTCCGGTGAATTATAGCCGGCTGACAACGTCCTGACAGCGGGCACAAAGGGTCGGATGTTCAGCGGAAGCACCCACCGTCGGGGACAAGATCCAGCATCGTTCGCATTTCACATGGGTGGAAGGCTCAACCTTGACGGCCAGCCCGGCAACCTCTTCAAGCTTGATGTAGTCCGGACCCGCATTTTCCTGTACGGAAATGTCAACCCCGGAAACTATGAACAGCTTATCAAGTTCGTCCACCGAGTTCAACAACGCCGCCCAATCCTCAGATGCCGCGAATTTCAGGATCGCACCGAGCGAATGCCCGATCTTCTTCTCGCGCCGGGCTTCCTCCAAGGCCTTGGAGGCAACTTCGCGCGCCTTCAGCAGGCGGTCCCAACGCGCCTCAAGCTCGGCGTTCAGCAGCGTCTCATCCACCTCAGGCCAGGTCAGCATCTGCACGGTGACCGGATCCCCGTCACGGCGCAGGAACTGCCAGATTTCTTCGGTTGTGTACGCGAGGAAAGGAACCAGCATCCTGACCAAAGCCTGAAGCACATCATACATCACCGTCTGGGCCGACCGGCGCCCGATGCTGGCGGGGTAATCCGTATAGAGCCGGTCCTTGATGATATCCAGGTAAATCGAGCTCATATCGATCGTACAGAAATAGTGGATCGAATGATAGACCACATGGAATTCGTGGTTTTCACAGGCCCGGGTCACCCGCTGGATCAGCCGGTGCAGCTTCATCAAGGCCCACCGGTCGGCTTCCTTCATGTCCGCAACCGCCACCCGGTCTTTTTCCGAATCGAAATCGTGAATATTGCCCAGGATGAACCGGCAGGTGTTTCGAATCTTCCGGTAAGCCTCGGCCGCCTGTTTCATGATATTGGGGGAAGCCGCCACGTCATTGCGGTAATCTGCGGAAGCGACCCAAAGCCGAAGGATGTCGGCCCCCAGTTCCTGGGTGATCGCCTGCGGGTCGACCACGTTGCCAAGACTCTTGGACATCTTGCGCCCCTGTTCGTCGACCACAAAACCATGGGTCAAAACCATGCGGTATGGTGCTACCCCGCGGACCGCTACCGAGGTTGTGATCGAGGAATTGAACCAGCCTCGATGCTGGTCGCTTCCCTCCAGATACATATCCGAAGGCCAAACCAGACCGGGCTTGTTTTCCAGCACCCCGATGTGGCTCGAGCCTGAGTCAAACCATACGTCCATGATGTCTTTTTCTTTGGTAAACGCGCTGCCGCCGCATTTCGGACAGGTAAAACCATTCGGCAGCAATTCCTGCGCGCTGTGGGCAAACCAGGCGTCCGAGCCCTCAACCCGGAAGATGTCCTGCAGATGGTGGATGGTATCGTCGTTAATCACAATTTCCCCGCATCCGTCGCAGTAGAAAATCGGAATCGGAACGCCCCAGGTCCGCTGCCGCGAAATACACCAATCCCCGCGCTCGGCCACCATGTTATAAATACGGTCGCGTCCCCAGGAAGGAATCCACTGCACTTTATCGATGTTCTCGAGTATCTGCTGCCGGAAACCGTCAATCGACGCAAACCACTGTTCCGTAGCCCGGAAAATGATCGGATTCTTACAGCGCCAGCAGTGCGGGTACTGATGGCTTATTTTCCCGCTGGCGACCAGCATGCCGCGATTTTTCAGTTCTTCAATAATCGGCCCGTTGGCGTCATAACAGAACATCCCCTGGAATTGCTGCGCTTCCGCGGTAAAAACACCCTTATCATTGACCGGCGAATAAACCGGCAAGCCGTACACTTTCCCGATATCAAAGTCTTCGGTTCCATGCCCGGGCGCGGTATGAACACAGCCGGTACCGGCATCGAGCGTAACATGCTCCCCGTTAATGATGGTGGAATCGCGGTCGAAGAACGGGTGCCGGGCCACGCCGCGCTCCAGGTCTTTTCCTTTAAAGGTTTTCAGAATCTCGGCGGTTTCCCAACCAGCCGCTTCCTTGACCGCCGGCATCAGTTCTTTCGCCAGAACATACCGTTCCGAGCCCACCTGTACCAGCACATAGTCGAACTCGGCATTCAGCGCGATCCCGGCGTTCGCCGGCAGGGTCCATGGGGTCGTGGTCCAGATAATCACATACGTATCCGCCACATCGAACAGCCCGCGGGCATCTTCCACCGGAAACTTCACGTAAATCGAACTGGATTGTTTATCGGCATACTCAATCTCGGCTTCAGCCAGTGCCGTTTCACAGTCACAGCACCAGTACACCGATTTCAGGCCCTTGTAGATATACCCCTTCTTGGCCATATCTCCAAAAACGCCGATCTGGGCAGCTTCAAACTCCGGTTCCAGGGTCAGATACGGATTCTCCCAGTCAGCGCGAACCCCGAGACGCTGGAATTCCTCGTTCTGAATCCCGGCAAAGTTCAAGGCGTATTTCTTGCAGTGACGGCGGAACTCAACAACATCAGTCTTGTGCCGGTCAATGCCCAGCGCTTTGATGGCCTGCTGCTCAATCGGCAGCCCGTGGGTATCCCAACCCGGTGTATACGGTGAATTAAATCCCCGCATGGTCTGGTATTTCACGATAATATCCTTCAGGATTTTGTTCAGGGCATGCCCGACATGAATGTGCCCGTTCGCATAGGGCGGACCATCATGCAGGATGAAGGTCGGCTTTCCCTTCATGTGTTCCTGAACCAGCCGGTATAGATCGATTTCCCGCCAGAATTTCAAAGTCTCGGGTTCCCGCGTCGGCAGGTTTGCCCGCATCGGAAAATCGGTCGTGAGCAGATTCAATGTGTGATCGTATTTCCCCTTTGTCGACAAAAAAAACACCCCTTTGTGTTGATTCCAAACATTGAAAAGAAAAAGCCTTTTGTCCGTTAGGGACGAAAGGCTTGCTTCCGCGGTACCACCCTGATTGACCAATGGGTCCACTTTGTAATGATCCGATAACGGAGATCAGGCGTTCATCTCTACTCGGTAAAAATGCCTTTCGAATGAAGACTCGCGGGTGATCCTGGCTCAATGCCCTCGTCCCGGCTCCCACCGCCCCGGGCTCGCTGAAATCGAAGGCCTGTTATCGGGCCAACTTCCCGTTCATCGTCGCGTTTGTATGTGTTTGGGCGGAAAATATCCTGCAATATTCAATAATCATAGCAAATGGCGCGGTCTTTTGACAACTCGCCGCGCGGGAAAAGTCATCATGAACGAAAAAAACAGGAACAGGTATTCTGCTAATCCTGGATTTGGTACCGTAATAATCGATTTCTTCACTTGAAAAACGCAGACCTTCAAAAGGCCTGCGTTTTCTTGGCCATTGTAAAATACCGCTGCTGCTTATTTGTCCTGAAAGACCGGCGCCCGCTTTTCCAGAAAGGCCCGGACCCCTTCCTGCAGGTCTTCGGTCAGCAGGCATGACAGCACGTTCTCCAGCGTCACCATCGTGACCTGCTTATCCAGCAGGGTTTCCCAGTACATGATTGATTTCTTAGCCATCCGAACCGCACGCGGCGCGTTGCAGGCAATCGAACGAGCAATCGCTTCGGCCTCGGCCAGGAGTTCCTCCTGGGAAACCACCCGGTTGACCAGCCCCATCTCCAACGCCTGCCTTGCGGTAAAGCGATTGCCGGTCAGGATGATTTCCATGGCCAAATTCTTGCCAACCCGGCGCGGCAGCCGCATGGTTCCACCCGCGGCCGGAATCAGCCCCAGGCGGGTCTCCGGGAAACCAAACCTGGCCCGATCAGAAGCGATGGCCAGATCACAGGCAAGAATGAGCTCAAAACCGGCGCCAAGGGCATATCCGTCCACGATCGCTATGACCGGTTTTGAACACTGCTCCACCCGGTCCATGGCCTCCTGGGTCTCCAGGACATTGCCTTTGACCGCCGATAAGGATGTCGCTGACTGAAACAGTTCAAGATTATAGCCGGCGAAAAAGACCTTGTCGCTGTGTCCAAGCAGAAGGATCACCCTGACCTCGATATCTTTTTCCAGCTCATCAATGGTCGCGGCAAAATCAACAATAAATTGGGGCGTCATCGTCATGGAAGCCAATCGAATATACGCCAGATGACCGTCCCGGGTCACCGTAATGTTAGCTTCTTTGGCTGCTGTCGCTTCATTCATCGAATTCCCTCCTTCACCCAATTGTTGTCTGATCTTTCTGACTATTAGTTTAGCATGGAACGCCTGGAAACGAAAACAACCCGCCTTGGGATCGAATGCTGATCATTCCACCCTTCCTTTCGGCATGATAAAATGAAGTAAATCTCTAACCAATTTCGACCGTTTACACGATATAAAGTGTATCAGCTTATCTTTTCGGCAAGGGGGAGCAGCCGCAATGCACTTTCGGGTTACTCAGCGAACCGGTTTCATCGTTATCAGCGCCCTGTGGATCATATTCACCATGGTTCCAGTCGCTTCCGCCCAAATGACTCAGCCCGTCTTCGGCGAAACCCTGAATTATAACAATTTTTCTCAAACCCTCAATAAAGGCATGTCAGGAGACTGGTCTTCCGACGTACAGCTCGGGTTGATTATGCTCGCCCTAATGGCCCTCTCTGCAGCCCTGCTGTTGCTTTATAAACAAAACAGGGATGAAAAGCGCAAAAAGCCGCGCAAGGTCATTGAAAAGGCCCCCAAGCAGACCCGCAGTTACGTGCGGGTGGAAGCCGATATTCCGTTTCAATATCTAATTCGCCGGGATGAAGATGTCGTGGATGCGGCCGAATTTGAGGAATTGGAATACCTGCCCGCCCACGCTATCGACATCAGCGCGGGCGGCTTCATGTTCCCGACCAACCGGGACTTTACCATGGGCGAACAAATGTCGATACTCATGGATCTGCCGGAGGGACCCAGCCTGGAAGTCGTGGGTAAGGTGGTGCGCATTCTGGATCGTCCGGACAATGCGGGCAATCTTTTCATGATCGGGGTGCAGTTCCTGGATATCAAATCCCGGGACCAGGAAAAGATTGTGAACTGGATTTTTAAATATCAGCGTGAATCGATAGAAGCCAAAAAGACTGCACAGACCCGCCTTTGTCTGATGTGCGGCCATGAAATCGGAGAGCAAGCAGCGGAAGAACGGTCGCCCTACTGCAAGAAGTGCCAGCTGCTGGCGCAATAGGCCACTCAGCGCCTGGTTTTAACCCAAAGTTAGTCGTTTTCTTTCGACGGACACTGTTCAGCCAGAACGCATGACCCACAGCGGGGTTTTCGCGCGGTGCAGACCGAGCGCCCGTGCCAGATGAACAAGTGATGCAGTTTTCCCCAGAGTTCAGGCCTGAAAGCCGCTTTCAAGGCTTTTTCTGTTTTATCAGGGTCTGTGCTTCCGGTAAGGCCAAGCCGGGTAGAAACCCGCTGCACGTGGGTATCCACGGCAAGCCCGGGCTGACCAAAGGCCACGCTGATCACCACGTTCGCTGTTTTTCGGCCAACCCCGGGTAGTGTCAAAAGATCCTCAAATCGATCCGGCACCCTGCCATTGTATGCGGCCACCAAACGCTGCGACGCCCCAATCAGGTGCTTCGCCTTGCTGTGAAACAGCCCGCATCCTTTAATCAGTTCCTCGACCGATTCCAGCGGTGCAGACGCCATCTTTTCGGCCGTTCCATATTCCTGAAACAGCCGCGGGGTTAACGCATTGACCTGATCATCAGTGGACTGGGCAGACAAAATCGTTGCCGCCAGGAGTTCGAAGGTATTCGAGAAATGAAGCCGCGGGCCGGCATTCGGGTATTCTCCTAACAGCCGGTCATAGATGGTTTGGTGATTTCGCGTCATCTTCGCCATGGCTTGTTATCTCCGGAGAGCGCCGGCGTTTTCCAGGGCGGACAGAGCAGCGGCCCTGTCAATTCCGGCGATTTCAATCAGTTTCAAACGGCCGGTTTCCCCCCGCAGAATCGTTACATCCTTTTTCGCGACGGAAAACAGAGTGGCCAGATAGGCGATCAGCGCCTCATTGGCGGCACCGTCCACCGGGGGTGCCGTCAGTTTGATCTTCACAGCATTCTCTTGAACGCCGCAGACCTGGTTTTTCGAAGAACGGGGCTGAACCCGCACTTCAAAGCGGATACCGGCATCGGTTTCGGTGATCGGGAACAATCGAACTACTCGCTTCCCTGGCGCACCTTGCTGAGCGCGGAAAGCATGTCCTTCATGTCTTTACTGTAAAAGAAGTTCATCAGTTCTTCGATCCGCTTTTCCTGCCGGTCAACCAGCTCCGACTGGGAGGAGACAAAGGATTTAATCTCGGCGCGATAGACCTTGAGACTGCTCAGGATTTCCTCATAAGCCATAAAAATCTCGCTGATCCGTACCCGGGCCTGATCCAGAATCATCTGCGCTTCTTTCATCGCGTTGGCCTTGATTTCTTCGGCCGCCTGCTGGGCCAGCACCATGGTCTGGTTCAGCGTATCCTCAATCCGCTTATACCGGGCCATCTCGAATTCGTTGCGGCTGATGACTTCTTTCAGCTCGGCGTTTTCCCGGTAGATGCGTTCAAACTCTTCGGCAACCTTGGCAAGAAACGAATCCACCTCTCGGTCATTGTAGCCCCGTAAACTTCGCCCGAAGTCACGGTTTCGCAGCTCCACCGGAGAAAGCATAAAAGTCCCTCCTGTCACGGTTTTCATACTATCCAAAAGTATAACATAAACCGGATTGCTTTCCCGCTTACGGAAAGATCAATCCGTTTGGGGTTCAAATACAAAAGGCCGGCCGGTCAACCCCTCCGGGTACCACTGAACGAGTTCCTGAAAGCCTTCCTCCCGCTGGAGCGGTTCGTTTCTTGCCGGGTCCAAAGCGTCCTTGAAGATGCTGGTGACTGCCAGCAGCCGGACCAGCGAATCATGAATGCCTTCGATACGGACTGAGTGAACGCCGGATGCCGCAATTTCAGGTAAAAAGCCGTACAAGCTCAATATCCTGGGCGCGTACAAATAACCGCGGCCATCGGCATCGCAAGCCCAGGGGTAGCATTGGCCGAGCTCGTCCATAAGCGCCATTGGCTCCGCTTCACGGTGACAGTTCGAACAACCCTGCTGTTCCGATCGATAGGGACAATGGTCGGTTACCATCCCGCACACTGCGCCATGCACCATTACATTCAGGGGCTGCTGACATACTGCAGTAAGACCGGAAAGCTGATCAAGGCTCAATTCAATGAACGGCTGGACAACCGATGCCCCGACGCTTGCCACCCTATCAACCGCAGCTGTATTGGTCAGGTTCAACCCATACCCCGCCCAAGGGACGAATCCGTCTTGGGCTAAAACCTGCAGGCTCCCCGGGTCGTGTGCGATCACGCCGTCATATTCTTTCAACAGCGGGTTATTCAATCTCTCCCGTAACGCCGTCATATTGTTCGCCGAAACGATCCGGGGCAGCTCCAACACCGCCTTCATTCCGGCAGCATGGCAGCGCCGGGGAAGCTCGGCGAGCATGTCCCAGCCAAGGACCGAATTCTGCTTTCGCGGGGTCCCTTCGGGAACCGGGAAAATCAGTCCATCGGCCCCAGCTTTGGCCAGGGCCGGTATGCCGCCCGGCTCCAGGGTAGAAACATACAGCAACGGCCGCCGTTCGTCTTGAAACACTAGCGGGCCGCTTCCAACCGAAGTGAGCCTTGGAACAATTTCCGGCGCCGTCGGGAACGGCGGTTCCCGGTCGCCGGTTTCATCAACCAGATCGTCATCGAACCCGAATAGTCCGCCCGTCGTATAGTTGCGAACCCGCCTGGCTTCCAATGCCTCCAATCCCGACCGCTCCGCGGCGGAATCCGGGCGGGTCAAGCGGTCGATGGCCGACCGGTACTGAGCCGTTAAAAAAGCCACATATTCAGGATCCCGCATTCGGCCTTCCACCTTCAACGAGCGAATCCCCGCATCCGACAGCTGCGCAATCTGCTCGTAAAGGCACAAATCTTTATGCCCGAGTCGATACCGGTGCTGCGCGGCGGTTTCCGTATCGGATCCCGTCATGGCCCAACGCCAGCGGCATGGCTTTTTACATCGACCCCGATTGCCGCTTTCGGCAAACAGCATGCCGGACATGTAGCATTGCCCGGTGTGGGTGATGCATAGGTCACCGTGCACGAAGTATTCGAGAACCAGAGATGAGTTCTCGTGGATCTGCCGGATTTCTTTTAGAGTCAAATTCTTGGAAAGGATCGCCTGGGAAATGCCAAATTCGGTGAACAGCCGCGCGGTCTCAACGTTTCGAACCCCCATCTGCACGCTGGCATGCAGAGGCGTCTTCAGGCCGAGTTTGCGGACCAGGGACACGATGGCAAGATCCTGAAGGATCATCGCATCAACGCCAATTTCATCGAGAAAGGAAAGATAATCCGCCAGAGCCGGCAGTTCGTCGTCATAGTAAAGATTATTCACCGTCACATAAAGCCGGACGCCGTGGTCATGGCAGTATGCGGCGGCATCCCGCAGTTCCTGGTCCGAAAAATTAAAATCAGGACGCAAAAGGCGCATATTGAACCTTTTACCTCCCAAGTACACGGCATCGGCACCGGCCTCGACCGCTGCGGTCAAGTGCGGCCAGCGTCCGGCCGGTGCAAGCAGCTCAAGCTGGTGCGACATAACCGGATCTCCTTGAAAACTAACCTATCGATAGTATTACGCGCAGGATCGAATAGACCACCTGTTGGAGTATCGACAGGGCCAACAGGGCCAGCACCGGGGAAAAATCAAACATCCCCATCTGCACAGGGAGCTTGCGGAATGGTGCCAGGATTGGTTCGGAAATTTGATATATCAGCTTTATCATCGGATGGTACGGATCATGATCAATAAACGAGAGGAACAACCGGATCATGACCGTGATATACACGACTGAGAATGCTAATTCTACAATGGTAAACAGCAAACTGTCTTCACCTCATATTACTTTCGCAATTGACCGGCCCGTTCAAATGCGGTCCGAATCGCCTGATGAATCGCGCCCCGAAAACCGTTGAGTTCCAAACTCCGAATGCCGGCGATGCTTGTTCCTCCCGGCGAGGTCACCTGATCCCGCAAAGCCGCAGGGTGTTCTCCGGTCTTTTTCAGCATCTGCCCGGTTCCGGACATCGTTTGCTGCACCAGGATTCTGGCCATATCGCGCGGCAGTCCGATATCAACCGCTGCGTCCATCATGGCGTCCGCCATCAAATAGAAGTATGCAGGCCCGCTGCCGGCGATCGCGGTAACGGCGTCCATGTAGCTCTCCGGAACCACGATAGCTTCGCCAACCGATGCGAAAAGACGCAGCGCAATCCCACGCGCGGATTCGGTAACGCCGTCATCAAAACAAACGGCAGTCATTCCTTCGCCAATCAAGCTTGGCGTGTTCGGCATAACCCGAACAATGCCAATACCGGGGCCGGCTGCCTCAGCCATGCTTTCGACGGTGATCCCTGCAGCAACCGAAATAAGAGTATGGCCTGCCTTTAAAGCAGGCTTAAGCTCGAAAAGAAGGGGAATGATTTGAGCGGGTTTCACGGCAAGTAGAATATAATCAGCCCGGCGAGCCGCCTCCTGCGCGCTTGCAACCGGTTCGGCGCCATACTTGGCGGCCGCCTGGTCAAGGACCGATTTATTCAGATCGTAAGCCACTATTGCGTCAAACAGCGGTGTGCCAACGGATAATCCGGCAAGCAGCGCCTGGGCCATACGGCCGCATCCGATAACACTAAGCCGGACTTCCGGTTGGGTCATTAATCTTCACCTCTGAGCGAGCCGCCCTTTGCGTAGACATAAGAATTCCGCATCACTGTGCGGGGATCCTTTGAAATCTCAACATTATTGGGAACAAACAAGAAGATGTTGTCGCCCAGCTTCTGGGTGCTGCCATCCAGGGCGTAGGTTACGCCGCTGATGAAATCGATAATCCGCTGTGAAACGTCCGGTTGGGTGTGTTCCATGTTCAGGATAACCTGACGGCGGCTCTTCAGGTTGTCGGCCACCGATTGGGATTCCTCGAAACTGGCTGGTTCACACACGACCACTTTGACGGTTCTTGCGGCATCCAGCGCCACCAGATTGTTCTTTTTGTTAGATTTCCTGTCCTCCGGTAATGGAAGCTCGATAATTTCCTCTTCCATCATATCTCCAACCCCAAACCAGCGCCAAACCTTGTCTACAAGACTCACGATCATACCTCCTTACTAAGCTGCCGGACCAACGGTTTTTATCCAAAAACCGCCCGTCCGATCCTAACGATGTTGGCTCCTTCCTCCACCGCTACCTCAAAATCACCGCTCATTCCCATGGATAGATGTACCATTTCTACGTTCGGGTAACATTCCCCTCTAATACTATCGAATAAATGTTTCATTTGCTTGAATAAAGAACGCAGTTTTTCGGGGTTTTTTTCTTCGGGCGCAACTGTCATAAGCCCTAAAACCCGTAAATACCGCATTTCTGACAGCGAAGAGAGAAAATGCACCACATCTTCGGGAGTCACGCCGGCCTTGGTTTTTTCACCTGAAATGTTCACTTCAAGCAAGGTGTCGACCTGACGCCCCAAGATTTGGGCTCTTTTTTCAATATACTCGGCCAGAGGCCATCTGTCCAGCGAATGAATCAAGCAGGAACGCTCAATTGCATCTTTTACTTTGTTGGTTTGAAGCCTTCCAATCAGGTGCCACCGGGCTTCGGGCAGTTCAGCATGTTTGGCAACAAGCTCCTGAACCCGATTTTCACCGAATTCCTCAAACCCGCTCTGCCACGCGAGCTGAACTTCCTCCAAGGTGGTCATTTTGCTGACCGCCACGACACGAACCGACCGGTTTCGGTCGCCGCCCCGCTCGGCTGCTGCCCGGATGCGCTCCTCCAATCCCTGCCGTATCGCTGAATAATCGCGCGCCATGTTATCCTCCAAGGTTTTCTTCGGGCAAAAGCATACCTTCCCGGACCAGCCACGGGGTCGTGACCACCGGATCACCTTCGTACAAGCCCTTTACAACCACCCGATCCCCTTTCCGGTGAATCAGGCGAATCGGCTTAAAAAACACCCGGTTGCCCATGACGACATAAACGCCAAGGATTCCATTTTTCCTAAAAGTCGCAGCCTGCGCGGTAACCATCCCGTGGTAGCTTTCGCTGACACACTCGACTTTAACCCGGCGCTGATGCCATAAGTTCTCTCCAAACGAAGCCATCTCGAAAACGGCCATTTCGCGGCCTTTTTTTTCCATTATCTCCTGGCATCGGGCAGTTTCGTCGATCTTGTTTTCGATGATGAAGCGGCATTCGGTTCCTTCCACGATGCCAAAGCGGGTCTTGCCCGGAAAAAGCACTACAACCTTGGTCGGGGTCAGATTATCGACGATCTTGAACATCGGTTGGTTCTCATTGAACAGCATGCTGCCATCCCCAAATCGCCGCTTTTTTGCATTCACAAACCCGGTGGATTCCCGGGTAAGATTCACGATGCTTGGATCGCGTTCCAAGCCGTCCGGATGGTAGCAAACCACACCGCTGCCGGGCGCCCGAATAATCACGGTATCTGACCCGTCATCCGGCTGAAACTGACCGACCGGCGTTCCCCGCCGAATCCGTTCCCCTTCCAGGACCAGGTTTTCGAATCTGCCTTGTCTTGGCGCATACGCCACCAGTTCCCGGTTGATGACCCGTCCGACTCCAAAATCCGATTCATTCAGATCGCCAATGCGCGCAGGCTCCACATGAATCCGGCGCGCCTCGATTTTATGAAGCGCGAAATTGATCATTTGGTAGAAGACAAACACCATCAAGGCCGCACCAAGAACCTTCATGGTCAAGCTCAACGCCTGTTTTTGTTTTCGTTCCCGCTCAATCCGCTCTCTTCTCGTCGTCATGCCTGTCTGAAGCACCGTTCCCGGCGCAGCCTCCTCGAGTTTCGTTTTTCACCGAAAAGCGGCGAAAGGCTTGAAGAAACCTTTTCGCCGCGTGAATCGTTCCGTCCGAATATCACTCTGTCTGGTCCTATTCTTCCTTTTGGTCGGGCTTGTCGGCCATTTCTTTCATTCTGTTCTGCTGGGTCATATCCCGAAGGGATTCCAGTGCGCCGATCAAAATCCCGTCGTCGTCGTAGACCGAAACCGCCTGCCCCCAGAGAACGTGCCCCGATCCCTTGAGGCTGGGAACCTCAATTTCGCCGATACGCACATAGTTCTCCGTTTCGGTGACCGGGTAGAATTTCTCCACCTCGTCCGGGTTCAGCATGAAATCGACCAGGATCGGCCGCCGCTGCCCGTAAAAGGCCAGCGCGTATTCGTATTCGCCTTTCCCCAGAATTTCTTCCCCGGGAATCCCCGTCAGTTCTTCCATCGCTTTGTTCCACACGATAACGTGGCCATCCGGATCAATGCCCAATGTCGCGTCAGGATGGTGATAAAGCATCGCGGAAAGCCGCCGGATGGTGTCTTTCAATTGTTCCTGCTCGTTTTTATGGACCGAGATATCGCGGGCAATCCCCTGCACCCCGACCGGCTCCCCATTTTTATAGACCAGCCAGGTGTTGATCTCAAGGTAGATCAGACTGCCATGTTTCGTCTTAATGCCAAGTTCCCAATTCATCGGTTTGTTTTTGCCCTGTTTCTGCTGGGCCATCTTGTTGAAAAGGTGCAGATAATTATGGATCAGGGTTTCATATTCCGGCGCCATCAGGTCGGAAATGTTCATACGCAGCAGTTCCCCGCGCCAGAAACCAGTCAGCCGCTCAGCGGCGCTGTTCACATTCAGGAACCGGCCTTCGAGGTCGTGCATAAAGATCAAGTCCTGTGCCTTCTCAAACAGATCCTGGAACCGTTCGGCATGATCCCGAAGCGCTTTCTGCATCAGTTTTTCTTTGGTGACATCGCGGACCACGGCCAACAGGTGCTGTTCCCCTTCGAATTCCAGCGGTTTGGATTTGAAATCAATCCAGAATGAACGGCCGTTTTTGTCGCGGACGTTCCACTCCACCTGGCGGGTTTCCCCCGAATCGGCCATCTTTTTAATCCAGCGCGCCGCGTTTTCCTTGGAATACGGAGGGTCTCCCGAGCTCATATCGGCGACATTCAGTTTCAGAATTTCGTGCCGGCTGTAGCCAAATAGGTCACAAGCCCGGTCATTCGCATCCATAATCATCCCAGTATGTACATCACAGATAATCAAGGCATCGTTTACTTCATTAAAAATAGCGCGGTAATCGGCATCGGAGGCCCCTTGGACATAACCCGGCGGAACCCGCTCCGTAATATCTTCCACAATACAGATCACACCGTCCGGAATCCCGTAGATATTTGAAGAAACCCAGCGGCCGCGGGCTCGGCCTTCCACCTTGCGCGGGCGCCCGGTTTCCAGGACTTTCAATATCGCAACATAGGCATCGGTTGCAACAAAGCTCGGAAAGACTTCAAGGAGGTTTTGTCCTTCAATGTCCCCAATCGAGCCACCGAAGAATTCAAGATAGGAATTGTTGCAGTAAATCACTTTCCAATCGCGATTCAAGGCAACAACCGGGGTCTTAATGCTGTTCAGCAGCATCTGATGTGTGATTCCGCTATTTTTCACGAGAATCCCTCCTAAAAGTCGATACAGCATGCCTGCCCTGGTATGTTTCGGCCGGCATGAACCCAGGTCTTGAATTCCTAAAAAGAATCTTCGCCACGCTTTGGCGAAAATCCTTTTCATTTCGGGGCTTGGCCGGGCTTACGGCGTGCCCCCGGTACTCTGGTTTTCCTGCGGATCATGCTTGCTGTAGCGCAAGCGTATTGTAAAGGTGGTACCGACACCCAGCTCACTCTCGACAAACACTTCGCCTTCATGCAACTCCATGATGTGTTTAACAATCGCCAACCCAAGACCAGTACCGCCCTTACCGCGGGAGCGCGCCTTATCAACGCGGTAAAACCGCTCGAACAGGCGCGGCAGGCTGTCTTTGGGAATCCCCATCCCGCTATCCATGATATGGACCGAAATCCATTTGTCATCCGCTGAAATCCGAACCACGATCCGTCCTCCGGCCGGGGTATACTTGATCGCATTGTCGATCAGGTTGATCAAAACCTGGCCGATCAAATCCTCGTCAGCCTGCACCGGCGGCAGGCAGCGCGGGTAAATCAGCTCCATGCGGATCTTCTTTTCCGCCGCCTGCGGACCCAACACGTTGAACACGGTTTTGACCGATTCAATGAGGTTGACCCTGCGCAAATGCACCCGGATCTCCTTCGATTCGATCGCGGACAGGTTGAGCAGGTCCTCGATCAATCGGGTCAGCCGGTTGGTTTCGTTATCAATAATGGTTAGAAAACGCCGGCACAGCATCTGGTCTTCCAGGGCGCCGTCCAAAAGCGTTTCCACAAATCCCTTAATGGAGGTCAGCGGGGTGCGCAGCTCATGGGACACGTTCGCAACGAACTCCGACCGCATCTGATCAAACTTGCGGGCATCAGTGACATCGTGAAAAACCGCAACCGCGCCTTCGGTGGTGGAGACGCCTTTGATCGGGAGGATGTGAATGTGAAATATGTATTCACTGCCCGGAAACACCTTCATCTCAGCCAGGACTTCCCGTCCGGTCTTCAGTACGGTCCGGACCATCTGATCCACCTTGATCAGATTCAGCATGCTTTCAAAGGTGTGTCCCAGTACTTCCTGTTCCCGGCGCATGAAGATTTTTTCAGCCGCCCGGTTGAACTGCATGATGCGGCCCTCGTTATCGAGGCCGACCACACCGTCCGCCATGCTGGTCAAAATCGCCTGCATTCTGCTGTTTTCGGTTGCAAATCCGTTGGGCACGCTGCTCTCCCCGTTCGTTATGGTCTAATTCTCCCGGAATTTATAACCGACCCCGCGAACCGTCTCAATATACTGCGGTGAAGCGGTATCGTCCCCCAGCTTAATTCGAAGATGCCGAATGTGAACGTCAACGGTCCGGGTATCTCCGCTGAATTCATAGCCCCAGACCCGTTCCAGCAAGGCCTCGCGGGTAAACACCTTGCCCCGGCTCGAAGCCAGAATCCTCAAAAGCTCGAATTCTTTCGGGGTCAGATCCAGTTTGCGGTCCCCCAAAAACGCCTCGTGCTTGTCCGGAATCATGGTTAAATCTTTGATAATCAAAGCCTTTTTCCCGGGGGTTTCGCTTGATTCCAAAAGCCGACGGGCGCGCAGCCGGGCTTTTACCCGGGCCACCATTTCCCGCGGGCTGAATGGTTTCTTGATATAATCATCGGCGCCCATTTCAAGACCCAGCACGGTGTCGATTTCCTCGGCCTTTGCGGTCAGCATGATGATGGGCAAATTGGCGTGGCGCGGATTCTGGCGAATTTTTCGGCAGATTTCCAGCCCGTCCAGATGCGGCAGCATGATATCCAGGATCATCAGATCAGGCAGTTCGTCATCCACCGCCTGAAGCGCTTCCAGGCCGTCGTATGCGACGACAACGCGGTATCCTTCTTTCTCAAGGTTGAACCTTACCAGCTCAACAATATGCGACTCGTCATCCACAACCAGAATCTTTGCGCTGATAACAATCACCCCCCACATCCCGTGACTGATTTTGCATGAGAGCGTAAAGCCGAGTACAGCCAGGCCTTACGGCATAACGCCGATAACAGCGGCCATGCGTCCGGTTGTTGGGCCGGTGCCGCGATAAGAAAAATAGGTCTCAGGCATACAGCAGGTACAATCCGGACTCACTTCGATCCGGTCCGGAGCCAAGCCGGCTTCCAGCAGGATTTTCCGGTTGGTGTGCTTCAGGTTCCAGGCGTAACGCCACTTTCCTTCTATAGAATAAATGATCTCTTCGTGAAATGTAAACAATTCCGATGCCAGAGCGGCCCGCTGTTCGTCCACTGGATAGCACTCCGGGCCAATCCCCGGACCGATAAATGCCAAAAGATCCTGCGGTACGGAACCGAAACGCTGCTGCATGGCGCGAACTGTTTCAGCGCCGATTCGACCTGCGGTTCCCTTCCACCCGGCATGAGCAATCCCGACCGCTTTTTGCACCGGATCAAAGAGAAAAACCGGGATACAGTCGGCAAAAAACGCCATCAAATAAACCCCCGGTTCGATGGTAATCAGCGCATCGACAGCCGGAACGACAGTTTCCAGTTCTGAAACGCCGCGGGCACAGTCTTTTGCATCAATCACCGCAACCGCAGTGCCATGAACCTGCTCACCGCAGACCAGCCGGTCGAACGCGATCCCCAGGAGCCGGGCAAACGATTGCCGGTTGGCCAGGACCTGCATCGAATCGTCACCGACATGCAGTCCAAGGTTCAAGGATCGATACGGGTCATCGCTGGTTCCGCCGATTCTCGCGCTAAAAGCGGCCAGGCAGCCAGCCGCCTTCCATGCCTGCGAAGTCAGGTACCGGCCTTGCGCCGAAGCTTCCCAATCCCATACCATATTTGCACCTTCTAACAAAAAGCGCGGCTTGCGCCGCGCTATTATAATGCGATTCTTCCCCTACAGAGGCATCATTACCGGCTCGCCGCCCGCCAGACTGGCGCGCAGATCCAGGATGCGCTGGTTCCGGGACCCGCGGAAAGCAAGGCTCAAGTCCTTCTCTTCCTCGACAAACGGGCCATCGATCAGGATATCGGTCAAACCCAGCAATTCCTGGATTGCAGGCTCCTTTTCAGCCTGAACCAGCAGTTCCTCAAAGGTATTCCCGGTAAAGACCAGAATATCCAGTCCCATCAGTTTCACCGCCCGCGCGATCTCCAGAAATGCGTGCGGCTGTAAAAACGGCTCGCCGCCGGAAAAGGTGACCCCCCGCAGCAGGCGGGTGGCCCCGATTTCGCGAATGATGGATTCCGTATCCATTTCGTATCCGCCACTAAAATCCCAGGTCTGGGGATTGTGGCAGCCACGGCATTTTTTGCTGCAGCCCTGCGCGAAGACCACGGCCCGGATTCCGGGCCCGTCGACGATGCTTTCGCGGGTAAATCCACACAGTCTGATCTTCATGACAAACGCTCCCTTTAACTGAACCGATGCGCTTTGCGGTCATTCAGTTCCGCCACCTTGGCATCATTAAACCGGTCCACCGTGGATAAGTATCCGGTAATCCGGCGAACCCGACGGATCTCATTCCCGCCGCAGTTCGGGCATTTGTCCTCAATGATCCCCAGGTGGTTGCACGATTCGCAGAAGTCGATCGGGAAGTTTATCCCGGCATAACCCATATCACAGTTCTTCATATGTTCCAGAACAGTCCCAATCGCTTCGGCGTTATGCACTGGCGGCGCCGGGAATTCGACATAGCTGATATGACCGGCGTTGGTGTACTTATGATAAGGGCCTTCTTTGGCTATCTTATCAAAGAGGCTGATGTCATAGCCCACCGGAACATGGAAGCTGTTGGAATAGTATTCCTTGTCGGTCACACCCGCCACCACACCGAATCGTTCCTTATCAATCCCGAGGAATCGGCCGGAAAGACCTTCAGCCGGGGTGGCCAGCAGCGTGTAATTCAGATTGTACTGATCGGCCGCCTGGTCGATCAGCCGCTTCATGAATTGGATAATCGAAATGCCGATTGCCTGCGAATCAGCCGACTCGCCATGGTGTTTTCCGGTGAGGCAGGCCAACGTCTCGGCCAGTCCGATAAAGCCAATCGAAAGGGACCCGTGCTTGATCGCTTCTTCGATGGTATCGCACCCGGAGAGGTTTTCCGATCCCATATACATTTTCTGACCCATCACGAAGGGCATGTCCTTCACCTTCAGTTGAGCCTGCACCTGGTAGCGATGGTACAACTGCTCGCAGGTCAGCTGGATCACGCTCTCCAACTGGCGGTAAAACTCACCCAGATTGCCTTTGGATTTGAGCGCGATTCTCGGCAGATTGATCGTGCTAAAGGAAAGGTTGCCGCGCCGCGGTGCCACTTCCTCCCCGTGCCGGTTGCCGATGACGCGGGTCCGACAGCCCATATATGATACCTCGGTGCCATAAGGCGCGTTAAAGGATGCATCCATAAAGCTGAAGGTCGGGTTCATTCGCTTGGCTGCAACCCGCATGGCGAGCTGGAGCAGATCATAGTTCGGATCGCCCGGCTTCATATTGACGCCTTCCTTCACCCGGAAAATGATATTCGGAAAGATCGGGTTTTCGCCCCGCCCAAGTCCGGCATCGTAGGCCAGCAGCAGATTCTTGATAATGCTGCGGCCTTCGGCAGAGGTTTCCACCCCGATGTTCAGCGAGGAAAACGGCACCTGCGCGCCAGCTCTGGAATGCATAGAGTTCAGATTATAGACTAAGGCTTCCATTGCCTGATAAATTTCATCCTCATCGGCATCCTGCACGAACGGGACCATATCCCGATCAAAGAACGGGAAAGACTGGCCGCCGTACATATCATTCTGCGAGCTTTGGAGCAGAATCGCCGCCTGGGCAGCAGCCGATCCGGGGCGTTTCGGCGGCCGTATGTAGCCATGCCCGTTATTAAAGCCCGACTGCAGCATTTCACCGAGCGGAATCTGGATGCAGTTCAAGGTCTTTTGGTAAAAATCAAGATCATGGATATGTATGTCCCCATTCCGGTGCGCATACGAATAGTCCGGCGGAATCAGCCGGTTCAGATAAAACTGTTTGGACGCGGCGCTGGCAATCTGCAGCATCTTGGCCGACGGACTGTTTCCGACGTTGGCGTTTTCGCGGTTCGTCTCCTTCAGAATCTCTTCCACGACATCCATCAGGTCGGACTTGGCTTCTCTGTACCGGGTCCGCTGGTCCCGATACAGAATGTAAGCTTTGGCGGTACGCGCATGGCCCTGTTCGATCAGGACGCGTTCCACAAAGTCCTGAACGTCTTCCACGGTGAAAATTTCGCCTTCATAGCGCTCACCAAGCTCTTTCATGACCTCAAGGGTGAGTTCCAGGGCTTTCTGCCGGTTTTCGCCGCCGATGGCATGGGCAGCTTTGAAAATCGCTTCGGTGATTTTCGATGGATCGAAGTTCGTTTCCCGGCCGTCCCGCTTTTTGATCTTTTCAAACATTAGTTATTCTCCCCCTCGACATCAGATTCGTTTTTAAGTTGTGCCACGGTCCGAATAAAGCCGTCCACATCGGTAAACTGCCGATAAACCGAAGCAAAACGGACATATGCAACTTCATCGAGATATTTCAGCCTGTCCATCACCATTTTACCAATATCCTCGCTGGACACTTCTCGGTCAAAGGTATACCGGAGTTCCTTTTCCAGAGAGGACACCAGATCATCCACCTGTTCGGCCGTTACCGGACGTTTTTCCACCGCGCGGAGTATGCCTTTTACCAGCTTATCCCGGTGAAAAACCTCCCGGCTTCCGCCGCGTTTAATCACCATCAGCGGGCGTTCTTCAACACGCTCATACGTTGTGAACCGTTTTTTGCATTCGGCGCATTCGCGCCGGCGCCGAATCACCGTTTCATCGTCATTCGTGCGTGAATCCAATACCCGGCTGTCAGGTGTTTGGCAGAACGGACAGCGCATCAGTTACCCCCAAATATAGTGTGTCGGATCAATGAGCATACTAGATGTACGTTTATTATCGGGAAATAATTCTGTAAATTCAAGGGTTTTTTTCTTACATTATTTCCTGCATATGTAATTCCATCATTTTTTGTCATCGGTGATATCAAACAGGGGGCGGCTTCCTCGGTTGGAACGGCCTGGTTCACCAAAACCGTTATTTTCAACCAGAATCACATCACGGCCGATCCGAACAATGCGTTCCCAGGGAATTTCGATGTTATCCCTGCGGGAAAACAGGTTCAGGAGCCGTGTGGGACCGGGAAGGATGATCGAGGTGATCCTGCCCTCTTCCACATTTAAATCAATATCCTTAATTAAACCCAGCCGTTTTCCATCTAAAACATTAATGACTTCCCGTGACCGCAATTCAGAGATTTTTATCATGCTGGCGTCCCCTTTCCATCAATCGCTTGCTGTCATTATATGTACAGGGTTCGCTGGTCGTGCTTTCAAAGTACGGTCAGAATCCGCCAAAAGCAAAAGACCTGCGACTAAGTACGCATTTGCGCCAAAAGTCGAGGTCTGCATACACACTGTGCTATTAGGGTGACACGTCCCAGTTTCAGTCCACTTTTCCGTTTCCCGGGTGATTCCGCTGGGCACTCCGCTTGATCGGATGTTTAAAAATACTGCCAAGATACGTTGTGGCCGGTTGCTTCACCTGAGCGGCGTCCTCTTTGCCCAAGCAAAGCGGCGGATAAAGAACGCACCACCAATTGTGCCCTCTTCCCTGGCCGAGAACAATCCGCAAAGCCTGGTATTCTCCGCGGGGAACCAGCCAACCGTCATACCACCGATCGGGAAAGAGATACCGCCCCATCTGCATGCGTGATCCGTATGCCGAATGGTTGGACAGAATCTCATCCTCAACCACGGTTTGCAGCGCAGGAAGATTGAGCCATATTATAGCCCGGCTGACAGCGGGAGACGGACTGTAAGCCAGCTTTGGCGATAAGAAGGTGACCACCCGGTCCCGCACCTTCAGTTTCGCCGCCTGGTCAATCGCGCTGTCGCTATTGGCGAGGATATGAATCCGGATCAGATTCTCCGGTTTAAAGGCTTCCCCAGTTGACCAGAACCCTTGAAGAAAAGGATAAACGGCCAGGATGCCCAACAGCAGAATCACCAGGCCTAATGTGCGTTTCATCTGGATTCTCCTCCTTAGAAAGGTAAGGTAGGGGGACACCCCTTGATGCTTCACGGCGTTCGGCTAATAAGGGAGAAAGCATGTCCCCTATCGGTATTGGTTGCAATTGTGTCAGCTAAGTCTTCGTTACATGTATTTGCGCATGTGTTTCAGGGCCGCTTTTTCAAGCCGCGACACCTGTGCCTGGCTGATGCCGATGTCATCGGCGACTTCCATCTGGGTTTTCCCCTCAAAAAAGCGAAGCGTAAGAATCAATTTTTCTCTTTCCGTGAGCTTTTTGAGGGCCTCCCGAATGCTGATCTCTTCAAGCCAGAGCTCGTCCGTGCTCTTTTCATCCCGAATCTGGTCCATAACCAGAATCGGATCCCCGCCATCGTTAAAGATAGGCTCGAACAGGGATACCGGCTCCTGGATCGCATCCAGTGCAAATACGACTTCTTCCTGGGGCAGCTTCAGTTCGTCGGCAATTTCCTGAAGGGTTGGTTCGCGCGACTTTTCGGCAATCAATCGTTCCCGAACCTGCAGGGCCTTGTAGGCTATGTCACGCAGGGACCGGGATACCCTGAGCGGGTTGTTGTCCCGCAGATAGCGGCGGATTTCACCAATAATCATCGGCACCGCATAGGTCGAGAATCGAACGTTTTGTGAAAGATCAAAGTTGTCAATCGCCTTAATCAGGCCGATACAACCGACCTGAAATAGATCGTCCACAAATTCGCCGCGGTTGGAAAAGCGTTGGATGACACTGAGGACCAGTCGAAGATTCCCCTTGATCAGTTCTTCACGGGATTCGCGCTGCCCGCTTTGCAGCTGGACAAACAGGCGGCGCATTTCATCGTTTTTAAGAACCGGGAGATGAGACGTATTGACTCCGCAGATCTCGACTTTGTTAATCAGTCTTTTTCCCCTCGCGTTCTTTTCTTTTGTCTGGTTTCATTATTCACCTTGATCTAGTAATTTATTCTGTTGATCAACCCAGTTTTTCCTGTTATTGGCACATAAAAAGAGGCCTGATTTTACGGTTTTCTCCTCCGCAATCGGCCTCTTGAACGCAGCGCGTTTTATTCGATATCATTTCCATTTCATCACTCAATCTTGCGCATTTCCCGTTTCAGGCGGCGTAGAATCCGTTTTTCCAGACGAGAGATGTACGATTGGGAGATTCCAAGAATATCGGCCACTTCTTTCTGGGTTTTTTCCGCGCCGTCCTCGAGTCCGAAGCGCAGTTGAATGATTTTTTTCTCTCTGGGCGACAGCTTCAGCATGGCCTGCCATAACAGCTTGCGGTCCACTTCCTCCTCGATTTTTTTGTAAATCATATCGGCTTCGGTTCCCAATACATCGGACAAAAGCAGTTCATTGCCGTCCCAGTCAACATTCAGCGGTTCATCCAGTGAGATTTCGATCCTTGTTTTCGTATTGCGTCTGAGATACATCAGGATCTCGTTTTCGATGCACCGCGAGGCATAGGTGGCCAGTTTAATATTCTTCATCGGGTCAAAGGTGTTGACCGCCTTGATCAGTCCAATGGTGCCAATCGAGACCAGGTCTTCAATATGAATCCCGGTATTTTCAAATTTTTTCGCGATATAAACGACCAGCCGCAGGTTGTGCTCAATCAGGGCTGTCTTGACCTCAAAATCACCTTCTTTAAGCCGGTGTATCAGCCCGGATTCTTCCTCGCCGGTCAGGGGTGGCGGCAGAACTTCGGTACTGCCGACATAATAAACATTCGGATACAGATGCGACCGAAGCACAAACCGCAGAACCTGGCTGCGGGCCCAGGTTTGGAGTTGATCCCACGCTTGAATCATTGGCTTCCCTCCTGCTATCTCAAGATGCTGGCCGGCAGCAGTACGCGAAAGGCGCCTTCGGGATGAAGTATCCCACGATAAACGCCGACCACCAGACCCGGGAACACCTGCCAGCGCTCACCGGATCGAACGGTAAATTCGTCACACCGAACCCCGACCAGCAAGCCATGCTGGCGGCCAATCGAGGTAAATGGGATGAGGCGAATTCGGTGTGCCCAATCGGTCTCGGTCAATACTTGAAAAATGTCATTTTCAGATGCGTTTTCATCAAAAACCTGCCGTATATCGCCGGGAAGACAGGTTTTGAGCAGATCGTATTCAGCGATAACGACCGGTTTTTTCGTCAATGGATCGACAAGTTGATGCCCGGTATCGATAAATCCTGTGCTTTCCAGCACCGTATCCCCAAACCGCAAGTGCACCGGGCATTGAAGCAGGCCCGGGATCAAACGCTCCCGCATCGCCTTTTCACCATACAGGCCGAGACCAGCCGCGCAGGCGAGTCCTCCGCCCAGCGAAAGCACCATTAATTCCTGCCCCTGGGCCCCTTCGCTCTGAATCAGGTTCTGTACACCGGTCGCGGCACCTGCCATCGCAAAACTCACCAGAAAAAAGACCGCCCAAAGTTTGAGATAGTGCTGAAAGCCGGACCATTCAAAGGCAAATAAAACCAGTAATCCGGAAAAAACAAGTTTGATCTGAAGGCTATAAAATCCGGCCGCTTCTGGAATAACGGCCCCTACCGCGTAGACCGCGCCGAGTATGGAAGCCACCAGCAGCCGTTTGGGGATGACGGCAACCCCTGCGACCCGTCCGGATGCCCAGAGTACCGCCGCATCCATCACCAGATTGGTTGCAAAAAGAATATCCAGATAAACCGGGGCGCTTTGCGGCATAAACCGTCACCCCTATTCAAGTAATCCCCGCCGGCCAAAACCCTCCAACCGCTCTTGTAAACACTTTTATGAGCGATTGGGTTGGGTTAGACCCGAACGAAAGCAAAACCGGTCAACTGCCAATAACTCCTGTCAAAAGGGAATGCAAAGAACCCGCAAAAACCGTTTCTGGGGATAGTGTAGCAAAGCGTACGACCGCTATCTTGTCGGTTGCGCACCAGGTCAGAAGCTTTTCTTTCGCTTATTTTCGGCATTGTTAGAAATGTTTTTTGCCGCAGCAAAACAAATGCGGATCATACTTGGAAAAAAGGCATGAAGGAAGGACGGAAAAACAAAGAAAGCCCCGGTTAAGGGGCTTTCGATAAAATATTCAGATTGACCGGGGTGAAGCCTATCTTCCTTTACGCAGGAAGGTCGGAATTTCAAGATCAGGCTGGGTAAACGGGCGCGGCATCTTCAGCGGTGACTGTAGATCCTGAGCAACTGCGGCCTCTTTTCGAATCTCGTCAAATCCAGTTGCAATCACCGTCACCCGGACTTCATCGTCCAGCTCTTCGTTGATCATGACGCCGAAAATGATATTGGCCTCTCCATCGGCGGCCTGTGAAATGACGGCTGCGGCTTCATTGATTTCGTAAAGGGTCAGCTTGGCATCGCCGGTAATATTGAACAGTATTCCCCGGGCGCCTTCAATGGAGGTTTCCAGCAGCGGGCTTGAAATCGCGGCCCTGGCGGCTGAAACAGCCCGGTTTTCACCCTTTCCCGTGCCGATTCCCATCAGGGCCGAGCCGGTTTCCTGCATAATCGTCTTCACATCGGCAAAGTCGAGATTGATCAACGCCGGTAGTGCGATAAGGTCTGAAATCCCCTGCACGCCCTGCCGGAGGACATCGTCCGCGATCCGGAACGCTTCGTTGATGGAGGTATGCTTGTCCACGACCTGCAGCAGGCGATCGTTCGGAATCGTAATCAGGCTGTCGACCTTCCCTTTTAGATCGCCAATCCCGAATTCAGCCTGGCCATTGCGTTTTTTCCCTTCAAACATAAACGGTCTGGTGACTACGCCGACCGTTAGAGCGCCGATTTCCTTGGCGATTTCAGCAATGACAGGAGCGCCGCCGGTTCCGGTGCCGCCGCCCATCCCGGCTGTAATAAACACCATATCGGCACCTGCCAGAGCCTTCTTAATCTCTTCACGACTTTCTTCCGCTGATTTTTTCCCGACATCGGGATTTGCGCCCGCGCCGAGTCCTTTGGTCAGTTTTTCACCGACCTGGATTTTCTTTTCCGCTTTGGAAAGCTGCAGAGCTTGCGCGTCCGTATTCACTGCAACGAAGGATACACCCTTCAGACCCGCTTCTATCATGCGGTTGATCGCGTTATTTCCGCCACCGCCAACGCCGATCACCTTTATTTCCGCAAATTGCTCCACGTCCACGTCAAACTCGAGCATTATGTATCCTCCTTATTAAAAGAACTCTCGAAGCCAGCGCCAAAAACGTGAAAACAGCCTGTCCGCTGCCAATTCCTGATTCGTTTCCTCCGAGGCTGGCTTACTGGTCAGCTTGTCCCCGTAAATGACCGCCCCCAATAATGCGGCATTTTCGGCAATACAGTATTCGTTGGGAATCCCTGGTATGTTTTCCGGGACGCCCTTCCGAAAAGGTATCCCTAGATATTCTTCACAGAATGGCACAATTCCTTTTAGATTTGAAGTTCCTCCCGTTAAAACAATTCCGGCCGGAAGCATTCCGCCATAGCCGGAACCTTTCAGCTCATTATCCAACATCTCCAGTATTTCCTCAACCCGGGCCCGAATGATATTGTAGATCAGTTGTTTTGATATTTTCCGGGTCTCATTGCCATAAACATTGACCACATCCACGAAGTGGTCTTCCTCTTCTAACTCTTCTGGTAATTCTATTTCTATATTTTCCTCGATCTCGCTATTTCCTTCAAGTCTTTCCTCAGCGGAATCAAAATCAAAGGCGGGCTGTTCCTCATGCGGGTCAATCAATTCCGGAGAACCGGGCGGCAGCGCAAGGCCATATTCTTCCTTCAGGTTCCTGGCCTCCTGAAGCGTGGTGCGCAGTCCGACCGCCAGATCGCGGGTAATGAATTCCCCGCCAATCGGCACCACCGATGTAAATACCGCGGTTCCGGCAATATACATGGCGATATCGCAGGTTTCCGCGCCGAAATCGATGACCGCCACGCCCATTTCCTTTTCTTCCATCAACAGCACCGCGTCGGCGACCAGAAGGCCATTGGCGACGATCTCCTTAACCCGAACCCCGCCGCGCTGGATGGTGCGCACCAAATTCTGAAGCGCATTGGTGGCCGCGGTGACCATCAGCACCTCAACCTCAAGCCGGCTGCCGATCATGCCGTGAGGATCGACAATGCCTTCATAGCCATCCACCGAATACATCCGGGGAATGAGATGCAAAACCGATCGATCGGGCGGAACGGCGACCGTGCGCGCGGCCGAAATGGCTCGCCGGATATCCTCATCCGTAATTTCATGTTCTCCATGGCCAATCGTAATAATGGCACGGTTGGATAACGAAGAAATCGTCCCGCTGTAACCAGCCCGGCACGATTTAATCGGTAAATCCGCCATATCTTCCATGTCTTCGAAGAGCTGATCGATCGCCTGAACCGCGGTTTCGATATCGACAACCGTTCCCCGCCGAATGCCCTGTGAGGGCATACTGGCAAGCGCAAGCAGGTTGACCGTGCCATCCGCCAATAATTCAACCATGACTCCAGCAATCTTGCTGGCACCCAAATCCAGAACGACCCGAATGTTACTTCTCACCCGGCACCCCCTGGTTTCCCAAGCGTGATGCGCTTATCCCCGCGCTGCTGCAATGATAATGCAATACGATTGATTTAATGCCATTTCTGAACCAGATAGCGGCGGATAATCGCCAGGTTGTTAAAAATCCTGACGCCAAACGCAAAGACGGCGGCAAGATACAGTTCAACCCCCATGCGGTCTCCAAGATAGGCTAATCCGGCTGCCAGAAGGGCATTTGTGATAAAACCGCTTAAAAACACGACACTGTCAAAGACGTTATCCATGTAGGAGCGGATGCCCCCAAATACCGAGTCAAGTACGGCTAATACAGCGACTGAAAGGTATTTGCTGAACATGATCGGGATAAAAACCGGCAATTTCAAACCGATAAAGATCCCTAGTACGAGGCAGAACAGTACGAGATACCACATTGTTTCAACCCCCAGTTATTTCATCGGCTTGGCATAAGTAAACTTTACAGCGCCAGAGTAAGCCGGGATCTCAACCCGATCCATCTTATCGATCTTCACCTGAATTCCCCACAGTTCAAGTGTTTCCAGCCACCCGCCCTTGATGCGAAGCGAGGACTCAAGAACATCCGGGTCTCCGACCGCCTGAATGATAAAAGGTGGCGCTATTTTGTTCGTGTTGACCAGTATCGTGGTTCCGGCACACCGGATTTCCGTCATGGCTGTGATCCGATTCCCGTTGACGCTGATGGCTTCCGCCCCTGAACCTTTGATTTCGTTGACGATTTTCAAGAGGTCCTCATCGTGAATGAGATACAGATTCGGGTCTTCTCCCACCTGGAGAGTCCGGGCGCTGTCTTTCATGGTCAGGATCACGCCTTGACCGGTAACTGGAACGATTCCGGCCATCATGTTGGATTTATCGATTTCCTCCTGGACCACATGCGCCGCGCCGGCTTTTCCGCCGGTAGCCGCCTGGTTAATCTTGTCCCTGAGTGAAAGCACTTCCGCGGCCAGCGCGTCACGGTCCTTCAAGGCTTTGGTTAGCTGAATCGTCAGGCTGGTATATCGATCCCCGTATTGATTATTGGGATTGTTTTCATTGGTTCGGAACTGAATCGCCATCATCAGGCCCAGAATCAGACAGACAAGCGCAATCGACAATTGTGCGCTGCGTTTCACGTCTTTCACCTCATTTATATCGAATAACCGGTAATCCTTTGTAGCGCAGATCAACATACCGCAAAGGCTGTTCGCTTCCATCGGGCTTTTTTAAGTTGAGCGCATTGGTTAACAGACGGATTTTTTCGGGAAGCCGTTCCATCCCGCCGAAGCGTACTTCGGTTCCGTCCACGGTGTAGAAAAATACTTGTCCCTTAGCATCACAGTGGTAATCAGATATTACGGCCGCGATCGGCCGAGGCAGGGCAAGGATGAGTTTGCGAACCGTTTTTACCGCCTTGGAATTGAGACGCTGGCCTTCTTTCACCCTGGCAGGCGTACCCTCGAAGGTAATAATCGGCAGATCGTACTTTTCCAGTGGCATGTTTTTTTCGATGCAGACCCCTTCGTCGTCGATGACAAGCAGGTCACTGCCATGAATCACGTACGCCCACGGTTTTCGCTCGGTAATCGTGATTTCAACTTCGTTAGGCAAGTGCCGGATCACTTCGGCCACCTTTACCCGCGGAATAATCATAATCGCTTTGGCCGCAGCGGTCCCCTTCATGTCAAAAATATTGGAACCGGCTCGGATGCCGGAAAGTTTCAGGATTTCATTTGCCGACACAACCCGGTTACCGGATACAAAAACCTTCTGAATCAGGAAAAGCGAGCTGTGAAGAAAAAAATACAAAGCAACAAGAACCGAAAGAAACAGAAGCAATGAGAGTATTGGCTTTTTTGATCGTTTGCGCCTGACTGCCACGTTTCGGTTCTCCCTCGCCCAGTTTCAAGAGAAATTATACCAGATTTCCGGCCGAGGGTGAACCATCAAATGCACCAGTTATTTCCTGATGATCTGAGCCGAAATCCCCAACATCCCGAGTTTCTCTTCCAGCTTTTCATAACCCCGGAAGATATGCCCGGCATTTTCGATGACAGTCTGCCCTTCAGCCGTGGTACCAGCCAGGATCAAGGCAGCTCCTGCTCTGAGGTCGGTCGCTTCAACCCGGGCTCCCTGATAGTCCCGTGTGCCCCGAATCACCGCAGCCCGGCCCTCCACCCGGATATCGGCCCCCATACGGCACAATTCGCTGACATGCATAAACCGGTTTTCGAAAATTGTCTCAACGACCACGCTGGTTCCATCGGCAAGCCCCAGCAAAGCCATCATCTGAGGCTGCATATCGGTTGGAAACCCAGGGTACGGCATTGTTTTCACGTCCACAGCCCGCAGTTTGCCTGGCGCAACCACCCGGAGGGCCCGCCCATTGCTTCGTGTAATGGAAGCGCCCGTTTCCTTCAATTTCGCGATGATCGGTTCAAGATGTTCAATCACAATGTTTTCCAGGATCACATCGCCCCCGGTTGCCACTGCCAGCGCGATATAGGTTCCCGCCTCGATCCGATCCGGAATCACTTCGTGTTCGACCCCAATCAGTTCGGGAACGCCCTCGATTCGGATGGTATCTAACCCGGCGCCGCGGATTCGCGCACCCATTCGGTTTAGAAAATTTTGCAGATCGACAATTTCGGGTTCCCGGGCCGCATTTCGAATGACCGTGTGCTGATTGGAGATCGCTGACGCCATCATCAGGTTTTCGGTGGCGCCGACACTGGGAAAATCGAGCAGGATGTCGCCACCTGGCATCCGATCGGTTTTACCGATCAAAAAGCCGTACTCCTCAGCGATTTCATAGCCCAATTCACGGAATCCCTTGATATGAATATCCATGGGACGCTGCCCGATGGCACACCCGCCCGGATAAGATACCCGAGCCTGGTGAAAACGGCCCAATAGGGCGCCCATGACCAGATTCGACGCTCGCATTCGCCGTGTTTGCTCGTCCGGGACGTCAAAGGAATGAATCTGCTGGCAATGAATCACCAACGTGTCTTGTTCCCTTTTTACGGATGCGCCCATGCCGGAAAGCACTTCCTCCATGACATGAACGTCTTCCAGGTCAGGCACGTGATGCAGGACACAGGGCTGGTCTGTCAGCAGACAAGCTGCCATAATCGGCAGGGTGGCGTTTTTGGATCCGCTGATCCTGACCCGGCCCGACACCCGAGCCCTGCCGTTAATAATAATTTTTTCCAAGGTCGCACCTCCGCCGGTCTTTGAACACGGCGGCTCGCAAATATCGCATGGTGTCATTGTAAAAGCATGAGCAGGTATGTGGAAGGTTGATTACCGCGGAATTTTGAGGAATGCCTTTTAAGCTTTATTTACGAGCCGCTGCTCAGGGAATGGTAGGCTGTCAGAACCTCCTTCGCACGTTCCCCAAGTTTCCAGATATCGCCGGCTCCCATAAACATCACGAAATCACCGGTACGGGTTTCGCCTTGTAAATAGGCGAGTATCTTTTCGCTGTCTGATTCATAAATCGCGTTGCATCCATTTTCGATCGCGGCCTGGTACACAATTTCCCCGGTCACGTCTGCGATTGGCTCTTCTCCAGCGCCATATACATCGGTCACGATCAAAAGATCGGAGCTCCGGAAAGCCGGGCCGAATTGCTCACCCATCTGCCGCGTACGGCTGTAACGGTGCGGTTGAAACACAACAATCAGGCGGTGATCATGAAATTGTCTGACGGCCTCAATCGTCGCCTCGACTTCCGTCGGATGGTGCGCATAGTCATCAAGAATCGTGATGCCATCCACCTGTCCAATCACCTGGAATCGCCGTTTGGCCCCCTGGAAACGGTGCAGGCTCTGCCGGATGCCGTGGAAATCAAGCCCAAGCTCTGTGCCCAGTGCAACCGCGGCCAGCGCGTTCAGGATATTGTGCTGTCCCGGAATAGTCAAGTTGATGCGACCCATGCTCTCGCCGCGCCGATAGACGGTAAAGGAAGCGCCCCAGCCCTGTTTAACGATGTCATCCGCGTAATAATCCGCTTCAGGATTTAACCCGTAGTAGATCAGATGTTTATAGTCTTTCTTCATGCCGCGCAAAAACGGGTCACCGTGATAAAGCACCGAAAAGCCGCCGGGCTTCACCTGTCCGGTAAACTGGTGAAAAGCGGCCTTCAGATTTTCCAGCGAATGATAGAAATCAAGATGATCGTCCTCAACGTTGGTCACGACCGAAGCCAGTGGATTGAGAAGCAGAAAGGATGCGTCACTCTCATCGGCTTCGGCGACAAAATAATCGCCCTGACCGAGTTTAGCCCCTATGTTGGTGTTTTTCAGTTCCCCGCCAATCATAAATGATGGATCATACCCGTTCTCTTCAAGCATGACGGCAATCATCGACGTCGTGGTCGTTTTCCCGTGTGCACCGGAGACGGCAATGCCCTGCTTGCGATTGAATAGCATTGCCAGCATCTGCCCTCGCTTGATGACCGGCACGCCGATTCGAACCGCTTTCTTAACCTCCGGATTCGAATCAGGAATCGCGGTTGAACGAACCACTAAATCAGTATCATGATCGACATAGGCCGAGGAATGACCTTGAAACGTCCGTATTCCTGATTTCTCCAACCGTTCGGTGGTGTCGCTTTTCTTCACGTCAGAGCCGGTGACCTGACAGCCCAAATCATTCAGAATCCGGGCCAACCCGCTCATTCCGGCACCTCCAACGCCGACCATGTGTATCCTATTTCCGATCTCAACGGTCAAGGGTCCCAACTCCTTGCATTTCGGTGGAATCATGTTTTTCCGTCAGCACGAATATCTATGAAACAAGTGTGTTCAATCACGGAGGCCGCCATCCGCCGCTTTTAGCTTGCGTCGTCCGACCTGATTCCACGAAGAACCGGCTTTTCTTTCAAGCTGATTTCAATTCATACTATGCCATATTAACAAAAGTGGTGACTTTCGTCTAAGCCGTGACTAAATTCTCAACCACCTGCAGAATGCTTTCCAACGCCTCTGGATGGCCTTCTTCCCGCATCAGCTGCCCCATTCTGGTCAGTCTGAATTTGTTGCTTCGAAGCTCTTCAATCTTCGCAAACAGGCTCTCCGGCTCAAGATATTCGTCGATAATCATCAATGCCGCGCCCTTCTTCTGCAGCGCCCGCGCATTTTTTTCCTGGTGATTTTCCGCCGCGTACGGGTATGGCACAAGAATGGCCGGTACCCCGCGGACCCCAAGTTCTGCAATCGTGGCCGCCCCAGCCCGGCATACCGCCAGATCGGCGGCTGCCAGCGCATTTTCCATATCAAACATGAACGGGAGAATCCGAACCCCTTCCGGAACTTGCCCGCCCAGCGCCGCCATGACATCCCGGTAGTTATTATCTCCAGTAATCCACACAATTTGAATATTGGTCGCTCTATATTTATCGACAAGGCCAAGCACGGCTCTGTTCAGGCTCATTGCGCCCCGGCTCCCGCCGAAGGCTACCAGGGTAAACCTGTCCGGGTTGAGTTCAAGCCGCTCCATCGCCGAAGCCCGGTCCGCCGTCGCAATCTCAGGCCGTACCGGCAATCCGGTCAGTTTGATATTCTTCGCGTTCAGGTATCGGCTCGCCTCACGAAAAGTCAGCAAAACCGAATCAACCCTTCTGGCAAGCGCTTTGTTGGCCAGCCCGGGAAGCGCATTCTGCTCATGAATGACCGTCCGAATTCCCATGATCGTACCCGCGAGCACTGTCGGATACGAAACATAGCCGCCGGTTCCTATCACAATGTCGGGACCAAAATCCTTCATGATATTACGGGCCTGCCAGAAACCGACCGGGACTTTTAACGCCGATCCCAGGGCCCGAATCATCGAGCTTCGGTCCAACCCTTCAGCTGAAATCATCTTCAGTGTCATTCCGGTTTCCGGAATGATGGATGCTTCCAGCCCTTTGCTCGTCCCGATAAACAAGATTTCACTGTTCGGCCATTTTGCCACAATGCCCTGCGCGATTGCCAGAGCCGGGTAAATATGACCGCCAGTGCCCCCTCCAGCCAGTACAACTTTCAAAGACCGACGACTCCTTTCATCGGGCGTTGGCATAGCGCGAGATATTCAACAGCAGGCCGACGGCCGCCAGGGTAAACATCAGCGACGATCCGCCATAAGAGATAAAGGGCAGCGGGATCCCGGTGACCGGCAGTGCGCCGGAAACAACCCCGAGATTGATTACTGCCTGAATAATGATCATCATGGTGATCCCGGCCGAGAGCAAACTCCCGAACGTGTCCGGCGCTTTCAGGGCGATTCTGAACCCACGCCAGGCAAAAACGAAAAACAGGCTGAGCACAACCAGCACGCCGAGCAGCCCTAATTCCTCGCCCAAAATGGCAAAAATAAAGTCGGTATGCTGCTCAGGCAGATAGAAAAACTTCTGCCGGCTTTGCCCAAGACCCACGCCGAACAGTCCGCCAGAACCCAGCGCATAAAGCGACTGGATGGTCTGAAATCCCTCGTTGGCCGGGTACTTCCATGGATCCCAGAATGCCATCAGCCGGGCGGCCCGATACGGCTCCAGCTGAATCGCCAGAACAATCAATAAAACACCCACCAATGCCAGCAGCCCCATATGCGAAAATCTGGCGCCAGCGACCAGCAGCATGCAGTATCCGGTTCCGGCTATCACCAGGGCCGAGCCAAGGTCAGGCTGCAGCATGATCAGCCCGCAGAGCAGCCCCACCAGGCCCAGATAAGGCGCAAGTCCGGTGGTAAAGTTGCGTACGACCTGATAATGCCTGGCTAGATTGGCCGATAAAAAAAGTACCAGACAGATTTTCGCGAACTCGGATGGCGTGAAATTAAACGGTCCCAGCGCAATATTTCGGTACGATCCGTTTACCAGATGGCCAATACCAGGAATACGCACCACAATCAAAAAGAAAATAGCCAGTAGAATAAGCGGTTTCCCCAGGTCTTTCAGCTTTTCGTACCGGAAACGCATTGCGAGCGCAAGTCCCAGAAAACTGATCACAGCCCAGATCACTTGCTTCTTCGCAAAATAATAGGCATCATCATACCGCGCGCTCGATGTCACCGCACTGGCGCTGAAGACCATGATCAGTCCGATACAGACCAGAATCACGGTGACCATAAAAAGTACAAAATCCGGCGGACCCTCCCTGAGACGCATAACCTATCTCCCCTTAAAGGATCGAACGATATCGCAGAACAGGTCGCCCCGTTCCTCGAAATTTTTAAACATATCCCAACTTGCACAGGCTGGTGAGAGCAAAACCACGTCACCCGGTGAAGACAAATCCCGTGCTAGGGCAACCGCTTCCTCAAAGGTTTCCGCTTCATGAAAAGCCGGGAAACCTGCCTCCTCAGCTTTGTTTCTAATTATACTCCGGGCTTCCCCAACCAAGACCATCGCCTTTACGCCCTGCTGGACAACGACACTCATCAGCTCCGTAAAATCGGCTCCCTTGGAACGGCCGCCGGCGATCAGTACCACCGGCGCTTCGTAGGATTCAAGCGCCTTAATGGTCGAATCCGGGTTGGTGCCTTTGGAATCGTTCACATACAGCACATCGTCGAGCACCCTGACTTCTTCCATTCGATGGCGAACCCCGCCAAATTGCTCCAGTGATTCCCTGATTATCGCGGCAGGTATACCGACACTGCGAGTCAACCCGATCGCACACATCACATTCTCAAGATTGTGTTTTCCCCGAAGCCGGACCCGGTTTCGGGGGCAGATCTCTTCCCTAACATCGTTGATCTTCGCGCAGATCATCCCGTTTTCCACCCAAATACCGTCCTCCAACGGCCGGTTGGTGGAAAACCGCAGGACCCCGCAGACCGGATTGGCTTTGGCGAGCCAAGGATCGTCAGCGTTCAGCACCGTATATTCTCCCGGATTCTGCCGTCTGAAGACCTTCATTTTCGTCTCAGCATAGCCTTCAATCGTCTTGTGCCGGTCCAGGTGATCCGGCGTTATATTGATAATTGCACTGGCAATCGGGTGAAACTGGTCGGTGGTCTCAAGCTGAAAGCTGGAGACTTCACAAGCGATAATTCCGGCATCGATTTCTTCAATCGCCGCAACCAGCGGATGTCCGATATTTCCTGCCGCAACCGTTGCCATTCCGCTGCGTTTTAACACATCTTCCACCAGGGCCGTAGTGGTCGTCTTGCCATTGGTCCCTGTGATCGCAATAATACCCACCGACGCCTTTTTCAGGCGATAGGCGAGCTCCAACTCCCCGATCACAGGCACATCGTGCTGTTTCAGCGCCGTTACGATCAAGCTGTCGATTGGCACCCCGGGGCTGATCACCGCAAGATCAAAATGGTTCTGCGAGAAATCAGGCATCTGACCGGTATATAAAACGACACCTTCCGGCAGCAAGGCGATGGCCTCCTGCAGTTGTTCGGCTGATTTCGCATCGCAAACCGCAACCCGCGCTCCCCGTCGAGCCAGCGCTTTTGCGGCGGCAACGCCGCTTCGGGCTAACCCGGCAATTAAAACATGACGATCTGTGCAGTCCAAACTCCCACTCCTAACCTGATACAATCTAGAATCACTACCCAATGTTGCGGTATCCCAGCAACCCCACCAGCACAAACGCGGCCGCGGCCAGCCAGAACAATCGAACCACTTCTTTCTCTTTCCAGCCAGCCAATTCAAAATGATGATGCAGTGGCGCCATTAAAAACACGCGGCGGCCGGTGGTCTGAAAGGACGCAATCTGAATAATCACACTCAGCGTTTCGATGACATAAACCCCGCCCAGCAAAAGCAAGGCGATTTCCGCTTTCAGCATCGCTGCCATCGCGGCCACCGCTCCGCCCAACGCCATTGACCCGGTATCTCCCATAAAAACCTTAGCGGGATGGCGGTTAAATACAAGAAAACCCAGGCACCCACCGGCCAGCGCCGCGGCAAAAATAAGCACCGGACCCTGTGAAGTCATGATCGCAATCAAGCTAAATCCAATCGCGACGACAAAAGTAACGCCAGCAGCCAACCCGTCCAGTCCATCCGTGAGATTAACACCATTGGTCGTACCCATAAACACCAAAATGATAAACGGCAGGTAGACATAATAGGAAAGATCCAAAGTGATCTGGGTAAATGGAATCAGGATTTCGGTCCCCCGGGACAGGCCGAACACCAGCGCAATCCCAAAAAGCAGGCCGAAAAAGAGCTGCATTATCAGCTTTTCGCGCGCCCTGAGCCCCAAGGATCGTTTCAGGACCACTTTGATGTAGTCATCCAAAAAACCGATAATCCCAAAGGCAACCATTCCACCCAAACACAATACGATTTCGCGGTTGCGGCCTGCAACCCAGATTGAGGCGACAATAACTGCCGCGATAATCATAATCCCGCCCATGGTTGGCGTGCCGGCTTTGCCCAGGTGTCGGGCCGGGCCGTCGTCACGGATCACCTGACCGGCCTTGAGCCGGGCCAGCATCGGAATGACCAGGGGCCCTAACAGCACCGCTACGCCAAACGAAATTATCAAAGCTTTTACTGCGAGCATGATTTGATCGTTATTCATGATTCCTCCTGCCTGGTGAGGGCCTGTGCGATGCGCTCAAGTTTCATTCCCCGCGACGCCTTCACCCAGACTACGTCATTGGCTTGTAAGAACGGTTTGATCACCGCCAGGGCCGCTTCGGCATCATCGGTTTCCCGAATCGTCCCCCGAAAGCCGCTGTCTCGAGCACCGGCTGCAATCCACCGGGCTTTTTCGCCAACCGTAACCAGCAGATCAACACCATTCAGCGCGACCGCCCGGCCCACCGACCGATGTCCTTCGCATTCAAACCCGCCAAGCTCGAACATATCACCCAGAATCGCTATTTTTCGGCCGCTGCCCCCGAATGCGGCCAGCGCTTCGACGGCCGCAATCATGGATCTTGGGCTGGCATTATAACAATCATCAATCAGAACCGAGTCCCGAATGCCCTCCCCGATTTGCAGCCTGCCGCCATGCGGTCTGAACGCAAGCAGCTGCCGCCGGATCACATCAGTGGAAACGCCTAATAACCGGGCGACACCTACGGCGGCGGCAATGTTCGAAGCAAGGTGTACCGCCGGGAGCGGCAGTTCCACCCGAATGGACTCGTCTTCAATCCGCAGATCCACTATCGTTGCCGGATGCCGGTATTGGGCCGAAATGACCCGCCAATCGCAGGTCTGGTTTCGACCGAACCGATATGTTCTGGACGTGCCGGAAGCCCCGGCCAACTCGGGCGAGTCCCCATCCAAGGCTGCAAAGTCCTCGGTATAGGGAAGCACCTCGCATTTTGCCCGGGCCACATCGGCCACACTTCCAAGTGTTTCAAGGTGAACCGCGTCGACATTCACAATGACCGCTCCGGTCGGACGCGTCATACTGGCCAGAAGTTCAATCTCCCCAAGTGCGCGCATTCCCATTTCGACCACGCACACCCGATGCTCATCCTCAAGCCGCAACAAGGTTAAAGGAACCCCAATCTCATTGTTAAGGTTCCCCTGGGTTTTAAGCGTGTTATATTGCCCTTCTAAACAAGCGGCCAGCAGATCTTTGGTGGTTGTTTTGCCGACACTGCCTGTAACAGCAATTACCGGTATATGATAGCACGACCGGTGATACGCGGCCAGTCTCTGAAGCGCTGCCAGGGTATCCTGTACCAGAATCACCGGATAGCCCTCGGCCGGTTTCGATACAATTGCAGCAGCAGCGCCCTTTTCAAACGCCTGAGCCAGAAATGCGTGCCCGTCGAACCGCTCGCCGGATAAAGCAACATAAAGCTGCCCCTTCTGCAGCGTGCGGGTATCGGTTGAAACCCCATTAAATCTTATATTGTCCGGGCCGCCGCTGATCGTCCCCTGCACAGCGGCCGCCGCTTCAGTCAAGGTTGCGATCATGTTCTTCCTTTTCCCGGATACAGTCCCGGGCCACCTCCCGATCGTCAAAAGGCAAAATCTGTCCTTTAACAATCTGATAGTCCTCATGGCCCTTGCCGGCAATGATCACCAGATCGTCTTTGGCGGCAAGATGAACCGCATGCCGGATGGCTTCGCGCCGGTCTGGCACCACGGCATAGTGCGCGTCTTTTTGTTCCCGAAGGCCAACCAGGATTTCTTCAATAATTGCCAGCGGTTCTTCACTGCGCGGATTGTCCGAAGTCACGATGGTGAAATCGCTGTATTGCCCTGAAATACCGCCCATAATCGGCCGTTTCGTCCGGTCCCGGTCACCGCCGCAGCCGAATACCGTTATAATTCTTCGCTTCGCGATCTGTTTGGCGGTTCGAAGAATGTTTTCCAGTCCATCCGGAGTATGTGCGTAGTCTACAATGACCGCATATTCCTGCCCATCATCAATGGACTCGAATCGTCCGGGAACCCCTTTGACTTTTTCCAGGGCCCGGGTGATCACCTCAGGCTCAATGCCTTCCCGCAAGCCAAAGGCAATCGCCGCCAACGCATTATAAATACTAAACAGTCCCGCCAGCTTCAGTTGAATTTCCATTCTTCCCTGTCCAAATACCGCAGTAAAGGTGGACCCGGTCGCCCCGATTTTTGCATCAACGGCCCGAACGTCCGCGGTTTGATGTATCCCGAAACTCAGCCATTCGGCCCTGGTCCTGGCGGCAAACACATGCGAAGTCTCATCATCCGCATTGAGCACGGCGAAATGGTGCGGTGCCGGGACCAAATTGTCGAACAAAATCGCTTTCGCTTCCCGGTAGTTTTCGAGGGATACATGATAGTCCAGATGATCCTGGGTGAGGTTGGTGAAAACCGCCACATCAAAATCAATCTCGGCAACCCGTCCAAGATCCAGAGCATGGGAGGAAACTTCCATTACGACATACTTCCCGCCGTCATCGAGAACCCGTTTCATAAAACGCTCCAGTTCAACCGATTCAGGCGTTGTATTACTGATCTTGTCCTGCTGTCCGTTCCAATCCGCATACAGTGTTCCCAGGAGCCCCACCCGGTGTCCGGCTTCCTCCAGGATCGCCTTGATGAGATGGGTTGTCGTCGTTTTGCCATTGGTCCCGGTAACGCCAATCACACGCAAATGGCTGGATGGCCGCTCAAAAAAGCGGGAAGCCAGCACCGGTAATGCTTGGCGGACATTCTTCACCAAGACCGCCGTAATATCCGGAGGTAATTCAATTCTCCGCTCCACAATCAAAGCCTGCGCGCCGCGCTCGCAGGCCTGCGGCGCATAGAGATGTCCGTCCGTCTTAAACCCAGGGATACAGATAAAGACATCCCCGGACTCAACCTTGCGCGAGTCATATTCCAAGCCAGTCACATCGGTCTCCGGATTCCCCTGCAGCACCTCGTAATCGAATCCAACCAGCAAATCACTCAGTTTCATCTGTTGCCCCTCCTTTGTCGACGGATTTCCCAACTGAAGCCGCCGGCCATACGCACCTATTTATTACCTATTGTTACTGTAATGGCTGAAAATAGACTTGGACCGTGGCCCCTTGCTGAATTTTTTCACCCGGTGCCGGCGTTTGCTTGATCACCAATCCATATCCTTTAGCATCCATATGCAATCCCAACCGTGACAGGATTCGAGCCACATCCCGCATCGATTTCCCGCGCAGGTCCGGAACCGTAACCCTGGCGCCGTTGGGAACCGCGGGAGCCGCCGACAAATTAGCAATGACGGTTGATTCCTTTTGCACGTCCGTATAGGCGCGCGGAGTTTGACTCCAGACCACATCGCCTTCCCCTTCTATTTTGGCCTTCAAACCGACCCGCTGAATCAGCAAAATCGCCTCCCGCGGCGTCAGGTTGACGACATCGGGAACCAGTGTACGGTTCTTCGGCGCAATCGGGACCGGCTGCTGATTTTCCGGTTGACCGACCGGCATATCGGACATCGGCACCTCCAGGTACCGAAGACTGTCGCGCATTATTTCTCGGAAAACCGGAGCTGCGACCTGACCGCCATAATACGGATACCCTTGCGGGGAGTCCACCACGACCATACAGACCAGGCGCGGTTTATCCGCAGGTGCAAAGCCCAAAAACGAGGCTACATACTGGTCCTGAAGGTAACCGCCATTCGGCGCGATTTTCTGAGCCGTTCCAGTCTTTCCGGCAATTTTGTACCCTTCAATATATGTATTCTTCCCCGATCCTTCCTCAACGACTTTCTCCAGGACTTTGCGCAATTCCGCCGCGGTTTGCCGTGAAATCACCTGACGGCCTTCCCCTTGCCCGATTTTTCGAATCGTTTTCCCGTGCGCATCTCGTATTTCGCGAACGAGATGCGGTTTAAGCCACAGCCCGTTATTGGCAATAGCGGCACAGGTTGATGTCAATTGAACGGCGGTTACCGCGTTCGCCTGACCCATCGACATCGTAGCGAGGTCGATTTGTTTCACCCTGGCTTTAGGAATGAGGATTCCGCGGGCTTCCCCCGGGAGGTCAATGCCGGTTTTTTCCCCAAATCCAAAAGCCTTCAAATATCTATAATACGGATCAATCCCCAGTTTGAGTCCAACCTGGACAAAACTCACGTTGCATGATTCTGCCACCGCGGTTCCGAAATCGATAGCCCCATGTGCTTTGCTATGGGCACATTTAATCGTTTCGATGCCAACCTTGATGTAGCCTGGGCAGAAAAACCGGTCATGGACATGGACCGCGCCTTCTTCCATGGCCGCCGAAGCCGTCAGTATTTTCATGGTAGACCCCGGCTCAAACACGTCGCTGACTGCCCGGTTCCGTCGGTCTTCCATCGTATATTTGCCGTACTGATTTGGATCGAACCCGGGCCGGTTCGCCAGGGCCAGAACTTCACCGGTCGCCGAGTCCATAACAATCGCAAATGCACCTTTCGGCTTGCGGGACGCCATCACTTTATCCAGTTCCCGTTCCACGACGTATTGAATCGTTTCATCAATCGTCAGAATCAGGTTATATCCGTCCCGGGGCGGAATGTACCGATGTGTCGCTTCCGGGATTTCACGCCCGATGCCGTCGTGTTCAATCACAATCCGGCCGTTAACGCCGCCGACTTCCTTGTTGTAATAAAGATCAAGCCCGTCGAGTCCGACATTGTCGATCCCGGAAAAGCCAAGTATATGGCAGGCCAGCAGCCCTTTCGGATAGAACCGGCGGCTTTCTTCAGAAAAGCCGATTCCGGGCAGATCCATCTTTTTCAGCTTGCGAGCCTGCTTGAATTCAATCTGGCGCTTTACCCAAACGAAACTGGCCTGTCGGGTAATCCGCTGGTACAGTTTTTCCTCGTCCATACCGAGTACGCTCGCCATTTTCTGGGCAATCTCACGTCCCCGATGCGATTTGCGAATATCAGCCGGATTGGCGTAAATGGAGTCAGTACTGATCGAAATGGCGAGTTCGTGACCGTTGCGGTCAAACAGGATACCGCGTTTCGCCGGGACCACAATATCGCGCATCCGGTTATCCAGGGCCATTTTGGCCAGAGATTCACCTTGAACGAGCTGTACCCACGAGAAGCGGACGGCAAGTGCCAGAAGGGCGAATATAAACAAGAAAAAAAGCGTCGCGATACGCTTTCTGACTTCAAGACTGGTGGTTTTCAAACATTCCACCCCGTTCGATTATTGATTGGCCGAGATCTTTCGGGGTTTAATTACTCATACCAACGGACTTCGAATGATCGACCATTCTTACCACATACTGATAGGCCCGCTGAATAATAGATACCCTGGGTTGTTCAGCTTTCGCACCGGCATTTGCGATGCCCGTTCCCGTGTTTTGAGGGGTACCGATGGTTGCGACCAGGTGACTTGCCTGCGGTTTACACATTTTCAGCTGCGTTTCCGCAACCCGTTGAATGCGTTCAAGCGAGGACAAATTGGCTGCTGTAAATTCCAGGCGTTTGTTTTCAGTTTCCAGCTGGCCGATTTCTTTTTTCAACTGAACCATGCGGAAGCCCATCAACGAGCTCTGCGAATCGACAAAAACGGCTAACAGGCTGAACGAGAACAGGAAAAGCAGTACATTAGCGACCAGACGCGGCCGGTTCACTTTCGTTCGTTGTTTACGGACTGAAAGATGGCTCGATACTCTTGTCTCGATTGGATTTGAAACGATGGTCTGCCTTAACTCGGCCTGGTTCAACCTATTCACCCTCCTTCCCGCTTAGAACTGTATTCGCTCGGCCACGCGGAGCTTTGCGCTGCGTGCCCTTGGATTATTATCGATTTCTTCGGCTGATGGCGCCAGCGGCTTTTTGAAAACCGGCTTCAGCCTGGCCTGATGGTGACATGTACACACTGGCTGGCGGGGCGGGCACACACATGTGCTTGCTTCCCGAGCGACAAATTCCTTCACGATTCGGTCTTCCAGCGAATGAAACGTAATGATGCACAGACGGCCGCCGGGTTTGAGCTGTTCTGCGATCTGGGGCAAGACTTCCGTCAAACCGCCCAATTCGTCATTCACTGCAATTCTTAAGGCTTGAAACGTTCGCCGGGCCGGATGCTTGTCCTGGGGACCCCGCTGACATCGTTTAAGAATATTCACCAACTCGCCAGTGGTTTCAATCCGCCGGACTTGTCTTTCCTTAATAATAGCACGGGCAATTCGGCTCGCGTTTTTCTCTTCGCCATAATCCCGGATAATTCCTGCTAATTTTTCTTCCGGCCAGGAATTTACGACATGTTCCGCAGATAAGTCCTGACTCGCGTCCATCCGCATATCGAGTTTGGCATCCGCGTGATAGGAAAAACCGCGCGCCTCTTCATCAAGCTGGAAGGACGACACGCCCAGATCCAGCATAATCCCGTCAATCGGTCCGACACCAAGCCGGTCCAAAATGGCGGAGAGGTTGCTGTAATTATCATGGATCAGATGGACCGTGCGGTCCGATAAATCAGGCAGCTTTTTTCCAGTCTCTTCAAGTACACTTTTATCACGATCGATCCCGATCAAGCAAGCCTTTTTGCCAGTCTTTTCAAGAAGCCGCCGAAAATGTCCTCCCCCGCCCAGAGTTCCATCGACATAGGTCCCTTCCGGATCAGTTACCAAATAGGACAGCGTTTCCTCCAGCAATACTGGAATGTGCACCGGCAATACCTCCGCTATATTCCGAGATCCGCCAGCTTTTCGGCGATAGCATCATAGGATGCCCCGGCACCACCCGAATATTCGTCCCAACGGCTGCGCGCCCAGATTTCCGCACGCGGTCCAGCACCGATAATGGTGATATCCCGGTCAATGCCGGCATATTCCCGCAGATTGCCCGGAAGGATGACCCGGCCCTGCCCGTCCACTTCGCATTCGGCAGCTCCGGAAAAGAAGAGCCTGACAAAAGCTCTTACATCAACATTGGTCATCGGAAGCTGTTTGAGTTTATCTTCGATATTCTTCCACTCATCAAGCGCATACAGAAAGAGACATCCATCCAAACCCTTGGTCATGACAAACCGGACTCCCAGTTCCCCGCGAAATCTGGCTGGAACCGTCAGCCTCCCCTTATTATCGAGTGAATGCTGGTATTCTCCGAGGAACATCTGACCGCCCCTATCATGCTCGTAGTTGGGATTTCGCTCCACTTCGCTCCACTGTACACCACTTTATTCTATGTTCGCTCCACACACTCCTGCCTTGTGAATATTTTCCCTATGTTTTTTTATTTCTTTGTTTCATAAATTGAGCGAATAAAGCCGATATCATTTCAGTTCCTGCCATTCGCCATTTTTTTGGACCTATTGTCGATATACCCACTCTCCTTTAATGAAGAAAAATTCGGTAAAATTTATTTTCGACTGGAAGGATTTCTTTCTTCCGTGCCTAATTATGTATAAAGTGAGGCTCATTACTACTTGGCTTACACGAGGGAGGTGACAGCCCCTTAACCGGAAATAGCATGTATAATATTGTTGCAAATTAGAAAGGAGAGTCTACATTGCGTCGTAAATCTACTTTTACGTTAATTACCGCGATCGTTCTGATCTTTGCATTCGCACTGACCGCTTTCGCAGCGGCTCCAAAGAAGAAAGCTCCGAAGAAAAAAGTGGTGCCGAAGAAGCCTGCTGTTACTGTTAAGAAACCGGCAACCCCGGCTGTTCCTGCGAAACCCGCGACCCCGGCGAAACCGGCCGCTGGTGCTGCCGCTGGTGCTGCCGCTGCTGCTGGTGCAGCCGCAACCGCTCCTGCCGCTCCTGGCGGTCTGACCGGGGATAAGGCAGCCGCTTTCAACATGATTATTAAGTCCAAGTACACCGGCAAAGCGGATGGCACCTGGAATGCGCTGATCAAGAATGTGCCGCTGACCGGCGATGCCAACATTAAGGTCACCGCTGCTTCTTCCGGTAGAACTACATCCATTACCAGCAACGGCGTTCCCCTGATCGCCAGAGGCGACGTAAAGGATAAGAAGCTGTCCCTAGTTCCGTTCTCGGAAGTCGTCGACAGCGACGAAGCGAAACTGGTTGTTTTCCTGAAGGAAGCCAATGATGTAACCATCTCTGGCAACACCATCAAGGTGGCAAAGACCAACCCTCCGAACAGCATCTGCGACATGCTGAATGGCATCTCCCCGGTCGTGACCTGGCCGAAAAATACCCTCGACATGTCCTGCACGATTACCATGGGTGCAGATGGCAATGTTGACTCGATTTCCAACATCGTGGTTAGCGGCAAGTGCAAAGGCCCGTCCGGCACGATGGATGGCATTGTAAAGGGCACGGAGAAATACTAGGCTCTTGTCCGAACCCAACCGATAAAAAGCAAACGCCTCCCGGTGTTAAACCGGGAGGTCGTTTTTATACCAACACAGACCAAATGAAAAAGCGCACACGGTTGGTGCGCACTTTTTCATCGTTCGTTATGTGTTCAGGTTGTCTACAGTTTGTAGACCTCGCTCTTGTCAAGCACCTTCAGGCCGCGATCCCGCATGATGGAAATTGCCTGATCCGGGCTGTCAACCTTGAAGATCACCAGAGCATCATCACTGGCTTTACCGATGAAAGCATACAGGTATTCGATATTGATGTTGGCCTGCCCCATGACATCCAGCACCCCCGCCAGTCCGCCTGGCTCATCGGGGACTTCGATCGCGATGACGTCAGTTTCGCTAACGGTAAACTCAGCATCTTTCAGAATTTTGTAGGCCCGGTCCGGATCGTTTACGATCAGGCGCAGGATGCCAAAATCCGAAGTATCGGCAATCGACAGGGCCCGGATGTTGATTCCGGTTTCGCCGAGTGCATTGGTTACGCTGGCGAGCCGGCCTGCCTTGTTCTCCAGAAAGACTGAAATCTGTTTAACCATTCCATCAACCTCCCAACGCTAAATCTTTCGCCGGTCTTCAACGCGTTTGGCTTTGCCTTCGCTGCGCTGCAGGGTTTTCGGCTCCACCAACCGAATCCGGACCGACACCCCGAGACTGCTCTCCAGTTTGCGGCCGATCAGTTTCTCGAGCTCTTCCAGTTTCCGAACTTCATCGCTGAACGCGCGCTCGGAGACCTCCACCTGTACTTCCAGCTGGTCCAGATTGCCGTGCCGCTCCACTACCAGCAGATAGTGCGGTTCGACTAAGTCGATGCCCAGCAGTACGGCCTCGACCTGAGACGGGAAAACGTTGACACCGCGGATGATGACCATATCGTCCGACCGGCCCAGCACTTTTTCCATACGGATGTGGGTTCGGCCGCAGGCGCACGGTTCCGGGATCAATCGGGTCAAGTCCCGGGTCCGGTACCGAATCATCGGCAAAGCTTCCTTCGTAATGGTGGTCAGCACCAATTCCCCTTTTTCCCCGTACGGAAGCACTTTCCCGGTTTCTGGATCGATGACTTCAGCAATAAACGTATCTTCAAAAATATGCATGCCCTTTTTCTCCGGGCATTCGATGGCAACCCCCGGTCCGATGATCTCGCTCAGACCGTAAATATCGAAAGCGTCAATCTTCAGCCGGTTTTCCAAATCGTGGCGCATGTTTTCCGACCACGGCTCCGCACCGAAGATGCCAGACTTTAATTTCAAATCCCCCGGCTTGACGCCCATCTCGCTCATCACTTCATGCATAAACAGCGCATAAGATGGTGTGCAGGTCAGCACTGTGGAACCAAAATCCTGCATCAGCATGATCTGGCGTTCGGTATTGCCCCCGGAACTCGGGATAACCGATGCGCCAATTCTCTCGGCACCATAATGAACGCCCAGACCGCCGGTGAACAATCCGTAGCCATAAGCGTTCTGGACGACCGAATGACGGGTCGCGCCGGCACAGGTCAGAGCCCGTGCCATCAGTTCCGCCCAGACATCCAAGTCGCGGCGGGTATAGCCCACAACGGTCGGTTTCCCGGTGGTCCCCGATGAGGAATGAATCCGAACGACATCGGACATCGGTACCGCAAACAGCCCAAACGGATAATTGTTGCGCATGAACTGTTTCGTGGCGAACGGAAGGTTCTTCAGATCATCCAGACTGTTAATGTCGTTCGGTTTGATTCCAGCATCATCCATCAATGCGCGGTAGCTCGGCACAAAGGCATGTACGCGGAAAACCGTTTCCTTGAGCCGCCGCAGCTTCAGCGCGTCCAGTTCCGGACGGGCCATACATTCCATTTCCTTGTTCCAGTACACTGTTACATCCTCCCCCATACCCTACTTTCCTGCAAACCATGAACCCGGGATGCCGTATCACGTATCCCCTTAAAACATCCCCTGACGGTTCAGCCTCCTACCGCGACCGGTACCACCACGAGCTCATCCCCATCCTGCAAAGCTTCCCGGCGGGAAGCCCGACGGCCGTTGCGCATAATGACCAGATCCTTATGTTCCAGCCCCAGGTGTTCCAGCAAGCCGTCTACATTCGCTTCGGCATCCAGTTCCAGCTCACCACTTACAACCCGGGCTTTCCGCTTCAATTCACCGATCACGCGAAGCTGTACTCTCATAAGCGTGTCGTCCTTTGTTTCACTGATGTAACATCTGGCGCAAGAAACGACGAATCCCCGCAAAGGTCGTTCAACTGGCTGTTTTGAACCTGCCTGTGAGCAGGTGGGTGCCCTCCCGCCGGCTTTACGTTCCCTCAAAAGGGCTTACATGCTACCGATGAAGACCAGGCTCCCAAAAGTTTGGTGTTGGGCCAAAACGAAACCAGCGTATTACGGACCCAGCAGGGACAAATATCATTGTTCCCTCAGGTTACGTTCATCATACCACAGCTGATTTTCGTTTTCAACAAGCCCTGTTTTCCGGGATTTTATCAGGTTTTGGCCCGGAGCCTGATATTGAGTTCTTTCAACTGCCGTTCATCCACCGGGGTTGGCGCGACGGTCATCGGACAGGATGCACTCTGGGTTTTCGGGAACGCGATGACGTCGCGAATCGAATCCCGGCCGGCCATAAGCATGATCATCCGGTCAAGGCCGAAGGCAATGCCGCCGTGGGGCGGGGTTCCATACTCAAAGGCCTCGAGCATATACCCAAATTTATCCCTGGCCTGTTCCGGGCTCAAGCCGAGCAGGCCAAACATGGCTTCCTGAAGTTTCCGGTCGTGAATCCGGATACTGCCCCCGCCCAGCTCGGTTCCATTTAAAACCAGGTCATAAGCCCGGGCCCGCACCTTGCCGGGATCAGAGGTAAGCAGCGGAACATCATCCAGCCGCGGTGAGGTAAATGGGTGATGTACAGCGACATACCGTTTTTCTTCCTCATCCCATTCCAGCAGCGGAAAATCGGTGACCCAAAGAAACTTGAACTGTTTCGGGTCGATCAGATTCAGCCGCCGCCCTAGCTCCAGCCGGATGCCCCCCAGTACCCGAGCAACCACATCCGGATGGTCAGCCGCAAAGAGCAGCAGATCGCCGGGTTTGGCCCCGAGCGTATCGAGCACCAACTGCATCTTTTCTTCGTTGAAGAATTTCACGATCGGGGATTTCAGCCCCTCTTCGGAAACGAGAATCCAGGCCATTCCTTTTGCGCCGAGGCTGACTGCCATGGCGCCGAGATCGTCAATTTCTTTGCGGGAAAACGAAGCACACCCTTTCGCGTTCAAGGCCCGCACCACGCCGCCGGATTCGATGGCGGAAGAAAAGACCTTAAACTCGACACCGCGTACTTCTTCGGTAATGTCCTGAATCAGGAGCTCGAACCGGGTATCCGGTTTATCGGAACCATACACTGCCATGGCCTCGGCATAGGTGAACTGCTGAATCGGCGTTTCTACGTCAAGTCCGATGCCGACCTTGAAAATATGTTTCAGCATGTCTTCCACCAGCATGAAAATATCGGTCTCATCAATGAAAGACAGTTCCATGTCCAGCTGTGTGAATTCGGGCTGCCGGTCTGCCCGCAGGTCTTCGTCCCTGAAGCATCGCGCAATCTGATAGTAGCGCTCCATGCCCGCAACCATCAGCATCTGTTTAAACAGCTGCGGAGACTGCGGCAGCGCGTAGAATTCGCCCGGGTGCACCCGGCTGGGAACCAGATAGTCCCTGGCGCCTTCCGGCGAACTTTTCGTCAGAATCGGAGTTTCAATCTCCAGGAAATCCCGCTCGTCCAGGAAGTCCCGCATCGCTTTGACCACCCGGTGCCGAAGGATCATATTGTTTTTCATTTCATTCCGCCGGAGGTCCAGATAGCGGTATTTCATCCGCAGCGTTTCATCCACATCAATGTTGTCTTCAAGATAAAACGGCGGGGTTTTGGCCGGATTCAAAATCTCAACCGTCTGAGCCACCACTTCGATCTCCCCGGTGGCCAGATTCGGATTGGCGGTCCCTTCGGGACGCATCCTCACTTTGCCTTTCACAGTAACGACATATTCGCTGCGAACCTTTTCCCCGGCGGCAAACGTTTCCGGACTACCGAGCTCCGGACTGAACACAATCTGAATCAAGCCCGAGCGATCCCGTAAATCGACAAAAATTAAGCCGCCGTGGTCGCGCCGCGAATCAACCCAGCCAGACAGGGTCACTTCCTGGCTAACCAACGCTTCCGTCATCTGTTGAACCTTGTGGGTCCTCTTCATGGGGTTTTGCATGATGTCCTCCTCTAAGCCTTGTCAATTCGGGTGCGCAGTTCGGCAACGATGCGATCGTCTGTGATCTTTTCCTGCGCCTGTTGTTTCATGTCCCGGACGGTGATATACCCGTCCCGAATCTCGTCCTCACCCAGGATCAGAACCCAGCGTGCGCCGGTTTTGTCCGCGAATTTCATTTGTGCTTTCAGGCTGCGGCCCATATAGTCCTTGTCTGACTTGATCCCGGCTGCCCGCAGCCGGTCGAGCAGTTGGCAGGCATTGCGGACAAAGCGTTCTCCCGCAGCAATGACAAAGACATCCACCGCAGCTGGCTGTGCCATGCCGGCCGATTGGTTTTCCAGGGCCAACAACAGCCGGTCAATGCCAAGCGCAAAGCCGATTCCCGGTGTGGCCGGACCGCCGATGGTCTCGATCAGCCCGTCATAACGACCGCCGCCGCCGACCGCGCTCTGCGCACCGATTCCAGTAAGCTGCAGCTCAAAAGCGGTTTTCGTGTAGTAATCCAAACCGCGCACCAGGCGGTTGTTCAATCGGTAGGCGATCCCGTACAAGCCTAAAAGGTCGCGCACAGTTTCGAAATGAGCGTGACAGTCCGGACAGACGGAATCCGTCAGAACCGGGTATCCTTCAAGGGCCGCCTGGCAGGATTCGTTCTTGCAGTCCAGAACCCGCAGCGGGTTGGCCTGGTAACGGTGCTGGCAGTCCGAACACAGTTTCGCAGCGCGCGGGGTCAGGAATTCGACCAGCGTGTCGCGGTACTGCGGCCGGCACGAAGGACAGCCGACGGTGTTCAGGTGCAGTTCGGTCCCGGTTAAGCCAAGGGACTGAACCATACGTACCATCAGAGCCACGATCTCGGCATCAATCGCCGGATCGGCACTGCCGAAAGCTTCCAGTCCGAATTGGTGAAACTGCCGGTAGCGACCCGCCTGGGTATTGTCATAGCGGAACATCGGCCCCATGTAGTACCACTTGGCGGGTAAGGCTTGATTATGCAAACCGTTCTCAAGAAAAGCCCGAGCCGCCGGCGCCGTGCCCTCCGGGCGCAGCGTCAAGCTTCGCTCTGCCTTGTCGAGGAATGTGTACATCTCTTTTTGAACGATATCTGTGGTATCGCCGACCCCACGTTTAAACAGTTCGGTATGCTCAAAAATCGGTGTGCGAACCTCGCGGTAGCCGTACCGTTCGGCCAGTTGACCCAATACGGTCTCCAAAGCCTGCCATCGGTACGAGGTATCGGGAAGAATATCGAACGTCCCTTTCGGTGCGGAAATCTCCATTTTTCCTCCAAAAACCCTGGAATACCGGGAAAATGCTAGAATAATTCTATGTCAAGCCCATAAGCTTGTCAACTTGCCGATTTATGTAGTTTTCAAGGTTTCTCAGGTAATAAACCGGGTCAGCGGGGTTATGCCAGACATCCAATGCGGGTTCGCCTTGATTCAGGTATTTGATTGAAGCACCGCCGCCTAAACCGACAATGTTCAGGCGTTCCTCCATCATTCCGATGTTGTATCGGCTGAACCGCCCGGGGATCGCGTAGCCGATATTTTCCCCGTTCCCCGCGCTGTATTTCTGCCGGTACAGGTAATAAGGCTGGAATCCGGCGTCAAGCAAGGCCTGGTGGTGTCCACCAATCCTTCCGCTCTGTTCCGGTGCTTCATAGGGATCAATCCCGCGGATGGTCCACTGGGCGCCGCGCTTCCGGGCCAGACTGTGCACGGTAATCCCTTCTGGTTTCAATGCGATCACTTCGCTCAGGGACGATAAAAAGACCGGTTCATTCTCACCCGGCAATCCGAGAATCATGTCCATATTGATATTGTCAAAGCCCGCCTCCCGTGCAAGCCGCACCGCTGACCGCACCTGGTCCGGCGAATGCTGCCGGCCAATGGCCGTCAGTGTCTCGGCATGCATGCTCTGCGGGTTAATGCTGATCCGATTTACGGCGCCGCCGGCCAACCGCCTCAGTAGTCCCTGGTGAATGGTATCCGGGCGCCCCGCCTCGACGGTGAACTCGCGGCCAGCCGGACCGGGATAATACCGGTGGATGGCTTCAAACAACCGTTCCCACTGGGCATCGGAAAGGACGGACGGCGTTCCGCCCCCGATATAGAGCATCTCGACGCGCAGCGGGCTGGCTGCCAGTGCCTGCCCGACCCGCACGGACTCCTGCATGAGCCCTTCAAAAAAGGCATCCAAATCCGGACGATATCGCAGCGGATAGCCGGGAAAAGAGCAGTAATGGCACCGGCTTGGGCAGTACGGGATACCAATATACAGGGCCGCCATGCGGCTGCTCCGGTCCGCTTCAGGCAAAAATGGCCGGTTGTTGGCCGCGACTGTGATCAGAAGACGGGCCCGCTCGGGATTCACCCGGAAGTACCCGGTCAATTCATCCTCGATTTGGTCCCAGGTCATCCCTTCGTCGGCCAGCCGGTGAACCAGCTTGGTGGGCCGCACTCCGGTCAGAACGCCGTAGGCGGTAGGGTTTTTTCCGGTTAGACGCAGCAGGTCGTCATACAAGGCGATCCGGAGATCCCGCTTCATCTCAATCAAGGACCTGCCTGGCTCAAGCGGAACCCGACGATCAAGTTCCAGGGCGCCGGCCAGTTTGATAAAGGCTTCCGTCATCCCTTCGGCCGCAATAATGGTAACGGTCAGATCGGCCGGTACCGGTTCATATTTGATCTGGGACTCCGGGAAGAAAAGACGGATCATTTCGTGGGCGGCCGGATCAAAGCCGGGTGACGCCAGGATGGAGATCAGCACGGCTTCTTCTCACCCTCCGATTTGTTAGCTTTTGGATGCGGCCGCACGCCGGGGCGCCGCGGCTACCGGGTAACTCCCGAGCAGCCGGTAGAACGATGCGCGCGCCGCAAGTTCCCGTAATGCTTCTTCGATACGGGAATCCCCGATCCCTCCATCAAGATCCGCTAAAAACATATAATCACTGCTGCCCGGGGATCGGGGCCTGGATTCAAGCCGGGTCAGATTGATCGCGCGCTCAGCAAACACGCCGAGTGCGTGGTACAGCGCGCCCGGTTCCTCTTTCAGGCTGAATACAATGGAAGTTTTCCCAGCTTCGGCCGGAATCACCGCCCGGTTCGCAATATGAATGAACGTGGTGCAGTTGTCATCACAATCCTCAATTCCTTCGACCAGCGGCGTCAGCCCGTAGACCTTCGCGGCTCTTAGCGGAGCGATCGCCACCGCTCGGCGGCCTTCAGCCAGAACTGTGGCGGCAGCAATCGAAGTGCTGTCGACGATTTCCTTGCGAGCATTTGACAGCATACCGCGCAGAAACCGCTCACACTGCAAAAATGCCGCCGGCTGGGAAATCACCAGTTCCAAATCCTCCAATCGGGTCCCCTCGATCCCCAGCAGGCAGTGGCGGACTGGAAGCACGGTCTCCCCAACAATGGAAACCGATGTCTTAATCAGCATCCGAACCGTCGCCGGAATTGATCCCGCCTGGCTGTTCCATAATGGAACCAATCCCTCCGTTTCAGGATCTTCAACCACGCGTTCAAACACCGCCGCGATCTCGTTTTCATACCGGAGCGGCAGTGGAAACGCGCCGTAATACTGTTCGAACGCCTCTTCGGAAAAGGTGCCTTCCGGTCCTAGAATCGCCATGCGTTTCACTTACATTCCCCTCCCAACCGCATGGGCAATCAGCCCAATTTCCTTTTGGAGCGCGGCATACTGCGCCGGTGTCAGAGACTGTGGTCCATCGGACAGCGCCGCCGCCGGATTGTGATGCACTTCGACCATAATACCGTCCGCACCTGCCGCAACCGCCGCCCGGGCCATCGGCAGGACCAGGCCGGCCCGGCCGGTTGCATGACTGGGATCGACCATCACTGGCAGCCGGCTGAGTTCTTTCGCCGCAGCCACCGCGGAAAGGTCAAGGGTATTTCTGGTGTACGTCTCATGGGTGCGGATCCCGCGCTCGCATAGAATGACCCGCTCGTTCCCTTCGGCCAGGATATATTCCGCCGCCATCAGCCATTCTTCAATCGTGGCTGAAAGACCGCGTTTCAGGATAACCGGGCGGCCAACCTTGCCAACCCGCTTCAAAAGCGAGAAGTTCTGCATGTTGCGGGCGCCAATCTGCAATACGTCCACATATTCGGCAACCAGTTCGGCGTGGGCCGGGTCCACGACCTCGGTGACCACTGGAACCTTCAGTTCCCGGCTGACCTGCTGCAGGATGCGCAGGCCAGTCGGGCCAAGCCCCTGGAAACTGTACGGCGATGTCCGGGGTTTGAATGCCCCACCCCGCAGAATGGTCGCACCGGCCGCCACAACCTGCCGGGCAGTTTCCCGGAATAATTCTTCACTCTCAACCGCGCAGGGTCCGGCGATCATCGCCAGAGATTCAGACGCCCCGATCCGCACACCGGGAGCGATTTCAACCACCACGGCGGCTTCGTTCCGGCGGGTAACCTTCATTTCCTCTTTTTCCAACACTGCCAGCATTTCGTTTCCTCCTTCTTCACGGCTCCGTCTTATCGGAGCATCAAACATCTGCATCGCACGGTTAAAAAAAAACGCTTCCGTCCCCCCAAAGGGACGGAAGCGTTTCACTTCCGCGGTACCACCCAAATTGGCTAAAACAGCCCGCTCAAACCAGAGTACGAGTCTTCATCTCAAATAAAAAAGCCTTTTCATCCCAAGGGACGAAAGGCTGCTCCTTCCGCGGTACCACCCTAATTGACTGTGCGTCCGCTGTAAGGTACGAGAAGAATCTGATACCCCCTTCCTTTTAACGGTGGAAGTTTCCGCCCAAGCCTACTTGCCGTCTCCGGTTTCAGCCGGGAGTTCGGAAGGGAACTTCGATCCGTTCCTTCTGGAAGCGCTTCCAGTCTCGACGCTTCCTCCCTGTGAGAAGTACCCCGGATTTACTTTCCTTCGTCATTACCATTTCCAGTATGAAGTTGAACCAATTCTATCATGGGCTGGTTTCTCTTGTAAAGCCCTTACAAGAAAGGATTATGATCGCGTTCAAAACCGATTGTGGTCTCCGGCATGTGACCGGAGTACACCACGGTATCGTCCGGCAGGACCAGAAGCCGGGTACGAATGGAATTCAGCAGCGTTTTCAGCGAGCCGCCGGGAAAGTCGGTTCGCCCGATCGACTGCTGGAACAGGGTATCGCCGGAAAAGAGGGTTTTCCCACACAGGAGGCAAATCCCACCCGGCGTATGCCCGGGCGTATGAATGACCTTCAGTTCCACCGTAGTCCCGATCTGAATCGTGTCGCCGTCTTTCAGCTTCCGGCTGGCGGCCGGGCTGCGTATTTCCATACCCATAAACATAGATAAATTGGACATCACATTGGTCAGCATGCCAGCGTCATCCTCGTGGATGAGAATGTCGGCACCGGTCTCGTTTTTGACCGCGGCATTGGCCGCCATATGATCAACATGCCCATGGGTATTGATTATATACTTCAGGTTCACCTTTTCCTGCTGTACCGCCCGCAGCACGGCACTCGCGTCCAGGCCGGGGTCAATCACTGCGGCATCCCGGGTTTCCTCGCAAATAGCAAGGTAGCAATTGGAACTAAAACCTCTCGATTCGATCGCCTTCACGATCATGCGCGATAACCCCCTTAAAATATCTTTCCGCTGTCCAGGAGAATGGTGCACGGTCCGTCGTTCACCAGTTCCACTTTCATATGACCTCCGAATTCGCCGGTTTCGACCCTCAGACCGCGGGATCGGAGTTCGGCCACAAACCGATCGAACAAGACCCGCCCTTTTGTCGGTTCCGCAGCGCCGGTAAAACTGGGCCGGCGACCTCTGCGCACATCCCCGAGCAGGGTAAACTGGGAAACCGCTAATACGGCCCCGCCGACCTCGAGTATCGAACGATTCATTTTTTCCTCATTATCTTCAAAGATGCGGAGTCCTGCCACTTTTTCAGCCAGATAGACCGCATCGTCCGGCTCATCTTCCCGCGCTACGCCCAACAATACCACCAAACCGGTCTCAATCCGTCCGATTTCGCGTCCGTCCACCGTGACGCGTCCGCTTTCCGCCCGCTGTACCACGGCCCGCATAACAGAACCGCCTTAACTGGGCACGACCCGCCGCACTTCCATCACGTCGCGCACCTTGCCGATGCGCTGCATCACGGCCTGCAGCTGGTCCATGTCCTTGATTTCAAGCTTCAAATTCATCGCCGCCATGGAATTCTTGGTCGCCCGGGAGAATACCGAACTCACATTGACATGGCAGTCGGCCAGCACCAGCATGACATCTGCGGTCAGCCGGGACCGGTCAAGCGCGAGGACTTCGAGTTCAACCACATAGGATGCCCGGGTTTGGACGACCCACTCGACTTCAACGATCCGGTCGATCTCGTCTCTGATCAATGCCCGGATATTCGGACAATCGGTGCGGTGGACCGAAACCCCTTTGCCACGGGTGATATAGCCGGTCACCGGATCGCCGGGCAGCGGATTGCAGCAGTGAGACAGTTTGGCCATCACGTCGGCAATGCCCTTGATCCGGATTGCGTTCGCGTCCTTGGGCTTGATCGGGATCGTCTTTTCCATCGGCGCAGCCGCCATAATGTCGTCCAGCCGCTTCTGTTTGAAGAAATCCTCCCGCAGCCGGTTGACCGCCTGCGCTGTCGTAACCGTTCCGTCCCCGATGGCGGCGAACAGGTCTTCAACCTTAACAAAGCTCATTTTTTTGGCGATGTCGAGCAGTTTATCCTCTTTCAGGAACTCCTTCGGATCAAAATTGTTCCGCTTCAGTTCGAATTCAAGCATATCCCGGCCTTTTATCGTGTTTTCCTGCCGGTATTCTTTCTTGAACCATGCCTTGATTCGGCTCTTGGACTGGGACGTGCGTACAAAATTCAGCCAGTCACGCGACGGCCCGCTGGAATGTTTGGAAGTCATGATCTCGATAATGTCGCCATTTTTCAGCCGTTCATCCAGCGGCACGATCCGGCCGTTGACCTTGGCGCCGACACAGCGGTGCCCGACCTCGGTGTGAACCCGGTAGGCAAAGTCAACCGGGCAGGAGTCGGCCGGAAGTTCAACCACGTCCCCTTTTGGGGTGAACACAAATACCGTGTCCGGGAACAAGTCCATCTTCAGTGCTTCCATGAACTCCTTGGTATCTTTGACATCCTGCTGCCATTCCAGGCTGCGCCGCAGCCAGGCGATGCGCTGGTCAAAGTCCTTGTCCCCCGGCGTTCCCTCTTTATAGCGCCAGTGCGCCGCGATGCCATATTCGGCCGTTTGATGCATTTCATAGGTCTTGATCTGTACTTCGAACGGTTCGCCGCCTTCGCCGATCAATGTGGTGTGCAGCGATTGATACATGTTCGCCTTCGGCGTCGCGATGTAATCTTTAAACCGGCCTGGCAGCGGCGTCCACATGGTATGGATCAGGCCGAGCACGCCATAGCATTCGTTGACATTGTTGACCAGAACCCGGATCGCAATCTTGTCATAGATTTCTTCGATCCCTTTGTTCTGCTGCACCATTTTTTTGTAAATGCTGTACAGGTTCTTCGGCCGACCGCCAATTTCCCCTAGGATTCCGTCTTTGTCCAGAGCCTCTTTGATCTGGCTGATCAGACCGTGAACATAGTTTTCCCGTTCTTTCCGTTTCAGTTTTAACTCATTGATCAGGTTCTGATAAGCCTCCGGCTCCAGATAACGGAGGCTGAGATCCTCCAGTTCCCATTTAAACCGGAACATTCCCAGGCGATGGGCCAAGGGCGCGTAAATTTCCAGGGTTTCCCGGGCGACTTCGATCTGCTTCTCCGGCCGTTGGTGTTTCAATGTACGCATATTATGAAGCCGGTCAGCCAGCTTGATCAAAACCACCCGAATATCCTTCGCCATTGCAAAGAACATTTTTCGCAGATATTCCATCTGCGCTTCTTCCTTGGACTTAAACTCAATCCGGCTTAACTTGGTCACCCCGTCGACCAGGTGAGCGATTTCCTGCCCGAATTGTTTTTCGATCTCGGGCAGCGTCACGATCGTATCCTCAACCACATCATGCAACAGCGCCGCTGCGATGGTGGCCACGTCCAGTTTCATTTCCGCCAGAATCAGTGCGACGGCCAGGGGATGTTGAATGTATTCCTCGCCGGAATTCCGGACCTGCCCGGCGTGGGCCTGACGGGCGACCTCATAGGCGCGCTCAACGGTTACCGCCCCGGTGTTTTGATTGTATTGCCGGATGCGGTTTAAGAGCGGAAACAATTCCATAAGGCCACCCCCTTTCAAAGGCTTGTGATTATTGAACCTTTGACGCTAGATCGCGCCAGGCTTCGAAGATTTTTAATTCCTGCAACCCTTCCCGTAAATACGGTGAGCGTCCGGGATCAACTTCGGGGGCTGCAGTGCCCATCATTTTAAGCGTATACTTGTCGCCGTGTATCGTATATTCGCAGCAGTTCAGTTCCTGAAGGATCGCCAGAACAGCACGGAATCCAGACTCGGCAAAGCCGTTGGCCCCACCGCCATGCTCAATCAGTTCCTTGATCTCAGCGCGGGAAAGCGTAAACTGGCGGCCCCGGTCCGTTAATCGGCGCCAAACCGCTTCGATACGACCGGGATCCGGGTAAAATGCGCGCAAATACGCGGCATTGCTTTCCAGGTCATCCTCAGCATACGCAAGCACAATGCGCTCCAACAATTCGTCGGTCTGGGCCGCGCCATTGGTGATTTCAAACAGGCCGAACGGGGCGTTCTTTAAAATCAATGCTTTTCCCGGTACGGCCGGCAGCCCCCCGCCGTATTGACCGTCCCAGATCAAGCAGCCATGGTCCGCCGCACGATAGGCCTCGCGCAGCCGATCCCGACGCGCCGGGTTTTCGATCCCGGCTTCCACATAAACACCGGACGCATTGCGGTGAATCCCATCCAGCGCCGACTTTCGATTCGTGTAAATCAGGTGTTTCCCCTGCCGGGCCAGATCTGAGATTTCGCATCCCAGCCGTTCAAAGGCAAATTTAACATCTGAAGGACCGCGTTTTTCCCGGATCTCGGAATTATCCGGCCAGAAATACACGGCATCGATTTGATCGAATGAATCGGCGATGTTTCTATAGTAATCATAAAAGGCGGTCGTGGTCAAAAAGATCTGTGGCTGGCTGCGCGCTAGGTGTTCCAGCCGGATTCGAAGCGTCCGCGGATGCTGGCGGCCAGTCAGTACGGATAACAGCCGGCCCGGGAAAAGATTGTGCAGCCCGGGAAGGTGTTTTTCCAGGCAGCGAATCGTTGGGTAAACGATCACCGCAGGCCGCAGCGCGCGCACAGTTTCCATGACGCGGGCTTCCATTATTTCCAGCGGCCTCTCCGGTTCCGCTGCCCCAAATGGCACACCCGAACCGTAATCCGACTGCGCGGACGGTTTTATATCGATAATCTTCAGCTGAAGCTGTTCCTGTCCTCGAAAAACATTGATCTGCGGTTCGAACGCAAGATCGTAAACCCGGACATTGTAGGGGCGGTCGTAGAAATCGGCTAGGCGAAAGCCGATCGCCTCAAAACGGCAGTCGTTTTCCCGCACCCGAAACTTGAAGTGTTCGTTGTTTTTTCCAACCAGAACCGGTTCCTGGACGTGGACCCGGCGCATAATCAAGACCGGGGCCGCGTTCCCGCTGCCGAACGGCTGCATTCTTTCGATTTCACGGACCAAATCGGCGGTGATTTCTTCCGGCCGGACTTCCAAGTCGGCTTCCAGCACAGTTACCGGCTCCCAGGTCCCAGAAGCGGCCTGGTTCAAGGCGGCACGAAGAGCCTCGAAATGGGAACGCTGAACGGTCACCCCGGCGGCCTGCTGGTGACCGCCGAATTTTTCCAACAGCTGCTGAGCGTCTTGCAAAGCCCGGTATAAATCGAAGCCAGGCATGCTTCGGCCCGAACCGCGCCCCCGTTCACCGTCCCAGGAGATCAGGATCGTAGGGCGGCGGTAGGCGTCCACGATTTTGGAAGCAACAATCCCGAGGACGCCGTGGTGCCATTCGTCCCCGGCCGCCAAAATAAACGCGTCATCCCGCGCCACACAGGCCTGGGCTTCGCGGGAAGCCATGGCAAAGACCTCGGCCTCGACCTCCTGGCGGCGGCGGTTGAAGGTTTCCAGGCGGGCGGCATAATCGCGCGCGGTCTCGTCATCGGCCGCAAGCAGCAGCCGCACCGCGGCTTCGGCTTCACCCATTCGGCCAGCCGCGTTAATGCGCGGGGCGATAATGTATCCGATATGCCATGCGGTGATTTCTTTGCCGGCCAGTCCGGATTGTTCCAGCAAAGCGCGGAGCCCGGGCCGGCGGGAATCCTTGAGACGGCTTAAGCCCGCCTTGACGATAATCCGATTATCCCCAACCAGCGGCACAATATCTGCCACCGTGGCCAGGGCCGCCAGATCCTCCCAGTCTTCCGGGACCAATTGGGGGAATCGAACCGCCAAAGCCCGAACCAACTGATATGTCACACCGGCACCAGCCAAATCGTGCTCCGGTCCAAGATCAGTCCGCAGTTTGGGATTGACCAGCGCACACGCGTCGGGCAGTTCGTCGGCCGGCATATGATGATCAGTCACAATCGCATCCATGCCAATTTGCCGTGCCCAGGCGATTTCCCGGATCGACGTAATCCCGCAGTCCACCGTGATCAGCAGTTCGGTGCCGCGCTCACGCGCTGCGCTGAGGGCATCTTCATTCAGCCCGTACCCTTCGCTGAACCGGTCCGGAATATAATATGAAACATGGGGCGTTAGCTGATCCAGGGCTTCCTTTAGAATCGCCACGCTGCTTACGCCGTCCACGTCATAATCGCCATAAATCAATATCGATTCCCCGCGCTCGATGGCCTGAGCAAGCCGCTCGACCGCCCGGCCCATGCCGGGCAGATCATACGGGTCACCGAGCCGTTCCGGCACGGGTTCCAGAAAGCGCAGGGCTTCGGCTGGATCGAAAACGCCCCGGTTAACCAGCATTTTGGCGACAACCCGGTTAATCCCGCCTCCGGCGGCCAGGTTATTGATCGCCGTTTCACGTTCCGCATTGAGTTCAGGGGTTCTCCAAATCGTGTATCTTCTCATAAATACCTGCTGTTTCGATTCTTGCAGCATGAGTATAGCACAAATTGGGCATCTCCGGGGGCGAACACCGCCGAAAAGCAATCAGATGGCAGCGCCGGCGGGCGCTAAAAAGAACCGGAATTCCCCGGCTCTTTAAAAACAGTTATTTTTCGTCATCACTCATCTTTTCAACGGTCATTGCCGGCCTTGAGGGCGTCGTTCTTCCGCTTCCTTAAAGTGCCGCTGGGGCCAAAGAGCCTTTTGAAGCTTAAGGCCCGAACGAAAGCCAGGGAACCCCTGCCATGAAAAAAAGCGCCAATACGGCGCCTTTTTTTTAGTATCACTATGTTTTACTGTTCCGCCGGAGGCTTTTCGGCTTCACCGGCTGCTTTCTGCTGCAGCTTTTGGTTCATGGTTTGCTTGATTTCCCGAACCGACTGCATGTGACGGATTCCGTCAAGCAGGAAGGTAAGGATAGCCCCGATCACAGCACCAACCAGGGCGACCGCTGCGACCGTGAGTTCCGGTGACTGCCAGATCAGAAAGTGAATATGTACCTTGTCACCATTCTGTCCGGTAAAAATTGCGAGAACGAGCACGGCGAGAATCGCGCCAACCAGATAGACCTGCTTCATCTTTGCACCCCCTTGCCGTGTCATTTCAAAATCCATTCGACAATCAGGCACGAAATCCTTTGAAATCTATTCTTTGGCTTCCTGATTCGTTTGGTGCAGTAAAAACTGGCCCGAACACTCATCGTCATTTTCATGCGGTTCGACATGGATCAGAATCGAACAATACGGGATGATTTCCATAATCCGCCGTTCGATCTCATCGCACAGATCATGCACGTTGCGGACACTCATGTCCGGGCAGGTGACCAGGTGCAGATCAATATAGCATTCACGCCCGGCCCGCCGGGTCCGAAGCTCGTGATAACCGATAAACTGGTCCTGATACTCTATCATCACGGTATGGATCTGACCCAGTTCCCCCTCTGACAGTGCCGAATCAAGCAAGGGCGTAAACGCTTTCCGGGTTAAATCCCAGGCCGCTTTGATGATAATGCAGGCCACGATAATCGCGGCAATCGGGTCGATGATCGTATAGCCGGTCAGCTTGATCAGAATCAAACCGGCGAAAACCCCGAAAGAGGTCAATACGTCGGTCGTTAAATGCATCGCGTCCGCTTCCAGCGCGATGGATTTGGTCTTTTTCGCCGTGAACATCAGGTATTTGGAGACACCAAAATTCAGCAGCGCGGAAAACCCCATGACGGCAATGCCCCAGCCCAGCTGTTCGACTTCGCCGCCGGTTCTGAGCTTGGTGACGGCTTCCTTGATAATCATCACCGCCGCGGCAAAAATAAGAACCGCCTCGATGGTGCCGGAAACGTTCTCCACCTTGCCGTGTCCGTAAGGGTGTTCCTTGTCAGGTGGTTTGCTGGAGGTTTTCACTGCGAACAAAGCGATAAACGACGCCAGCAAATCATTGGCCGAATGAATCGCCTCGGAAATAATACTGACCGATCCGCTTAGGAAACCGACCAGCAGTTTAAGAACCACCAGCGTCGTGTTGCTGCCTACAGAAACCCAGGCAGCGATTACCCTTTTGTCCATTGGACCCAATCCCTCCTAAATCCATAACTACACAAAAAGCGGGACTTCAAAAAGAAGTCCCGCGTGTGTTCCGCTGCCCTTTCGGGCCCGGCCATCATTGGCCTGACTGAGATATTATATGCTCATTCGCGCTTAACTTATCGTATTTTATCAGTTCTCTTGGTTTATTTTCAAGTCATACCAGATCGGGCTGGCCACAAAAATCGAGGAGTAGCAGCCAAAACAAACCCCGATCAGCATTGCCATGATGAAGGTCTGAATGGTACCGCCGCCGAACACCAGCAGGGCGACCAGACAAAAGACAACCGTTAGAACCGTGTTGATGGAACGGTTGAAGGTCTGAGCGATGCTTTTGTCGACCAGCGTCTCAAGTTCTTCCTTGGCACGGCGCAGTTTCATGTTTTCTCGGATCCGGTCAAACACCACGATGGTGTCATTGATCGAATAACCGAGGATCGTCAGAATAGCCGCCACGAAGGATGTATCGACCTCCCACTGGAAAATCGAGAAAATCCCAACCACAATAAGCACGTCATGAACGAGGGACAAAATCGCGCCAACCCCGAATATGAATTCAAACCGGATCCAAATGTAGATCAGCATCAATCCGCAGGCGATAAAGATCGCCAGCAGTGCGTTCTTGACCAGTTCCTTTCCGATTACCGGACCAACATATTCATTCCGGTTCACTTCCATTTTGCCCAAATCGGCTTTCAGTGCATCGATTACCGCTTTCCCTTGCACATCATTCAGTCTCGGGGTTCGAATGATAAAATCGTGTTCCCCGCTCTTCTGAATGGAGACTTCCTTGCCAAGATGAATATTGTCAATAACGCCGCGGACCTGCTCAACCTGAACCGTCTTGGCAAAACTGACATCCAGCAGCGTTCCTCCGGTAAAATCGATCCCCAGGTTCAGGCCCCGGCCCGGCCACAAAAGGGAAACGAGGCCAGGAATCAGGATCAGCAGTGAAAAGATATAGACATATTTACGAATTCCAATAAAGCGCATCGTTCTCCCTCCTTCCTACACCCCGTAATACTTCGGCTCTTTCGCCAGATCGGAAACCAGTTTCAGCACGTAGCGGGTAAACGTGATCGCGGTAAACATGCTGCAAAGAATACCGACCGACAGCGTGACGCCAAATCCTTTGATCGAACCGGTGCCGAAGATATACAACACGCCGGCCGCAATCAGCGTGGTCAGGTTCGCGTCGAAGATGGTCCAGAAAGCGCGGTCGAAACCGGCCTCGATGGCCGCCTGCAGCGTCTTGCCATGCCGCAGTTCGTCCTTAATACGCTCATAAATAATGATATTGGCGTCCACCGCCATCCCGATAGATAGGATAAAACCGGCAATCCCCGGCAGAGTCCAGGTTGCGTTCAGCAAGGCCATGACCAGCATGACGATCGTGCTGTACAGCACCAGGGAGAGATCCGCGACCAGTCCCGGTACCCGGTAATACCCGACCATGAAAATCAGAATCATGACTATGCCGATAATGCCGGCATGAAGGCTCTTGTTCAGCGAGTCGCTCCCCAGAAGCGGGCCGACGGTTCGCTTCTCCTGAATTTCAAAGCGGACCGGGAGCGAACCGGACCGGAGCAGAACGGCCAAGTTTTCGGCTTCTTCCATCGTGGATTTTTCGCCCATGGTAATCCGGGCTTTCCCGCCGGTAATGGCCTCCTGCACGACCGGCGCGCTCTGCAGCTTGCCGTCGATATAGATCTTGATGGGTTTTCCGACATTGGCCGACGTGGCCTGGGCAAACTTCTGGGTTCCGGTTTGATTGAACTCGAGATTGACTTCGGGTTCATTGTTCTGCGGGTCCAGCGAAGCCCTCGCGTCTTTCAGATCCGCACCGGTCAGAATGATGTTCTCATTCTGATCCCTGAATTCCAGATGTGCCAATTGAACAAGCAGCTTTGCCGCCTCATCGGGTTCCTGAACCCCGGGCAGCTGCACCAGAACCCGGCGGCTTCCCTGTGCCTGCACAATCGGTTCCGTCAGTCCTTTTTCATTCACGCGGGTCTCCAGAATTGCGACCGCCTTGGTCATGGTATCCTTCGTAAGCGGAGTACCTGGCAGCTCCTTGGCTTCCAGCACAACATGAAGGCCGCCCTGTAAGTCTAATCCAAGATTGATCGGGGTTTTGTTAGTCTCGCTGTCCTTGGTCGTCAACCACCAGTATCCTGCCCCGGTGATAATCGCGACGATCAGAACAATCCCGATTAGCTTGATCAGGCTAGTGGCATTGATCTTCTGCATCGAAATTGTCTCCCTCCCTGATTTTAGAGCAGTTTTGCTCCATTAATGACAAGTTCAAACGTGCAGTCCAAACGGGCAGCAGCACGTCTGCTCATGACCATACGGGTTAAAAAAATCTCAAAATAATCCATCACCGAACAAATTTCGGGATCAACCGAGCTTTCCATCGTAATCACCCGCCTGGTTCCATCCACCTTCAGCTCGGCATGATTGACCGCATAATTGACCCGGTCGTGAATATCAAAGGTTGCTTCATCGGTATTGCGAACCCGGGTACGGTGCACGTGAGATTTGTCGGCCAGGATCAGCGCGGCGGCCATCCGGTTGACCGGATGCCCGGTGCCTTCATCGTGATTCCCGATAGCAGCGGCGATCTGCGCCACTTCGTCGGGATCCATCCCCAACCGCAGCAGCACCCTGGCGGCCATTAAGGCCCCACTCAGGCTATGACCTTCCCTATTTATAACATTACCGATGTCGTGCATGTAACCTGCAATTGCTGCCAATTCTACCTCCCGGGGCGGTGCGCCCAAAGCCTGTAAAATGGCGGAAGCGCGCTCCGCAACGAGGGTGACATGGCCAATGCCATGGTCGGTGTAACCCAGCATCCCCAAATGTTGATTGCCGGTCTCGATCAGGGTGCGCAGGAGCAGGTCAGTTTTTAGGGTCTCGAGCGTGATGCTCTGTATCATTCACTAATCATCCTGTCTTCTGGCGATTGCATCTTTGAGTATTTCCATTTCAGCGTTTTCCGACAGTTTGATGACGACGGTCTTCTCTTTGATTTTCTTGATCTCGCCAAAGATCCCGCCAAAGGTCACAATCTTGTCCTTCGTCTGCAGGCCTTCGACCAACTCGGCGTGTTTTTTCTCTTCGCGCTTTCTGGGAAGTACCACCAGCAGCCAGAACACCGCGAAAAACATCACGATCATAAAGGCCGTCTGCGCCCAGGCGGAGGTCTGAGCCGAAACCGCTCCAACGATCAGACTGAAATCCACATCTATCCCTCCTTTACAGCGGAATATGGTCAACGAACCCGGTATTGCTCGTAAAATCGGCTCCGGAATGCCTGAAAGCCATCATCTTCCAGCACTTTCCGGATACTCCCCATCAATTGTATCAAAAAGTTTACGTTGTGGTAACTCAACAATCGTAAACCAAGAATTTCTTTCGTTTTAATCAGATGCCGCAGATAAGCGCGGGTGAAGTTCCGGCAGACATAGCAGCCGCATTCCGGGTCCAGCGGCGTGAAATCCTCCGCATAAACCGCGTTCCGGACCGTGATCTTGCCGGTTGCGGTATAAGCCGCTCCATGGCGGGCCAGCCGGGTCGGCAGCACACAGTCGAACATGTCGACACCGCGGGCCACCCCTTCGACCAAATCCTCCGGTTCCCCGACGCCCATTAGATAACGCGGCTTATCGGACGGCAGCAGCGGGTGCATGTGATCCAAAATCCGATACATGTCTTCTTTGGATTCCCCGACACTGAGCCCGCCGATGGCATAGCCGGGAAAACCGATGCCGACAATCTGCCGGGCACTCCGCTCTCTCAAGTCAGGATGCACACCGCCTTGAACGATTCCAAACAAGGCCTGGTCTTCGCGCGTGTGCGCCTGCTGGCACCGCTCGGCCCAGCGGGCAGTCCGTTCAACGGCAGTCTCGACATGCTCGTAGGTGGCCGGAAAGGGCGGACACTCGTCAAAGCACATCGCGATATCCGATCCCAGGGCCTGCTGCACCTCCATCGACTTTTCCGGGCTGAAAAAGTGAGTGGAGCCGTCAATATGGGAAACAAAGGTTGCCCCTTCATTATTCAGCTTGCGCAGTCCGGAAAGGCTGAATACCTGAAAACCGCCGCTGTCGGTCAAGATCGGACCCGGATAGGCCATAAAACGGTGCAGTCCGCCGGCCTTGCGCACAATCTCCGAACCGGGCCGAAGATACAGGTGATAGGTATTGGACAGGATGATCCCTGTGCCGATTTCCTGAAGATCAGAGGGTGCCAGGGTTTTGACCGTGGCCTGGGTGCCTACCGGCATAAAAATTGGGGTCGGCACCGTTCCGTGGGTTGTGGTCAGCCGACCGAGCCGTCCCTGGCATTCATTTGAGGTTTTGAGGACTTCGAATTGAAGCATGTTCCCTCCATTAGCGATTGTCTTCCAGGCCTTTTTAAGATCAAACTAGCGGATAAACATCGCGTCACCGTAACTGAAAAACCGGTAGTTTTCGGTCAGGGCATGCTGGTATGCCTTCCTGACCAGTTCGATCCCGCCAAAAGCGGATACCAACATCAGCAGCGAGGACTTCGGCAGATGAAAATTGGTGATCATGCCATCCACCGCGTGAAAGGTGCTGCCCGGATAAATAAAAATATCGGTTTCGCCTGATCCGGCCTGTATTCCGGTATCCGGATGCCAGGCGCTTTCCAGGGTCCGCACCACCGTGGTCCCGACCGCAATCACCCGGCGCCCATCAGCTCGGGCCTGATTCAGTTTCGCTGCGGCTTCCCCGGAAATTTCGTAATATTCGCTGTGCATCCGGTGATCCCGGATATCCCGGGCTTCGACTGGCCGAAAGGTTCCCAGCCCCACATGGAGCACCAGGTGAACCGGTTCAATCCCCTGTTCGGCCAGCCCGGCAAAGAGTTGGTCCGTAAAATGAAGTCCCGCTGTCGGCGCCGCTACGGATCCGGCATGGGACGCAAAAACGGTCTGATAATCCGTCTGATCGGAAGGCTCAGCCGGCCGCTGAATATAGGGCGGCAAGGGCATCTGCCCGATCTCGCGGAGCGCGTCTTCCCAGTCGGAATCGCCGTCAAACCGTACCTGCCGGCCCCCGGCGAAATCCAGTTCCCGCTCGATAACGGCCTCAAACCGTCCTCCCGCAAAAACGACCCGGGCGCCGGGTTTCAGCCGTTTGGCCGGCCGAACCAGGCAGGCCCATCCGTCCTGGCGACGGTTTAACAAAAAAATCTCGACCCGGGCGCCGGTGTCGGCTTTTTGCCCGAGCAGCCGGGCTGGAATGACTTTGGTTTCATTCAAAGCAAGCACGTCGCCCGGGCGCAGCCATTCAGCAAGTTGGCTGAACCGGGAATCGTGCAGGGTTTCAGCTTTTCGATCCACCACCAGCAGCCGCGACGCGTCGCGCGGCCGGGCGGGATATTGCGCAATCTGTTCCTGCGGCAGCTCAAAGTCATAGGTGTTGACATCGAAAAGGTCCATGGTCCCTCCAAAGGAAATCGGGACGCCCCTTTTCAGGCGCCGCCGAATCAAACATGACTTATTCATTCATCCATGCACGTTACAGCGTCAGCACCTGGGTGCCTTCATAATAGAAGATTAAAATATCTATGTAGGTCTTCCCCAGATTCGCCATACCGTACGCACCCCACTGCGACATGCCGACGCCATGGCCCCAACCGTGTCCTTCAAAGGTGAAATACTGAGCTGATTTTGGTATGACCCGTACGCCGTCCGCCGAGCGGGCGGTATATGTATTATTCTGATCCGACGCCGGCCGGATGCCCTCGGCTGATCGCACTGACATCCCACGAATTCCGGCCTCGGCTGTAATGGGCGTGCCGCTGTCCCCAAGCACCGCAACACTCGCATCACTTTTCGGAACAAACATAGTCCCCATAAAGTTATCCTTATTGACTGCGGTCGTAAAGCCCGGATTAAACATCTGTCCGAATTCACCGCCGCGCATAGTCACGGTCAGTCCCGCCTCATCGATCAGGGTCACCTGATAGACCCGGCCGGAAACATATTTAGCCGTTGTGATTGAAACAATCCTGCCGATATTCGGGTTCTTCTGATAGACCCGCTCCTGAATGGAATTTCCCGAACCGTCCGGATCCAGGGCCACTACGCAGCGCCAGTCGGAAAGCCCGTTGCCCATGCTGTAAGGGTCGGGTTTGCCCTTCAGATAGTCGAAATTATACCCGTTGACATTCATATTGTCCTCGGTATACCCGCCGCTGTTGGAATGATACAGGGTGCTTGCCAGCCGGCCATCCTTGTCCAGCAAGACCTGACGGGATGTTTGGTCAACCGCTGCGCGGCTCGCGTCCCCTTCGTAGGCATACCCGCCATAGGCCTGGCAGTGTGTCGCAGCACAAACGCTGAACCCGTCGGCACTGTGCTTGCTGATATTCTTCAGCACATACGTCCGGGCAGCGACCGCTTGGGCTTTTAACGCCTCCAACGGCCACTGATTGCTCATTTCCTTGGGAACCACGCCGTACAGGTATTGGTCCAGGGGCAGTTCATTGATGACGTTCAGCTTCATCCCGGTCCGGTTCATGAAGACCTGGACCGCGCCACGGTATGATTTTGCGTTATAACTGAACACATTCGGACCGGGTGAGGTCGGATCCGGCGCAAGTTTAAACAGGGTCACTACGCCAAGATCGGAAAACAAGCCCCCGGGCCCGGGCCCGTAAAGGTGCATTGTGTTATCCAAGGGCATAAAGGAGACCCGATACAGGCAAAGCGTCTGAAAACTGGCAACCGGTGTGGGATCATCGTTAAGGAACAGTTGATAATTCCCGGAAACAATGCGAAAGTCGGCGTTCGTCTCCACCGTTGACAGGCCCACTTTGATCGTATCCGGACAGGTGACTGCCCTGGCGGGCAGCGCGGGAATCAACCCCGCGATGATAAGGGTCAGGAGAAAGCCGGAAATCCATTGAAGCCATTTGTGCCGGCACATAGAAAAAAAGCCTCCTTGAAATGATCGCCCTTCATCAGGCAAAGGCCGAAATCTAGCGGCCCAGAATAAACAAATAATACACCGCAACCATGATCAAAAAAACGGCAAAGGTTCCGCCAGCCAGGATGAGGGTATCGCGCCAGTCGGTTATTTCGACCGCCGCACCCGGCTGCTGTTTCAGTTTGAGTTCAACCATCTTGAACTCGCCGTCCTCGGTAAACACAACCGCTTTTTTCGCTTTGTGTTCCAAAACCACCGCTTTAATCTTTGCCATAACCGACGGTCCACCTCCAGGGATTCAGGTAATCCCGCAAAGCAGGATAGTCTCCGTTGGCCAGCACGGTCAGCGCGGTGATGTAATCCGCATACCGTTCCACAAACCCAACCGGTACTCCGAATGCCGAAACCATCAAAGAAATCGGCAGTGAGCGCTGTTCGAGCAGCACATTGAGCAGTGCCGCGCTGTTCGAAAGCTGCAGCGCAATTCGCTTGGCGCGTTCCCGATCCTGCCAGGCCCCGGGCGATACCGACACCAGATCACCGGGCATGATGTCGTGTTCGGCCAGCTCGGCCAGGTAAGCCACGGTTTCATCCGCAAGCCGCTCTTTCTGCTTGATATCGATCACCTTGGCAAAACCCTCCACACTTTGTTTCAGCGCCGGCCAGTCATTCACGGGTTTCCCCCGGAAGCTCCGGCGTTCTTTGCCGCTCCCCGATACCGTTCCCACTCGCTGTACAGACAGCCGCAGTAGGGCTGGCGGTACAGGCCCATTTCTTTTGATATTCTCACGGATTCAGGATACCGGGGCCGCCAATCCCGATACAGGAATGGAACCCCGTATTTTTCGCCGGCTGCTTCACCGGTTTCCCGGATCGTGTCATGTTTCTGGTATGGACTGATGAGCAGCGAACTCGTAAACGCATCAAATTTTCCCTTTCGCGCAATGCGGGCTGCTTCCTCCAGCCGGATCGCATAGCAGAGCCGGCAGCGCACATTCTCGCGAAAGGTCACGGTCTGGAAATACGGCACCGGATCATAAGGGCGCACCCCAATCAGCGGCACATCCGAAGCGCGCAGCATCGATTCAGCGCCTTCCCGCCGGCGCTCATGTTCGGTAAAAGGGTGTATGTTCGGATTATAATACAGGGCCGAAAGTTGGTGCCCTTCGGCGATGAGATCCCGGACCGGCACCGTGGCGCACGGTCCGCAGCAGACATGAAGCAGTACATTCATGGTCATCCCCTGTGTCCTATGCTAAAACAGCGTTGCGCCGGGCTGTGATTCCGCCGGCTGGATACCCAGATGGCGGTAAGCCAGCGGGGTGGCGACCCGGCCGCGCGGTGTCCGCTGGATAAATCCCATTTTAAGGAGATACGGTTCGTAAACGTCTTCCAGGGTATCCGTTTCCTCCGAAACGGAAGCGGCCAGCGTATCAAGCCCAACCGGACCGCCGCCGAATTTCCGGATAATCGTTTCCAGAACCGCCCGGTCCAGATTATCCAGTCCTTCATCGTCGATATCCATCATCGCCAGGGCTTTTTTCGCCAGAACGAGATCAATCGTGGTCTGCTCATTGACCGTGGCGTAATCCCGGACCCGGCGCAGCAGACGGTTCGCGATCCGCGGGGTCCCCCGCGAACGGCGCGCGATTTCCTCAGCGCCTTCCGGATCGATGTGAATTGAGAGTATGCGGGATGCCCGAGTTAAGATGGATCCGAGCTCGGCCGGTGAGTAGTAGTCCAGGCGGCAGGCTATGCCGAACCGGTCCCGCAGCGGCGCGGTCAATAAACCCGGCCGGGTGGTCGCCCCCACCAGGGTAAACGGCGCAAGATCGAGCCGCAGCGTGCGTGCGCTGGGCCCTTTACCGATAACGATGTCGAGCGCGTTGTCTTCCAGCGCCGGATATAGGATTTCTTCCACGGAACGGTTCAACCGGTGTATCTCGTCGACAAACAGGACTTCCCCCGGCTCCAGATTGGTTAGAATCGCCGCCAGATCGCCAGGCCGCTCGATAGCCGGGCCTGAGGTCTTCCGAATCGGACGTCCCATTTCATTCGCGATAATCGTTGCCAAAGTCGTTTTACCAAGTCCCGGCGGGCCGGAAAGCAGGACATGGTCAAGCTGTTCACTCCGTTCCCGGGCGGCCTGCACGTAGACGCCGATATTCTCCTTGATCCGTTCCTGTCCGATATATTCTTTCAGTCGCAAGGGCCGGATGTTTGAATCCAGTCCATCGTCTTCCATCAATTCCGGGCTGACCATACGTTCCATCCGGAGGTTCCTCCCCTCGTACCCAATCGGAAAACTGGGTTTCCCTTCCCTATCAATCCTTCTATTTCACCAACCGGCTTCCCGCGCGGCTGCGCAGGATTCGCTTGATGTTTTCCTCGGTGCTGCGATATTCGTTGCGTTCGAGCAGGCCAACCACGTCCGGGTAGACCTCACTGCGGGAAAACCCGAGCTGGGCAAGCGCTTCAAGCAGTTCGTCCACGCCGGTTGTCTTTTCCTCCCGCAGCGCGGGCATGGCCTGCGGGACCCGATCTTTAAGCTCAAAGACAAGCCGCTCCGCCGTCTTTTTACCCACGCCGGGAATCTGGGCGAGTGATTTCAAATCGTCAGCCGCGACTGCCCGGTAAAACTGATCCGGCGTAAAGTGCCCCAGCACGGCCAAACCCATCCGCGGGCCGATCCCTGATACATTGGTCACGCTCTTGAACAATTCCAATTCCTGGCGTTCCAAAAAACCAAATAGGCGAAAATCATTATCCGTGGTAACCATGCGGGTGAACAGGAAAACCTCCTGGCCGCGTCCCGGCAGCAGTCCCAGGGTTCGGACCGGCACACTGATTTCATAGCCAATGCCGTTGACGTCCAGGACGATGGAATCGGTAAGCACGTCGGCTAGAATGCCGCGCAGAAAGGCGATCATACAAGTCCCCCCAAACGACTGGAATGAAGATGACAGATGGCGATGGCAAGCGCATCCGCCGCATCATCCGGTTTCACAATCGCAGCCAGGTTCAGCAGACGCTTCACCATCTCTTGAATCTGGCGCTTTTCCGCCCGGCCATAACCGACCACGGCCTGCTTGACCTGAAGCGGTGTATATTCGGCCACCGGAAGTCCGCGCTGGGCGGCGGTCAGAATCACCGCGCCCCTGGATTGGGCCACGGCAAAAAAGGTTTTCGCATTCTGGTTGAAAAACAGTTCTTCAATCGCCATGCAGTCGGGCTGATAGCGGTCAATAATCTGGTTGACTTCATGGTGAATCTGCAGAAGTCGGGTTGATAAGTCAAGGCCGGCCGCGGTTTTGACGACACCGGTCGCTTCCATGACCAAACGGCTCCCGCTCCCGCTCACCAGGCCATAACCGGTGGTTGCCGTGCCAGGGTCGATTCCTAATACCAACATGGTGTGCTTGGGCCCTTTCGGCATAATATTGGCGGTTATTACCATCCACCGGGTACATTATACCATCTTTTCCCCGTGTCGGCTTAAGCCTGCCGAAAACCACCCGGCACCCAGGGTAAGCCAACCGCTTACTCGTATTCGTCCAGGTTTTCCAGCACGTAATTGGCTTCCTCTTCCGAAGGGAATTCCATGCGCCCTTTGCTGACATCCGCGCGAAGATCCAGGGGCAATGCCGAAATGAGGATCGCCGTTACCCGTACTACCTCGTCATTGACCGAAGCCGGTCCTTTAAAGACCGCGACATGGTCTTTGTACACCCCAAGGTGAACCTTGTTCTTGTCGACCGGACACCAGTCGGCGATCCGCTGGTGGATGACAAATGTCCCATCCTGGGAAACCCAGGTCAGGTATCCCTGGCGATAAGGAAACATTTCGGTCAGGGCCTGGGCATTCTTGCCGACCAAATCCCCCCGGTGCCCGTAACCATTCGTTACGATGTGACCGCACTTCGTAAAAGCCTGCTCCAAAACAACCGGGGTATCCTTTTTCACCGGACGGGTCACCGACCCGGTTTCCGCTACGGCTTCCCGATGCGGCCGCTGTTGGATTTGCTGATAATGCGCCAGAGTGAGTCCAAATCCGAAGCAAACCAAAAAGATGACCCCGACCAGCCCGCTGCGCGCCCAACGTTTCACGTCAGATCACTCCTTCGAGCGATAGGGTTCCCATTTTTACCAGCCGTTAACCATCACCTTCGCGGCGCGACCGGGCTTAATCATGAAACCAGGCCAAAAAAAGCGCCAGAAAGCATCCGGATGAATGCGAATGAGCTATTTCACCCTTCTGTTCTTTATTGACCTTTTTCCGCATATAATTGCCCGGATTGGGATTTGATTGCAGACAGGATTTGGTTTTTATAATGAATTGTAAAGGTCAGTTATAGTCAAACTTTTGGGAGGTGTTATTCATGAAAAGGTTTTTGCCGATGTATCGGGGCGAACACCCGATGACCGCCTTCAGCAACAGCTTTGACCAGCTTCGCAACGAAATCGATCAATGGTTCGATGAAGTGACCCACGGTTTTCCCGGCGCCGAACTGGTGGAAAAAATCCGTTTTGGCGGTCCGAGTGTGGAAGTCAGCCAGACAGAAAAAGAGGTGGTCGTTTCCGCGGAACTGCCAGGGGTGGAAAACAAAGACCTGGATGTGCGGGTTTACGACCGCGAAGTGGTGATCAAGGCGGAGAAGAAGCGGTCCGAAGAATTCAAGTCGGAAAACGTGTTCCGTTCGGAGCGCTATTACGGACAGGTTCAACGCAGCGTTCCGCTGCCGGCCGATGTCGATCCGGATCAGGCCAAAGCATCGTTCAAGGACGGAATCCTAACGATCACGATCCAGAAAGCTGCGCCATCGGAACCGGGACGCAAGCTGGAAATCGAGTAGTTCCGTTATTGTCCCTTCATCCCCCCATGGTGTAATAATGAAAATAGCCCCGCTGCACTGCCACAGCGGGGCTATTTTTTTTACTCCAGGTTTTCCATAATCTCATCCGGAATGTCGAAGTTGCCAAACACATCCTGTACGTCATCATGCTCTTCCAGCAAATCGATCAGCTTCATCAGTTTCCGGGCCATCTCCAGATCGTTAATATCGACCGTGGTCTCGGGAACCATGCTGATGTCAGCTTCTTCCGGCTCGATTTTCGAACTCTCCAGGGCACTACGAACCGCTTCGTAGTTTTCCGGCAGACAGATGATTTCCAGGTAATCATCCTCATCCTTGATGTCTTCCGCGCCGGCTTCGATGGCCAGCAGTTCAAGCTCCTCGGCGTCGATCGGCAGACCCTCTTTATAAATGGTAAACACCCCGCGGCGCTTGAACATCCAGGCTACACAGCCGGATTCGCCGAGGTTGCCGCCATGTTTAGAAAACAGGTGCCGCACGTCGGATGCAGTCCGGTTCCGGTTGTCGGTCGCGATCGAAACCAGCAAGGCGACCCCGCCCGGTCCATACCCTTCGTAGAACAGTTCCTCCAGAGCGTCCCCTTCAATTTCCCCGGTACCGCGTTTAACGGCTCGGTCGATATTGTCATTGGGCATGTTCATGGCTTTGGCCTTCTGGATCAGCATTTTCAACCGGGCATTGCCCTCTGGATCGCCGCCGCCCGCACGGGCCGCAATGATTATTTCCTTGCCCATTTTTGTAAAAGCTTTGCCCTTTACCGCATCGGTTCTTGCTTTTTTATGCTTGATATTTGCCCATTTGGAATGGCCGGACATGGTTTCTCCCCCTCCGTCGAATTCGCCACCATTGTATCATGAACGTTTTTTTCGCTTCAACCAACCCGGTTCATCAAACCAGAGTCGGATCCGCTTAAACCTCCGCAATCGGGGCCAATTTCCGTTTGTGTTCGCTGGCTCGTTTCATCCGTTCGATTTTTTCCGCAACCGCGTCCGGCGCTTCACCGGTCAGAATGTAACGATCAAGCTCGGCATAGCTGATCCCCATTTCGCTTTCGTCGGTTTGTCCTTCCCACAGGCCGGCCGAAGGCGGTTTTTCAATGATGGCGGATGGAACGCCCAGGACTTTGGCGACTTCCCGGACCTGCTGCTTGACCAGGCTGGCGATGGGCAGCAAATCGACCGCGCCGTCGCCGTGTTTGGTAAAATAGCCAATCGTGAGCTCCGAGCGATTGCCGGTTCCGAGAACCAACGCGTTGCGCTGCTGAGCGTGATAATACAGCGTAATCATTCTGAGCCGCGGCTTGACGTTCGCTTTCGCCAAATCCGCTGCCGGCCCCGCAGCCGGACCAAACAGAGTCAGCATCTGATCAAAAGCCGGGCTGAGGTCGACTGTCTTTGATTCAATCTTGAAGGTTTCCGCCGTCAGCCGTCCGTGTTCAGTATCCCGCGCCAGGCTGTGGCAAGGCATCACAATGCCCAGAACCTTTCCAGGACACGCTCGCACAGCCAGTCCAGCCACCACGGCCGAATCAATGCCGCCGCTCAGACCGAGAACGGCACCGTCGCAACCGGCGGCTGATACCTGCTCACGAATCCATGCTGTCAGTTTATCTACTGTTGCCGCTGCGTCCACAAGCACCCTCCAATCCCCGGAAGCCGATGCGCCCGGGGCCATTTTTCCTTTGTTATTACTATAAACAGTTTCCATTTTATAAACAAGGAACCCCCGCTCGTAATCAGTTCCTTCAGCGCGTGGGTTACAGTACTTTTCCCCATAGCCCATGCCGTAAATACGGCATGTTGTGCAGACAATTAAAGTGCAAGGAACCCACGCTCGTAATCAGTTTCCGCATTACGGAATCTTCATAAACAAAGCGCCCGTTCATAACGGGCGCTTTTGGGATAACTTTTCGGTTAGCGGCACCAGTTCGATTTCTCCCCAGGCCGCCAGCCGGTCTTCCTTAATGACGAGCAGCCCGGTCACACCGGGAAGTTCCTGCCCATATTCGATCGCAGGCACCAGATTTTCCTTGTCCAGCACCCGGTTCCCAACGCCGCTGGCGACCGCATCCGCAAGGTAGGCGGATGCGGCCTTAACGATCGCGGCGTCGGCTTTGCCAAAGCTGAATGACGGTCCCACCGTACCCGACGAGGTGCAAAGACCGAGCGGAGACTCCTCCGGTTTGATACGAACCGCAATTTTCCCTGAAAATGCCGAATCCCCGGCGTGAACCCCAACCAGGCGCTCCCGATTCGTGGCAATAAACAGGTCACCGCCGTTTTCCACGATGACATTGGGGGAGCGCTTCATCAGCATGCGCCCAATTTCCTCGGCAAACGCCCCGGCCACCGCCGCCATCGGGCCAACCTCGGCCACAACCGCGGCCAGCGCCATTGCCCGTGCAATCGGCGGAGCGCCCGGGAGCAGTTCCATCGGTTCCAAACTGTCCCGAAAAAACGGGTCGGTTTCAATATAGGTTTCCAGGTCCCCGCGCAGCTTCAGGATCCATCGTTCCACCTCGGCCGGGAGACCGGGCTCAAACGCGGTGCGGTCAATCCCGATCGACAGGTCGGTCTGTTTGACCACAACCTGAAAATAGATCAGATCTTCCCCTTCATGCCTTTCGCGGTAATCACGGATCGTGCTCTGTACCATCGCTTCCGTTCCCGCCTAGACCGCGGCCAGATCAAAGTGCAGGACGACGGAACGGGTCGGGCAGCAGTCCAGGCACATCCCGCAGACCACACATTTGCTGTTGTCAAAGCGGACTTCCATGGTTTCCCGATTCAATTCCAGCGCGCCGGTCGGACAGAACGATGCGCAAGCGCCGCACTGGGTACAGGTTTCCTCGTTCCAGACCACCGTCTGGCTCAAGGGCTCAACCCGGACCCCGATGTCTTTCAGAAAGGATACCCCGGCCTCGTAATCCTTCTTTTTCCCGGCAAGTTCCACAATGAGAAAGCCTTCTTTACGCGGATTGATGACAGCCTTCAGAATATTGATCACCAGATCGTAGTCTTTGACCAGCCGGTAAATAATCGGCTGTTCCGACTGCGATTCCGAGAAAAAGCAAACAATCTTGTTTTTGTACATGGTCCGTTACCTCCCGATCCCGTTACCGTTCACATTGTGCTCGACCAGTCCTTTGAGGGAAATCCCCGAGTCCGCCCCCGGCAGATTGACCACCGGCCGGGTCAATTCAAACCTGCCGTCACGAATCCATTCTTTGAGCTCTCCGGCAATCTTGCGGGCTTTCGCGTAGCTGGACAGCGATGTGGTCGGAACCCGTTTGCCGTTGATTTCGACAAAACCGCTTTTCAGCGCTTTGTAGCTGACCAGCCCCAGGCTGGCCGGTTTCTTGTTGGGGTATTCGTCACTGTAATCGACAATCGGCGCAAACAGATCTTCATCCCGAACTGCGGTGAATTTCAGCATTTCTTCATCCAGGATCGGAATCGGAATCCCGACCCCGACGATCATGGAAGCGCCATACCCAAGGAAACTGGCACCGACCAGCCATTCCGGCCGCATCTGTTTTAGATCGCCGATCAGTGACAGGGTCGCGCCCCCGCCCGTGGGAACCCCGCCTTCAGTGCGCGGCGCGCACGGATTGTGCTGGGTACCGTTCCAGGCGACATATCCGATCCCGCCGCCGAGGAAGATCCGGGTTCCGACCCCGATGGTTCTGAGATACGGATCATTGAACAGCGGGCTCAGTTGGGAAGCCGTGGAATAGGAGGCATTTCCCATCTGTGGTTTCAGAATCCCCATGTATGTATACAGCGTGCGGTCGCTCTGGTTCACCGCGCAGTTGTAGTTTTGATAGGCATTGCGCGGGTTAAACAGAACCGCTTCATTGACATCGTCCAGGGTGATGACGGTTTCGATCTTTTTGCGGGGGTAACAGTCGGTCCCGTAGCTGGTCGCCTCCAGCCGGATCGGCTTGCGCGCCACCAGATCATGAATCACATGGCCGCCGCCATAGGCAAAGTGACCCGGGAATACCTTGTTTTCCGGATCGTTTTCCGGCAGCTGGGTTGCCCCAAGGTAGGCGTCCACAGCCGCAATGCCGCTGTAGGCCTCAACCCCGTTCAGCCAGCACTTCTGCATCCGGATCCGGGGCGCCGGATGCCCGAAATTCAGGAAACAGCCGGATGAGCACATCGGCCCGAAGGTGCCGGTGGTCACGATGTCAATCTGCCGCGTCGCCTCGGTTACGCCTTTTTCCGCGACGATCCCGATGACCTCTTCCGCGGTAACGACAACCGCTTTGCCCTGGCGGATTTTTTCGTTAATTTCCTCGTATGTCCTGGTTACACCCATTGTTACCGTTCCCTCCTTGTCAATCAGCTCCCGATGCGGAAGCGTCTAGCCTTCCAACAGCCTGCGGATGCCGGTGACCGCTTCGCGAGCGTCCGCCGCATAGCCATTGGCACCGATTTTTTCAGCATACTCCGGCGTCAGCACGGCGCCGCCGACGATCGATTTGACCGGGATGCCCTCCGCTTTCGCCAGTTCAATGGTTTCCTTCATCCTGGGCATGGTCGTGGTCATCAAGGCTGAAAGACCAATTACATCCGCCTTTTCGCGCTTTGCGGCGGCCACGATCTCAGCGGCCGGCACATCCTTGCCCAGATCAACCACCCGGTACCCGTAGTTCTCAAGCATAATGCAGACGATATTCTTGCCGATATCATGGATATCGCCTTCGACCGTCGCAATCACAACCGTCCCTTTTTCGGCCGCGGCCTCCTGGGCCAGCATCGGTTTCAAGAAGGAGAACGCTTCTTTCATGGTTTCGGCTGAAAGCATCAGCTGCGGCAGGAAGTACTCCTTGCGCTCGTACAGTTCTCCGACCTGCTCAATGCCCGGTATCAGGGCCTGGTTAACAATCTCCAGCGGGGCTTTTCCTTCATCCAGCGCGGACTGGACCAACTGAACGATCTTGGCCTTTTCCCCTTTGATCACGGCTGTTTTCAGCGAATCTGCGATGCTGCCGCCCGCATCGCCGGCCGCCGGCCCGGAAGCTGACGCCGCGGGTGCCGCCGTCTTGGCTTCCACAACCACTTTGGCCACACGGTCTTTATAGCTGCCGATAAAGGAAGCCGCGTAGGCATCGCGGTTCATTAAGACCGCTGCCGCCCGGGTCGCCTCCATCATCCGCTCATCAAACGGGTTCATAATCGGAAGATCCAGACCAAATGCCCAGGCCATCCCGAGATAGGTTGAGTTCAAAATGTCGCGGGCCGGCAGCCCGTGCGATACATTGCTCACCCCGAGCACGGTGCGCACCCCGAGTTTTTCCTTCACCATTTTCAGGGCCTTCAGGGTTTCCATGACCTGCGCCTGCTCCGCGCTGGCCGTCTTCACCAGGCAGTCGATATAAATATCCTCATCTCTGAGGCCGGCTTCCTTTGCCCGCCGGCAAATCCGTTCCGCCACCGCAAACCGGCCTTCAGCGGTATCCGGAATGCCTTTCTCGTCAAGGCACAGCCCCAGCACTGCCGCGCCATATTTCTTCGCCAGCGGCAGCACTCTTTCCAGGGCCTTTTCTTCACCAGTGGTCGAATTAATCAATGCGCGTCCAACGAAGGTTTTCAGCCCGGCCTCAATCGCTTCGGCATTGGTGGAGTCAATCGAAATCGGCATGTCGACAGCGGCCTGGATTCCGGCAACCGCATTAAACATTGCCGTCGGCTCGTCGATGCCCGGTACCCCCATATTGACATCCAGCATCGGCGCCCCGGCATCCATCTGCTTGCGGGCTTCGTCCACCACAATCTCCATCCGGTTCGCCCGGATATCCTCGGCCAGCTTCTTACGGGCGGTCGGATTGATGCGCTCCCCGATAAAGGCGGGATACTGGTCCGCGCCGATCACCAGATGCCGGGTACGTGAGGTAAACGCCCACAATTTCTTCGGCGACCGGCTTACCGGCGCCATGCCCTTCACTGCCTGGGCCATCGCCCGGATATGATCCGGTGTCGTGCCGCAGCACCCGCCGATGATATTCGCTCCGGCCGCCCGGAGTTCCAGGGCGTACCCGGCCATTTCATCCGGTTTTTCAGGGAACACGGTTTTATCATGGATCAACTGCGGCAGCCCTGCGTTCGGTTCGACCGAGACATACAGGCTGGTCACCGCCGCCATTTGCTCAATCAGCGGCAGCAGCTGCCGGGCGCCGCCCGAACAGTTGGCACCAACCGCTGTTGCGCCAAGGGCTTCGATGGTCAAGGCCGCAGTCACGGGATCGGTTCCCATCAGGGTCCGGCCGTTCGGCTCAAAGGTAAGATGAGCCAGGATCGGCAGATTGGTGTTTTCCCGGGCGGCGATCAACGCCGCGCGGAGCTCGCCGATATCAGTCATGGTTTCAATCGATATCAGATCGGCGCCGGCGCGTGCGGCGGCGACAATCTGGGTCTTGAACGCCTCATACAGGTCATCGAACTCAACGTCGCCGTACGGCCGCAGCAGCCGTCCGGTCGGTCCGACCGAAACCGCCACCAGCGCCTGGTTGCCGGCTGCCCGCCGGGCGGCCATAACCGCGGCGGCGTTGATCGCCTCAACCTTATCGCCGAGCCCGTATTCCTGCAGCTTAAAGTGGGTTCCGCCAAAGGTATTGGTCTGAATAATGTCCGACCCTGCCTCAACATAGGCGCGGTGGACCTCCTCAAGCACATCCGGCCGTTCCAGGTTGAACGACTCGGGACATTGTCCGGGCGGGAGCCCCCGGGCTTGAAGCATCGTTCCCATCGCCCCGTCTAACATCAAAATCCGTTTTCGAACCTCTGTTTGAAAATCCACCGTTTTGCCTCCATTTTCAAAAAATCAAAGCCTCTTACGAGAAGAGGCTTTAAAGTCAATCGTCCTCCTCTCATCTTCCGGGATGTCTCCCGCAGGAATTAGCACCTTCCTCATGAAGAGGTGGTTGCCGGGCTTCATTGGGCCAGTCCCTCCGCCGCTCTGGATAAGAGTACGTATTCAGTTAAATCAGATATCAGATTACCATAGGCCCCATAAAGAAGTCAATTAGACGGTTTTATCCTTGGGTTCCTCGAGCTTGACCGCTTCGGAAATTTCCCGCTGCACCTCATTGGATGCACGCCGGAATTCGTTAATGCCTTTGCCAAGCGATTTGCCGACATCGGGAAGTTTGCCCGGTCCAAAAATAATCAGGGCGATTGCGAGAATCAGAATCAGTTCCCACGGCCCTACATTGCCGAGAATTCCGAACATGAGAGTTCCTCCTCAATCCATTCACCGGGATATATTCCCGTTTACCTTGAGGATAATTCTACTCTTTTCGATCAGACCCGGCAATCAGTTTTTCTTCCCGTTTTTACTGGTTTTTCAAGGCTCGATCCGGATCTCTTCCGGGCCAGGCCCGGCTTCCTCCCAGAGCACCCGAAGCAGTTCAGCGACCGACCAGGCCTGGGCAAAACAACCGCCCGCGCTAAACGGCGGTTCGGGATCGAAAACCTCGGAAACCGTTCCCAGTCCTTCCTGTTCAAGATGCCAGAGCAGCGGGGCGATCAGCCGATTGATCAGGCGGCGGGATGCTTCGCTTCGCTCATAAGTGCGGTTTAACGCCGTCATGTACTGGCCCCAGGGCCAGACCCACACGGTTCCCTGGTGATAGGCCCGGTCCCTTTCCTCAGGGTTGCCTTGATACCTGGGACTGTAACCCGGATGATCGTCGGCCAGGGTTTTCAGTCCGAACGGGGTCAGCAGCCGGCGGGTGACCGCCCCGACCACCGCGTGTTCCAAACCGGCCGGCAGCAGCCGGACCGGAAGACTTGCAGCGATGATCTGATTGCAGCGAAGCGCGTGGACCGGGCCCTGATCGTCCACGGCATCGGCCAAATAACCTTTTTCCGACAGCCAGAACGCGGCTGCGAAGTGCTCTTTCACCAGATCGGACAGCTGGCGCCATTCGCTGGACCGGGCGGTTCGGCCGTCATACCGGCGGATGTAGGATTGAAACCGCAGCGCAAAATGCCAGAGTGCGTTGATTTCCACCGGTTTTCCGCGGCGGGGCGTAATCACCTCACCGTGAATGCAGGCATCCATCCAGGTCAGGGCATGACCGGGCGAACCCTGGACAATCAGCCCGTCTTTGTCCATGCCGATCCCAAATGCGGTCCCGTCCCGGTAATGTTCGAGTATACGGTCGAGCACCTCCGCCGCTTCCAGAACAAAATCCCAGTCCTTTGTATATTGAAGGTATTTATAAATTGCCCAGAACGCCCACAGCGAAGCGTCCACCGTATTGTAGGCCGGGTCGCCGCCGCGGTCGTCGAACAGATTCGGGATCAGTCCGTCCCGGGCATAGACCAGGCAGGTCCTGAAACAGCGCCGGAAATCCTCGTACCGGCCAGCCGGCAGCGTCAGGCCCGGCAGGGCGATCATGGTATCCCGCCCCCAGTCGCCGAACCACGGATATCCGGCAATCACGCTCATGCCTTCCCCGGCCCGGCCCCGGACCAGAAACTGATCAGCCGCCACCGCCAGCACCTTCAATGCGGCGCTGTCAAACCCGGGCCGTTCGGTTAAGGCCTGGATTCGTATCAGCTCACTGATCCGCTCCCGGGCCGCCATTTCCCTTTCGATGATCACCGGCTGAGCCGCTGCGGCCACCCGGAACACGTTATCCGAATCGGTTTCAAACTCCCAGGTGACCGGACAATACAAATCGTCCACAGCGTCCAGCCCGCGCGCCGCTTCCTGGGCGTAAAACACATCGTAATACCAGAACCCGGCCTCCGAGCAGCTGACGGAATCACTGGTCAGCCAGATGTGAGGTCCGCCGTCGTAGGGCTCCACCATGACGCCGGAGCCGGTAATGGTGGTACGCCAGGGCCATTCGTTGCGGCGCAGGGTCCAATGGTAATCGCGGGCCGTCAGCAGCGGATAAACGACCATTCGGACGTGACGCCGGTTCGGGTTAATGATTCGATAACGGACCTGAACCTCGTTTTCTCCCTGGGGAAGCCAGATTTCCTTTTCCAGCACCACGTCATCCAGCCGGTAAACATAGGCTGGCAGTGGAAACCGCCGGAAGGTTTGCAGATAATGAAAGCCCATACCGGAAAACCCGCCGACCGTTTCACTGCCAAAAAGCGAGAAACGGTGTTCATCAATCCAGACCTCTTCCTCCAGCTTGGAAACCAGCACCCGCCGGTCGCCGGGCGGCTTCAGCGCGGCCACCAGCAGCCCGTGGTAGCGCCGGGTGTTGATGCCCGAGATGGTTGAGGATGCGAACCCGCCAATTCCATTGGTCAACAGCCATTCGCGCTCCTTGCCCCGCGGCAGCATCAGATCGGCGCCGGCATATTCGTACACTCGGCATTTCCCCTTTATTTTTTCCGGCGCGCGGTCCACGGCCTCCCTTCCGGAAGCCGACCCGGGCAATCAGCGCCGCTTTTCTATTTTGCGCGAAAACGCTAAAGGTTTATGACCGGGTCGCCGATATTAATCGTGAGAAGAATTATGCGGGCTGGTCTCCGTTTGGAGGGGCCCGGGGCGTTGACCGACTGATACGCCCGCCAAAAGGAGGCTTTTGTCATGCTCAGATCCCTGTACACAGCAGCAACCGGCATGTTTGGACAGCAGCTCAATGTTGACAACATCGCCCACAATATGGCGAACGTCAATACGGTTGGCTATAAAAAGATGCGGGTTGATTTTCAGGACCTTCTCTATCAATCCATTCGAAAACCAATCGCTTCCGAAGAGGCCATTGAGCCAGTCGGGCTGCAGATCGGCCTTGGCACCAAACCCACAGTCGTTCAGCCGCTCTTCTCACAGGGCAATTTGCAAAATACGCAAAACCCCCTCGATGTGGCCATTTCCGGTGACGGTTTCTTCAAGATGCAGGTTCCCGGTTATGAAGATCCGCTCTACTCCAGAAACGGCGCGTTTCTGGTTGACGCCGAAGGCAATCTGGTCAACACCGACGGCTACAAGGTCATCGGCGTCGACACGATCGAGCAAGGGGCTTATGATGTGAAAATCGGTACCGATGGTACGGTATTGTACAGTCTTCCCGGCCAATCCACCGCGATCGAAGCGGGCAAAATCGAGATGTCCAAATTCATCAACCCGCCCGGCCTCGACAAACTCGGTAAAAACCTTTACAAGGCGACTGAAAACTCCGGCGAAGCCCAGGATTGGGATTCAACCGCGGACTCGACCACCTCACTGCAGGTCGGTTACCTGGAAATGTCCAACGTGCAGGTCGTGGAGGAAATGGTTAACCTGATCACCGCGCAGCGGGCCTATGAGTTTAACTCGAAATGCATCACGTCTTCGGACGACATGCTGGGCATTGCTGCAAACTTGAAACGATAGGCGGGATAAGACATGATTAACGCGGTCAGCAATGTCGGACCTGCCCAGGTGGCACAGTCCGGACAGGCCAGAATGGAAGAGAATAAAATCAAGGACTTTCAGGCCCAGCTGGACCGAGTCCTGTCCGAAAAAGACGATAAGAAGCTAAAGCAGTCCTGCCAGGACTTCGAGGCGGTTTTCGCCGGTATGATGCTCAAAGCGATGCGTGAGACGATGATCCCTAAAACGGGATTGACTGAAGAAAGCTACGGCCGTTCCATGTTCCAGTCCATGCTGGACGACGAATATGCGAACAATATGGCGGCTCAGGGCAGTCTTGGCTTGAGCCAGACGCTGTATGACCAGCTGAAATTCAATATGGTGGCTTCCGCCGTGCAGCCGCCGGCAGCGGGAACCTCCGCTGCCCCCAAAACAGCTTAATTCCTTTTTTTAACTTCCCCGCCTCTGGTGCCTCACAAATCGTGAGGCGCTTTTTTTATGGGCAAACAAAAAGCCCGGCGGTTCGGCCGGGCCTGCTATTCAATTCGAAAGCCGCCCGTCTTACCGGGCGAGCACCAGCTGGGGATAGATAATGACCAGCACCGCCAGAATCCAGAGCAGAATACAGATGCGCATCGGCCCGTCCTTCATAACCACTTCAGACGGTTCCCCGCCGATATGCCGGGTGAACACCAGGGTCAGATAACGCAGCACGCCGTACATAACAAACGGCAGCGTGTAAACCAGCTTGCTGGAATGAAAGGCCCGGACCACCTGATTGTCCATGGTGTACAGGGTGTACGCCATGATGGTCGCCGCCGAAGTGATGGCCAGAAACTGGCGCAGCAGCGGCTCGCTGTACTCCAACAGCACTTCCCGGTGGCTGGCCGAGCTTTCTTTCAGGACTTCCATCTCGTTGTAGCGCTTCGCAAAACCGAGCAGCAGGGCCAGGAAGAAGGTGGACACCAGCAGCCAGGACGAAGCCGGCACCGAAATCGCAACCGCCCCGATCAGCACCCGCAGCACAAAGCCCGCCGCAATCAGCATGGCATCCAGAATCATGATGTTCTTGCCGATGAAGGTATAGAACAGGTTGATCAACAGGTAACTGCCAACCATGATAACCACATATACATTGACCAGCGAACCCACCGCAAAACCGGCGAGCAGTGTGACAACCCCCAGAACCATCGCGGACTTGATCTTGACCTGGCCGGAAGGCAGCGGCCGGTTCCGCTTTTTCGGGTGAATCCGGTCCCGGTCGATATCCACGATGTCATTTAACACATACACCGACCCGGCAACCAGCGATATCGATAAAAAGGCCAGCAAAGTCGGGCCCCACAGTTCAATCCGGAATAGATTCAGGGAGAAGATGATGGGCGCGAACACAAACAGGTTTTTGATCCACTGTTTGAAGCGCAGCAGGGCGAACAGGCCCCGCCAGCGGTCAAGTCTTGATAATTCGGTCTGGTTGGGATAATGGTGCTGGTGCTGGTGATGTTCCGGTTTTTTCTTCCCCATCTTGTTCAAAACGCAGCCTCCCCTCTCCACCTGTTACCGGCGCTAGTAGCTCTGAAACAGTTTCCCCCACTGCGATTCGGCGAGCCACTGTTCGTAAACGTGCTTCCCTTTCAGATTCCACCATACTTTATCGTGATACACGTCGGATGCCTGTACAAAAACGTGGACCAGCGGTGTATGGAAAAAGACATGCTGCAGCTTCTTCAGCGGTCCGAACCAGAGCAGATCGCCAAAGGTGCTGGCCAGGTTATCCCCCACGGTAAAATGAAGGTCCATCCCGCTGATATCGTCCCCGACCAGTTCGATCTCCTCCGGCCGGCCAATGCCAAGCCCGTCCTCGTGCGCCAGCCGGATGTAATCCAGCCGCATCGGTTCAAAGCCCATCAATTTGGCCGCCACCGCGTCAATTGCCACCTGGTCGGCGCTGGCCAGAATCACATTCGTTTCCACCGGAATCAGGGTGCGCGGCCCGGGGCCGTTGCCCGCGGTGGTTCCGTCCATCACCGCGAAAAGCCCGGCGTGGATTTCCTTCTGAATGTGCAGCAGATCAACCAGGGTCTGGTGAATCCAGCTGTGGGTATAATGCCGTTTGATGTTCAGCAAACCGCCAAAGGCGTTTTTCATAGAACCGGTGGTTGTGGTGTAGATGTGGCATTTCACCGTCGGCAGATGCACGATATTCTTGCCGAAAAAGAAGTCCGGCAGGTAAATCCCTTCCGGATAGATATGCGGCAGCACCCGCATTTTGGCTTTCGGCTCATAGCGAATCCATTTCATATCCCGATTGTCGAAGTTCAAAAGCACCGGGATATCGTACTTTTCATAAAGCGACCCGTATTTGTTGAGCCGGCGGCCTTTTTCCGGCCGGGTAACCACGGTCATGTTCTCGACCGCGACCTGATCATTGTAACCGGCATGCTGCAGGGCCTGAATCACGCCTTCCAACTGCCACGGCGTGGTATTGGCTCCCGGCATCGGCAGGTGCCAGGAGATATTGTCCTTTAAAATCGTCGTCGCCCGAGGATCCAGCGCGTCCGACATACCGGCCAGCTGCATCGCCCGCTCGATATCCGAGAGCACCGTTTCCGGCGTTGTTTTAACCGCTGCTACCACTGACATTGGTTCTACCCCCGCGTGTTTAATACATGGAGACCATCCATACCCCACCCAGGATCAAAGCCAACCCGCCGCCCTGCAGCAGAGACAGCTTTTCCTGGAAAAGAAAGACCGAAACCACGGTAATCACTACAAAGCCAAGGCTGGTGATGATCGGATAGGCCACACTCAGATTGGTCCGGCTCAGGATCAGGCTGTAACTCAGGAAGGCGACGCCGAACGACACCACGCCGATCCATACCCATGCATTGGTAATCAAAGCCAAAACCACCTGGAACAGATTTTGTCCCATCAGATTGGCTTCCCCGCGCATGGCCCATTTTAAGGCGATGTTTGCACCCGCGTTCATGAGCAGCGTCAGGAGGCAAAGACCCGCAAACCGCAGATTCAATCGATTCCCTCCTTATAGGGTTCTCTCTCAACTAAACTATCCCACCCTGCCGCAATAGTCAAGCAAACCGGGGCTGTCCGCGCGGCTCATTTGAGACTTGCATTGCTCTCCGGGCAAACATTGGATAAAATACAATCGTGCCAACCGGCCGCGGGCGCATTCCCTCAAGGCCTGCCAGCCGGTTCGGTTTTTACATGAGGAAGGTGACATGATCAATGACGAAAAAACGCATTCTAACCGGCGACCGTCCGACCGGCAAACTCCATCTGGGCCATTATGTTGGCAGTCTGGAAAACCGGGTCGCACTTCAGCACGAATACGATAGTTTCATTATTATTGCCGACGTGCAGGCCCTGACCACCAATTTCGACCGGCCCGATGCCTTGAAATCAGACATTCTCGAAATCGCCGCCGATTACCTGGCTGCCGGGCTGGACCCGAACATCGCGACGATCTTCATCCAGTCCCATGTTCCCGCCATTCATGAACTGGCCATGTACCTCGGTCTGGTCGTTTCCGTCAACGTGCTGCGGGCCAATCCCACGATCAAGACAGAAGCCGCCCAGTACGGCTTTAAGGATATGACCTACGGCTTTTTGGGTTATCCGGTCAGCCAGGCGGCGGATATCTGCGCCTTCAAAGCGGATCTCGTTCCGGTTGGCGAGGACCAGATTCCCCACATCGAACTGACCCGAAAACTTGCCCGGCGCTTCAACGACCTGTACGACGAGGTTTTGGTGGAACCGAAAGCCTTGATCGGCAAGACCTCCCGACTGGTCGGCCTGGACGGCAAAGCCAAGATGAGCAAGAGCCTGAACAACGCCATCTTCCTCTCCGACGCCCCGGACGAAGTGCTGACCAAAGTGAAAAACGCCGTCACCGATCCGGCCCGGATTCGCGCGACCGATCCCGGCCATCCCGATATCTGCACCATTTACGCCTACCGTCAGGTATTCACACCGGACGCGGTGCCCGAAATCTGCGAAGCCTGCAAAGCCGGCAAAATCGGCTGCGTAGCCTGCAAGAAGGATCTGTCCGGCAAGCTGAACGAACTGCTCGAACCGATGCGCACCCGGCGCGCCGTGTACGAAAATCGGCCCGACGACCTGTGGGATATCCTGAAAGACGGCACCCGGCGGGCAATCAAGGTCACCGAGGAAACCCTCGCGGATGTCCGGCAGGCGATGCAGATCAACTACTACTAAACCGCTTTTTACCAACACCCCGGCCACAGGATATGAATACCATAGCCTGTGGAGGTGGAAACCCATGTCTTTAATCACTGTGCGGGAACATCCCGTCCCCGATAAAGCGGTTGCCCTGACCTTCGATGACAGCCCGGATGTGAAGGTCACCCCGAAAATCATGGATACCCTGGAGGAAAACAATGCCCGGGCGACGTGGTTCGTCCAGGGAATGCGCGGCCGCGGCGTTCCGAAACTCCTTCGTTCGATTCAATCCCGGGGCCACGATCTGGCCACTCAGAGCTTCGATCCGGTCGACCTGACCCATTTGTCGAAAAGCCAGGTCATGGACCAGATTGGACGCACCAAGACCATCATTGAAGATGCCGCCGGGGCGGTTTCACCGCATTTTCGCCCACCCTTTGGGACCTATAACGATACGGTCCTGAATATCGCCCGGGAACTCGGCTATAAAGCCAATATACTCTGGTCCATCGATCCGCGTGACCTGCACGCCTCGGTCAATCAGATTATTACCCGGACCCTGTCCAGCCTAAAGCCCGGCGCGATCGTCCTGTTTCACGAAATCAACGAAAAAACCCGCCAGGCCCTGCCGGAAATCCTGGAAGGCATGAAACAGCGCGGCTACCAGGCACTGCCCCTGGGACAGCTGTTGGCCCTGCAGCCTTCGGTTGCGCTCACTGGCCGGGTGCTGGCCCTTATTGCTCCGGCGCTTTACGGCGACGATGTGCGCATGGTCCAGCAGGCCCTGCATGGCGCCGGTGTCTCCGCTTGCCCGATCGATGGCGTTTTCGGCCGCGAAACCGCCGCCGCCGTGCGCCGTTTCCAGGAACTAAACGGCCTGCTGCCGACCGGCAACGTCGGCCCTGACACCTATGCCGCGCTCGGGATTCCGATTCCGAACCTCCAATAGCCTGCGCCGCCGGGGGCTAAGCTTGATCAAGCGCCCAATCTCTGGTACCGTAGACCTCAGATTGACAACAGCTCAGCCTGGAGGATTTGGCATGAAATACGTGGTACTGCTTGGCGACGGCATGGCCGATTATCCGGTGGACGCACTCGGCGGGAAAACGCCGCTGGAAGCCGCCCGAACCCCGAATATGGACCGGCTGGCCCGCTGCGGCGAAATGGGCATGGCCAGGACCGTTCCGGACGGCATGCCCCCCGGCAGCGATGTTGCCAACCTGTCGGTCCTCGGCTATGACCCCAAGATCTACTATACCGGCCGTTCCCCGCTGGAAGCCCTCAGCATCGGCGTGGACCTCGGACCGGATGATGTCGCGTTCCGCTGCAATCTGGTCACACTCTCCGACGAACCCGAATACGAACAGAAAACCATGATTGACTACAGCTCGGACGAGATCGAGACCGCGGAATCGCGTCAGCTGGTCGCCGAAATCGCCAAACGGCTCAGCCGCGGCGATATCACGTTTTATCCCGGCATCAGCTACCGCCATCTCATGGTCTGGCACAAAGGGCCGACCAACGGTCAAATGACCCCGCCGCACGATATCCCCGGCCGGATGGTCGGCGATTACCTGCCGACCGGCGCGGGCGCGGATATTCTGCGCACGTTGATGATCGAAAGCAGCAGCTTCCTGCCCGATCACGCGGTCAACCAGGCGCGGGTGGAACGCGGCGTTCGCCCCGCGAACAGCATCTGGCTCTGGGGCCAGGGCAAAAAACCGGCTCTGGTGTCTTTCAAAGCGAAATATGGCCTGACCGGCTCAGTGATCTCCGCGGTCGATCTGACCAAAGGGCTGGGCATCGGCGCTGGCCTCGATTCCATCGACGTTCCCGGCGCTACCGGCAATGTACATACCAACTACCCCGGCAAAGCCGAAGCCGCGATCCGGGAACTGAAAAACGGCAAAGACTTCGTCTATATCCACATTGAAGCCCCGGACGAATCCGGCCACCGCGGCGAGCTGGAGAACAAAATCTTATCGATTGAGGACATCGACCGCCAGGTCCTGGGAACCCTTTTGGAGAAACTCCCCGCCCTCGGCGATTTCCGCATCCTGCTTATGCCGGACCACCCGACCCCACTGTCGGTGCGCACCCACGTCTCCGACCCGGTGCCGTTCGTGCTTTACCAGTCCGGCACCCCGGAAATCCGGGAGCTCGGCTATACCGAAGCCAATGCCCGCTCCACCGGCCTCGTTTTCGAGGAAGCCCATCGCCTGATGGACCGGCTGCTGGCCCGCTGAACACCCAAGAACACGGCCGCGCGCCCGGTGCTTGCTCACCCGCCCCGCCCCGTGTTATACTAGATGCTGTGCCGAAAACGGAACATCGGGGTGTAGCTCAGCTTGGATAGAGCGCTTGCTTGGGGTGCAAGAGGCCGCTGGTTCGAATCCAGTCACTCCGACCATCGATAACAAAGGACTTTCGGAAATCTTCCGAAAGTCCTTTTCTCATGTCTACCCTAAAATGCTGCAACCGTGTTGCAATGCCGTTTTAGCGCTTCAGAAATGCGTCCAGGGGCTTTGCCGTCCGCGCCTGCATTTCACCGGTTCATCATTCAAGGCCTTGCCGCATTATTGATATAGGCCCAGTATTCCGACTCCTTGGGAAGACTGAACATAATAAACCCAATCACGGCCGCTTCCAGCGTAAGACCGCCATCCCCGTTGAGCCGTCCCATGCCCCTGTGTCCATCGCTCTTTATAAACAGTGAAGGGCTCGTCCTGAAGGTCCAGTCGGCAACTCGGTACCCCAATCGCCGAACGGCTTCTTCGTAAAACATCCGGTCTACATCAATGTTTTGATCCATCCGCAACCCCCGTCTTTCCCAGCATCAGCAAGGTATTTTTTGGCCATATTACGCTTATGCGTACCGTTTCTATTAGAAGCATATGTTACGTTTAAGCGTAAGTCAACAGATATTTCCAGATTGGATGTGACGCGTGTGGGCAAAAAGGTCGTTGTTCGAATTAAGAATTTAACGAAAGCGAAAGGCATATCCCTGCGGGAATTATCCAGGTTAACCGATATTCGTCATGCGGCACTCAGTGAGCTGTCCAATCAAAAACGTCAAAACATCAATTTTGCACACATCGAAAAAATCGCCGATACACTGGGTGTTGATGATATTCGGGAGATTATCGATTTAGTCGATGACAGTGAAAGCCCTGCAAATGGATGACTGCCCAAACAAGGGTGATCACAATTTGGGGATCGAACAGGGCTTCCGAGAAATCGGAAGCCCTGTTGCGTTTTTACCGTCATATCCCTTTCAACTAGCCGGTTATCTTCAGATCGGGCAGCAGCTCGGATAGAATCCGGCTGCTTTCCTGCATTCTTTCCGGTCCCGGCGGCTCTACCCCCGCCAGGCGGTATTCCAGACCGAGATCGATCCATTTTTGTTCCCCGAGATCGTTGTACGGCAGGAGTTCCAGTCGCTCGGCATTGGGCATTGTTTTGACCAGTTCAGCCAGCGACCGGAGATCCTGGGGCGAGTCGGTGACCCCGGGAATGATGACATAGCGGAGCCAGACCGGTTTTTCGATTTCGGTCAGGTAAGCCGCGAATTTCAGCGGAAGTTCGTTTGATTTTCCGGTCAGTTCGAAGTGTTTGAGCAGATTGGCGTGCTTGATGGACATTAAGACCAGATCGGTTTCCGCCAGCAGCGGCTTGACCTTGTTCACCGAGAAAAAACCGCAGGTATCCAGGGCGCGGTGAATCCCGTTCAGGGCCAGCCGGCGAAACAGCACGGTCAGGAAATCAGCCTGCAGCAGCGGTTCGCCGCCGGATATGGTGACCCCGCCGCCTGAAGATCGGTAAAACGACAGGTAATTCAGGATGTCTTCCATCAGATCGTCCACGCTTGTGAGCGTGCCGAGCGGCATTTTCCAGGTGTCCGGGTTATGACAGAAGGCACAGCCCATCGAACATCCCTGCATGAAGACCACGTAGCGCACGCCGGGACCGTCCAAAGTGCCGCAAGTTTCGATGGAGTGGACATAGCCTTCGGTCTGCATGGCAACCTCCTGAAGCAGCAACCGGTATCCCCTTCCTTCCTATTTCTCGATTGAACGGCACACACCCTGCAAGGGCGCGCGGCAGCGCTACATGCGCTGGTGGAAGGTGCGCCGGATCACATCCAGCTGCTGTTCGCGGGTCAGCTTGATAAAATTCACCGCATAGCCGGAAACCCGAACCGTGAGCTGCGGGTACAGTTCCGGGTGTTCCATGGCGTGTTCCAGGGTTTCGCGGTCCAGCACGTTGACATTGATATGGTGACCGCCCTGGGCGAAATACCCGTCAAGCAGAGCCGCCAGATTGCGTTCCCGGTCTTCTTCGTGTCCCAGCGCGCCGGGAACGATCGAAAAGGTATAGGAAATGCCGTCCAGCGCGTGCTGATAAGGCAGCTGGGCCACCGAACGCATAGAGGCCAGCGCGCCGCGGTGATCGCGCCCGTGCATCGGGTTGGCGCCGGGCGCGAACGGTTCGCCCCTTTTTCGGCCATCCGGGGTGCTGCCGGTTTTTTTGCCGTAGACTACGTTCGACGTGATCGTGAGAATGGACAGCGTGTGCTGCGCGCCCCGGTAGGTCGGGTGCTTCTGCAGTTTGGACATAAAGGCCTTCTGCACCGTCACCGCCAGGTCATCCACCCTTGGATCGCTGTTGCCGAACGCGGGGTATTCGCCTTCGATCTCGAAATCCATGGCCAATCCGCGCTCGTCCCGGATAACCTTGACCCGCGCGTGCCTGACCGCGGAGAACGAGTCCGCCACCACCGACAATCCGGCAATGCCAAAGGCCATGGTACGGTGGATCACTTGATCGTGCAGGGCCAGTTCCAGCCGTTCGTAGGCGTATTTATCGTGCATGACATGAATGACGTTCATGGTGTTGACATAGACCCTGGCCAGCCAGTCGAGCACGGCGTCAAACCGCTGCCACAATTCGTCGTAATCGAGATATTCGCCGGTAATCGGTTTCAGGCTGGGGGCGACCTGGACCCCGAGGATCTCGTCGACCCCGCCGTTGATGGCATACAGCAATGCCTTGGCCAAATTGGCGCGGGCGCCGAAAAACTGCATCTGTTTGCCCAGCCGCATCGCCGAGACACAGCAGGCGATCGCATAGTCATCGCCCCAGTAGGAACGCATCAGGTCGTCGTTTTCGTATTGAATGGAACTGGAGTCGATCGAGACCCGGGCACAGAAGCGTTTAAACGCCGCCGGCAGGTGTTCCGACCAGAGCACGGTCAGATTGGGCTCGGGCGCGGGGCCCAGGTTGGTCAGGGTTTGCAGGAAGCGGAACGAGGTTCGGGTGACCAGCGGCCGGCCGTCGATGCCCATCCCGCCGATCGATTCGGTCACCCAGACCGGATCGCCGGAAAAAAGCTGGTTATAATCAGGGGTCCGCAGGAACCGGACCATGCGCAGTTTGATGACCAGCTGGTCGATCAGTTCCTGTGCGCCCGCTTCGGTCAACTCGCCATTTTTCAGGTCCCGTTCGATGTACACGTCCAGGAAGGTTGAAATCCGGCCGATACTCATCGCGGCGCCATTCTGCTCCTTGATCGCGGCCAGATAGCCGAAATAGACCCACTGGACCGCCTCTCGGGCAGTCGCGGCCGGGCAGCCGATCTCAAAGCCGTACAAAGCCGCCATCTGCTTCAATTCCCGCAGCGCCGCCGCCTGCTCGGCGATCTCCTCGCGCTGCCGGATTGACTTTTCATCCATTTCCTCGGGTTCGATCTGGTTCCAGGCGTGAATCTTGTCTTCAACCAGGAAATCGACGCCATACAGCGCAACCCGCCGGTAGTCGCCGATAATCCGGCCGCGCCCGTACGAATCCGGGAGACCAGTGATAATTCCGGCCTTGCGGGTGAGCCGCATTTCCGGGGTATAGGCGTCAAAAACGCCCTGGTTATGGGTCTTGCGGTGCTGGGAGAAGATCAGTTTTACGGTGGGATCAACCGCGCAGCCATAAGCCGATAAGGCCTGTTCGACCATGCGCAGGCCGTTGTTCGGCAGGATGGCACGCTTCAGCGGCTCATCGGTCTGCAGTCCGACTATCAGTTCCAGCGGCTGCTCGATATAGCCGGGTCCGTGGGCCGTGATCGTTGAGATCGTGTGCGGGTCGACCGCATACACGCCCCCGCGGCTTCTTTCCTCAGCCAGCAGTTCTTTCGCCCGGTCCCAGAGCACCCGGGTCCGCTCGGTCGGTTCGGCGAGGAAACTTTCATCGCCGCTGTGCGGTTTGTAGTTTCGCTGAATGAAGTCCCGGACATCGACTTCCTCACACCAGGGCCCCCGCACAAAACCCTTCCATTCCTTTGATTTCATTTCGCTTTCCCTCCGTCCACTGCGCATCCGAAAAACGTCAATGGCAAAACGGCCAGATGATCGCACACGGCAAAAAGGGCGGTGGATAACCGCCCAAGGACCGGCTCTTCTCCGGCCTTCGCCACAGCAAAGATCACTAACCAACTTCGTCACCGGGACAATAATGTCCTTCCTGGACGATATTCGCAGGGAGCGCCGGCGAAACCAAGAGAATCCGTGATAACGCCCAAAAACAGGAGGCGGCGTGTAGGACTAGCCGGAATAATTTAAAAAGAAATCTATTATTTCGCGTGTTAACCGGATGGGAAACAAGGGCAAAGAAGTCATGGCGGGTCCGCTTTGCGGAAAGATGGGTTACTGGCAGGTGCTTGAGACGGCTTAGTCGGTCTTCCGGTAAATATTGAACCGCTCTATCGCATTCTTAATCCGGACATACTCGTAAAAGTCGCCATCAAGAGTGCATGATGACAGGCCTTCGTCATTCAGGCTGATGTAGTAGGTCAGCTCATCATAGACGGCCAGGTTCTGCAGCAGCCGTTCGATATCCTGAAGTCCCGGAGGATGGTATTTCCCCTGGCCGTATAGATCTTCCAGCAGAGAGCCCTTGGCAACAAATGTCGGGCTGATATGCAGGGTGATATTCATGCCGCGGTTCCGGGCGACCTCGGCAAAGTAGCGGGACGCTTTGTTAATATCTTCGATCGCTTCCTCGACACGCATGCCGGGGCACGCTTTAAACATCATGTAAACCCGGACCGAAAGCCCATATTTCGGAAAGAGTGCGATCCGTTCCTCGAAGGTTTCAAGGCGAATCCCTTTTTTGTAGAAATGATTCCGGTAATATTCATCGAAGATTTCCAGCCCAACAGCGAGCTCGATCTCGATACCGTCCCGGCTTGCCTGAATGGTTTCTTTCAGAATGCGCAATCTGGCCTCGTCGATGTATTCCAGGCGCGATTCGAGCGTGATTTTCTTCAAGGCCGGCAGTTTGACGATACATTGATCCACGATGTAAAGCAGTGAAAGGGTTGGCATGGTCACATCATCGAGCATATTGCCGTTGTTGCTGAGGATAACCTCGGTAATCAGATTCCGCTCGCCGTGGCTGATTGATTGTTCCAGTATGGAGTCGATCTGGCGGTAAATGGCTTCCTGGGAAGGCAGCCGAGTTTCCGCGCCCAGTTCATGAAGGCTGCAGCCGGCGCACTGGCGATATCGGCATTTCATGCCGTATAAGACCATAAACAAGCCCGTGCCGTGTGAGGTTTCATAAAACCAGAAGCAAACCGGCTCGTTTTCTTTTCGATACTGCTGAATCCATTCTTTGCCTACTTTTGGGGGGGCATAGAGATAATGAGGGCTCTTGTACCGAAAATGCCTGTCGTACAGGGCGAGGTTCAAATACTTTTTTGCAGTTGTGTAGAGAAGCCCGCGAAGATCGCTGGAAGCGACAAAGGATCGCGTGTCCCGAAAATAGGCCTCCAGGCTTGGAATGTTCTCTTTGATGATTGTGTAGAAGTTAAAATAGTTGCTGCTCAGCTTTGAAAGATAGGCAGTCAGGAAAACGACCGCAAGGTAGAATTCGGTATCGGCTTCCAAGGAAAGCTGGTGATTCCGCAAATCGATCAGATAATCCTTCACAACAATGGTGAGATAATCTTCGACACTGAGAATCCGGTCAACCTGTTTTCGGCTGTCCGTCTCCATGACCTGCTGCCGAACCAGTTGATAGGTATTATTGACGATCGTTTCGATTGACAGCAAGTCAAGAACGATATCTTTCGGGTACGAATCCAGATTAATGGCAATGGACAGGTTGTTCAGGGCCAGTTCTTGCTTCAGCAGGTCCAGATCGATATTGACTTCCAAACTGCTTCCCTCATTCACTCGACCTTGTAAAAACTGTCGATCCGGGTGTTAAAGTCAGACCGTTTCGACATCCCGGTAACATCCGGATTCAGCCGCTTGGTCTGAATGTGATTCTCCAGTTTTACAAAATTCGTTTTGAATGATTGTACATCATTTTTCTCATCAATGCAGGAGATAATGTACTGGTATTGCAGCCACAGGCTTTCATAGGTAAAGATAAAGCTCTCATACAGCAGGTCATGGTCAAAATTCTCGACGTTGTGCTCCAGCGCTTTGTTGCGCGTTTCCACCATCAGGTTGAAATGCAGCAGGGTGTCCATATACTTCAGAATATCAAATGGAAAATCAAAATGATTGACGAACTCTCCCCACCGGGAATACTGCTTTAACCGGGTATCCAACAGCGTAGTATAGATGTTTGTGTTATATGGGCCGGTCTCATCGTACTTGTCCTTGCGGTTCACGTATTTCTGATCGATCTCCATCATTTTGTCGTGTTCCACAGCTTCAAGAAAATCAGTGAGCGTGTTGTGGGAAACATCCAGACCCTCTATCACGCGCTTGAAGTCTGTGCTGATCTGGTTGACATTGGTTTCGGCCAAGTGAAAAACCTCATGCCGCAGCGCGCTCAGATCGGCATTCCGGAACAAGCGGTTTGATACAAACGCTTCAGCGTTCAAATCAAACACCTTGATCTTTTTGTGGGTGTTTCGCAACTGCTGCAGCTTGGGTCCATAAGAAGCCAGGTCGGTCGCATCCTGCGAATGGAAAAACTCGATATCCGATATTTCGTTTTTCTCGATTATTTCGGTAAAAATCAGAGAGATACTCAGCATGCCGTACAGGTATTTCTTGAACTCCTCCTTGAACTCACTGTCTTTCGCGGAGAACTTCTTCTCAGTGATGTCGCCAAGCGCCATTTCAATAAACCGATGTGAAATCCTGGGGAGCATCTGGTAGGTATTGTGGATGAACTCCAGGACAATGTCGTAATAGTCCAGGTAAAGGTCGAGCTGACGGAAATACAGCGATAGTTTCCGGGAGTAGCTCACATAGTTCAGCTTGGTATGGTTAAACCACAGGTGTTTATTGTCTTCTTCAAACTTCTTATGCAGGATCGACGGCATCGGGTATTCACGGTGCGGCCATTTGATCATGGTGTCGACCTCTTTGGAGACTTTCCGGCGGTCCTTTTCATCGACAATCGTCCGAATGTATTCATGGCGGAAAATCTCTTTCAGGTTGCGCAGGGTCTCATTCCGGGTACCGTCCAGATCAGTCAGCAGATGGGATAAAATCCGCAGCGAGTTCATTTCCCACGCATCATTCGCCTCGGTTGAAAGCCCGTATTTATCAATCGAGACCCCATGCGGAAAACCCCAGGACGTCTTCAGCCAGTAAGCCGCGCTTTCTTCCTTTATCCGCTGCAAATGCGCCTTCTGCAAATTTTCCAGGATTTCTTTCCCGATCAGTTTGTCATAGGAAATCGGCCGGTTGTGGACCATGTTGACCACGATCTCTTTCTCGAGCCGATTAAACAGCTTGACCACCCACTCGACCATTTCATACGAGTCTGACAGCTCCTGAATCCCGAATGCGGGATTGATTAAGGCGATATAAGCCTGAACATCCATCAGCAGTTCCGGGTGCTCCTGGTAAATGGACGCGACCTCAATCTCACGGTCGGCCAGTTTTTCCTCGATTTTTAGGTTAAGAATGTGGTCCAGCAGGTTCTTTTTCTGGATGTAGTCATCGTCTTTGAAGTACGGCAGCTCGGACAGTCCGTAGCTGGAGTTCACCTGTTCAAGATAGCTTTCATATTCTTCGTCGTTCACGATGAAAATGCATTTCTGGTTTCTCAGCGTTTCCTGCAGCTGCTTGAAGTGTTTCTTGTCGAGCAAGGCCAGCTTGATGATCCAGATGACGTCTTTGTCAATTTTGTCCTTGAATTGGGCATAGAACTCGTTCATCCGGATATCGCTTTCACCGGGATCGCTTAACGATAAGTCGATATAATGCACGTCCAGTTTCCGGTACCGGTTGACATGGAACGTTTCGGACAACAGCAGAAGCACGCACTGCTGCTCATAGTATTTGTTGTTGAAGAGATGGCTCTTGATAAAGATCGGATGGCTCAAGTCCAACTCGTTGAATTCGGCAATATTAACAAAATCCTTGTATGCGTCGAGATACGGGAAGTACTCAAAAGCCTCTTCCTGGTTATTGCTGATGTTAGACGATTCACTGATTTTGGTGAAAAAATTCTCTTTGATGTTGATCCAGTTGATATGTGACTGCAGGTGGAACAATAATTTGTTTTTCAGAGAATCCGGCAGGGATAGGCTTTTGTGGTATTCCTTGATGTGAAAATCGGCCAGTAACAGATCCTTTTCTTCAGCCCGGAGTGATCCCAATTCGCTGGCGCTGGTCAGAAATGAAAACGCGAAACCCTTGTCCACAAGTTTTTTGCCAATCTTTTTGCCGTAGGACGGATAGGCTTCCTTCTTTCGTAAATCATCGAGGTTTTTAGGGAGGGTCAAGTCGACGATGAAATAGTAATACGTTGAACGATTTTGGGACAAGGAGTTGATGTAGCTGATCGCATCGCTGTAATTGGTGATCAGTTTGATTTTTATGTTCATCAGGCGGTAGATTTTTTCCGGAGCGCCGAACATCTCTTCCCAGAAATTGATGCCGGAATCCAGGCGGCGGGTCATTTCCTCAAGGCCGAAGACGTCATCGATCCAGACGATTTCCGCTTTCTTATATGACGATCGCTGCATCTTACTCACCTCCAGCCATGGCCTGGCAAAGCGTCAGGCAGAAGGTTAGGTTCTCAACATGTTTCAGCAGGATTTGGTCTTTCGTTTCCCGGGCATAGATCTCTAATTCCTGCTTAATGTCCTGGATATAACGCAGTTCGTCTAAATCGGCTTTCGGTTCGGCCAATATCAGCGAATCGATTTTATAGGTCTTTGCGACAGTGTAGGCTTTGCTGCTGATGATTTTTTCCCGAATCATTTTGACGGCCGGATCTTCATACTTCGCCAAATCATGGTTCAGGGCTGACAAAATCCCACTGCTGGTCAGACTGATGCGCTCCTGATACTGCCGGGCAATCTCAAGGCAGGCTTGCTGGGTATTGGAGTAGGCAGACGGTACGAAAACGACGTTGTTTTTCAAACCGAACAGCGTGGAGTCCATGACATTAAACGCCGAGCAGTCACTCAATTGGATAAACAGCAGCGTATCCACCAAATCCGGATTCGAAAGGCACTCCTGGTCCTCAATATCCGGAAGGTAAATCATTTTAGTGGTCCACCTTCGAAAGACTTCCGGCAGCTGATCATTCGTTACATCTCGCAGAACATACCGACTTGCCAGCGTGTCCATCGAGATGGTTTCCAGGATTTGTTCAAAGCTTTCGGCTGACTCGATAGTATACGCCTCCGCTTGGCCGCTGTCATCCGGCACTGGCTCCGCCTCACCGTCGTCGTCAATCCCAAAATGCTGCTTGAGAAAATCGATCACCGCCGGATGGTTCTCCATCAGGGTCTTAATCGATTTCACATTATCCGCGACGTAGATTTTCCCTTTTTTAATCTCATTTAGATCAAGCAGGATATCCTGCTCCGTAATACTGCCGCTGGTTAAGCCGCTCCGCGTGAGGATATCCTCTTTAATCCCCTGGGACTCGCTGTTGGACAGCACGAAAATGGTTTTGCCCTGACCCAATCGGAAGAAGTTGTTGATTGCGCTGAGTCCGAACGTTGGAGACGCCTTACCCCCTTCCTTGTTGGGCACGCTAATATCGGTAAAGAGAATATCGGCCTTTTTCCAGTATTCCTCAAACAGGTTCGCCGTGGTGGTATGGCGGTAATGCCCTTTGATCATCCCGTCCAAATACGCGCAGGATTCCTGATAGTATGTTTTCTCATCTTCAAGGTAAACGACTTTGCAGCTTTCTTTTACCTCGTGGGCAACCCGCCCGTCCCCGAAAATCGTGTCATTCTGTAGGAAGACAATGGGCATCGTCAAGGTTGTGCTAATCTGGTTTTTGGTCAGCAGGCGGTACTTGATCGAGGCCTCTGCTCCGAAACGGCTGGTGAGCTGGGCTCGGGACGAAGCCACGCCAAAGCCGGTTGAACCCTCTTTGTTTTCGTTGATTGAGACTTCTTCGACCGCCGTATTCATCTCCTGCAGCCTTTCTTCGGTAATCGGATGACAGGAATTGATGAGCTGGATGCTTAGAACCCCCCGGTCCTTGTCGCCATACCCAACATTGAACTGGATGGCCACGAATTTGTCGTCGGTCGATTTCGCCTCTTCCACGGTGTTTTTCAGGACGACATGAAAGGCTTCCTGAAGTGTGATCTTATCCATCAGAATACTAAACTCCGGCAGGAAACTCTCATAGACAATGATGCCGACCGACTCCAAAGGGTCTGTGCACTCGAGGCTTCTTCGGGTATTGAAAAAGGCGGGATCATTCGAGTTCGCAATTTCCTGCACGATTTTATCCCACAACCTGCCGCCCGACCTTTCGAACATGTCGCCGGTAATCTCGCGGAACAGGCATTTAAAACGCTCTTGCGGGGTGCTTTGATTGACCAAGGTCGTTTTCAGTTCAAGGGTATCTTCCTTCAGCTTTTGGCTGAAATCGCGCAGCATCTGATCCAATTCCTGTTTTGCCTTCATGTCGTGCACTCTGCCCTTGATACTGTGCAAAGTCGATTTGAGTTGGTTTAAAATGAAGCTTTTCTGCTTCTCACGTTCCATTTTGACCAGCTCGGCGGCTTCGGTTTTTTGCCGGACAATCAGTTTCACCGCGGTTTTTAAATCTTCTTTTTCGGACTGAATTTCCATTACACTCTTTTGAATGTCCGCGTCGACCACAATCAAAATACTGAATGCGTGTTTCTGCTCGATCTTAATATTGTTTTCCGACTTAACCCTGCTCGGGTCATATGAAACAAAAACGACTTTGGCGTTTTTCGTGTCGACCTGGCTGAGAAACTCCTCCATCTGCTTCACATCTTTGTAAATTTCCCGCAAATATTTTTCCTGCAGAGCGGTCAACATCTGCATGGTGTTCAAATCCACGTTTTTGAGGTAGATGTAACACAAGCCGTCATCATTGCTGAAACATTCCTTTTCCAGTTCGAGCAGCTGTTTGGTGCTGGCCTTTTTACAGATCAGATTGTAAAGCATGAAATCGATGGCTTTCGCCGGATCGTCTTTAAGCCCGGAATACGATTCGGTTAAATTGTGTTCGAACTGAAGCCGATCTTTGTATTCGATTCTCCAGTCGCTGAACTCGACATTTTTTTTGCTGTAATCAATGTCATAGTCCTTGATGTCGTACAACAGCCGGTCCCACTCATACACGTAATTATTGCGCTGCTTGATGCTCTCGATCTCCGAAATACTCTTCTTCATCAACAAGGTTTCGCAGGTAACCAGCTTCACATCTTCCTCATCGTTTTGATCGGCCTTGATCAGCGCCGAATCTTTGAAAATGAAACACCGGTCAAACGGGTATATCTCAATGTTCTCCACCCCGTCAATCTGTGCGTTCAGAATCTCGTTCACGAAAATCTGCGAGAAATCAAACGAGTCGGTGGCGTGATTGGTTTTCTCCTGCTTTTCCGTTACCTTCTGCAAACCCTCAGTGTACCAATATCTTGAAATCAACGATGCCTCGCCAATGGAGTCGCGGATACTTCTCTCCAACTCGTTTTTGTAGATAAACATTGAATAGGCTCGGTATTGATTCAGCAGGTTCTTATATTCAAAGTTATAGATCTTGCGGGTATTCGCAAAAAAACCAATGCTGATATCAAAAATATTCTCGAGTTCGTCGATACTGTCATCCACAAAGAAACTATTCATCGGCTTAAAGGCGATCATGATGACAACGTCCCTGGTAACGGCAAAGTGAATGGCTGGGTAGCCGGCAAATCCATAGGCGTTGTTATTTAACGCGTAGTCCTGCATGAAGTTTTTCAGCAATGCCTTGGTATAGGAATCCACGTCTTGATAACTGCTGTGCCCGACCTGTTCCCCGGTATCAATAAAATGTGTATGGCTTTCCAGCTTGAATCGCGTCTGATATAAGTAATCGAGCAGAATATTTAAAAGTTTCTTCGAATGCTCCTTGTCGACGGGAAAATCATATTGGTAGCGCGGTAAGATGAATTGTCCTTCGGCATCAAAGACCCGGTTGGTTTCATTGTCTTTCAACACAACAAAGTTCTGTGATTTATACGTATCTTTGTACAGCGTAAACTCAACAAAACTCAGCAGTTTGAAATCAACCAGCTTTTCGCCGTAGGTCCTGCCGATCTGTTTCAGGAAGGTGCTGTTCCAGTTGTACTCTGGCAGTTCACCGGTTTTCTCATATCTGTTATAGGCTTCAAGGGATTTTGCGTAAACCACCTCAGGCAGATTGATGTAGTCCTGATCCTCGTTGTTTCTGCGTTCTTTGGAGATCAGATCAAATTCCTTTAAGCCATTATTGTTCGTGAACATAGAACGCCTCCTGTTGGTCCATCGAAATATCCCTTGAGATTACCCAAGAGTGATATTCCACTTGCACCAACGAGTTCCTGCCATATGGGTCAAATTATCTCCTTTTTTGATAGATTAGCGGCTTTTGTGTCGGAATCCCGCAAAGCATTCGTCGAATTCTCCCCCAAGGTCAATTCATCCAGGGAGCAGGAAAATGCTCTTAATAGCCGAAATACTTTATGGGTTACGGCGAAGCATCGGCTTCCCCGCTAGCACCGTCTTTGTATGGATTCGTAATCACGTTAGCTTGGAGGCGGACATCAATGGCGCGTACAGCCCGGTTTGAGTTTCAGTTTGTCCCCCAGGGAACCACAGTTCGGCCGGGTCTGCCGTTTGAACCTGCCCGCAACCGGTACTACATCGATGTCGGCAACAGTGACGAGTACGGTGTCCTGGATCAGCACCACAAGTCGTCCAGATCGGGGGACCCGCATCATTTCGAAAGTACAGCCGGCATGATTCTGGTCCATCCAGACAAAGTAAAGGCCAATGTCTCGCTGGATGCTGCCGGCAGCGGTGAAGCGGTCGTTTTCACGATCATCTGCCATACCTTCCCGGATTTTGACTGTTTTGCATCGATCTATATCCTTCGGGATCTGCTGTGCGCGGTCAGCGATGCTGAAATCGCCGCTGAGCAGCGGCCGGAACCCGCAGTACGCAATGCGTTCTTCAGACACCTTGCCGACTATGCCGATCGAATCGATTCCGGTTCGATCATTCTCGACGGAGCGCAGTTAAAGACCCCTTATGCGATAGCCAGCGTGATCGCCGAAACGATTTACGCCAATCCGAACGGCGCGCCGCCGGACCGGCATACGGCTGATCATCTGATCCTGAATCGCGGACTTGCCCTGATAAAGGCGATGGAAACCGGATTTGTGGAAAAGCAGCGCCGATATCAGCAGAACAACGACAAACTGCCGAACGATATCACCGTTCTGCATGACAACGAATTGGTTGCTCTGTCTGGTTTCGAAGCTGAAATGACTTTTCTGGCTGACGACTTCAGCCGCTATACTGATGATTTGGCCCGGCGCAGCGCGCCGGACCGCACGGTCAGTCTGCCCCGAATCACAGAAAACGGGGTTATGATGGAGGAAGCGGACGCGCTCTTCTTCACCGAACCGCCGACCTGTTCGTTACACAAGCATTGGGCCCGGTCGGATAAAAGCAGCCCTTCCGGAAGGGGCTTCGAATTCACCTTTATTCCTATGCCCGGCACCAAACCCCAAACCCTCCCGAATGGCAACGAAGTGAAAACGAACCGCGTCGTCATTGCCTTGAAAGAAGGCGCCCAAACGTCCCTCCTTGGCCTCGGCGAAGCGCTGGAAGCCGCAGAACTGGCAGCGGAACAACGGCTCATTGATCAAGGTAACTTTGACATTGGGCGATGGCGCTCGCGTGCCCAGGCACGCTGGCCGAAAGATGCGTGGTGCACAAATGTGGATCCCTGGTACGACGGCCGGAACCAGAATTATACGATCGTTGACGCGCCAGGAAACCATTACAGCCTGCTGCCTATTGCTGAAATCATGGAAATCAGCAAGCGTTTTCACGTTCCCGTGCTGGATTTCAACAGCTCGCGGCATGTGATCCCGTTTTCGTTTGACTCCTTGGATTATCCTTCTCTCGAGAAACACTTCGTCAATGCTCTCAATTACACGAAATATCTGTTAAACGATCATGACAATTTCTTTCTCTCGTATATACAAACCTATTTATTTGATGAGAAGGCCGATCATTGCGCCTTTTTCAGGCTTGGTTCCGATCCGGAAGATTCCTTTTTGCAAGTTATCAACGAAATGCGTTCTCAGATAATTGACGGGCAGCACGCCCTCTTGGGAAGCCTCAGAGCGCGGATCAAAGACGCATATATCGGATTGTTTCGATACGGTGTCGGATTCTTTGTCATCGAAGTCGAACTCGGCAATGGGTACCGCTCCGATTTGCCATTTGTTCAGACCGCACCGTTCTCAAACAGCGATCCTGCAAACTGGATCACGATCGAGCAGCTGAGTGCTTTCAACCGCAGAATTCGGGACATGAAAGAAGTCTTTGTTCGGCTGATCCAGGAGGCGGCTGGCAAAAGCCAGATCGTCTCGATGACCAGCCTGGATCACTTTATTTACAGCGCCATCAACATGGTTCCAAACAGCCTGCACCAGAAGCGGGTCCACGAAGTCGCTTTAAAACTGGCGTCCCATAAAGACTGGCATGAAAAGCTGCCGATTGGGGCCAATGACGATCTCGCGGGCAAGATGCTCTTTAAAGAAAATCCCCTGATCACATACTGCATCAGTAAAAACGGCGCGGGCCTGGTATCAGCAAGGGACAATGCGCGATTCGCGCAACAAACGTTAACTGGAAGCGTTTACTGGGATTTAGGCTTTATCATCGCCCTGCTGGCCCTGCATCAGCGGCACATTCTTCTGGGCATGGCGTCAGAGCTGTCCGTGCACAGCAAGGATAACAAATCAGCTGGGGCCATGGTCAGCGTGCTTCGCGAGTCCTTCCTGGAATTCACTATCAGAAGCTGGTTCAGCCAGATTACGAACGATGAAAACGGGATGGAACTCTTCCGCCGATGGCAGGATATTTTTGAAAACCAGATCATCTACGAAGAGGTGTCAGAACAGATCACCGCCTTTGACGAGTTCAACCAGGCCAGTTTTGCCAAAACCATGGATACAGTATCAGCCGTAGTCTTTCCGCTTCTGGCTTTTGGCGGTTTTTACGCGGTATTAAGCGATTTGAATGAACATCTTCCAAACGTCTTTGGCCGCGCGATTGTCTGGGAATGGGTCTGGTTGGCTGTTTTTGTGGTTCTTCAGCTTGGCTGGTGGAAATGGATGGATTTTAATCCACTCCGGTCACGAGCGGGCGTCGATCACGTAAAGGAATCCGGTAAGTCGGCAAAAAGCAGACATTCAAAAAAAGTCTCCCGCCATTAGCCTCGCTTCCATCCAACACGGTATGTCTGAACAGATCAGGGCTTCCCGAAAACCGGGAGCCCTGATTTCATTATCAAGTTTTTTCCCAAACCAATCTGAGCCAAGCACACAAAATTGCGACGATTTTGGTTTTTATGGTTGATCGAGAAATCTTTTCCAATTCGTTTTGGGATGATTTATAATATGGATCAATCGTGGGAAAAAGAAAGGTGATGGAAATTTTGTCAAGGAAACCTATTGTCTTCGTCGTTGCTCTGTTGTTTGTACTTATGCTGGCCACAACCGCCGCGGCCGCTGTTACCGTTCAGGTGAACGGTGCGAATGTGACTGTTCCCAATCCGCCCGTGGTCTCGAAAGGAACGGTTTATCTGCCCTCGGTTTCGGTTAAAGCATTGCTCGGCGCCGATATTTCGGTTGCCGGAAAGACAATTACGGTTAAAAAAGAAAAGCAGGTGCTGGTCATGACGGTTGGCAGCACCAAAGCAAAGCTGAATGGGATCTCCATCAAATTGAACCGGGCTCCGTTTATCCAGAAAAGAAAATTGCTGCTCCCGGCCCAGAACCTCTGTTCCGCGCTGGGCGCCGTGTTCAATTGGAATGCGGCCCGGCAGATTGCTGCGATCAACTACGCCGCCCGGCCAATCGTCCAGACGGTCCCGACCACCGCTGACACGCTGTATGCCGAGGCGAGCCGTCTGATGATCGAAGCCAATACGGTGAAGATCAAAGGGAGCATGGACATGGATATGACGGTCGATGACGGAAAAGGATCTGCGCCGGAAAACATGAAATCCGTCATTGATTATCTGATGGAAATGCAGCAGAAACCCATGTACCTTTTCATGAAGATGAATATGAAGATGAATTCCGCAAGCGCGACCGAAAAGCTCAGCAATGCCAGTTCGGAAACGATTGTGACCGAAAACGGCATGTACACAAACGTGGAAAACGAAGGCTGGTACAAGCTTACCGGTCTTGATGAGGCACAATTAAAAAAGGCCATTGAAGCATCCAAGAGCAGCGATCCGCTCAGTTCGATCCAGCAAATGAAGGATATGGGCGCCAAATTGGTGCAGGAAGCGGATCAGGTTCGAAATGGTCAAACGTACTGGGTCATCAACCTGGATATGGATGAAAAGTCCGTTACGGCTCTGCTCAGCAAGAGCAATCCGACGTTCGAAAAGCTCATCCAACCCGGTGCGAACAAGGGGATGTCGATGCGGTTCAACGCGAAGATCTATATCAATCAGCAGACCAAATTAATTGATTGCTTCGAAGAAACGGCTTTCATGAACCTGCCCATGACGATCGGTTCGGCAACCACCAATATGAAGATGGACATGAAAATGTCCTACGACCTGTACGATTATGGCAAACCAATCACCCAAATCGACGTGTCCCAGGCGAAGGTCAAGGATTTACTGGCTAAGTAGGCCGGCTAAACCCTGCGTTAGCCCGAAAACAATAGGTATTAGACCCGGGAAGGAGCTTTAAAAGGCTCCTTCCCTTTTTTCGGTCAATCCCCAATCAAGCCGTGCGCTTTTAAGTCCTCGATCAGCGCCCGTAAAGTTTCCGCAACCTGCGCGGCCGTGGCCGCTGCCGTGTTATATCCGGTTCGGCGGGAGGCGCCGGTTGGGGTGGTCCACCCGCCAATACGGCTTTTAACCACCTGGGTACCCCCGATCAGCAAAGCCGAGGTGTTCACCGGCAGGTTTAAAATGCCGGAATCCCGCAATTCCGCAATGGCCGCCGTAAAATCGGCGTTCAGGGTAACCAGGCTGCCATAGGCATCAAGCCGAAAGTACTTCTTTTTAGCCGCATCGGCAGCGTTTTCAATGCAAAGCGCACCTGAACCAACGGTTGGATCGGTATAGATTTTATTCACTTGTGGGTCATACCCGGCTGTGATCTTTTCCATGTGCGTACTCAGAGACATCGCTGGATGACAATAGACGCTCTGGTAGAAAAAGTTTTCAACGGCGGCTCCGTCGTCGAAGAAAAACGCCCTTCCCTCCCCGCAGTTCACATTGGCCGCCATGAACGCCCGGCTGACAATCCCGGTTCCTTTGAACCAGAAGCCATAGGGAACGTAACTTCCGCTGAAAATGGTGGTATCCGTGTTGGAGAGTCGAATGGTTGATACCCAGCTATTCGTGACCCGAATGGCGCTTACATTCACCAGATTGAGCCCAAAATGCCCGACCGCCGCCGCTTCCGGCCCAAGTCCATCCGCGCCGCCGTCCAGCATGGCAAGAATAATCGGCGTTCGCTCACTCGCGCTGCTGTGGATATGGATGCCTTGCTCCAGCGACCCGCCATGATTGGAATTGACCACAACCAGCACCTTATTCCAGTAGTAGCCGCCCACGTCCGCCGGTGTGGTCCGTTCGATTTCGATGCCATATTTCCCGGAAAACGCCTGAATCGAAATGTAAATATCATTCCAGTTGAATTCGCTGCCATGATCGCCTTGATGATAAATACCGGCATAGGATGCGTTTGTGATCCGGAGATTGTTGACGGTCCACATCCAGGAATGGACCGACTTGATCCCATATGCCCCGCCTTGAATTTGAATATTTTCGAAAAGCCCGCCGCCGAACGCGAACAAGTCGAAACCAATTTGATTCTGGCTGCCCTCGGTCATGGTCAGGGTCAAATCCCGAAAAAAGGCACTCTGGGGGTTCCCTTCCGGGAAAACGCACGAAAAACAGCTTCCCGAGCCGGTAAAATGGACGGTTGACCCACAGAAATCATAGATCACATCCCCTTTGACGGGTATCGTGCCGGTGACCAGATAGTTTCCCGGTGGAAAGACCAGAACCGCCTTTCCCGTAATCGAATTGAGTGCTGAGCGGATCGCTGCGGTATCATCGGTGACGCCATCACCTTTGGCCCCGAAAGCTTTGACGGATACCTGATAACATCTTGCGGTGATCGCCGCAATTGCCAGTGCTGTCAGATCTGTACCCACTGCGCTGCCACCCACCTTTATAAAAAATGCCCTGTCACAATATATACAGGGAGATCGCTGAACCATGTCGCGAAAAGTTTGAAGGTTTTCTCCAATTTGTCGGCCTCGAATTCTGTCACCTTTGCAGGATTCATTTCCCTTTCTGGCGAACAAAAGTAGGATTATTCGGTTTTCGATTTCGTTGCTGTGATGAACAAGCCGCCTGGAGGGAATATCCATGTTTTTCAGCAGAAAAACCAGACCGTTTTCCGTTTTCATAACGGTTCTATTGGCTATAGGCCTGATTCTGCCGGCCCGGGCCACCATCGGGGAATTAAATGTTCCACCCCCGAAACCGCCCAAACCGTCGCCGACTTACGAGCTGGTCATCCTGCACGGCACGGTAATTGATCCGGCGACTGAGCAAACCCTGGAACACTGCAACCTTGGCATTTCGCAGGGCAAGATCGTCCGCATCACGCGGGAGGAAATTCACGGCCGTGCAAGCATTGATGCTGCCGGTTTGGTGGTCGCTCCCGGTTTTATTGATCTTATTTCTTATGAACCGAATGAAGTTGGGATCAAGTTGAAAATCCAGGATGGGGTCACCAGTAATCTGCTGATGCATGGCGGAACCGATAACGCGAAAGCCTGGTATGCCCGGCTGGCCCGCAACGGATGCCGCATCAATTACGGCGCCTCTAGTTTTACCATTAAAATGCGGGCCAAAATCATCGGCGGGAACCGGTACCGGGTCATGACAGATCCCAAGCAAATCGCGCGCGAAGCTGACATGGTGCGCCAGAATCTGCGGGAAGGCGCGCTTGGCGTCTCTTTCAGCCCGGAGTACTTCCCCGGGGTGCGCGGGCCGGAAATCCTGCCGCTGCTTCGAGTCGCAAAGGAATTCAATGCCCCGGCCTTCTACCATACCCGTTACTCGGACAATCAAGCCCCGGGAACCAACCTGGAGGGTGTGGACGAGGTTATCGGTTATGCCCGTCAGACCGGGGTCGCTACTCATATCATGCATATTAACAGTACCGGCGGGACCCGGGTGATGGATCAGGCCTTGGACCGGATCGCGAAAGCCCGGGCGGAAGGGCTTGATGTCACCAGCTGTCTGTATCCGTATACTTCCTGGGCAACCTACCTGGCTTCGGCCCGTTTTGATACTGGCTGGCAGCAGCGGTTCAGCCTGAATTACCAGGATCTGCAGCTGGGCGGGACGCACGAAACCCTGACCCCGGCGACCTTCAAAAAATATCGGCGTAATCCCAACATTTTGGTGGTCGCCAATAATTCGATGCCGGAAAGCGATCTGCTGCGGGCCTTATCAGATCGTACGGTGATGATCGGCTCGGATACCATCATCGAACCACGTTCGAACAATCACCCCCGCGGCTCGGGAACCTACGCCCGCCTGCTCGGCTACTATTCCCGGGAACGAAAAGCGCTGACCCTGGTCGAAGCCCTGCGCAAAGTTTCCTATCTTCCGGCTGTGCGCATGCAGACCATCGCACCCGCCATGCGGCTGAAAGGTCGGATCGCGCTTGGTGCCGATGCGGATCTGACCCTTTTTAATCCGAATACGATCCTGGACCGCGCCACGGTGGAAAAACCGGTGATTCCTTCGATCGGCGTTCAGTATGTACTGGTTGGCGGCACTCTGGTGAAAACACCGGCTGGCCTCGTCGCATCGGCCCGGCCGGGCAAACCGGTTCGCTCCTGGTGTGTGGACCCGGCCCCGAAACGGATCAGCAGTCCCCTGACCATCCAGGTCAATAACACGGTGTATGGAAATATCGACCGTTTGAGCGTGCAGGACTTACCCTGGATTCCGCTGGACGATCTGGCCAGCCGGCTCGGTTCCAAGCTGAGCACTGATTCAAAAGGCACGCTGACACTCACCGGTTTATTTTCGGTCCGGCTCGGCGAACGATCCGGCCATGCTGCCAATCAGGTTCTATCGTTGGAGAATGAACCAGTGCCGATGGAAGGCCGTTTCTGGATCTCGCTGGCTGATGCCGAACGGCTCCTTGGTACGGCGGGCAAAGTGTCGCTCAACCAAAATACGCTGATATTTGAACCAATCATCGAGGAACCCGCGCAGACGGAATCGCTGCTGGGATCGCTGCTCGAATAAAGCCGGCAATCGTGTTTATTTCCGTTTCGCCGCGTACAGACTAAGCGAAAAAAGGAATGATCCGAATGTATTACGCTTGGGCGCTTCATCCCCGGGAAAAGGAAAAACCGCGCGGCAACATCCACATTGTTACCGAAAACCAGCTCTCGGTCGGGCGGCTCCACCGCCAGCCGGCCGATGCGCTGTGCAAACCGGCAGCCAAGTTCTGGAGTTTAAGTCCGGTCGAAGGGAGTCCCGATCCATCTCGGCTGTGCAGGCGCTGTACAGAAGTGTTTGACCGGCTGGCCGCTCAAAGCCTGCCGGTTTAAACGGAAACCAATTCCTCTTCAATCGGCAGCCAAATGATAAACTTGGCTCCCTGCCCCGGCAGGCTTTCACAGTCAATGGATCCGCCCAGACGCAGGGTAACCAGATTGTACACGATGTGCATGCCAAGGCCGGTGCCGCCGGTTCCGCGCCGGGTGGTGAAGAACGGCTCAAAAATGCGGTTCATCACCTCCGGCACCATTCCCCTGCCATTGTCGGCATAGATGATCCGGATGCGCTGACCATACTGCCGCACCTCAATATTGATCATGCCTTCCGCCCCCAGATCAAAAGCATGGGTCAGCGAATTGGTGATCAGATTGGTGATAATCTGCGCGTAATCGCCCGGATACGAATCAATGGTGATCTCATCCGACTCCACCTTGACCGAAATTCTCGTTTTCCGAAGCAGCGGATGCAGGCTGGTCAGGATTTCGTCCAGATATTCCCGCATCCTGAAAACCCGCTTGGTTTCATTGGATTGGTCGACTGACACCTGCTTGAAACTCTGGATTAGCCGGGAAGACCGTTCCAGGTTCGGCTTGATAATGGACACCGCTGTTTCGCAGTCTCGCAGGAAGCTTTCCAATTCCTGCCGGGTGGCGTTTTTGGTGGAGTATCGGTCCTGAAACGTACCGGACAGCTTTTCCAGGTTGGTGATCGCGGTAACGGCAATCCCAACCGGGGTGTTGATTTCATGCGCAACCCCGGCCACTAAGTTCCCAAGGGCTGCCATTTTCTCGGATTGAACCAGCTGCATCTGGGTGTTGCGGAGCGTTTCCAGGGTATTCATCAGTTCTTCATTCATGGCCTGAAGCTCCTGATTCATCGCCAGCAGATCCTCGGTCCTGAGCTGAACCTTCATTTCCAGTTCATCGTTGGCCTGCTGCAGGGCATCTTGAGCCTGCTTCTGTTCCGTGATATCATGCCAGGCAATGATCTGGCACGGCTCGTCCCCAATATCGACGAGTTCGGCGGAAACCACCCCGGTGAGTACCATGCCGCTCTTCGTCCGCCACAGGGCTTCCACATTCCGAATGGCCTCATAGCGGCCAAGCTGCTCGTAAATCGCCTGCCGCTGTTCCGGGTCGACCCAGAGATGGAATTCTTCCGACGAGTGGTTCAGCACCTCTTCCGGCTGATAGCCCAGAAGATTAAAGAAAGCGTCGCTGACCTCAATAATATGCTGGTCTTCCATGCGCACCACGCAGACAATATCGGCCGCGTAATGAAACGCCTTGGAAAACTTCTCTTCCGAAACAGCCAACGCCGATAAAGCCTGCTTTCGAATGGTGATGTCGCGTGAGTTAATCACATATCCGACCACACCGCCCGCCTCAAATGCGTTTCCGGCCCCTTCCAGCGCCCGCCAGCTCCCGTCCGCATGCTGCATGCGGAACTCAATAAAACGGTTTCCTTCCGTCGGATGGGTCATTGAGTGCACCAATCGTTCGCGATCCTCCGGGTGAACCAGTTCCAGCGGCGAGCGTTCCAGCATTTCCTCGGGGTCATAACCAAGCACCCGTTTCACAGCCGGGCTGCAGTACTGCGTCTTCCCGTTCAAGTTAATCACCAGCGTAATATCATAACCGTTTTCAATCAGTGCCCGAAAATAAGCTTCACTGGCGCTGAGGATCTCCTGGTATCGATTCAGTTGGAGAACCATCTGATTAAAAGCCCGGGCCAGGGTGCCAACCTCGTCTTCGGACACAACCGGCGCCTGGGCATCCCAGTTTCCGGCCGCCACCTGGAGCGCGCTTTCTTTGATAGCCAGAATCGGTCCGGCAATTCGGCGGGACATCATCATGAATCCGACCGCCATCAGGCCAACCAGAAACAGCCCGGCTAACAGGATGGCCCACGCCAGATCCCGGGCCGGCCCGAGTGCTTCGCCGGTATCCATTTCCGTGATGAGTGCGACGCCCGCTTCCTCAATCCACCGGTAACTTCCGATGACTTCCCGCTGCAGGTGGTTCACGTAAACGCCTTTTCCGCTTTGTCCCCGGGTAGCGGCATCAATCGCCGGAGAATGCACGCCCCGGCGGTAGGCGTTCGATACGGTCGGGGCGAAGTCCAGCAGGATATTACTCCTTTCGACCAGATATGCGCGTCCGGTATTGCCCAGTCCGGAGTGACTCCAGACCAGATTGTCCATGATCCGCAGATTCAGGTGTACCGCGATAACACCCCGGATTTGCCCTCGGGCTTCACTCTGTGGGGTGGTCATGGCATCACTTAATGGGGTTGCGATGGTCATAGTCGGCTGCAGGGTGACCGGTGAGGGATAGATCGGCTGGACATAGGTGCGTTTCCGTCCCATGACATAATACGTGTCGTTGATCCGGTATGTCCCCTCATTGGTTGGGTTGGAGGACAGAAGGACTTTGCCCCCAATGTCGGAAAGTAAAAAGACCTCGGAAAAAGAAGGGTTGCTGCTGTTTGCGGCCGCAAAGAGGTTGCGCAGCCCCTGTTCGGCCTTTCGGTATTCGGCGCTGCCGGGTGCAGCGCGGTTTAAAACCCGCGCTTGATCATTCACCGCGTCCATCCTGGAAATAAAAACCACCTGAGACCGCTGCTCGCCGATCCACTGCGTGATGCCATCTACCTTGTGCTGGGAGGCTTCTTCCAGGCGGGCGTAAATATTGTTCTTCAGCGCTTTGAGCGCAAGCGCATAGGCAATGCCCCCAGCCGCGCTCACCGTGAACGCTGAAAGGAGCAAGAATGACACGACCAAACGGGTTGTCAGACTGCGTTTGAAAAACTGCATGCCTGTTTACCCCTTTTCGAAAACCGATGATCACCATCACCTATATTCATAATATTTCGCCCTTTTTAGCGGTTTTCCTGCACCCCGGCGGTTTCTGGAATTGGGAACCAACCTTGGGCAAACCGACCAGGGAGCCCTGCTATTTGGCAAGCGGATCGGTTATAATGGTATCTGCATACGCTGAAAATGGGGGAAAACCATGAAACGTGACGCGCGCGAAGAGCGGGTCTGGGCAGCCGCACTCAAAAACTTTGCCCGCTATGGCTATAAAAAAACGACCATAGAGGATATCGCTGCCGATCTCGACATGAGCAAAGGCAATCTTTACGTTTACGCCCGTGACAAACGGAATCTATATGAAAAAGCGGTAGCCTTCGGGCTGCGCCGGTGGCAGAAGCATGTTTTATCCGCGATGGACTTTTCCGCCGACCCGGTTCAGCTGTTTGTTGACATCAGCCGGGCCTCGATTCGGTATCTGGCCGTTGATCCCGAGATGCGTGCGATCGTGATCAACGACCCGGCGGTCTTTCCGCTGTACCCGCGCGATGACCCGTTTTACGAAATTAACCGTGAATCGATGGACGCACTGCGCCACATTCTGCAGCGCGGGATCGACGAAGGCCGTTTTCGCTCGGTGGATGTCGAGCAGTTTACGCAGTTCATGTATGCCGTCTACATCATGTTTGTTCACCGGGCTTATGTGAAAAACGAGGGAAGTGCGGCCGAGGCTCTGTTTGAAAGCGCTTTGGATCTGGCGCTCCATGGGCTGCTCGCCCAACCGACTACTGATTTCTAGAACGTTTTGTTCATTTTTTCATTTTTCTCTTGACGAACCCACTTTGCCGTTTGAAACTAAGAGAAGAGCAGACTGCAAGGAGGTACCCTTTATATGCCCACACCGTCCGCAGCGCAGGCTTTATCCATTCTGCGTGATCCCAGCCAGTTTCATTGGTATGTCATTCCGCTTTTCATCATCGTCTTTTACATCTATAGCGTAGAAATCGGCCGCAAAAACTGGTCGATTGTTTTCGCCGGCCTCGCACTCTGGGGAATGGATCTATTCAACGAAATCTGGAACGGACTTATCTTTCATTTCTCAAACTATGCACCGGTCTGGGGAACGCCCGGCGGCGGCACCGCGTTCAATCTCCTGATCGGGCTGAACGTGGAAATCACATTCATGTTCGCCGTCATGGGAATCGCCGCCGCTCATTTGCTGCCAGCCGATAAATCGGCCAGAATCTTAGGGCTGCCGAATCGATGGGTCCTGGCGGTTGCCAATTCGATCGCCGCCGTGATTGTGGAAATCATCCTCAACCAGGCCGGTGCGCTCACCTGGGAATGGCCCTGGTGGAACGCACACAATCCCTGGCTGATTTTCCTGATTGGCTATCTTCCCTTTTTTGCGGTCAGCTTCTGGGTACACGATATGGAAAGCCGCAAAAAACAGGCCGTTACTGTGGGTACGATCCTAGGATTCGACCTCTTGTGCCTGATTGTTTTTGCAGGATTCCTGAACTGGATCTAGCGAGAGGTCCGGCGAAATCAAAAAACATGCCTTGCGGCGCAGAGTCCGGCAGTCCCGGACTCTGCGCTGTAATATTTTACCGTCAAAAAAATGCCCGTCGCTTGAAGGCAGACGCCGTTAGGCGGCGTCTATATCATTAAATACAAACGCACCGGAATGCTCCGGCTGGCCCAACCGGCTTTAAGGGCATTCCGGTACAGGATCGAGGTGGCTCATGAAGAAAGTCGGGACCCTGACCACCGCCATAGGCCTGGTGACGCTTGGCCTGGCCCTGTTCGCCGGCCAGTTTTACCCGGATATTCAGTGGCTGAAACAGCCGCTCCAATGGTGGCCGCTGGTATTGATCGGTCTCGGGGTGGAACTCATCGTCTGGCGCGCGGCTAAACCCGACGAAGCGCCCAAGCTGGACGGCCTGGTCATCGTGTTTTTTATCGGGATCCTGCTCGCCGGCGGCTGGTCCCTATCCCGGCAGTTGATTGACGAAACCGGCATGATGGGATGGAAATACCATGAACGAAAAATCGACCGACAGCAGGAATCAGCACAGGGTGTCACCAATCTTGATATAGACCTGTCCGCCGGACAGGTGACGGTGCTCCCGGCCGCCGACCAAACCGTCCGCGCGCAGGCAGAAATCACGTACCATACGAATCGCCGGTACCGTTACCCGACATCCTATGTCACAATGCACCGGGAAGGCAGCCGGATCTTTCTAACGGAAAACCCGAAACTGGTCCGAAGCCGTTTTGAACAAACGGATACCGCGATTACGATTTACCTGCCCGCGGGGATAAAAACCCATTTCAGCCTCGACAGCGGCGATTTATCGATTCGCGGTACGAAAAACCCGCTGTATCTCACCTGCGGTTCCGGCTCGGTACAGTTGACCGATCTGTCCGGTCCAGTCATCTTTCGCGGCGATTCCGGCGATGTTAAGGCAAGTGGGATACGCGGTGATCTGGATGTGCAGCTGGTCAGCGGCTCACTGACCTTAGACGGTATTGAGGGGCGGGTCCGCACCCAAACGGAAAGCGGGGATACGTCGCTAACCAACCTGTCGGGTTCAATCTCGGTTGCCAGTCAAACCGGTTCGGTTCGTCTGAGCAATTCGCAGAATCTGACCGACGGCTGCTCCATAACCGCCGAAAACGGCGACATCCGGTTTGAAGCAGCCAGGCTGAACAACTGTTCAATATCGGCAGTCACGGAAACGGGCGGCATCACGATCGCACCCGGACTGGCAGCCCGCGGCGGTATCAAGCCAGGCACGGCCAATCCAAACCGTGTCGCCGCTGAAGGTGCAGATCCAGCCAAACAGACCCTTCGCCTGGGAACAGGGCGAATACCGGTTCAACTCTCCTGTGAAACCGGATCGATTACGATAAGGTAGCTGGTGTAATGCAAAGCAACGACATTGCCGATGAAGACGTGGTACGCCTGATCCTTCAGGGCGATACGGAATTATACGCGGAGATTCTGCGGCGCTACCGGACCAAGGTGGCCGGTATGGTGTACCATATGACCGGGTCTCACGCGGATACCGAGGATATTGCCCAGGACGTCTTTATTGCGGCATACAAAAACCTGAAGGTGTTTGAATACCGCAGCCGCTTTTCAACCTGGCTGTACCGGATCACGGTCAATAAATGCCGGGACTGGCAGCGGCGCCAACAGACCCGAAGCCCGGCCCGTCTGATTGAAATTTGGCGGGACCGCGCCTCACCTCCGGCAGAACGGGTGGCGGAGCGCGCCGAGGTTCGGGATGCGGTCCGGGAACTCCCAGAAAAATACCGGACTGTCATTATTCTTTACTACTTTCACGATCTCCCCTGTCAGGAGATTGCCGAAACACTGGATATACCCAGAAAAACGATTGAAACCCAGCTGGCCCGCGGCCGGACTATGCTGGCCAGAAAACTGGACCCGGGAGGTGAAACGGCATGGAACAAGATGAACGGCGGCTAGATCAACTGCTGCGCTCGGCTCGCAGCGAATTCGAACTCTCCCCGGATTTTGACCGCCGGGTGATGGCTGCAATCGCCGGGGTAAAACCGGCGGCAAAGCGCAAGCCAGGCCCGATCATCGAGTTTCGGACCGCCGGCGCCAGCCTGATTGTGGCCGGGTTCCTGATCCTGTTTTTAAATGTAACGCCTTTCGGCAGCCAGGTACAAACGCTCGCCGTTTCAGTAAAATCGGCAACAGCCGAGACCACCCGGCAGAGCCAGGGTTTGGGAGATCGGCTGCTCGATCGGATATTTCTTCAATATGACCTTATTAAGGAGGATGCCGCCAAGTGGATAAGCAAGTAAACAAATTCCTGCTGTTTTGCTTCTCCCTGCTGCCGGGCGCAGGGTATATGTACCTCGGTCTGACCCAAAAGGGCTTTGAGGCCATGGTCCTGTTCTTTTCAATTATGGCGGTCAGCAATTGGATTGGTCTGGAAGACCTGTTGATCCCGATGTTTGGGATTCCGCTGTATTTCTACTTCTTCTTCGATACCTTTGCGGTTGCCCGCAAGTTCCAAGCCGGAGAAGACCTTCCCGACCGCGGTATGCTGGACTTTTTTTCACAGTTGGGAGAAAGCCGGTTCACAGTGGTTGGGATTGCGATGATGGTGATCGGCGTGTTTGCGCTCGGAAATAACCTCATCGACGCCTTGGACCCGTGGCACCAAGTCGGCCACTATGTCCGGCAGTTCGGTCCGCCCGCGCTGCTGATCGGGGCCGGAGCCTTTCTCTACCTGCGCGGACGGGATCAGTCCAATGACCAGGAAGCGTCCTAATTACCGCTTCCAAGCACCGTAAAAAAGAACGCCGATTTCATCGGCGTTCTTTTTTTTACGTTCGATCCGTCGAGATTTACGAGTTCCCATCGATCATGTTTCCGATGGCGCCCAGGAGCGAACCCTCCTCACCGCCTCGGCCCTGCGCCGGAATCAGGGCAGCCACCCGGGCCGCCAGCCGGTTGAACGGGAGCGACTGCAGCCAGACCGTGCCCGGTCCTTGCAGGGTCGCGAAAAACAGCCCTTCGCCGCCGAAGAACATGGACTTGATGCCGCGGACCATCTCAATATCGTATTTCACCTCCCGGGTCAAGGCAACCAGGCATCCGGTATCAACCCGCAGCAGCTCGCCCGGGGCCAGATCCCGCTGATAGATCGTGCCGCACGCATGCAGAAAGGCCATTCCGTCGCCCTCAAGCTTTTCCATGATGAAACCTTCCCCGCCAAACAGACCCACCGAAAGTTTACGTTTGAAATCAATCCCGACCGAAACCCCTTTGGCAGCACACAGAAAAGCATCCTTCTGGCAAATAATCTTTCCCTGGACGTCCGGCAAGTTGACCGGAATGATCTTGCCCGGATACGGCGCCGCAAAGGAAACGTGTTTTTTCCCCTGCCCGGCATTGGAAAACACCGTCATAAAAAGGCTTTCTCCAGTAATCAGCCTTTTGCCCGCCGACAGGAGTTTTCCCGCCAGACCGGCGCTGTTTGACTTCTCTGAGCCATCCCCAAAAATGGTTTCCATCACGATGCCGTCTTCCATAAACATCATCGCACCAGCTTCGGCAATGACCGCTTCCCCCGGATCCAGTTCAACCTCGACGAACATCATGTCGTCCCCATACAGTTTAAAATCGACCTCGTGCGCCAATCGCCTATCCCCTTTCCCTTTCCCATTTTTCCCGGTGGTTCTTTGCCGGATATTATTCTTCCATCAGCATGGTTCTTCCTGTTGGTCTACATCTTTTCCTGATTGAATCCATCCAAAACCTCGAACTGGCAGCAGTCTCCGAAAAATGGTGGTATGGTACAATCAAATCAGTCACACCATTCTTCCAGAAAAGAGGCGTTGAACCTTTGACCGCACCGGCAAAACAAGTAACACCCCGCGGAATGATGTACCTTTCTGTCGTCTATGTCGTTTGGAGCAGCACCTATCTTGCGATTCGGTTGGCCGTCGGCCCCAATGGCGGATTCGCCCCCTTTGCCCTGGGCGCCAGCCGCGTAGCGGTGGCCGGCTTCATTCTGCTGGGCATTGCCGCACTGCGCGGACATCGCGTACGGGTAAATCGCCGCGAATTAGCCACCCTTGCAGTCTCCGGGATTCTGCTCTGGGTCGGCGGCAACGGCCTGGTCCTTTGGGCCGAGCAAACGGCCGCATCGGGCTTTGCCGCATTAATGGTATCGTCCACCCCGATCTGGGTTGCCGGAATGAATGCCGTCCTGGACCGTAAAAAACCATCATGGCTCCTGGCGGTTTCCCTGATTGTCGGCTTTCTCGGTCTGGTGGTTTTGATGTACCCGTCGATCGGGACTCCTGGCAATACGGGATGGCTTCCGCCCGCTGCGCTGGTATGCGCCTCGTTCCTCTGGGGCGTCGGATCCCTGGTGCAAAGCCGGCGCCCGGTTTCGGTGTCGCCGCCGGTAACTTCGGCGTACCAACACCTCGCCGCCGGCGTTGCTTTCTTGCTGATCTCTCTGCTGTTGGGCGAAAAAATGCCTCATCCGTCAGTGACTGCCTGGGCTGCCTGGGGTTATCTGGTGGTCTTCGGTTCCATCCTGGCTTTTACTTCTTATATTTATGCCCTGGAGCTGCTCCCGATTAATATTGCGATGACCTATTCCTATGTAAACCCGGTTCTGGCTCTCGCTCTGGGTTGGTGGCTGCTGGATGAAACAATCACGCTTCCTGTGCTCGGTGGGGCCGCAATGGTCGTACTGGGTGTGGTCGGCGTGTTTCGGGACCGCGCTCGACAGGTACCGCCGGCTGACCCACTGGAAGTTGGCTGCCGCGAAGGCGATTGAAAGGAGAGCGTTTCATATGACCCATCAGCGTCCGACCGCCGCGCACACGGTGGCATCCGGCCAGACCATCCAATTGATTCATGGTGACATCACAGTTCAAACCGTCGATGCCATCGTCAACGCCGCCGATGAACGGCTTCAGCACGGCGGTGGCGTGGCGGGCGCCATCGCATCCCGGGGCGGTCCGGAAATCCAGTCGGAAAGCAACCAGATCGGGCGGGTTCCGACTGGTCAAGCCGCACTCACCGGGCCCGGTAAACTGAACGCGAAATGTGTGATTCACGCGGTTGGTCCAATTTATCGGAGCGGCGATAAAACCATGCCGGAATTGTTATACAGCGCAGCCACAAACAGCCTTCAGCTCGCGGAACATCACCGACTGCGCTCTATCGCTTTTCCGGCCATTTCAAGCGGGATTTTTGGCTATCCAAAAACGGAATGCGCAAGCATTCTGCTGCAGGCCGTCATCGATTTCTGCAGCGACAACCCCAGCAGCATCCTGCGGGACATCCGCTTTGTCATCATCGATCAGCCAACCGTCGATATATTCCTGGCGGAAATGCAGCGCAGGTTTGCGCCGTAATACAAGCCAAGAAACAGAAAGCGGCGGTTTTCACCGCCGCAGACCGCTCGTTATTTCAATTCATTAAAACTTCTTGATGGCATACTTTTCCCAGACCTGACGCATCGCGTCAGTGTAATTGACCCGAAATTGGGACTGCATGTCTTTCAGGTTTTTCATAGCTTCCTCGGCCATGACCGCCGCCTTGTTCTGGGCTTCCTTGCTCTGGTCCAGTGAAGAGATCATCATATCGGTCCAGGTTTTGGTGAATTTGAGCCCTTCTTCAAGGCCCTTCATGTACGCTTCCCACATCTTCTCACTCAGTTCGTCCATGAATTTCGTTGCGTTTTCCATGTTCTCGGTAATCTTCTGTTCCATCTTTTTCTACTCCTCCCCTTCTCCAAGTCTGCGTTCAATCGCCGCTTGGTGTATATTATACTACGCATATTCTCAATAATCCAATTATTTTCTGAATTATTTACTCAATTGAGCATTTATTACCCCATTCGACGCCCCATTGTCGAACATGTTGCTGCCGGGCCTCATTTTTACATATCAACGCTCCAGCATAAATATTCAAAGCCATTCTGTAAGTCCCAGCCTCCCTCACACAACATACGCTGCTTATGGATAAAGAATTCCAATTAATGCCTGAGGTTATGCATTCAACAAATGCCCGTCTGTCAGCGCTTTCACATGTTTTCGGCAGGCGCCCTGCAGCGACGGGTTCGGGAATTGTCGATGGAAATATTTTACATATACGGGCAGGTTCATGTATCATACTATTTGTAAATCATTGGAGGCGATGTTATGAACGGTACAACGAAATGGGTTCTGGTCTCTCTGGGAGTTCTTTTCGCGATCTTGTTTTCCTCCGCATGTTTTGCTGCCGGGTCTGTGTATGTCACCGTCACCCTTGACGGCACTGAACTGGTTTTCCCCGACCAATTGGCGTACATACAAAACGGAAGGACGTATATTCCCGTCCGGTCAGTCGCGCAGTCACTGGAAGCGAATGTGGTCTGGAATGCCAAAGACGCAGCGGCAATCATCCGCAAAGGCAAATCCACGATTATAATGCCGGTTGGATCTAAAAATCCGCTTGTGGACGGTGTGGCCAAACCGTTGGACGCTCCCGCACTGTTGATGAATGGCCGGGTCATGGTTCCCTTGCGGTTCATCTCGGAAATCCTTGGACTTCAAGTACAGTGGGACCCAACAACGAGAACAGTGGCGCTTGCTAAAACGGTCCCGACGATCGCTCCTTCCGGAACGGCCAGTACCCCGGATACGGCAGCACTTTCCTCCCAGACCGGAAATGCCGCAAAATCGAATGCCGGCCCTGCCGGAACATCGGGGCCGAATCCTGTTTTCGCCGGGCCAAACCCAAATCTGGTCCTCCCATCAGGGGCACCGAGAGAATTCTCCGAGCTTGCGAAAGTGGTTGAATTGGACGGAACAACCGTTACCGCCGACTTCATGGCCGACAGAAATGGTCTCTTCCAAGTCGTTTCTTCTCAGGATGAACAGGTATTTCTGCTTTGTGTGAACCGGCTTAATTCACCCGGAGATCAGGATACACTTCGAAAAGTTCTGAAAGTGTTCTGTTCAACCGACTACGAGAAGGCCTTTCAGATGCTCTTGAAAGCTTATACCGAGGGGCAGAATGGAAACAGCGCCTATCTGGCCTCGGAAACCCTGAACCAGCGAAAATGCGAATGCTATCCGTGGGATCAGGCAGCCGCAATTAAAATTGCTTATTAGCGACAAGTTACCCCCAATAATTACTGGCACGGAAAACGCCTGACTTCACTATGAATCAGGCGTTTTCTTGTTTATGCTCCCCCTTCAGGCGACCGCATTATTGCATATCCACCTGTTTGTAAAAAATCGCTTTCCCTTTGGTAACCTTCAAAATCGGAATGCTGCGTTTGGGATCCTGCAATCCCTCATAGGTCAGCTTTCCAGTCACGCCTTTGTACTGCTTGATGGCGGCAAGCCCTTGGCGGATCGCTTCCGGTGTGACCCCGCCCTGGGATTCCATCGCCTGGATCGCCAGACCTAGACCGTCATAGTATAAGGCGCTGGACATGTCCGGTTCTTTTTGATAAAGCTTGCGGTATTCCTTCAGAAATGCCTGATTTTCCGGGCTGGGATCATCCTGGGCCCACAACGCCGTGTAGTATCCACCGTCCAATCCGGGTTCAGCTTCATTTCCGCCCCAGGAATCGCCGCCCAGAAGGATCAGTTTCAGACCCGCTTCCTGCAGTTGTTTCGCCTGCACCACAAGCTCGTTCTGGTAGTTGGGCAGCAGCAGCAGCGTGGCGCCGCTCGCCTTGATTCGTGCGATTTGAGCCGAAAAGTCCTTATTCTCGTCGGGCGTATATGATTCATAGGCGACAACCTTACCGCCGGCCTTTTCGAAAGATGCTTTAAACACTTCCGCCAGGCCGCGGTTATACTCGCTGGTTATATCAAAGAGCACCGCCGCTTTCTCCGCTTTCAGCTGCTCCCGCGCCAAGCGCGCCAGGACATCGCTTTGCACCGGATCAATAAACGACAGCCGAAAAACAAAAGTCTTGTTCTGTGTCGTCAGTGGATTGCTGGATGATGTAATCATAGGGATTCCGGACTGTTCTGCCACTTTGGAAACCGGAATCGCCAGCCGGCTGAATGAGGGGCCGACTACGGCGACCACATTGTCATTATTAATCAGCCGGGTTGCGCCTGCCACCGCCGTTTCGGGATTGTTGCAGTCGTCGAAATAGACCAGTTCGATCTGGTATTGACTACCACCCACACTCAGTCCGCCGCCACCATTGATTTTCTGAACCAACATATCCATGGCCATTTGCGCGTTCTGACCGGAAACCGCCAAATCCCCGCTCATGGTTGCCAGCACGCCGATCTTTAGCTTTTCCTGCGGCGGGTTCTTCGTACCGCAGGAAGGGACGAAGCCTACCATCATCATCAATACCAATGCGATCAACAGCCTGCCTGCCCTGTGCTTCCATCTCATCCTTCTCCACACCCCTTTGCATAAATGCGGCCATTCGACAAATAGCGCACTTCCCCATTTGTTTTTCTGTTTAATATCCCAACTATTTTTAATATTTCGCCAGTAACGGTCTTTTTCCTGCATCATGGGAGTATGTGGGTGACTTTTATCAGCTTCGGCGCTGTTTGGGCGTCAGCGAACCGAAAAAGGGTTCTGATCGAAATCAGAACCCTTTTCAGCATCTGTTGAATGGTCCGGAGACTGCGGCAGAACTGGCGCGCCTACGACTCATCGTTCAAAATCAGTTTATTGAGGCCGCTGTTCTTCGTGGGTGGTTTCACTTTTGTCTTCAGCAATTCCTTTGGACCCATTTCCGGCAGATCCGGGGCTTCGGGGACCCCGGTGTCGTTCTTCAACAGGTTCTTCGCGTTCTTCTGCCGAACAAGGATTGGCTTCGGCTTTGCCTGCTGATTGACCTGCGGGGTGTTCTCCGCCTTCGTGCCGGCGTTATCCAGCGGATCGACCCCCATGTTTTCACGAAGCCGAAGCCGGGCTTTTTCCTGATCGCCCAATTGCTTGACCTGGCTGGGCTTCATTGTATGCTCACCCTTCGGCTGCTGAATACGGGTGTTCGTGTACAGCTCCTCATCGTGTGACATCTGACCTTTTTTCAAGTGTTTCAGCATGGCTTTGGCGGCATTCGGATCGGTCTTCACCACTTGTTTCACCGCCTCAGATCTGACGTTTTGGTCATGGCTGCTGGCAACCAGCTTCCTGGATTCCTGCGCGCTGGGACCCATCGCCTTTGAAACCAGACTGGTCGTCAGGTCGGCACTGTTGGTCAACCCTGAATTGACGGTCGAGGCCCCTACATCCACCACGCTTGACAACGCGCTGCTGAGCGGTCCGGTTACCGCGGTGCTGCCGCCGAGCGTTAATGCGGACAAAGCGTCTCCGACCAAGCTGGTCGCCGCATTAACGCCCTTATTGTACTTTTCTTTGTGATACCCGGATTCCATCCCCTTCGCCATGGATTCCAGCAGCGAAGGATGCTTCGGGTCCGCGTTTGCTTTGGAGGCGTTTTCCGCCACTTGTTTTGCCGCATCCTCTTTTTTGCTTGCTTTGTAGGCATCATAGCCCTTCACGCCGCTGCCAATCAGCGGAATCGACCTGACGCCTTTGCTAAGGGCGCCGGAAGCCGTTGCTTTGGTACTCTCCCAGGCCCGCTCCCCCAGCGACTGCTTCTGCGTCGCATAGTCTTCCCCAGGCAGCACAGAGTGGGTTAAAGGCATCTTGCTCCACAAATCGGCGCCGCCCTCTTTGGTTAACTCCCAGCCTCGCTTCACCTTGCGGGAAAGCCAGTTCCCGGTGTCCGATGATCGGTTAAACTGATACCCAAGCCGAGGATCATCTGCCGTGGCGGAAATGTCACCCGCATCCGTGCCTTGCTTCGCGGCTACATAATCCGATGGTTTTTGCGCTTTGTCCTTGCTGGGTGCCAGCGACTCCAGTTCGCTCTTCGTCTTTTTCTGATGGGTATCCGTGATCTTCTCCAGATTTGAAGCCTCTTGTTTTTCCCGTTCCACCCGCGCCTGGTTCATTTCTCTGCCGCTCATTTGCTTCCACAGGGAGACGATCGGCGTCTCCTTTTCAGTGGCCGAGCCGTTTTCGCTCGCATTCGGCGCGGAGCGCTGCGCGGTGGGCGCGGTCGTATTAGAACTGGACGATGTGCTCGGGTTAACCGTTGGCTGGCCCTGCGCCGTTTGCTTCGATGAAAAGCGGAAGTGCTGAATCGCCGGTCTCCGAAACCCAGACGCCGTATTCGCATTAGAACTGGACGATGTGCTCGGATTGGCAGCCGGCTGGTTCGTATCGATAGGCTGTGCTTTCGGGCTTTCGTTGGCCGAAAGCACGTTATCGGACGCACTCGAGCTCGAACTGGAGGCAGGCTGCTTCGTACGGACGGCCGGCTGATCCAGATCTGCCTTAGTAACATGCTGCTCCGAACGTTTCAGCGGGGGTCTCACGAAAGGCGCCTTGGTTTTATTGTGAACGACCTGCGACGCGGCCCGGTTCCCGATCACTGACTGCAGTGCCAATACATCCCGCGGCGCTGCGCTCGCCGGTAATTGAGCCGCGAGCTTCACTCGCCCAACATCCGGGGATTCGTGATCCGCAGGAACGGAATAATCTGCCCGCGCCGTGTTGGAATACTGTGAAGAAGCCTTGTTTAGCAGAATGCTGTTGTCATGTTCAGGCATACCGTTCCCTCCTCGTTCCATGAATTCCGTTCGCGCTCCATCAGCCGTCCCCGGCAGCGATTTCATCGAACAGGAATAATTTACCTGGATTCTATTGTATCGTCTTTATCCCCGTTTTACTAGAAATGCGTTCGACTCGCAGACCGGTTCGGAATGCCGGCGCAGCCCTGCGTTAGCACCATTGGCGCACAATCGCGTCAGTCTTTATATCTCGATACCCGCCAACGATTTTTCCCATAAGAAAACCCCTTGCCGTTCGTCGTGCGAGGCAAGGGGGTTCTGGTTCATCGATTGAGACTCAACGAGCCCTACAATTTTTCACGTATCTCACGTCTTGCCGCTGGAGCAAGAACCTCGAAAAATCCAGTGGTGCCGGAGACCGGGGTCGAACCGGTACGATGGTCACCCATCGACGGATTTTAAGTCCGTTGGTCATGTTCAGCCACTCCGGCCCCCGAAATTACGGCGTTTTCCTCTTGCTTATAAAATTGAAACACTACGGACCAACGATTACGGATAGAGGGTCCGAAGTACTTTCATAATACACGTAATCGCCATTCAGTAAACCACAACAATGAAGAATATCTAAAAAAGCCACACAAAAAGCAATCACTCCTCCCCCCCCCCGGTGCCTAGGAAATCGGTAAAGGGGTTTCGCGGCGTTGGTGGTGACGGCAATCTTACAGGAGATTTTTCCTGAAAGGTCGTTGCGGTAACCAGGGAACAAATGTTCTGTTATTGCAGGAGTTTTGTGATTTTAGGCGAAAATACAGGTAGAAAACCAGACTGTCAAGTTACACGGGGGAGGAATGAAGTAATGAATTCGCTTGAGTTGTTCGCCGGTGCGGGTGGACTTGCTCTGGGTATTTCAAACGCGGGTTTTAATCATAAATTACTGGTCGAATGGGACAACGACGCCTGTAATACAATCCGATTAAACCAACGCCGGGGTAATCCTGTGGTAATGGAGTGGCCTTTGGTTGAAAGCGATGTCGCTTTGATTGATTTCACCAAGTATACCGACATTGACCTTCTAGCCGGTGGTCCGCCATGCCAGCCGTTTTCTGTTGGAGGAAAACACAGAGGCAACGAGGACCACAGAAATATGTTCCCCCAGATGATACGGGCGATAAGGGAATTAAGACCAAGGGTTGTAGTAATCGAGAACGTAAAGGGATTACTCCGTGAAACGTTCAGCCGATATTTTGAATACATACTTCTTCAGGTAACCTATCCTGAGCTTACACAACGAAAGAACGAACAATGGACAGCGCATTTGGACAGACTTGAGCGACATCATACCCAAGGTAGACACAAGGGGTTATCGTACAATGTTGTTTTCCGGATGCTTAACGCCGCTGATTACGGCGTGCCCCAAAAAAGGGAACGAGTGTTTATTGTTGGGTTCAGAAACGATTTAGGTATTGAATGGGCTTTCCCAGAACCAACCCATTCCTACGGTGCCCTGTTATGGAGCCAATATGTTTCAGGTGAGTATTGGGACCGTCATCGAGTAAGGAGCAATGCCACAAACCCGCAAGCTGTAACTGGGCGTATTCGTAGACTTAAAGCAAGCGATACCCCCCCCATTACGCTGCCGTGGAGAACGGTTAGGGACGCTTTGGTTGGCTTACCTGACCCCGAGAGAGTTAATAAGCGCGGAAACATAATGAACCATGAATTCCGGGACGGTGCGCGGGCATATCACGGTCATACAGGAAGTCCTATGGATGAACCCGCAAAGACATTGAAAGCCGGGGACCATGGGGTGCCTGGAGGTGAAAACATGGTGGTTAAAGCTGACGGTAGCGTTAGGTATTTCACTGTGAGGGAAAGCGCACGATTACAGACCTTCCCGGACGATTTCGCATTTGATGGTTCCTGGTCTGAAAGTATGAGGCAGATTGGAAACGCGGTCCCTGTAAGGCTTGGAGAAATTGTCGTTGAAAGTGTCCGTAGGACATTGGAAGGACAGCGAAGGTTGGAGGTGGCGCAATGAGCGAAACACCGTACAACCCATTAGATAAGCGCAATTTGGCGGATAGCGTTGTCGATGCTATGTTAAGCCGGGAAATTGGTTCGTTACCTCCCGCAGAACCTTTCGAAGGAGCGGGAATATATGCGCTGTATTATACTGGTACATTCACTGCTTATCGCCGCATTGCCGAACAAAACAGAGATGACATGTTTTTACAGCCTATTTATGTCGGAAAAGCTGTACCTCCCGGCGCGCGAAAAGGTGGGTTCGGACTGGGAGCCGCACCGGGGAAAGCATTATTCAATAGGCTTCAAGAGCACGCCTCATCTGTTGAACAAGCTGAAAACCTTGAGTTGAGCGATTTTAAATGTAGGTATCTTGTGGTTGATGACATCTGGATTCCATTAGCTGAATCACTGTTAATTGAGACGTTCAAACCGATATGGAATCATCTGATTGATGGTTTCGGCAACCACGACCCGGGTTCCGGTAGATATAATCAGTACGTCTCACGCTGGGATGTCCTGCATCCAGGTAGGTCGTGGGCCGAAAGGCTCCGCCCCCGGAATGAATCAGCGGAAGAAATAATCATCAAAGCGGAACAATATCTTTTGGAATCATGACCGATAGCGTAACACGGGAAGTTCGAAGTCGGGTAATGGGGGCTGTAAAAAACAAACATACAAAATTCGAGGACTCCGTAACAGTTGAATTGTGGAAACGTGGTCATAGATTCAGAAGAAATGTAAAAGACCTGCCCGGTAAGCCGGATATAGCAATCAAGAAATACCGCATTGTAATCTTTCTGGACTCTTGTTTTTGGCATGGGTGCCCACAGCATTGTAGAATGCCAAAATCCAACGTGGACTTCTGGGAAAGGAAGATGGAGCGAAACCGGCAAAGGGATGCTGAAGTGACCCAATATTACTGTGAATCCGGCTGGCATATTCTCCGGGTTTGGGAGCATCAACTTATTGAAGACTACTACGGGACAATCAGTCAGATAGCGAACTTCATTGCTCAGGCCAAAAGTGGTTTTCCTCCGCCTTCAGGGTTTCTCGCCGCAGAATCGCGGGCTGACTATGATACCGACTCAACGAAATAATGATTTGCTTGTAAAGGGTGTAGGTTGAACTTACACCCTTTTCGTATGTATTGCGCCTCCTCGAAATGATAATAGTTCGGTTGGTATTGACACCCAAAGAGTAACCCCACCCACTGTGGATTGTGGGCGGGGCTGAGCGAAGGAAGCGAGAATTACCGAAATAGCGAGGTGTACTTACCCATATAATACTTTGGGTCCGGGGGCAGGTCCCATCCGTATCGGTTGAAATACCTTGTAAGCCGCGCCAGGAGCGCATTACGTTCCTGGACATCTCTCCAGGTGGCTTCCGCAAGATAGTGAGCGATAGAGTTTTCAGCACAGGTATCGGCAAGTTTGTCCTTCATGTATTTGAAGAATGCCTTTCTTACTGGTTCGGTATCGAAATGCAGTCTGCTGTCTTCATAGGACATCAAGCTGAATACTTGGTCAACGGGTAGTCGTTTCATTGTAATAACCTCCTTGATTGTATAAGCCGTATGTCTTAGCCGCCGAAGCGCATTTAGGCGTTTTGAACTTCCCCCCGTACGCGACGGTACTCCTCTTCCGCTCGGCGATTTAACCACGCCTGGTAGTTGATATCCAACATATTTCCATCAAATCCGGCTTGGGTCAGTATATTGCGCATATTTCGCGATACACCGCTGGCTTGACCAGATACTAGCGACTTGAACGTGGGTATAGGCAACTCATGCTTTGTGCAAAATGCCATAAGCGATACACCTTCATTTTGGTAGAGTTGGACGAACGGGTTAATCATTTCAAAACCTCCTTTGTATTTATCTTGTTAACCTTAGAATAGACAGCGGTGATGTTTTCTTAACGCAGCTTGCCGATATCCACAACGAGTGTGTAGCCGTTGTTCTTTGTTGAGCCACCCCCGATGCCAGAAACGTGAACAACTCAGGTATTCCAGGCATAAAAAGGGGCAGCGGCAAAGAGAGCGTGTAGTGCAACACAGACCAATCTGAGAGCAGAGGGGAGCCCTCATCATCAGGGTCTGTCGCAAGCAATACCGGACAATACGAGAAACCATGACGGAAATACAGCTACAAACCGCTTGTTTGGTTCGGAGTTGGAAATCAAGACGGTTAAGTAATTGCCATGCTTCATTCTCACAAATACCCCCAAAGGTACTCGATTACCAGTTTTCGGTCCAACGCCAGTTTTCAGCCAACAGTTGTCCACTTTATGAATCCAAAGAAGCCCCGAAATATTCACAAGGAGGCCAGTTTTCCAATTATTTCTTGGTTTCTGCTGAAAAGCAAGGTAAAAGAGGTATCCCCCCGTGAATGTCATTGAAGAAGAAGTCTATATAAAGTTGGAAAACTGGAAAAGGAGCGATAAGCTGGCCGTAATTACGTATGAGAATCTGGAATGAAAGCGGAGGAGGTCCACCCAATACTGGATGAACCTCCTCACGCAGCTTAGAAGTTTGCGGATGGATTGAGTTGGATACCGTAAAAGCAATGGATTCCGTTGGCGTCCTTTCTATCTTCGACACCACTTATCGTCTTAATTCGAGAGTAAAACTTATTACGCCCTACCGGGGTTTGCCCAGACTCAGCCACCCAGACCATGTACTGCCTGTGTATCTCAACTTTTGACTGATACCCGGCCATCTCACAGCATTCGTCAACGAACTGCCGCACATTGTCGTTCTCATACCGCCATGCCTCAAGGCCTGATTTATCTGAATCCGCATAACTGAATCCATTCTGTGACTCCAATCTGCGCAACCCTTCGATTGCCTTGTTCAATACTCCTGAAAGCATGGCCGGAGAGGTCAATTTCATACCGAGTTCGCGGTCTGGATTTGTTCCGAATACATTACTTAGAGGGAACACAATCCATCTACGCCAGAACCCGTTCGAATTATCGGCTGATTCCGGCAAGTGATTGGCAGCGAAAAGAAGCTTAACAGTGGGTTTGATGTTGAAGTGCGGCTTACCCTTTTCTTCCACCGTTAACGATTGCCCTGAGACTATTTTTTTGAATATTGACGTTTCTTCGAGCTTTCGTCCAGGAAGGTCATCATCTACGCATAGCATTTTATCCCGAAGATTTTGCGCCCCAAACCGTCCCTCAACTTGATGTAAAGACATATTTGCCACGTTTTCACTACCAACCAGGGCTTGGGGAATGGATAAAGCGGTAGTCTTACCGTTAAACCCTTCACCGACAAACAGAAAGGCTTTTTCATACCTCGCATGAGGTACCAGGCAATAGCCGAGCATCTCGTAGTAAACCGGAATAAGGTCTTGGGGCAGCACACTATTCAAAAAAATGTCCACCGTTCCGCACTTGGCGGCGGGGTCATAGATAACTGGAATCTGAACCGTGGACAACCGTTCAGGCGTATGCGGCAAGAGTTCACCCGTCCGCCAGTTCAGTAGGCCATTCTGAACATTAATTAGACCATCATCCGGATTCATGGCGAGGTCATCAATACGGGTTTCTCGCTGTATCCAGGCAATCACTTCGCTAACATTGCGGGAAGTTGCGTGTTTACCAAGTAAATTGTGGGCCTGTTTTTCAATAAGGTAGTCGCCAACCCTGTAAACTCCGTTGCTGTAGATATACAGGTGGTTTTGATAATAGTAACACTGATAGTTGGTGAGAATGTGTTTGGCAACATCAATATGGTTCATTTTGATGGCATTGTCATGGTCGGTGCCGAGAAGATGGGCTGGGTCATATGTTTCCAGTGTTACGCCAATCGCTTTGATTAGCGTTAGTTCCCCATAAGTATGCTCGCCGCGATTCTCGTCCCATTTATCCCGCATTAACCCCGATTTCCTGAACAAACGGTCTATTTGTTCGGCGTTCTTGGCTGTCCAATACGCAAGCATAGAACAGAGTGCTTGGTCCGCTTCACTCGGCGAAGGATATCCAATCGAGTCCCACTCTCCCGACCATAATGCATTGAATTTGTCGCGATTTTGGGCGCTACGTGCAAGATACAGGACCTGATTGTCAGAAAGACCATTACCGTAGTTTGCCAATACGGGGTGGCTAGAATGCATCACTTGATTCTTAGCTTTCTTGGCTTTCTCAATAGGCCCGAAATACCTTTGATAGATGGCTTCGATTTCATTTTGCCGATGTTCGACGCTGGTCGGAGTGCCCTCGATGTGGTTACCTGTAACGGTTAAATACCTTCCTTTGTCGTAAACCTCAATTTGTTGAGTCTTCTTTGATGGACCGGGCAAGAAACCTCTGACGAATATCCGCACTCCTTTTCCTGAGGGAGATACTTCGGAGTAGCTACGCAATACTGAAATGAAGTCATTCTGAACCCAATCAGCTATTTTGCCGTTCTCATCAATGCAATGGTCAAAATCAAACCCGATAATGTCGTCTTCTTCAGTAAGAACAAAGCCCAGTCCAAATGGTAACGGGCTTTCGCGTTGTTCCTTTACGGCTGTTTCGTAGTCACACCACGACGATGGGTCATTAACCTTGGCATTTCCCCCCAAAATGGCTTGCTGAGGAATCTTATTAAGTTTCCCTGACTTTTCATCCCATTCACCCCTCCAGTGAATCCATTGGGGGAATTGCTTGAGTTCTTCGGGGATAAGGTCATGATTGTAAATGTAGGTGGCATGGGTAGGGCTTGTAGACATATTATCGCTTCCTTTCGATACTCGCCGTTCAAGGTGAGTTTGATATTTGAGGCCATATTCGGAGTTCATTCACCTCCATCCGGCTCTAGCTTGGGCCTCAAACCTAGGCTAGGCGGATGACCAGAATGTTAATCACAACAGGAGTAAGAAAAACTAAACAAGGTATCAGGAACAAAAACCGGGCGGTTAACAAGGACGGAAGAAGGGATTACTCCTTTTGCGTGGAATATGGTGAAAACTAGTATTACAGGGGGAATTTCGTTGATATCTACCCTCGATTTATTGAAAGCAACATTCAGCGGATTATCTGTTACATGGCCGATATGGGCGCTTATCGCACTTGTGGTCATCGGTAAGTTTATCTTTCGCATTTGGGAGAAGAAGCGGCTGGCGGAATCGGGTATCGACCAGATTGATGGAATGAGCGGAAAGACCTTTGAGAAGTACTTGGAGGTACTATTTACAAAGCTGGGATACAAGGTTGAGCGGACACAGTACATCGGCGATTACGGGGCTGACCTCATAACAAGCAAAAACGGCGTGAAAACGGTCATCCAGGCCAAACGATACAAAAACAAGGTCGGGATTAAGGCGGTTCAGGAAGCGGTGGCGGCGAAGGGAAAGTACGGCTGCACCAAAGCTATGGTCGTCACAAATAGTTTTTACACGAATCAAGCTATCGAACTTGCCAAGGCCAATGCTGTGGAGCTTTGGAACCGAGATGACTTGGTAAGAGCACTTCTGTCGGTCAAGGATACGCCAGCCCCATTGCCAGCGAAGGCTGAAGCGGAAGTTGTCCCCTTGCCCCAGGTTCATGAGATGCAACCTGAAGCCAGCGAACCGGAGGCGGCGGCAACAGAAGAACCTACCCAAGCAGTGTGCGCTCATTGCGGTAAACCTGTATCAGAGAAGGTCCTTCAATACTGTTTAGATAACGAGAAGCGGTTTGGGGGAGCCATCTACTGCTATGAGCATCAGCGGAAGCGGTAAATGGTACATCTTGGGAGGAGAAATTGACTTCTAAGCCGCCTATTTAAAATGGCTATATGTTACCCTTCCAAAACTGACTTTGAGCCTCAATTGGGCACGTATTACGCAGTAGAAAAGGCGCTTGCCATCATCGTGAGACAGAAAGAGAGTATGAGCCGAACTCATACTCTCTTCTGCTGTTAAAAGGCCTTAAATCCGCGCGGCGGGGTTATGAAAAGATTCCCCAAATCCCAGACGCGCTCAATCACCTAGGGTTCTCTTCCTGTTACGTTGGTTTACGAATGTGTTTAATGGACTTGCGGTGTTATGCTGGTTTCTCAAGTCCTCCTGCGTTAGGCTGATGTATCGCCGGGTCATGGCAAGGTCGCTGTGGCCTAGTGTCCTCTGAAGGGCCAAAGCGTGCCCGCCGTTACGGAGGAATTGCAGAGCAAAGCTGTGTCTCAGGTCATACGGTCGAATCTTCGTACCAAGAATTCGGCTGTAATGTTCCAGTCTGTCCCCCCAGGTATAGGCGTTCAATGGGGTTCCGTCCGCACTGCAAAACAAAGGGGTATTAACTTTCCAGGAAGAATGGCGTGCTTTGATAAGGTCACGAATGGCTTGAATCGTGATTTTAGAAAGCGGAAGCGTTCGGGAAACTCGGGTTTTAGCGATTTCCGCTCTAATTGTGACTTCCATTGACCGAGTGTTGATGTCTTCCGGCACTAGCCCCTGAGCTTCGGAAGGACGGATACCACAATCCAAGGTCATGAGAATCAGGGCATAGTCTCGAAGTCCAGCGTAAGTATTTTGGTCTGGAAGTCCGATTAACCGGGTCAAAATGTCCGGGTCGATATTAACGGTCCGGCCCTCATCACGCCGCTTCTTCATGCCAATTAGCGGATTGTCGGGGAAAATGCCCTCTTTGACACCCCAGCTAATGAAGCCTTTCAAATAGACCAACCTCAAATTGTAGGTCGCTGGTTTTACCGGCTGCTGCAAGTATTCATAAATCGACTCTTTCAATCTGCTTTGGTAAGCTTCCGGATACCGATTAAAGAAAAACCTGATGTGTTCATCGTAATCCCGGATTGTCCTTTTACTCACGCCTTCAGCCATTTTCCAGAGCAGGAAATCCTTAAGTGCATCTTCCCATGATTCCGGAATCTCCTTACTGATACTGAACACTTTTGCCAATAAAAAAACCCCCTTACTTGTTGGTTAAGCAAGAGGATTAGCCTTCTCGGGTCCGTTGCGGTTTTCACCAGACACTACGGACTCCCACTTTTATGAGCCATTTTCGAGGTTCCTGCCATTTTATTCCACCGGCAAGAATCCTGATAAATTCAGTGGTGCCGGAGACCGGGGTCGAACCGGTACGATGGTCACCCATCGACGGATTTTAAGTCCGTTGCGTCTGCCTGTTCCGCCACTCCGGCAAGAAAGGAAAATGGAGGGCGGAACCGGATTTGAACCGGTGAATGGCGGTTTTGCAGACCGCAGCGTTGCCACTTCGCCATCCGCCCTCGAGCACAAGCATAGCTATTATAGCTTATTTCCCAAAATCCCGTCAATGCCAATTCGACGGCATTTTTACTTGGCTATGAATCGGTGCCTTCCAAAACGCGCTGGTCCGTAACCGGTCAGCTTTTCCCGCCCTATGCTCGGCGAAAGCAACTGGAACGGCCTGGAGATTGGAAAAGCCGCCCGAATCGGGCGGCCCGTTTACTTCTGGAGCGGAAGACGAGATTCGAACTCGCGACCCTCGCCTTGGCAAGGCGATGCTCTACCACTGAGCCACTTCCGCAACTATGGTGCCTCGAGGCGGACTTGAACCACCGACACGCGGATTTTCAGTCCGCTGCTCTACCAACTGAGCTACCGAGGCGTGATGGCGGAGCTGACGGGACTTGAACCCGCGGTCTCCGGCTTGACAGGCCGGCATGTTAACCACTACACCACAGCTCCACACGCAAGACTTATTGTAACACCGTGGAACATGTGAGTCAAACGGATTTTCAATTATTTTCGCCCCGTTTTGGGCGAAATATCCGTATTTCTCTATCAATGCTCCGCATCGGATTTCCTATTCGCCCAGGGCCGCCTTAACAAAGTTCGGCAGTTGGAAAGCGGCCTGGTGGATTCCGTCATTGTAGTACTTTGTGACCGGTTTCTGCGCCTGGTAACGCGCCAGATCGAAGTCCTTGATCGGATCGTATTTCTTCGAGCAGACCGTAAAGCTCCAAATCGCGCTCGGATAGGTCGGAATATACGCCCAGTAAACCCGAACAATCGGGAAAACGGACTTCAGGTTGTCGTAAATGCGCCGCAGGGTCCGCTGGTGGAAGAACGGCGATTCCGACTGGGTAACGAATATGCCGTCATCATTCAGGCAGTCATAGGCTGTCTGATGGAATGGCTTCTGGAACAGCACTTCGGCCGGCCCGATCGGGTCGGAAGCGTCACACATGATGACATCGTATTTATCCTTGGTGGTGGCCAGGTATTTCTCGCCATCCTCAAATTTCAGCCGAACCCGTGGATCATCCAGTTTGCCGGCTACTTCCGGGAAGTACTCCTGGCACTTGCGGACCACCATCTCATCAATTTCAACCAGGGTTGCCCGCTCTACCTCGGGGTGTTTCAGGGCTTCACGGATGGTACCGCCATCCCCGCCGCCGATGACCAGAACCTCTTTCGGATTCGGGTGGGTAAACAGCGGAATGTGGCTGATCATTTCATGATAGACGAACTCGTCTTTCTCGGTAATCATGATCGAACCGTAAAGAACCAGCATCTTGCCGAACTCATAGGTATCCATAATTTCAATGCGCTGAAAAGCGCTTTCGCCGCTGTACAGCAGCCGGTTCACTTTCAAAGTCAACCCGGCACGATTCTGGTGCAGTTCGGTAAACCAGACGTTCCAAAGATCGGTCATCGAGTCTTCCCGGATCAGTTCGCTCATGTTTCAGTTACCCCTTTCTATCTTCGGCGCTTTAATCAACCACGACAGTCCTGGCAGGCAGGATTCCGTTAAAGGAGGTCGAGCTGCAGCTTGTATACGCCCCCATTGATGGGACCAGCAGCATGTCTCCGATTTCCAAACTTGGGAGGGTAGAGTTATGATAGATTATATCAAACGAGTCACAGGTTGGGCCAGCCACGATGCACTGCTCGCGCGGGCCTTCCTTTTCGGAACGCATCCGGTAATCGCAGTGGTCAAACACCTTCCCGGAGAAGGAGCCATAAACCCCGTCATCCAGGTAATACCACCAGATATCGCTGCGGCGGGATTTTCCCACCACCGAAAGGATCAAATCCACCCCGTCCCCGACCACGAACCGCCCGGGTTCGGCGATCACCCGGACACTGCCGAAATACCGGCTGCAGGCTTCCTGGATCGGCTCGAAAAAGCTTTTGAAGGGCATGATGCCGTCCGTGTATTCGACCGGGAACCCGCCTCCGATATCGACCACTTCAAGCTGAAAGCCTTCCAGCGTCATCAGGTTGAACAAGCGGCGGCATTCAATGATCGCTTCCACATGTTTGTACGGGTTCGGACTCTGTGAACCGACGTGAAAGCAGAGTCCTTTGACCTTCAATCCCATCTCGCGGGCCCGCAGGGCCAACGGTAAGGCTGAAACCGGGTCCACCCCGAACTTGTAGGACAGATTGACCATGCAGTCCGGGTTCGGAAAGCTGAGCCGCATCAGCAGGTTGATCTTATCCTTGTACGGCAGGAACTTGCTCAGTTCCCACTCGTTGTCGAAGACAAACCACTTGATCCCCCGTTCGATAGCAAATTGGATGTTTTCCGGCTTTTTCATCGGATGGGTATGAATCATCCGTTCACCGGGCACCCCAAGTTCCATGACGGTTTCGATCTCCCAGTCCGAACAGACATCATAATACGAGTTACAGGAATCGATGATCTTCAGGATTTCCTTATTGGGATTGGCTTTCACCGCATAATACATTCCAATCCGCGGCAGATAATCCTTTAAGATCTGGAACTTTTCCATAATGCGGGATCGCGATACAACCAGAAGCGGGGTTCCGTACTGGTCCCGCAGCCGGCGCGCTTCTTCCATCGTGATATTCACGGCACATCCGACCCCCTTCGAAAACAAACTAGTATAATTGATAGCAAAAAACTGACCCGGGTTCAAGGAAAATCGCACCCAGACAAAAATAAATCAGGGGCCCGTCTACGAGCCCCCTTCCCCACTCTCATTATTACGCAGAAAATCCAAAAACCGTTCCACCGTAACCCGGCGATGCTTTTGTTTTGGATAGATGACAAACAAATCGCGTTTCCCAACATCGTTGGCCAGTTTTAAGCCCATCACGCCCTGGCCGGCCGAACCATGGGAAATCACCAGGCTGGATACGATAGAGATGCCCAAATCCGCCTCGACCGCTGCCACCATGGCGCTGGTACTGCCGACTTCTGCCTGAATGTTCAAATCCTCTTTGCGGATGAAGACCCGGCCGAGCATCTCCTCAACCGCGACCCGGGTTCCCGACCCTTTTTCACGAAACAGCCAGCGCTCTTTTAACAGATCCCCGATGGCCACTTCCTTTGCCTGGGCCAATCGGTGATTCGCCGGCACCAGAACCAGCAGTTCATCCTCAGCCCACTTGAACCCATCAACTTTACGGTTTCCAAGCCACGCGCCGACGATACCGAGATCCATTTCCCGTTCGGCAACCCTGGTGTAAATCTTTTCGGTATCGGCCATATCCATAAAAATCGCAACATTTGGATACCGGGCTTTGAATGATTTGATGATTCTCGGAATCAGATACTGCCCGGGGATGGTGCTGGTTCCAATGTACAGCTTGCCCCGCCGGCTTTCCGAGATATCCTCCATCATCCGGGTGGTTTTTTCCATGACCCGCAGCAGCTCCATCGCGCAGGCGTACAAGGCCTCACCCGCTTCGGTCAATTTCAGCTTTCGCCCGGATCGTTCCATCAGAAGAACGCCGTAATGATCTTCCAGGGCCTGAATCTGTTTACTGACCGCAGGCTGGGAAAGCCCAAGCTCTGCCGCCGCCCGCGACAGATTCTGGGTTTCGACCACTTTGACAAAGGTCCGGAAAGGCCCAAGATTCATGCCGTTCTCCCCAATAAACCTATTTCAGGAATCCGGATAAAATCCGGTCAACCGCTTCCTTTTCATTCAAGCCAAGGGTCATTAGCTTGACCAGCTGATCGCCCGCGATCCTGCCGATAGCCGCTTCGTGGGTCAGCACCGCGTCGGCGCTTTCTGCGGTCAGTTCGGGCGCCGCGCTGATCAAGGCCTGGTCCATGATAATCGAATCACACTCGACATGACCGGTACACTGGCTCTTCCCGACCATCCTGGCCCGGAACAGCTGTTTTGAAGTATCCTGTCCGACGGAACGGGCCAGCACCTGCGCATAGGAGTCAACGCCTTCAAGATTGATTACAATGCTCGAATCCGCGGTCTGGGCGCCATGCGTGAGCAGTTTTTCAACCATTTTCAGCCCGGCACCTTTTTCCAGCCGTGCCTCGGTGATCCGTTTAGTGCTGTCCACGCCCCGGATCTGGGTGAGTTCCATCTCCAGATAGCCGCCTTCTTCCACCGTAATCAGGGTCGTCGGGTTCAGAATCCGGTCGCCGGTTCCCTCTCCCTCACCATAATGCTTTTCCACATACTTCATCCGAGCGCCGCGCCGGACGATGATTTCATGAATCCCGTCGTGTCTGGCCGCCTGGTGGCCGTCATTATGGATTCCACATCCGGCAATGATGGTTACGTCAGCATCGGCCCCGATATCAAAGGTATTGTACACCAGGTCGCTCAAACCCGTTTGGGTCACTATCACAGGTATGTGCACCGACTCATTGACGGTTCCCGGTTTCACAATCACATCAATCCCTGGCTTGTCCGCTTTGGTTACAATCTCAATGTTTTCGGTGGAGCGCCTGAAAAAGCCGCCGCCGTCCTTCCGGATATTGACTGCGCCCTGCGGGATCTCATGAAGATCGGCCACCGCAGCGAGAATGGATTTATCGAATGGATTGAGTTGCATGGGGGACCACACCTCCGCATTGATCTCTCAGCTTACAAATAATCTCGTCTTTTATCATCGGCCAAATCTCGGCGGCCGGGCCTTTCTGCTCAATCTGCCCGCCGGCAACCAGAATAATTTCATCACACAAGGGCAAAAACTGCTCGTTGTGGGTAATCACGATCGTGGTCCGGTCCGGGTGTTCCTTATGTTTGCGCACAATCAGCGAACCCAGCTTCTGAATCGTCCACAGGTCGACCCCGGCCTCTGGTTCGTCGTAAATCGAAATCAGCGCCGCCCGCGCCAGTACCTGGGCGACTTCGATCCGTTTAATCTCCCCGCCGGACAGGCCGGGTCCCATGTCGCGGCCGGTATAATCCTCGGGGCACAGGCCCACATCGCGCAGAATACTGCGCAGTTCAAGCGCCTCCATGTCTGTCCTGGCAATCTTCATCATGTCATCGATGAGAATTCCCTTGAAGCGGGGCGGCTGCTGGAACGCATAAGCAATGCCTTTGCGCGCCCGTTCGGTGATGCTAAGATCAGTGATGTTCTGCCCCTCCAGCAGGATATGACCCGCCGAAGGCTGATAGATGCCCATGATCGTTTTGGCGATGGAGGTTTTTCCGCCGCCGTTCGGCCCGGTGATCGCGTAGAGTTTTCCTTTTTCAAAGGTAAGGTTGATGTCTTTCAGGATTTCCTTCTGATCGCCGTTTTCGCCGATATTCAGACTGACGTTCTGAAGCTGCAGCATATTGCACTGTCTCCTTGGCTTTTAAGTTGATCACGCGTGAAATCGCGAGTATTCCGAATCTGTTCTATTCCAAAGATTGTATTTCCGTGATGCATTCTTATTATAACCTTCGCGAATCCTGATGAAAAGCGGAGTCCCCCCTTGCAATTTGACCACCCACGCGGTATCTTATTATTAGATATTTAGATTATTGTCTAATTGTCTAAACTGGTGCGGAAGGGAGGCCCGGCATATGTCGCTGAACCTGGCGTTTAAGGCTCTATCCGACAAGACCCGGCGGGAAATCTTGAAAATGCTGCAAGCCGGCGACCTGACAGCCGGTGAGATCGCGGACCAATTTGATATGACCAAACCAAGCATCTCTCATCATCTCGGTCTGCTCAAGCAGGCAAAACTGGTGCAGGATGTCCGAAAAGGGCAAAACATGGTTTACTCGATCAATACCACGGTTTTTCAGGAAGTCATGAGCTACATGCTTGATCTGCTGGGTCCACAGGAAGACCCCAAGGGCAATAAGGAGGCATCTAAAAAATGAACGACATTGAGAACAGCCAAAAAGACTATGATTTCAAGAACGTTTTGAAGCACGACTGGTGGATCCTGCTAGTGTTGGTGGGACTGCTGATTGAAGCCGTCCTGGTTTACCCGCACCTGCCCGCTCAGGTGCCGTTTCATTGGAATATCGACGGGCAGGTGGATCGCTATGCCGCAAGATCGGTCGGCGCCTTCTTCCCGCCGGTCTTAACGGCGGTCGTTTATGCCGGGCTGGCTTTGCTCCCGCTCATTGATCCCAAGCGCGCGAGTTACCCGCGGTTTGATGAGGCTTATGGCATGATTCGCAGCGGTTTGGTCTTGTTCCTGACAGTGGTTTACGAGGTCACGATCGTCATCGGCCTTGGATATACGTTGAATGTCCCGATGATTATCCTCGCCGGACTGGGTCTTTTTATTATCATGATCGGCAACCGGATGGGACAGTTCCGGCACAATTACTTTGTTGGGATTAAGACCCCTTGGACCCTGGCAAGCGAAGAAGTCTGGAACCGTACGCACCGTATGGCTGCGTGGCTCTGGGTCGCCGGTGGGCTGGTCTGCCTTGGCGCGGCGTTTCTGCCCGGCCGGATCGCGTTTATCCTCTTTCTGTCTGCCATGGCTGTCATTGCGCTGGTTCCTATAATCTATTCGGCAGTGATCTACAAAAAGCCCGAATCACAGGATAAGTAGCCCATTTCGAATGCAAACAAAGAAGCGGCAGATCCCTCATGATCTGCCGCTTCGTTCTCTCAAATGTGAAACTGAGGTTATCGGGCGACCGGCAGGGCTGCAATCACAGCCTCCGAAAGCTGCTTGGCTGCATCGCTCTGGGCTTCCTCCACTTTACCCTGGTCCATCAGCTGGTTGATCGCTGGTTCCAGCGGCATTTGTGCCAGCACCTTCAGTCCGGTCTGCGCGGCGATTTTATCCGCCTTTGATTCGCCGAACAGGTTCAGCGTCTGGCTGCAGTGCGGACAGACCGCGTAGCTCATATTCTCGACCAGGCCGAGAATCTCAACATTCATTTTTTGGGCCATTTTAATGGCTTTCTTAACCACCATCTGAACCAGTTCCTGCGGAGAGGATACGATGACAATCCCGCTGACCGGCAGGGACTGCATGACCGTCAGCGGCACATCACCCGTGCCCGGCGGCAGGTCGACCAGCAGGTAATCGATTTCACGCCAATCGCTTTCCCCCCAGAACTGGTGAATCAGCCCGCCCAGCATTGGCCCGCGCCAGATCACCGGCTCGTCCTCGCCAGGGAGAAACAGATTGACCGACATGATCTTGATGCCGCGGTCGGTCTGCGGCGGCAGAATGCCAAAATCGGTTGCCTTAAGACGGCCGCCTTCAATGCCAAACGCTTTCGGGATGCTTGGCCCGGTGATATCGGCATCAAGCACGCCGACCCGGTATCCCATCCGAGCCAAATTTACGGCCAACAGGCAGGTTACCGTCGATTTGCCAACGCCGCCTTTCCCGCTCATGATAGCTACCACGTTTTTAATGTCGTTCAGTGAACCAAACAACGATTTTTCGGGCGTTTCGCAGGAACTGGCGCTGCACCCGCCCTCCGTGTTGGAACTGCAGCTCTTGCACGCCTCTTTTTTATCCGCCATTGCAACCACCTTCCTGAATGCTGAGAAAATTACCCCATTGGATGTTACTTTTTATTCCGGTCAACTTTCGCTTTTTTCACCAGATTCTGCTGGTAGGCCGTCCACGCTTTTTGCTGTTTGTCATTCAGCGCGGCTTTCTGGACATCGGCTTTTACCTGCTCAAAAGTTACCGTTTTCCCGGGTTTCTCTTCAAAGGCTTTGATCACATGATACCCATACTGGCTTTTTACCGGCTTTTCGGTCATCTGCCCGGCTTTTAAAGCCATTGCGGCTGCCAGAAATTCCGGAACAAAAGAAGTCTTCTCATTGACCATCCCAAGATCGCCGCCATTTTGTTGGGCAGAGGGATCAATCGAGTATTTTTTTGCAAGCGTGGCAAAATCCTCACCCGCCTTGACCCGTTTGATCATATCCAGCGCTTCGGGTTCGGTTTTCACCAAAATATGAGAAATCTTGAGCGAGCGCAGTTCGTTGTAGTCCGCCTGGTGGGCCGCGTAATACGCCCGTACGTCTGCGTCACTGACCTTGATGTTCGCGGTAACTTTCTTCTGCAGCTTTTCCGCCAGCAACTGATTGGAAAAGATCGTTTCCACATCGGCGCCGGTCAACTTCATCTGAGCAAGCACTTGCTTGTACCGTTCTTCGCCCCCGACCATCTTCTTGAAATCAGCGATTCGCTTGACAACTTCCGCTTTAGTAACTTTTATCCCACTTTTCTTGGCATCCTGAGCCACAACTGTTTCCTGAATGACTTCATTGACTACAGCGTCATCGATTTGTTTCATGATCGCTGTATCGGTTTTCGGGTCAAGCTTTTTCCCGCTTTGCTGCTCATAATTCGCGATATAGCTTTGTTTCCGACTATCGATCGTTTTTTGCGGGATCTTTTCACCGTTTACCGTAACGGCCGCCTGAGCCCCGGAACACCCGGCAACACCGATCATCAAAGACAATACCAAAATGAGGACAAAAACGTTTCGCAGGGTTTTATTCATGGTCATGTCGTCTCCTTGCATTAAACTAGTCAAATTATAGCCGTCTCGCAAGATACCCGCAAGCAAACGAAAAACTTACTCAACGAAGGGGAGAAATCGTTTTCCGGTCTGCAAACTGCGGTCTTTTCATTGAAAAAAGACCCTCTGACCGTATTCCCACGATGAAGGTCTTCCGTATCCGAGTATTCCCTTTTTCACAACTATTCTTGTCGCCCGGTGGCTTGTTGTCGCGGCGGTAAATCAAGACAATAAAAAACTGCGAAGGCTTGCGTACCTCGCAGTTTATTCACAGAGGCTGGTATTCCATTCCATGAAAAAGCATCAGATTTCCTCCTCCTGGTTCATTTGATTTTGATACAGTGTGTAAAAGAATCCAGGAGCGGTTATTCCTAAAAATGTAACCCCTGCAAGGTACGCAACCGCATAGACGTTCATTGAACTCCCTCCTTCCCTGGCCAATTCCCTCCTGAGTATATTATCGTCAGATCCACGGATAATGTTTAGAATATTCTGTCTATTTGTTTTTTGGACGAGCCCGAAAAGTCCGGAGTTCCCAAATCACTTTATTCCTGAGCTGGTTTGCCCAGTTCAACCGCCTTCAGCAGAATCTGCTGAATGTCTTCGATAACCGTGATCAGCTCCAATTCGGCCTGGAGGTATTCCATAATGACCGGATTCTGGGTCAGGATGAGAAACAGCCGGTTCAATTCGTCCATTTTTTCACCCGGAACCGGTTCTCCCTCCAAGATCTTCGCCTGCAGCTCCGATTGCCTTACCCTGAAATCCTGCAGAACCTGCCAGTTTTCTTCATTCTTTTTCAGTGCCTCGCGCGCAGTTTCATACTTTTTGCCCTGCTGGCTCTCTTTCAGCGCCCGGGCGGTTTCGTGGGCTTTGTCATAAACGTTCATGCTTACACCTCTTTTTTATGCTTGCTTTGCTTGCCGGCGCCAGGCTAAAACAGCGATCGCGCCAGCGGTCATGATGGCAGCCAGAGCCAGGATTCCGGTGGTCATCCAAAAACTCGCGGTCAGACCATACAAATCCCCAACAATACCATTCAGGTAGATCCCAAATGCAGCCATTCCCCAGGCGAATCCCATGGAAATGCCCGATGCCAGGCCAATATTGTTTGGCATCAGTTCTTGTCCCAGCACAATCAGCACCGGGAATGATCCCCCAATCCCGAGCCCGGCCAGGATCAAAAAAACCAATGAAAGCGGGCCGCTCGAAACTAAAAAAAGTCCGGAAAAGAGTGCGGACCCAACCAGGGTTATCAGAACCACTGCCCGACGGCCGATCCCGTCCGAGAGTTTTCCGCCCCCCAGTCCGCCGACCGATGCCGCGATCAAAAATGCAGTCAGCAGGTTTGCGGCTGCAACATAGGTAAAACCCCGTTCCTGGAGCAGAAACACCAGATAGCTGCAGAAGGCCAGATGCCCCCACGCCCTGAGGATCATAATCAGGGTGAGCACAACCACACCCGCTGTCAGAATCCCCTTTAGCCCATTGGGCTCCCCGGCGGATTCCGACTGGGTCTGAAGCTTGGACAGATCAATCTTTCCGAGATAATGCCAAAAAAGCGGCAGCGGTAAAGCCAAGGCCAGCAAAGAGACTGGCGTTTGAAAGGTTTGAATCATTACCGCCGCGATCGCGGGTCCGATTGCAAAGCCAAACGATCCGGCCGTTGAGTACATTGACATAAAAAAACCACGCTGGCGGGGATTCGATTGATAAGCAACCACGGAACCCAGTGGGTGGAACGCGCCATTGGCAAAGCCGCCAACCACCGCCAGCAGCCCGAACAGCCCGTAACCGACCGGAAGCCCGCACAACACCATAAAGAACCCGCTAGCGACCAGTGATACCCGCGGCCACAAGCGGTTTGGCCGCCGGTCAAACCGATGGCCGAGCAGCGGCTGGAAGAAGTTGGCCGCCACCATGCTGGCCATGGTCACAAACCCGACCTGGGTGAGTGACAGGCCAAGGCGGTGGGAGACAACCGGCAATAAGGCCGGAAGCAGATTAAAATAGAGATCTGTGGCAAAATGACCGCCAGATGCCCAGTAAAAATCCCGATATTTCATGATTAATCCGCGAGCTCGGCGATCAGTTCAACCTCCACCGGCGCATTCAGCGGCAGCGCGTTGACACCGACGGCCGCCCGGGCATGGACCCCGGCCTCGCCAAATACCGCCTGAAACAGCTCTGAAGCGCCGTTGATCACCTTCGGCTGATCGTAAAAGGTACCATCTGACTGTACAAATCCAGTGATTTTTACAATCCGTTTCACCCGGTCCAAATCCCCGGCTGTGGCTTTCAGCACCCCGAGACAGTTGATTGCGGCCTGCCGAGCGGCAGCCTGTCCATCTTCGAGCGAAAGCCCGGCGCCCAGCTTCCCGGTCATCATCAGTGCCCCGTTTAGCACCGGCAGCTGCCCGGATATGAATACCAGCGATCCGGACTGAACCGCAGGAACGTAGGCCGCAAGCGGTCTTGGAGCCTCCGGAAGCGTGATTCCCAAGGCAGCTATTTTTTCTTCTGTCTTCACGATAAACCTCCTTCAACAACCGTTGGCAGGCATTCGCTAACCAGCTCAACTATACGATCACCCGTTTTAATACCAGGATCAGAAACAACAGATAAAAAGCGCCGGAAAGGAGCAGCGTCCTTGCCTGCAATTTTTTATGGTGATGGGTTTCCAGGAACAGAACCCCCGCCGCGGTCAGGGTGAGCAGTCCGGACAGCAGGGCGCCGGAACTGAGCTGCCAGTCGGAAAGAAAGATCCCCATTGCCGGAATCAAGGAACTTTGAAACACCATTGCGCCGGTAATGTTGCCCAGGGCCAGGGTGTCCTTCTCACGGGATACCCAGATCACGCTGTTGAACTTTTCCGGGAGTTCGGTGGCGATCGGCGCGATCACCAGCGCGAGCACGAACGCTGGAATCCCAAAAGCTATAGCCAGGCTCTCCACGCCCTGGACAAAAAGGTGCGCACCACCGACAATCATGACAAGTGCAAACCCCAACTGAGCAAGGATCGAAAAGTAGGCTGGCTGATCGGCCTTGGGGGCAAAATAGCAAGCGCGCAAATCCTCTTCTTCGTCATCGCACCGCTCATCCTGAAGGGTAAGCCATACATAATAGATGTAAGCAAGCACCATCAATCCGGCGAGAATCAACTGACCAAACCGGAATTGCGGCGGAATCAGTCCAGCCAGCATGGCAACGCTGAACACGACGAGGAAAACGCTCAAGTCCCGTGACATGACCGCGGGATCAGCGAGCACGTCCGTCCCGGCCCGCCGGCGCCGACGAAAGGCGATAATCGCTGTACCGGTCACGAACATCGCCAGGGTCGAAAGCATCAATGGCGCACCAAGGATAGCTCCAATGCCAATGCTTTTCGCGTTCCCCCCGCGGTCCAGAGTCAGTGCGATCAATGGAATCATGGTTTCGGGCAGTGCAGTGCCGACCGCGGCCAGGATGCTGCCAACAGCGCCCTCCGGCAGATTCATCCGCTTGCCCAGCCACTCGACGGCATTGGTGAACGCCTCGGCACCAACCAGGATAATTCCAAGACTGATCAAGAGAATTGCCGCATCATGCATTGGATACACCACCTGTTCGTTGATTAGTCCAGTGAAAATAAAAGCTGCTGGTGCTGCTGGAAACCGGTAACCTTGCGGTATCCGGCCCTTCGGGCAGCAGCTGCCGCTTCTCCCAGGCCAAGACCCACATCGTCGGGCCGGTGCGCATCCGAACCCAGCGTAATCGGAATGTTGCTTTCAAATAAGCGCCGTATAATCGCATCTTCCGGATACAGTTCTCCGACCGGTTTCCGGAGGCCGGCACTGTTAATCTCTACCACCATACCGCATTCCCGAATGGCCTTAAGCGCCGAGCCGGCGAAAGCCGCCCCGCTGTTTCCGGCCGGACGGTGTCCCCAGATTTTCACAAGATCGATATGTCCAACCACATCAAAAAGCCCGGATCGGCACATCCGCTCAACCAGCGTGTAGTACTCCGCATACACCGCATCAACGGACCGGGTATCATAGCCACTCCGGTAATCCGGATGGTCGAACAGCCACTCGCCAATATGATGCACTGAACCAATGACGTAATCATAAGGCGCTTTCCGGATAAGGTGCGCCAGTTCAGTTTCCCGGGACGGTTTGTAGTCCACTTCCAGCCCCAAGCGTACCACGGGATTCCCCCCGGATATCCGATTGCCATCCAGAATCATCGCCGGGTCGAACGTGCCCTGAAACTCATCATGGTCACTGATCCCAAGCTCAATAATTCCCTGCTGTTTTGCACTGGCCAGATACTCGGTGAGCCATTCCGCTGTGAGCTGGTATTCGCCATGCGCCAGCGCATGGATATGATAGTCGATCAGTGCCAAATGAAATGCCTCCAAATACCTCTACATCCACATTTATTGAAGCACTCTGCCCCTCAAAATGCAAGCCGCACCCCTGCGGGCTTCAGGCCCCTTTCGACATTGCGTTTTTATTTGACCCGGTCATCAAACTTCCCAATTCATCGCGCTTACTCCCCGTTTAGTGGCGGCGTTTCTTGCGATGCCGAAGTCGAAAAGCATTGCGTCCGGTTCAACCGTTATAATACAATTTGGAAAGAATTCATATTCCATAGGAGGTTTCAGGGCACATGGCTTCAATCAGCCCCATGATCGGCCTGCGCTACAATCCGGAGAAAAACCCGAACGCGGCATCGGTGGTAACCCCGCCCTATGACGTGATCGACGAGAAAGCCCAGGCACGGTATTATGCAGAAAACCCTTTCAATATCATCCGCCTCGAACTCGGACTCATTTTCCCCGATGACACCGAAAAGAACAATCGCTACACCCGCGCGAAAAAATATCTTGATAAGTGGCAGGAAGATGAAGTCCTCATCGCCGAGTCTAAGCCGGCCCTGTATGTTTACCAACAGGAATTTGAAGGCCCGCACGGCACCTTGATCCGCAACGGTTTTATCTGCGGGATGAAAACCGAGGACTACAGCCTGGGCAACATCCTTCCTCATGAAGAGACCCTGTCCAAACCCAAAGCCGACCGGCTGAAGCTGATGCATGCCACCCAGTCCAATTTCAGTTCGATCTTCGGCATGTACGACGATCCTGAAAAGAAGATTGACCAGGCTCTGCACGGTTCGATTGACGGCCGGGAGCCCGATGTCGAGTTCGTGGACGAAGCCGGCGAAATTCACCGGCTTTGGGTCGTCACCAATGAAAAAGTCGTTAAATTCGTAGTCGAAACCTTTAAAGCCATGAAAATCTATATTGCCGACGGCCACCATCGCTATGAGACTGCGCTGCAGTACTCGCGCGACATGGAAGCGGCCGGGAAGCCCGGCTTCGATCATGTAATGACCACCCTGGTCAATCTTCATGACGACGGGCTGGTCGTGCTCCCGACCCACCGCGTGGTCGGTTCGGTAAAAGGCCTCAAGATGCCAAAATTTATTACCGCGCTGTCCGACCTGTTTGAGGTGGAAAAAGCCGGTTCCGCGGAAAAGCTGGATGAATTCATGACCGAACTTGGCCGCCGCCGCAAGAAAAAGCGGGTTTTCGGCATGTACGGTTCAGACAAAACCCTGTATTTCCTGACCTTGAAAAACTTTACCCAGGCAAAGAAGTTCCTCCCCAAAGAGCGCTCCGATGCCTGGAAAAAGCTCGACGTGGCACAATTGGACAACCTCATTTTGGACCACCTCCTGGGTATTGGCGAGATCGAGCGGAAAAACCAGGATAACCTGGCGTACACCCGCGATGAAAACTGGGCGGTCCAGGCGGTCAACAACGGGGCCTACCAGCTTGCGTTCCTGATCAACTCGACCAAAGTTGAAGAAGTGGTTGCCGTTGCCGAGGCCAAAGACAAGATGCCTCAAAAGTCCACCTACTTCTACCCTAAACTGATCACCGGACTGGTCCTAAACCCGATTTTCAAAAATGTGAGCAAATAGTACCCCCATTCAACGATCAAAGGGCTGCCGGCGATGCCGGCAGCCCTTTTTGTTTGGTTTGATTCCATCTCTTGCCGGAAGGATCGCAATGCCTTCCATGGACCTGGTAGGCTGCTTAAAACGCAGCCAGGGCCGTTTTTAACGGATCGAATCCAGCCACGTAATACGCCAGGCGGATCGCCTCAGCCAATTCTTGCTCGGTTGCGCCCACTTCACGTGCCTGTGCGGCCAATACCCGAACACCTTCGTCGGCCCCCTTGAAAACATCCAGGGCCAAGGTGATCAGAAGCTTTGTTTTTCGATCCAGCACCCCCGGCGCATTAGCCATTTCAATTACCTTGACGACTGTTTCATACAAGACCGGATCGATTTCCCGATAGGCTTCCAGGAATTTCGGCACCTGTGCCATCAAACACCGCCTCCTTGTGTGTTAAAAATTGAGACTGTTTATGAAAACTGCCGAAAAGTCGGACCGGTTAGCCAATTGGATCGATTCAATCGATTGCGCCAACTCCGTCGCCCGATTCCGCGCGGATAGCGAGAGCAGTGCGGCCAACGCCCCTTCGACAGCGGCATTTCCTGCGTTGATGATTGATTCCAGTTCAAATCGGGGCAGCATCCCGGTTTGGAGTAAGGAAACCGGGTTCAAGTGATTGCCGAACGCCCCGGCTACGAAGACCTTTTCGATCATTTCCGGAAGAATCCCGGCTTCCTCCAGGAGCGTGTCGACCCCGGCCCGCAAGGCCCCTTTCGCGAGCTGCAATTCCCGAACATCCTGCTGGGTCAGCCCAATTTGGCTGCCGTCGGCCGTTTCGGTCAACACAAACATGGTTCCCCGGGAAGTGGATCGTATGCTTTCCAGCATCGTTTCGGAATTGATCCGCCCCGTCGGATCCAGCACCTTCAACTCGAGCAGAACCGCCAGCAGGTCAATCAGTCCCGAGCCGCAGATACCTGCCGCATCGCCGCCACCAAGGACCTGAAAAGAAATCCGTCCGGATTCTAACCATACCCGGTCGATGGCGCCATCGCGCGCAGTCATGCCGCAGCTGATGCCGGCCCCTTCAAAAGCTGGTCCGGCAGCGGCTGATGTGCCAAGCAGCCTGTCCTTCGTTTTCAAGATCATTTCCCCATTGGTTCCAATGTCCAGCACCAAAGCCTGGTCACTCATAGACCCTTCGAGGGCCAGCAGACAGCCGACGATATCGGCCCCCAGAAAATGACCAACCTGCGGCAGCACCCAGACTCTGCCGCGTTCATGGGCCGGCAGGCCCAGCCAGGCCGGTTCGATGGTCTGGGCCGTCCGAAACAGCCCCTGATAGGGTGAACGCCCGAGCGTTTCCGGGCTTCGGCCCATGAACAGATGGAGCATCACGGGATTTCCGACGACCGTAACCGCGGCAAGCTGTTCCGTGGCTGCACCCGCTTCATCGCACAAACCGGTCAGCAGATTGCGGATATCGCGCAGAACCATGGACTGAAGCATCTGCAATCCCCGATCGTTTTCCGCCGCATAGCTGATGCGGGCCATGACATCACGCCCCAGCGCGCCCTGAGAATTGGCAGTTCCCCGGTCGGCCAGGATTTCACCACTGGTCAAATCCACGAGCAGTGCCGCGATGGTTGTGGTCCCAATATCCAGAGCCACGCCAAGCGGTCTCTCTAAACCCAATATTTCGGCCTCCGGGCTGGCTATGCGTCCCTGCCAGCGCCGGCGGGTGGTTTCCAATTTATAAACACCGGCTCTGTTTTCCGGCAGTTCCATGACCGCGTCATTCTCCAGGCGACAGCTGCACGCCAACCGAATGCCCTGGTTTCTCTCCGCTTCCGTCAGCAATTCAGCTTCCTGGGCGGTAATCCTCGATCCGTCCAGGGTTTTCACCCGGCATTTCCCACAGATACCCCGTCCCCCGCAGTCCCCGGCCGGCCATAAACCGGACCGCTGCACAGCATCCCATGCGGTTAATCCCGGAGCCGCATATACCGTTCGGGTTTCCGTACGGGTCCGAATCTCAATCCGAATCATCCCATGGCTCATGGGCGGCACCCCCCGGATCCGTTTTGCAGCAGCACCGCGAGAAAGTCGGCCAGCGCATCGGTTTCCTCCAGACCAAAGCAAGGAATGTTTTGGTCGCCGACCTCAAAATCGGCCACAATCGCAGCCAGCTGAGACAATGCGGGAATATCCCGGCTGATCTCGCTTCGGGCTACGAATATTTTAGGTTTATCCCCTTGTTTATAACCTTCCGTGATAATCAGATCGACATCCCGGAAAAGAGCGCACATCTCGTCCAGGGTCGGTTCCTGCTCCACCCGGCCATAAAAGCCGATCCGCTCCTGTGAGGCGATCGCGACCTGGCAGGCCCCTGCCTGGGCAAGCCGAGCGGTGTCCGATCCCGGTTTATCCAGTTGAAACCGCTTTTCCGTATGTTTCAGCAGGCCGATCCGAAAACCGCGTTCCGTCAATTCCCGGACCACTTTTTCCAAAACCGTTGTTTTACCCGCATTATGCCATCCGACAAACGAAATCACCGGTACCATAGAATGCCTCCTGGATACAAAGTAAAAAAAGGCGGCCGAAGCCGCCTTTATAAGCAAAACCTATTCTTCCGTCTTGGTCTCAGAAACAAGTGCAAAGGTAAACAGCAGAACCGTTGCGAGGGAAATCCCTACCCAAATAGCCATTTGCTGTTCATTGGCGTAGACTTCAAAACCCTCGCCACGACCCGTGTACAGCTTGCTGAACATGTAGTTGAACAGGCCGACGCCAACGGTCAGGATCAGATAAACGAACATCTTCACTTTGCCGGGAAGGGTAAACTTCTTCGCAAAGTCGCAGAATTTCAGGAACAACCAAATAATGAATACCACCGCGACCAAAAGGCCGAAAGAGATTCCAATGATGTTCGCGGGAGATTCCATCAAGTGACCTAATGATTCAAGCACCTTTTCACCTCCTTAGCCTCAAATGCTTCGAACCCCGGTTCGACGCCGGAGATTCATTCCGGTTTTTATATCATCAATAGTATTCTCTTCTCAACCGGCAATTCCTGCAATCAAATCGCGAAATTACAGAAAGAAATATGGCCGTTTTCGGGCTATTATCGGCGCAAAATTCACGCAATTACACTCCCCAACTCTGAATTCCTGTCGTTCCCGGTTGTGTCTGATCCGAATTCACTATATAATGATCACTGCGAGTAAATTGGATAGTCGCAGGCTGTAAAAAGCTTGAGGAAAGTCGGAGCTCCACAGGGCAGGGTGCTGGGTAACGCCCAGTGGGGGCAACCCCAAGGATAGTGCCACAGAAAGAAACCGCCGGCTTTTGTCGGTAAGGGTGGAAAGGTGAGGTAAGAGCTCACCAGCGGTCAGGCGACTGGCCGGCTCGGTAAACCCCACCTGGAGCAAGACCAAATAGGGAAGCAGTGGAGTGGCCCGCTCCGCTTCCGGGTGCGTCGCTCGAGGTGACAGGCAACTGTCATCCCAGATAGATGACTATCGAATACAGAACTCCGCTTATAGATTTACTCGCACAAAAAAAGCCTTCCGACAGATCGGAAGGCTTTTTTTGTGCGCTGCATTACTCGGGATCCGTTCAAACCGTTGGCGATCCGGTTTGATCCCCAAGAAAGCAGAAGGCAAACGCACGAAGGCGTTTGCCCTAAACTGACATCAAAAACAACAGACTACTTCTTCTTTGCCGGTTTCGCGGCCGCTTTCTTTGCGGGCTTCGCGGAAGCGGCGACTACTTCTTTGAGGGATTTTCCCGGTTTGAAAGCCGGAACCTTGGTGGCCGGAACTTTGATTTCCTGACCGGTAGCGGGGCTGATTACCTTTCTCGCTTTGCGATCTCTGACTTCGAAAGTGCCGAAACCGATAATCTGCACTTTGTCGCCTTTTGCCAGAGTATCCTGGATGGAATCAAATACTGCATCCAGTACCTTTGCCGCATCCTTCTGAGTTACACCCGCTTTTTCCGCCAAAGCTTTAACAAGTCCCGTTTTGTTCACCACGAAATCCTCCCTTGTAATAATTTCTGCCATAATTAGACTTCATCAAGAAAGCTCGAAATCCTTCTTTTTTTCTCATTTTTTTTGATTTTTTTATTAAGATAACCAGCTATACTCGAAACCATCCGCGTTCGGCCCTTTAGAAAAGCCTATTTTTAGGGATTCTTTGTGCAAAGAACGCTCTTCAGTTCCTGACCGGGCTGAGCCGCTTTTTTTCGGGTTCCAGACCAAATTAGAGGGTCTGTTTGATCGAAATACCAGCCGCCAACTGTTTTTCGCTGGTATTTACTAATTTTAACCACGGAATGCCTTCGTTATTACACAAAGCGGCAAAAACGCGCAAAAAAGCCCGGCGCACGCCGCGCCGGGCTTACTGGTCATCTGATCCTATTTAAATTGAATCTCCATTGTACCGGGTTTTTGCAGCAGCTGAGCCGCTGCCAGCAAGATCTGCTCACCATGATTCGCCGGCAAAATGACCCGCACCGTGGCAAAGCCTTTTAAGAAGTTCAGCTCCACTTCGTCAGATTGCCAGGCCACGCGAATCATCAAGCCCCGGTAATCATCAGGATAGACCTTGATGCTCCCCTGCCGGTTCTGCAGCGCGGTTTCCACAACGTTCCGAAATGACTTGATTTCCTCGATCCAGTCCAGTCCAACTTCGCATTCGTCCGCTTTTTGGGTATTGATGAACCGGAGCCGGAATAATTCTGTTCCGTCATACTCGAGCCGTGCTTTGGAAACACCGCCATTCGCAAAGTGTTCCCAGTTGTTTTTGCCTTCGTTCAGTTTCATGCTTCCCCGTCACCCCATGGAATATCGTCATCGTCTTCTTCGTCTGAAAGCCCGGGCTTGGATCCCCTCATTCCAACAAGAATTGCCACAATAAAGAGAACAAAAGCCGCCAACAGGGTAAGCAGAATCACTTTGGTCGAAACGGTCATCGAACGAATCCCCCTTCAGTCTACAACCTCGGTGATGGTGACAGTGCGATTCCTGGATAAATCATGGTATTCACCGTTTGATTCGACAACCGGCCGGGTGGGCATCGTCGGGTTAATGTAAACCACCTTGCCAATCATCCCATTCGAAAGAATCACCGTATTTCCAATGTAGAAATTGCTGGCGCGGTCATAGAACACCTTGGCTATCCGGGGATCAAGCCGCCCGAATGACTCGTCCCAAAGGACCTCGGCAGCCTGATACGGGGACATCTTGCCCGCATATACCCGTTCGGAAGTGATCGCGTCATAAACATCGGCAACCGCAACCACCCTGGCTATTAAGGGAATTGCATCCCCTTCGAGCCCTTCGGGATAACCGCTGCCGTCCAGCCGTTCGTGATGGAGCCGGACCGCGTCCAGAATATCCTTGGAAATCCACGGGATCTTCTGGGCAATCTCAAAGCCTTTGACGGCGTGTGATTGAACCTCATGCAATTCCTCTTCCGTCAATGGCTCGGGTTTAGTCAAGATCCCGGTCGGTACGTTCGCTTTGCCAATATCATGAAGCAATCCCGCCAAACCCATGTCTTTGATCATCTTAGGGGGACACTTCAGCCAGCGGGCAATCATGACGCAGAGCAGTGAAACGTTTAAGGAATGCGTATAGAGGTATTCGTCAGTATTTTTCATCTGTCTGATCCGCTGGAAAATGTCGACTTCGTCGTACACCAGATTTAAAAGCCGGCTTACCGTCTGGTCGACCTCGGGCTGCTCAAGGGGCTGACCAATCTGGGCTTCCAGCAGGAAGTTTTTCATTTGATCAACGGAGTCGGTGTAACCCTGATTAAACGGAACCTGCACATGCGTCCGCCGCTGGGGAATGTCGAGCACAAAGACGTGCTCAATGCCCTGGCGTTTGAACGCAGACAGCACATTTTCATCCAGCATTGAACCTTTTCTCAGCAAAAGCTGTCCGGTGCTGGAGTAAATGTCCCTTCCCAGGCTGGTCCCTGATTTCAGATTGCCAATACTGATCTTCTGCATACAAACTCCAATCGAAGCTTAGCATCCTTATCCATTTTACCGTCTACAGGGCCGGTACGTCCAAATTATTTTCGTTTACAATGCCTGAAAAACAGTATCGGAACGATGCCGGACCAACGGAAAATCCCATCCACGGTTGGTTTTCGCCTGATCCAGCCAGTCACCCAGCAGCGTTACGGCCGCTTTCTCCATTCCGTCATGGCCCGCGTCGATTAGCGTCAATCCATGGGCCAGTGCTTCCTGGGCGTCGTGATATTTAAGGTCGCCGGTAATCAAGACATCACACTGCTCCCGAACCGCGGTGCCGATCATTGAGGCTCCCGCGCCGGAAACCAGTGCCACGCGCTTGATCTTCCGGTCTCTGGCCCCAACGATTCTGACTGAGGCGAGGCCAAGGCTGGCTTTGACGTCTGCCGCCAGTTCTTCCAACCGGCGTTCCTGAACCAGGACCCCTTTGCGCCCATAGCTGTATGGGATATCCTGGCGATTCAGCGGAACCAGGTCATAGGCCGCTTCCTCATAGGGATGCGCCTTAAGCATTGCCTGCAATACCCGCGGCAGAGCGCTTTCCCGCACAACCGTCTCGACCTTGATTTCAGGAACCACGGTCAACTCACCAATCTTGCCGATTGCCGGCCGGGCATTTTCCAGCGGACGGAAAGTGCCGTTTCCTCGGCTGTTGAAGGTGCATCCGCTGTACTTGCCGATATGCCCGGCGCCCGCCGCATCGATTGCCATCCGCACCGATTCAGCGGCATCCTCCGGAACAAACACCGCCATTTTCACCAGCGGTTCCCGGGATGTTATCCCCAGCAGGCCGATTTCACCGAATCCGATTCGCTCGGCCAGATACTGGTTCAAGCCGGCCGGCGCCGCATCCAGATTGGTATGCGCCGCAAATACCGTGATCCGCTCCCGGCACAAAAGGGCTAACAGCGCACCGAGCGGTTCCCCATAATCAATGGTGTTGACCGGTTTGAACAGCAGCGGATGGTGGCAGATGATCAGATTGGCGCCAGCCGATAAGGCGGCGGTTACACTCCCGGCATCGGCATCCAAAGCCACCAGCACACCGTTCACCCGGTCATCGCGGCACCCGGTCTGCAAGCCGCTGTGATCCCACGGTTCCGCGAGCCATGAAGGCGCGATTTCCTCAAGAACTTCAAACAGATCTCCCATACGGGTCATGCCAGCACCTCCTCAAGATCGCAAGCCAGGCCCAGGTAGTCCGAGCGGATGGCTTGCGCCCGCTCACCGGCATCGGGTGGGATGTTCCCGGCAATCTCCCGGTACTTCCCGATCCAATACTGAAAATAAGCCCGAACGTCAGGTTCGTTCTTTCGTTTCAACAGCACCGGCCCAAACAAAGATTCCAGCCGGTTTAACGTGTATGGCAGGCCGAACGCCGGCTCCAGTGCCATACATACATAGTAATCATCATCCCAAGCAACCGCCTCGTCGGCAATCCTCCACCCATTCCGGGCCGCGTACGCCCGAACCAGTTCCAGCCCGTTGTTCACCTGAACCACCAACCGCCGGAAACTGGCCGCTTTGGAAGCCGCCCGTTCCAGGATCTCCACGGCTGTCGTTCCGCCCATCCCGGCCAAAACAACCGAAGCAGCTTCTCCCGGCCTCAAAACCGCCAATCCGTCGCCCTGCCGAACGTCGATCCGCTGTGCAAGCCCTGAACGCTCAACACCCTGCCGGGCGCGCTGGAACGGACCATCCCCGAGTTCGCCGACAATGGCGGACGGACACCGTCCTTCAAGCACCAGAAAGCACGGAAGAAGGGCATGGTCGGATCCGATATCGGCCATTCGCTCATTCGGAAGCACCATGTCAGCAATCATTTGTAATCGGTCCGAAAGCTTGATCCTGGCTTTGATGACGTTTCCTTCCTCCTCGCATTTTTGATAAAGTTTTGTGTTCCAAAGCCAAATTCCTTCTTTTCATTGACGCAAATCGAGAAGGATCTGCCCTGAGCGGCCGCAACCAGAATTATTTCGGGCTAAAACAGGTTTTCTGATTGAGAAACATACGGTATGATGATATCAAGTCCAGGGGATTGAAGGTGATACTATCAGTAAAATCCTCATCGTGAACGACTCACGCTTCGAAGCGATGATTCTGCGGGATCAATTGACACTCTTGGGCTACGAGACACGTACGGCAGATGAGTATGCCGCGATTCGGGTCGTCGAAACGTTTCAGCCGGATATCCTGATTGCCAACCGGCTGATGAGCACCATTTCCGGTGAAGAGTTTATCCGCCGGGCGAAGGCAGTGATGCCGCACCTGAAAGGTGTGGTCGATTCGTGCAGCCCGATCGGCCGGGAAATGGTCTCCAAGGCCGTTGACGCGACCTTTCAAACTCCGATAAAAAAGGAAGAACTCGCGCGCATTCTTCTCAGTCTGTTTGAAACAAGCGATCAAAAAGCGACGGAAGCGACCGCAGATGCAGCCGTTTCCTCATTAGAGACCTTCGAAGCGGCAGCTCAGCAGGCGTCCTCACCGGAACCACCTGCTGCCGAACCCGGACCGGTCGCACCCGCGCCGGAGCCTGTCCATCCAGAGCCCGTACCGCCGGAACCAGCAACTGATCATCCGCAGTTTCAATTTTGCCCCTTTTGCGGCCAATCGCTTCAAACCGCTGCGTTTCACTTCTGCCCGTTCTGCGGGAAAAAGCTACAGTAGCGGCAATACCAATCCTTACAATACTCATTTTTCCATTATTTCCGTAATGAAGGATTGCGTCTGATCATGTCGAATAAGAGAACTATAGGATCAATTCAGTCGACGAGTGAGGAACGGGATATGAAAGCTTCCCGCAAAGACACGTCGGTTCGGCAGCGGCGTATTTCTCATCATATCAACGATCTGCCGGGTCCCGAAATCCGGTTTTCATCCCGGAACACAAAACAGGCGTCCGGCCAGACCGCGCTCCCTTTGGACCCGCCATACCCGGGTCTCTATGCGCTTGTCAACGCCCTTTCAACACCAGCCTGGATTACCGATTCTAAGGGAAGCACCGTCGCGGAAAACCGCTTGTATGAAGGACTGACACGGCCCCTTTTCCCGAACCGGGGACTTTTCGGTTCCGACACCGCGGTTCCAGCCGTTTGGAAAGCTGATACGCCGGTTTCCGGAGCGGTAAACCTATATTCCTATCCAATCCCATTACAAAACGGTCAGACCGGGACCCTGCATGTCGCCATCCCCGAAACGTCAGATACCCTACCCAACCCGGCCGACGACTATTCCAGCCTGTATCACCGATCCTTTTACCATCACCCGTCGATTATGGCCATCAGTACCCTTGTGGAAGGCCGCTTGATCGAAGTGAACAACGCCTTTGAGACCATGTTGGGTTACCGGCGGGAAAATGTGATTGGAAAAACCGTGGATGAACTGCACATATGGGTCGATCCTTCAATCCGGGAACATGTCGTGAGCCTGACCCAAAAAACTGGCCGCGTGTCCGGCGTCCCGATGCAGTATCGCACAAAAACCGGCGACATCCGAAACGGTTTAATCTCGGCCGAGCTGTTCAAATTCGGAATGGATTCGCTGATTCACACCACCGTTGAAGACACGACCGCAATCAACCAAATTGAAGCCAGCCTGCAGCGAACCAAGGACCTGCATAAAGGTATCCTGGACTTTCTTCCTGATGCCCTTCTGGCGATTGATACCGATGGGAGAATCATTGCGTGGAATCGCGCGATGGAATCCCTCACCGGTATTGCTGCGGCTGACATGCTGAACCAGGATCAGTACGCATATTCGGTTCCCTTCATTGGGGAACCCGGTCCAATGCTGATCGATAAAGTCTTGTCGGAATCAGGTGATTCGAATGGCGGCCTTTCGAAGCGGGAGCATTATTCATCATTGAACGGGCGCGAGGTATACCTGTGGAATGTCGCCACCCCGCTTCGTGACGGCCACGGCCAGATCGTAGGCGCGGTTTCAACCCTGCGCGAAGTGACCGAGCAGCGTCGCAGAGAGCTGGCCTTGCGCAAATCGGAAGAACGGTTTAACAAAGCGTTTCGGTACAGCCCGACCCCGCTGATGATCATCTCAGGACCGCCTGAATTTCGGTTTTTGGACGTTAACCACGCCTTCTGCGCGATGACCGGATTTTCGTGCGAAGAACTGCTTCATCATGGCGTATTTGACCTCGATTTCTGGGCCACTCAGGATGATCGGACCCGGATTCTTTCCCTGCTTGCCCGGGAACTTCCCGTATTACAGGAAGAAATCGCGTTTCGAGCTCGGGACGGATTGCAGCGGGTTGTCCTGTGTTCGCTTCAAAAGACCGATCCGAATACGTCCAGCGGATACCTCGGCGGCTTTTTCGACATCACCAACCTGCGCCGGTTAGAGCAGGAAATGGCTCGTCTGGACCGGGTCAATATGGCCGGGGAAATCGCCGCCAGTCTTGGACATGAGCTGCGTAATCCGATGACCACGGTGCGCGGTTTTCTGCAATTGATGAAAGCGGAACAAAGCGATCAGCGGCTGTTGAATTACTGCGATGTGATGATTGAAGAAGTGGACCAGGCCAATGCCGTGCTTTCGGAATTTCTAACCCTGGCCCAACACCAGCCCTCCCGCTGGGTCAGACAGAACTTGAATGCCGTGATCCGGGATGTGCTCCCCTTGATTCAGGCGAATGCGCATGCCGGTGAAAAACGGGTGCGGTTTATCGCTCAAGATTTGCCGCCGCTGCTTATGAACACGAAAGAGATCAGCCAGCTGCTCCTGAACCTGTCCCGCAACGGTCTGGAGGCTATGGAACCCGGTGGGTGGTTAACCATCGAAACTGAACTGATTGGAATGGAAGCGGTCTTGTCGATACGAGACACCGGAAGCGGAATCCCGTTGGAGCTGCAGGATAAAGTGGAAAAGCCCTTTTTCAGCACCAAGCCCAATGCGCCCGGCCTTGGCTTAACCACAAGCCATCACATCGCGGCCCATCACGGTGCCAGTATTAAGATGCAAACCGCTTCAGGCGGTACGACTTTCTCGATTCACTTCCCCCTTGACCATCCAATCGGCCAAGAAACGGTTCAAGGGTAGGCGCCGGTCTTCTGCCGGGATCGTCCTACCCTTGTCCGTGTTGGATGTACTGCACCTAGTACCTCCGAATATGGATTTTTTCGCTCTCACCCGATCAAATCTGTTATCCGTCCAGCTCCATCGACTCATTCATGCTGACCCTCAGGTCATTCTTTTAGCTTTGGGCTAAATCCCATAAGTCTGAGCTACGTCTACCACATTTGATTCTCTCGTAAGAGCTTCGCCAAGTTTGTTTTCCTCCCTTGGTCAATTTCAATATACCGCGATCCAGGATTGTTGTCAATATTTTCTGATTATTTTGCTGATGTTTTTTTACCTCTGATAAATCCTGCCCAAACCGGCCTCCCAGCGCCCCTTCCCTATGCGTCAGCAGTGCACTACTCAAAAATGCTTACCAGGGCGTTCTTGATTTTGATAAAGATATCCGCGATCCGGCCAAGAATCCCCCGGTCCGGCTTTTCCGCCTCCAGCTCCGGCGGCTTCATACTCTTCGCCACCCCTATTTCCTGCGTGCGCAGGATCACCTGAATGCTTTCCGGGGACACATTTCGGTCGGAAGTGAATGAAAGCAGCTTGGCATTCGGATCCAGCGAAAGGATATTCGATTCGGCATCAATTTTAGCAATCTGATTTCTGACCAGATCATGCATCGCGTTCCCGCTGTTTTTCAGGGAATGGGTCACCACAATTCCTTTCATTGATTTGTCCAGCACCTCCACCATCCCCAGCATGATCTGCTGGGCCGGTTCCCTGGACTGTTCAATCCTTCGGCGGGCAAGATCACTGAGATTAGCGACATTCTCGCAGGTTTTGGCAATGGTCTGCAGCGTGGAACTGCAAAGGCCCAACGTTCCCTGGGTCGTTTTCCCGGCATCCAGCAAGACCTGATTCAGTTTCTGCAATTGGTCGATCTGGCCGATGAGTAAATCGATCGAGTCGTTCAGGGTATTGCACAGGAACTCCAAATCGTTGAGCATCCCTGATACTTCGGACAGCCCACGGTCAACCGTGTCCAACAGCCCGGGTTGGCTGCCATCTCCGTCCAGGACTTTGATGAACTTCTCGAGCGTTGCGGCAAGTTCGGCGGTATGCAGCAGCAAGCGGTCGACATCTTCGGGAAGCTCAAGCAAACGAAGCAGGCTGGCATTCACCGCTTTGGCCTGCGCGATGGCCTGGACCAGATGCGCATTGTATTGGTCGATACACAGATTGATGCCGTCGACCAGATGGTGCATCGTCTGATCGGCTTGTTCGGCGTCCGCCGGTGTCAGCCGGGGATCGAGCACAAAATCGTCCGGATTCAGGTGGTTTATGGGCTTCACCTGATCCAGGAATTGATTGATTCGATTCACGAGTGCCGTTAAACCCGCCAGTGGGAACAGTGCAGCATCTGACCTCAGCTTGAGCAAATCGGCATTCATGGCCGACAGGTTGACGGAGAGTGCGCGGGACAACGCCTTGCGTTCGGCTTTCAACCGTTCCGCGTCCTTGAAAACGTTTTGCACACGGCTTAATGTGATCCGCAGCGCATTCACCGATTGCTTGTATTTTTGCAGATCGGCACGAAGTTTAGGGAGTAAGGCGGCATTCGCTTCCGCCAGCGTGGTCAATTCCCCAACGTTCTTGTTGTACGCATCGATATAGGGAACCATGGTCTTCGCGTTTTGCGATAAAGTCCTCATGTTTCCGGACAGTTCACCCAATTGTTCAATGAATTGGTCGGTATCTCTGGGATCCGCCGCACGGTCCAAATCCTCCATCCCGGTCTTAAGCTGCGACACCCCTGACTGCATCGAATTGACCACGTTTAAAAGGTCGTTGTAGCTGGTGTATAAGGCTTTAAAAGACGCGCCAAACTCTTTTCGGGTCTGCCGCAGATCGCTGATGATCTGCAGCTGGCTCGAAGTTCCGGGAAGCATGGTGATCACAATACCCGGGCTCTCAAAGCTTTCAGAGCCGATCCGGACGGTATACGTATCTTCCTGCCCTGGCAGAGCTACAAACAACACCATTTTGTAGGTGCCAATCGACTGCAGTTGAGCCCCGGGCGCTTCCACGCTCAGGGTGTTTTCCATGTTGACCGGCATGGCCACCTGGAGCAGCAAGTTGTTGAGGTAGTAGGCTTGCGCATTCAGATTGGGCTTAACGTGAATCGAGATTTCCACCAGGCCCCTGGCGCCGGCCAGACGCTCAGCCCGGACTGGTTGGCCGTTCAGCTTGTATCCAATGTCAAAGGTCCAGGGGAGCTCCACTTTTTGGGGTTTCATCTTTACTTCATAAAACAAGCGCTCGGTATTCTGCGGCATCTTCCAGCGAATACCGCCGTCAACCCGGACCGGTTTCTGGTAACCGGACATATTGTTAATTTCACTGTAATCTCCGTAATCCGTAAAGCGCGTGTTTCCGTTCAGCGAAACCCCCTTCACAATACTCAAAGTCGAGATCCCGCCGTAATAATCAAGGTTCACGAAGACTGCTTCGTCATAGGTCGGAGACGGCGGCGCTGCGGTTACCGGCGCCGAAAACACGGCGAACCCCAGAAAAAAGATCAGCAGCAGCGCAATCGGTTTTCCCTTCGTTTTCATTGGGCGACCTCCTCCGAGGATGCGGCTTCTTCCAGAATCGGGATGCTTCCTTTCCGTTTTCGTCGTCGATTCGCCGCAATCCGGTACACATTCCGGACTGTGAACGTTTTCCGAAATTTGCCCATAAATATGGGATCGGTATAGTACAACAAGCCCGGCAGCATCCCGATCGACAAGGCCATCGAACACAAAGCCCCCTGCGCAATCATCTGCCCGAGACCGCCAATCGCCGACACGGATGAAATGTAATAGATGCCATATCCCACGACCGCCAGAATGAACCCGGAAGTGAAAACGGACAGCGCGCTTTCCGATACCGCCAGGATTGTGGATTCCTTTCGATTTGCGTGTTTTCGGGCTTCCAGGTATTTGTCGGTGATCAGGATCGAGTAGTCGATAGTCGCACCAAGCTGCAGGCAGCCAACCACGAGGTAGCCGATATACATGGTTTCCCGGCCCATGATGTACTGGAGGTTCATGTTAATGAAAAAAGCGGATTTAATGGGGATCACAACAATGATAGGCAAAGACAGCGAGCCGAAGGCAGCGGCCACCGTGAGGGCAACGCCGAGCATGCCAAGTACATCGACCCGCTCGTAGTCCTTCACAATGTATTCCTTGATATCCTGAGTGGACGGGATCCGCCCGACCACATAACCGCCTTTGGGATAATAACTGTGCATCATCCGGGTGATCTGATTCACGGTGCGAAATGCCAGATCGCTTTCGTCGGAACTTCTAACGTTCACCAGTATCCGGGTGTATCGGTCGGTTTGAAAAATTCCGGTCAGGGCTTTGGGCAGAATGCTGACCGGAATTCCTTCTGGAACAAACCCGGCCAGGCCAACCACTGACTTGACGGTTGGCAGCTTGGCCAGCTTCTGCTCCAGGGCTCTTTCGCTGACAAAGCTGTTATTCGGCACCAGCAGCAAAACCAGATTGCTTTTACCAAACCGGGCGAAGATCCTTTTCTCATCCTCGTATACTTTCACCCCGGGGCTGTCCAGCAGTCCCCCCATGCCGTAGGTAAAATCGCACATGCTTTGTCCTACGAAGGAGGGAAACAAGATGACCGCCACCGCGGCCACTGGAATCACCCGATATTTATACACCGTCTCGCCCAGCTTGCGGAATGACGGCATGAAGCTGCGGTGCCGGGTCCGCTCGATCAGATGATTCCACTGCATGACCAGCGCCGGCATTAACAGGGTGATCGTAATCAGAGCGATGAAAATCCCCTTTGCCATGACCAGGCCGATATCCAGACCGATCTTGAATTCCATGACTGCCATCACCATAAAACCGACGATGGCGGCAGCACAGCTGGTAATAATGGATTTGGCCGAATTTCGGATCGCGTGGATCATGGCTTCCCGGGAAGCAAGGCCTTTGGCCTTTTCGTGCGCGTACGCGTTCAGCAGGAAGATCGAGTAGTCAATCGCAATGGCCAACTGCAGGACTGCGGCAATGCTGTAGGTCAGGAAGGAGATTTGTCCCATCAGGATATTGCTGCCCATGTTGATGACGATCGAAATGCCGATGACAATCATGAATAGAACCGGCTCAAACCACGAACGGGTCGTCAGAATCAAAATCAGCAGAATGATTACGACGCCGAAAACCAGGATAATCTTCATTTCGCGGTCCAGGATTTCGACCAGCGACATGCTCTGAACGGCAGGCCCCCCGAGATAGCCTTTGTCACCGCAAATCCGGCGAATCTGCTCGATGGTCTTGTAGGTGTTTTCGGACCCGTCACCTTCTTTGAAGACCACATCCATACAGGCGCAGCTGTCCTTATAATAGTCCGAAAAACGTTGGAAGTTGAGGAAATCCGCTGATTCGTAGATGTTGGCAAACGAGTCAACCCAGACGACCATATTGACCCCGGGAATACTGGCGATTTTGTCCTTGTACATCTTGGCTTCATACAGTGAAACGTCGTTTAACATGACCCGGGCGGTACCAGGGTACCCAAACTCTTTCTCCATCAGAACCAGGCCTTTTTTCGAAGGAGCCGAGGCCGGAAGGTACACGGAAAGGTCATAGTTCACCTTGACAAAGAAAAAGAACAATCCGTTTAACAGGCTAAACACGATAAAAACGATTTCGATCGCCTTTCCGTGGTTCACGATCCAGGTGGCGATATCGATCTTCGGTTTTAGCGCCTTACGGCTTCGCAGCAGGCGTTTCATCATTGTTCTTTCAACCCTGTCATCAGTCGTACCGATCCTTTCGCAGCCGAAATCTGCGCAGAAGCGGGCAGAATAAAGCTTGGATATGCTACAAGAACAATGTACGTTCGTTCAGCGGCGAAGATGACCCCGAATTTATCCAATCTTTCGCGGACAAAGTAAAAAGCCCCTGGAGTTCGAAAACTCCAGGGGCTTCACGGGTCATATGGTGGGCGATGACGGGCTCGAACCGCCGACATCCTGCTTGTAAGGCAGGCGCTCTCCCAGCTGAGCTAATCGCCCATTTTAGGCTGCCAATCAGGCCAAGCTGACCGGCACAGGACTTATCTTACCATGCCCCGACACGGGAACGCAAGCATTTCTGCCATTTTCTCGCTGGTGTTCCCTGGCGTAATTTCAAATAAAAAGCCCTGCAGTTCGTGCAGGGCTTGTATGATTCATGGTGACCCCAGGGGGAATCGAACCCCCGTTACCGCCTTGAAAGGGCGGTGTCTTGACCGCTTGACCATGGGGCCATATACTGGTGGGCCTACCAGGGCTCGAACCTGGGACCAACCGGTTATGAGCCGGTAGCTCTACCAACTGAGCTATAGGCCCAAATAAATTGGCTCCCCGAGTAGGATTCGAACCTACAACCTACCGGTTAACAGCCGGTTGCTCTACCGTTGAGCTATCGAGGAGCGCTCAGCAAAATCTATTATATAGGTATTCTAACACCGAGTCAACCGAATGATGCGCAAAAATTTTGCGGCCTGCGCCGCCCGAATAACGCTGGAATTTCGGGAAAAAATCACTCAATGTAATCCTTGAGTCTCCGGCTCCGGGTCGGGTGGCGCAGCTTGCGCAAAGCCTTCGCTTCAATCTGACGAATACGCTCACGGGTGACGCCGAATTCCTGCCCCACTTCTTCGAGCGTGCGGGGTTTTCCGTCATCAAGACCAAAGCGAAGCCGAAGCACTTTCTCCTCACGATCCGTCAGCGTCTGCAGGATGCCATCCAGGTGTTCGCGCAGCAGAACAAATGAGGCCGATTCTTCGGGAGATTCCGCATCCTCGTCGGTAATAAAGTCCCCCAGATGACTGTCATCCTCTTCACCGATAGGAGTTTCCAGGGAGACCGGCTCCTGGGCCACTTTGATGATTTCCATCACGCGTTCCACCGGAATTTCCATCGCTTCGGCCACTTCTGCCGGGCTCGGTTCGCGGCCAAGCTTCTGCAGCAGGTTGCGCTGGACCCGGGAAAGCTTATTGATGGTCTCAACCATGTGGACCGGAATGCGTATCGTACGCGCCTGGTCGGCAATCGCACGGGTGATCGCCTGGCGAATCCACCAGGTTGCATAAGTGCTGAATTTGAAACCTTTGCGGTAATCGAATTTCTCGACCGCCTTCATCAAGCCCAGGTTGCCTTCCTGGATCAAGTCCAGAAACAGCATGCCGCGGCCGACATATCGCTTCGCTATGCTGACCACAAGACGAAGATTGGCTTCCACCAGTTTCCGCTTGGCTTCTTCATCGCCTTCCTCAATCCGGCACGCCAGCGAAATCTCGTCTTCCGCGTTCAGCAGCGGAACCCTTCCGATTTCCTTGAGGTACATCCGGACCGGGTCATCGATCTCAACGCCCTCCGGGGCGGATATCTCGACTTCATTGGATTCCGAATCGGCCTGCCCCTCGACACCGAACTCCTCAAAGGTATCCGGGCCGACTTGAACACCGGAAGCCTGCAACGTTTCGTAGACCTCTTCGATGCGCTCGAGCTCCAGGCTGAAACTCTGCAGTTCATCCATGACTTCCTCATATGTGAGCCCGCCTTTTTTCTTTCCCTTTTCGGCAAGGGCGGTCACAGCATCCTCAAGGCGTTTCTCTGTCTTCATTTCTTCCCTCCTTCCTGGCCATTCCGGGACATACGTCCCATTTCGGCGATGTATCGCAGGGCGGCGATAAAATCGCCGTCCGCTTCTAGCTGGTTGATCCGGTCATAAAACGAATGCCATTCGGTTCGTTTTTCCCGTGTCTGTTTATTTCGGACAAAGTCGAAAATCTCCTGCGAGGCCAGCGGTTTTTCTTCCCCTATAAAACTGAGCCTGGCGAATTGGTTTCCAAGTTCGGGATCGTCCACCAAAGCTTCCTGAAGCCGAACCAGAGCGTCGCCAGGATTATCGGTAATATGCAATCCGTCACAGGTCTGCGCCAGTCGACAAAGTACAGGATTCGAGAAAAAGGTCAGCCCCAGCGTTTGTCTGATACTTCGAAAGATGGCCGGGTCATCTATCATTTTATACAGCAGTCTTTCCTCGAATTCCTGGTTTTGCGCATTTCCTGCGTATTTTTTATTATTACTAGAAATTAAGTTTCTATTCCTGATACTGCCAGTCTCATTCTGGCGTTTCCAGGCGACGAATTCGCGTTCAACATCCCGTTCCGGTAATCCGAGCCGTCGGGCAATCAACGCCAGCGACTGGGTTTTGGAAACAACTGCCGTCTCGCGGTCGACGTCCGAGAATAAATTCAACATAATCTGCGTTTTCCCTGCCTGTGTCGTCGCAAAATCTGAAGACAAAAGGATTTGGAGTTTATATTCCAACGCAGTAAATCTATTATTCTTTATGAAAACCAAAAATTCCTCTTTTCCAAGCTGTGCCACGAACTCGTCCGGGTCCTGTCCACCCGGCAGTGTAACGATGTACGCCGGAATGGATTCCGCTTCCAAAACGGTAAGCGCGCGCGCGGTTTCGCGCTTGCCTGCCTCGTCGCCATCGTATAGGATGGTGAGCTGCTGCGCGAATCGTTTGATCAGCTTGGCCTGCTCCGCGGTAAACGAGGTACCCAGTGCGGCCACAACATTCGACACGCCCTGCTGATGGAGCTGGATACAGTCCATATAGCCTTCCACCAGAATCGCCTCATTGTGCTTGACCAATTCGTCTTTGGCCTGATACAGCCCGAAAAGATGATGCCGTTTCGAATACACCGGCGTCTCTGGCGAATTCAGGTATTTGGGACCTTCCCCGGACAAAATCCGGCCGCCGAAGGCGATGACTGAGCCACTGGCATTCTGGATCGGAAAGATGACCCGATTCCGAAAGGTATCCAGGTAGCTTTCCGAGCTCTGGCTTTTTTTCACCAGTCCCGATGCGACGATGACGTCCGTCGGATAGCCCTTTTTGACGAGGTGCTCCTGAAGCCGGCGCCAGTCGTCCGGCGCATATCCCAACCCGAATCGTTCGATGGTTTCATCGGAAAGGCCGCGTTTTCGGATATATTCCAAAGCGGTTTTTCCTTCCGCGCTCTTGAGCAGGTTTTGATAGAATTTGGCTGCGTCCCGGTTAATCTCGAGGAACTGGCGGGAGCGTTCCGTTTTCTGGCGGTTCTGGGCAGACACGTAACGAGACATGTCGATCCCGGCCCGAACGGCCAGAAAATCGATGGCTTCCTTGAAGTCACAGTTGCGCTGTTTCATGACGAAGGTAAACAGGTTCCCTCCGGTATGGCAGCCGAAGCAATAAAAAAGACCGCGCTCCCGCGACACCGAAAATGAGGCCGTTCTCTCCCCGTGAAACGGGCAAATGCCCCAGTACCGGTTTCCCTTCCGGGTCAGCTCGATCGTTTCCCCGACCAATTCAACAATATCAATGCGATTTTCAATCTCTGCAACCAGGTCGTCCCTTGTTCCGCCAGACAGAAACACTCACTCCTTCGGTGTGGTCCTAATCATTCCGTCAGCCTAGACCTCCGCCCAGGGCAGCGGCACAAAGTGCTCGTAGAAAAAGCGGATCGCGTACCGATCTGTCATTCCCGCCAGAAAATCGACCGCAAGCCTTTCCAAATCATAGGTACCATCTTGCTCGGCGCCAAGTATCTCCGGATGTTCGAGCAGATACGAATAGGTTTTCCGTATTATATAGGAAACTTTTGTCTCTTCCGTTTTGGCCAGGGATCCCAGGTACACGTTCTGGAAAAGAAAATCCCGCAATTTCATGGTTGCGCTCCACTTTTCCGGGCTCATTTGGACCACCGGCCGTCCCAGGCTGAACTGGATCATGTCCGCCACCATGGTGTTTATCCGCTCGCTGTGTTTTAATCCCAGGACCTCAACACAGTCTTTGGGGATCTGCTCGGCCCGAATGATTCCAGCCCGCATCGCATCATCAATATCGTGATTGATATACGCAATCCGGTCGGAAATCCGGACGACTTCCCCTTCCAGGGTTTCCGGACTTTCCTTGCCGGTATGTTTCAAAATCCCATCCCGGACTTCCGCGGTCAGGTTTAATCCCGTTTCGCCTTCCAGGTAATCGACGACCCGAAGGCTCTGCTCATTATGCCGGAAGCCCGGCAGGTAGATCTCGTCCAAAGCCGCCTCACCAGCATGTCCAAACGGCGTGTGGCCAAGATCGTGGCCAAGCGCTATGGCTTCGGTCAGATCCTCGTTTAAATGGAGGGCCCGGGCGATGGTTCGGGCAATCTGGGCGACTTCCAGAGTATGGGTCAACCGGGTCCGGTAGTGATCACCCTCCGGAGCAATAAATACCTGGGTTTTATGTTTCAGGCGGCGAAAGGATTTGGAGTGAATAATCCGGTCCCGATCGCGCTGGAACTCGGTGCGCACCGAACACGGCGGAACCGGCCGCTGACGGCCCCTGGTGTCCGCGCTGGCAACCGCATAGGGTGCAAGCATGTTCCGTTCCCGGGCTTCATAGTCTTCTCGTATCGTCATGGTTTCCCCACCCGAATCGATTTGGTTGCTTTTGCGACTTCGAAAATGCGGCGGGCCAGAATCCGGGTCCGTTTGAGCGCATTTACATCCTCTAGCGAGGGCTTGTTTCCCATCGCGCCGAGGTGCCCGCAGTCGTCATCCACGTAGCCGTCTCCGATCACAATCATCCCCTGGACCAACATCATGTCCATCATGGCGCGCGCGGTGGTTTCCTGGCCGCCGTATTGGCTTGCGCCGACCGTGACCGTGCCACCGGGAACATTCAACAGCAGCTTTTTCGAACGTACATACCGGCTTTTGTCCCAAAAGGCCTTCATCTGTCCTGAGACGGTCCCGAAATAAACCGGACTGCCCATGATTATTCCATCCGAAACGCTGACCGTATCCCAAGCCTTAGCCAACGGCGTGTCAATCCCGCATTTTCCGGCACACGGGGTCTGGCAGGCCGTGCAGAACGGCGTCTTTTGTCCTTTTAACGCTTCAGCACAGTGAATCAGCTTGGTTTTGGCTCCAAGTTCAGCACAGACTTTCAACGCCTCTTCCAGTAAATAAACGGTGTTTCCCTTTTTATTCGGGCTCCCGTTGATTGCGGTAATTAGAATGTCGTCCGATTCATGCCGCTTGGTCAAAAAGTTTCACTCCCCATTCCTTGAAATCCGTACCTATAATAATATACGCCTTTTCTGCGTTTGTTCCTCTTTCGGATCCCAGTTGGCATTCCGGTTTTCCCAAAATGAATCGTCCCGAAAAATACGATTTTTTTGATAATCTATTTCCGGCACAAAGCTTTAGGTGATATAGTAGGAATGAAAGGTATTTAGGGACTTTTTATCGATCCAAGTCGAACATAACCGTCCGATTTTTTGAACTGCCGAGCGAAGGGGTGAACAGGATTGAATTCGACAACGGGAGAGAAGATCGAAATTACGATCGCACCGAACAAAATGCAGGCTTTACTCACCCTGAATCTCCCTCCCGACAAATCGGTTTCGCCCGAGGAAATCTTCCGCGAACTCGAAATCAAGCGAATCGTTTACGGTGTTAATATTGATCGAATCCATCGAATCTGTGAGATGGGCGTGCCGGTTTTCCAGGAAGTGATTGCCGCGGGAACCGCTCCCGTACCGGGTCGGGACGCGGAAATCGAATACAAGCATATTAAACCGGAAGCCGCGCCGGAACTGGTCGAAGACGGCCGGGTTAATTATTATGAGCTCGGCAAGATCGTCCTGGTGGAAAAAGGCGATATCCTGGCAACCCGCATTCCGGCGACGGAGGGCGAGGTCGGCTATAATATCTTCGGCGACGAAATTCCGCCAATGCCCGGCAAGAATAAAGGATTCTCGGTTGGCCCCGGGGTTTCGGTTGAGGGAGATAATGCGGTCGCGGCCATTGAAGGCGCGCTGAACTGGGAAGGCCCAAAGGTCTGTGTTGCGAATGCTTACACCGTGTTTGGCGATGTTGACTTCTCAATCGGCAACATACGGTTCAGTGGCAAAGTTTTAATTCTCGGCAATGTCCGGGAAGGTTTCAAAGTTGAAGCCGATCACGATATCGAGATCCGCGGCGGCGTCGAAGCGGCCCAGATCATCTCACACCGGGGCTCCGTGATCGTTCAAGCCGGTATCATCGGGATGGGTAAAGCAACTGTTAAAGCCGCTAATAATGTGGAAGCCCGCTTTATCCAGGAGGCCACTATCGAAGCCGGCAGAAATATCGTGATCAACGAATATATTATCCGTTCCAACATTACGGCTGGTGATTCGGTCTTAATTCAGGGTTACCGGGGCAAGGTTCTTGGGGACAACACCATTACCGCTCAAACCAAGATCAAGGTCAATGCGATTCAATCAGACCGCGGGCTTGATCTGACGGTCAGCGGCATTGACCGGATCGCCTATTATGAACGGATCAAGGAAATCAACGGTATCCTCGAAGAACGGGATAAGGAAATGCGCGGATTGGCTGTGCGCGCCCGGCTGCTGGGCGGGCGCAAGGATGAACAGTCCGTGGGTGAATTGAAAGATATTATTCCGCGCTATGTGCGCCTGTCGGATGAACTCGATTCCCTGAAGGATGAACGTTCCACCTTGATGAACATCCTGAAAACGACGCGTGGTGAAGGCATGATTGAAGTGAAAGGCCAGGTCGAAATGGGCCAGTCGTTCAGAATCAAAAATGACGCCGTGCACCTGCGTGAGCCGTCTCGCAATATTACAATGTACTACGACCACGAAGAAAAACGGATCATCATGCTGAACAACGTTTAACTTCAAAAGGGGGGCACTACGTGGAACGGCTGTTCAAAGCTGCAGACCTGATTACCTCCGATCTGCTTTATGCCCAAGTTATGGATTGGACCACTCGAAAACTAGGTACGGTCAATGCGATTCTTATTGTCCCTGTTCCCAACGGTCTCGATCTCAATGTTGTCGATGTCCGCGGTGTGCTTCCACCCGCCCTGACTATTCCCGGGGCCCGTAAGCACCTTGATGAACTCAACTATATCGCGGGACCGCTCCAATCCGATTTCGAGGTGCTGAAACCCTACTCCCATCTGCTGAAATTCACCACCGAAAAGGGTGAATCGGTTGCCTATCTGGTATATTCCTGCGGAACCGAGACCAATCTGGATGAATTAACCGCCGCATCCCGCAGTATCGGCCATCTATTCAAAATCAAACAATCCTTTGATTCCCTGCCGATGTTCGAACATATACAGTCCAAATTAAAATACCAGATGAGCTTTTTTGCCAATACGATCAACAACATTTTTGAACCCTACGATCACCAGACGCTGGTCCAGTTGTTTATTGAGATCATTTCAGAAATGTTTCTGCTGCCTTCGGCGGTCACGGTCCAGCGGGTCGGCGACAAATATGAGCCGATCTTTGCCAAAGGTGCAAATCTCTCAAAATTCAGCGATTTCGTGCTGGATGCGGCTCCGTTTGATAAAAACCGCAGTCTGCGCATGTTTCCTTCGATTATGACCGAGATTACCCCACAATTAATCGGCGAGAATAACTACACCCTGCTGGCTTCGCACGACACCCAACTGTTGGTCCCCTTGAATATCGGCGCCAACATCAGTTATCTCATCTTCTGCATGGGTTCGAACACCAATGGATTTGATTACCAGGACAAACTCAGCATGCTCGCGCTGAGCAATACTTTAAACCGGTCCTTGGAACTTTCCCAGATCCGCACCGAACTGATGGCCACAAACCGAATTCTGGACCGTAAGGTCTTTTCGCTGACCACCGTGTATCAAGCGGCGGAAAAAATCTTTTCCCGGGCCGGGGTTGACGAAACCATGAGCATGGCCCTGGATATGCTCATGGAAATTTTCCAGTCAGCGGTCAGTTCGGTGGTGGTCCACAGTCAACTGGACGACCGTTTTGAGCTGCTCCGGGTCAAATCCGCTCTGCAAACCGAAGAATTGTCATACTGGTTCGATCCCCCGAAGAACACCACGGCCGCCGGCCGGATGGTGATCGATTACCGCAACGACGAAAGCGCCCGGAAAGAGTTCCTGGAGATGTTTCCCCAGTTTGAAAAGATTGAAGACCGGCTCAAACCGGTACTGGTTGCCCATCTGGTGCACCAGGACAAGTATTACGGTTTTCTGACCCTGTCGGACCGTGTGACCGAACAGCCCTATTCGTATGATGATCAGGAATTGCTGGTCTTGCTTCTGGACTCTATCGTGTTGGCTCTGGATAACGGGCGGATGGTCAACGAGCTTCATTATAAAAATCTGATGCTGGACCGGCAGATTCAGGATATTACGGCAATTCAGGATGTCGTCCAGGTCATCCGGAAGGCCACCGATTTGGAGGACTTCTGCAATCTGACCGTGACCGCGCTCGACATGGGCGCGCAAGCCTGTGGGATTTCCATTCTGTCAGCTGATGAAACTGATTTTGAAGTTCTCAATGGCAAGGTGAAAATAACCCGGGCACTGAAGGATGCGCTCACAGACCTGACCGGGACCCGGCTGGTTTCAGCGGGACACAACCGGTATCTTGCCGCGCCGCTCGTTTATCAGGGACACACACACGGTTTCCTGCTGATCGAAGGCTTCAGGGACACGGTGCTGGAAGACCTTAACCGCACCCAACTGATCGAAATTACCGCCGCGATCCTGTCTGACGCCTTTGCGGCTTTAAAGGAACTGAAAGCGGCTTCCAAGGATAAAATCGTAAGCTATCCATCCTTGATCTGGTACCGGATCGTCCAGGAAATGAAGGCTTTGATGGCCCTGGGCATGCGGGTCGAACTGGTCAAATTCCGCCATGATGAACCGATCAAAGTGCTGAAAGCCTTGCGCCAGGGGGGAACCGGGCTGGTGCTTTCTCCGGGGATTGGCGTTTGGATTTCCTATCTCCCGAAACAGGAAATCCATGCCCGTATCCAGGAACACACGGACCGGTATGTCATCCTGCGCGAACTCTCCGGGCCTTTGCTGTTCGAAGCGCCAATTCGGCCACATCGTTCCAAAACCCCGGTCAAAAAATAGCATGGAAGCAAAAAGGCGCTGCTTGCAGCGCCTTTTTCTTCTTCCCAACCCATAACGCGGAACAAAAGGATACGCGGCGTTTCCCTTCCGGCCGCGTATCCTTTGTCTATTTTGATCAATCTCTGCTATCCTCGCAACTTATTCACAAGATCGGTTGAGGCTTTCCTCTGTTGGGAGGATTATATCAATAATACCTGCTGATGCCATTGTTCCACAATGCTTATAGGGGGCATGATTCCGGGAAACTGAACGATACGGGGCTGCTGGTTCACGCCACCGGATTATCCCAGGTATTTATTCCAAACAACCCCAGTTTTCAGCCTTTTGGAATATCATTAATCGATTGGTAAATATGTCCACTCTGCCCGCGTGCTGGTTTTTGCATCAAAAAAGCCGTTCGGTGTACCACCGGACGGCTTCGAGCGGTTTGCCAATGCCTACGAACCAGTCTGTCCAAGGTCTTTCAGTAAATGTTCAGCTTCCTGATCTTCGGCTTCTAGCCTGAAGTGATTTTTGCAGGAGACGAACGACTGTTGTTGCTTGTTCCATATAATCATCGTCTTGAAAGGGAATGTTCAATAAATCAATTTTGTGGCCGTGACGATCACTGACAAACAACCAAGCCCTTGCTGCTTTCCCCTGCGTGTTCCACCGAAGATGTGCAACCGGCCTCAATTGATGCCAGGATATATATCGCTCCTGTCTTAACAGATTGTCTCGCAAATAAATACCATCGGTTCGCACATATCCATATCCCATATACAAGTACACCGTGAGAATCAGTGCACTTAGATATACAACCCCCGGAATACTGAAGACAACGATTCCGGTTTTTACATAACTGGACCCTTGCCAGCCTGAAAGAAGCCCTATCATTAGAATAAACAGGCCATCGAGCGCTGTCGGTCCTGACGAAAATGCCAGGATAACGTCCTTCGCTTTGACCAAACCAATATTCAAAAATTGAAAACCAAATATATAAACAGGCGAAAGCACCGCAATGGCAATGAAGGAATATAAAACATAAACACTGATCTTCGCCGAATGATAATAGCCCTTATTCACTTTTTGCAGGGTGTCATTCTGATCGTAGTATGAATACTCAAATTCCGTTTCGCCTTCAATCCGGATAATACTCGGTAAATTGCCGCTTTTTTGTTTTATTGCAACCCAATTATTCCACATTGTTTTCTCGCTCGAATCGTGTCAATTTGTTCCATTATAGCGCATGATTAAATTTTTCTGATGTGCCGCTCTATTTTTTAGGCGTTACGCAAGGCTGCCTGGTCACTCCTCAGGAAGTGCATAAGCATTGGTACGAGCTTATTGGGTGTCGATTTCATCATGGGGCGCGCTGAGTATTCTCGCAAACGTAAACGGTCAAGCTCTCTCCAGCGGGCTTTCGGTGGGGCCGGGCGTGGCCCGTCTCGGAGTCGCCGTTAAGAAAATCGGTTTTGCCGTGCGAAATTTCCATAGGGGGGATGGGGCGGCACGGATGCCGATCCAAGGAGTATCAGGCATGGATGCCTGTACGCACGGTCCCCCCGCTTCACACGGCAAAACCGATTTTTAGGCGACGGAGAGCTGGGTCACGCCCGACCCCACCGAAAGCCCACTGGTCCCCGCCAGCCTACTCTTTCCGATAGAACAAGTAAAGCCGTCCGGGTTTTAACAACCGGACGGCTTCTTGAACAATGGCTTATTCTGTTAGGTCTATTTGTTTTTCAAGGCTGCCTGGGCTGCTGCCAGCCGGGCGATGGGAATGCGGTACGGAGAGCAGCTGACGTATTCCAGGCCGATCAGGTGGCAGAACTCGACCGAGCTCGGCTCGCCGCCGTGCTCGCCGCAGATGCCGATCAGCAGGCCGGGCTTGGTGGAACGGCCTTTTTCAACCGCCATCTTCATCAAGCCGCCGACGCCCTTCCGGTCGAGTACGGCGAACGGGTTGTCTTTAATGATCTTCTTTTCCATGTAGTCCGGAATGAACTTGCCTTCGGCGTCGTCCCGGCTGAAGCCCAGTGTAGTCTGGGTCAGGTCGTTGGTCCCGAAGGAAAAGAACTCGGCTTCCTGGGCGATCTCATCGGCCACCACGCAGGCGCGCGGCAGTTCAATCATGGTGCCGACCGCATATTCAAAAGCGACGCCGGTTTCTTTCAGCACCTCATCGTAAACCTTGATGACTTCCTGCTTCATCGCGCGCAGTTCGGCAACGTCCATGACCAGCGGAATCTCGACCTCGGGAATGACGTGAACGCCTTCCTTGGTCAACTGCGCAGATGCCTCAAAGACCGCACGAGCCTGCATCCGGTAGATTTCCGGGAAGGTAATGCCAAGCCGGGTGCCCCGGTGCCCGAGCATCGGGTTAAACTCGTGCAGTGTCATCACCTTTTTCAGCAGGGCTTCCTTCTGGGCAATCTCGTTCGCCGGCGCGTTGGCGTGCTTCATTTCAACAATCTCAAGCATCAGTTCTTTATCGCTCGGCAGGAATTCGTGCAGCGGCGGATCCAACAGACGGATCGTGACCGGCAGGGATTCCATCGCCTTCAGAATGCCGTAAAAGTCTTCCCGCTGGAATGGCAGCAGTTTCGCGAGAGCCTGTTCACGCTGTCCCAGCGTTTCGGACAGAATCATCTCCTGCACCACCGGCAGGCGGTCCTGGGCCATGAACATATGCTCGGTCCGGCAGAGGCCAATCCCTTCCGCGCCGAATTCGCGAGCTTTCCGGGCGTCTTCCGGCGTATCGGCATTCGCTCGAACCGAAAGCCGCTTGGTTTCGTTGGCCCAGGCCAGCAGGGTTTCAAATTCGTGCGACATGGTCGGATCGATCATCGGCACTTCGCCAAGCATGACATTGCCGGTCGAACCGTCAAGCGAAATGATATCACCATGGTTGATGACCTTGTCGCCGACCATGAACTTTCCGGATTCGGTATCGATTTTAATCGCTTCACAGCCGCAGACACAAGGTTTGCCCATGCCGCGGGCCACGACCGCCGCGTGGCTGGTCATGCCGCCCCGGGAGGTCAGCACGCCCTGAGCTTCAATGATCCCGTGAATATCGTCCGGTGCGGTTTCGGTGCGGACGAGTACGACCGCCTGGCCTTCTTTGCCGAGTTTTTCCGCTTCGTCCGGATCAAACACGACCTGGCCGCTGGCGGCGCCGGGGGATGCCGGCAGCCCTTTGGCGATCACGTTCAGCTTAGCGCTCTGGTCAATCTGGCGGTGAAGCAGCTGGTTGATCTGGTCCGGATCCACCCGGAGCAGCGCCTCGTCTTTGGAAATGAGGCCTTCCTCGACCATCTCGACTGCGGCCCGAACCGCGGCGCGGGCGGTCCGCTTACCGGTTCTGGTCTGGAGCATGTAAAGCTTGTTGCGCTCAACCGTAAATTCGATGTCCTGCATGTCACGATAATGCTTTTCCAGCAATGCGCAGGTATTGATGAACTGGTCGAACACGACCGGCAGTTCCTCTTTCATCTTGATGATGGGAATCGGGGTGCGAATGCCGGCCACCACGTCCTCGCCCTGGGCGTTGACCAGGAATTCGCCGTACAGTTCCTTTTCTCCGGTGGACGGATTGCGGGTAAAGGCAACGCCGGTGCCGCAATCGTTCCCCATGTTGCCGAAGGCCATAGACTGAACGTTGACCGCGGTCCCGAGATCGTCAGGAATCTTATTCGCTTTGCGGTAGACGATGGCCCGCGGATTGTCCCAGCTGTTGAATACGGCCATAATCGCCAGGAACAGCTGGTCCTTCACTTCCTGCGGAAACGGTTTGCCGGTTTCCCGGAACACGATATCCTTGTATGTAGCGATAATCTCCCGCAGCGCTTCCGCCGGGAGCTCATAGTCGAAAATAAGGTTCAGTTTCCGCTTGTGGCGTTCAATCACGGCGTCAAATACACCATGTTCCAATTCGAGCACCACATTGCAGAACATCTGGATAAAACGGCGGTAGCAGTCCAGTGCAAAACGCATATCGCCGGTCAGAGCCGAGAGCCCTTCCACAGTTTCGTCATTCAGACCAAGGTTTAGGATCGTGTCCATCATGCCCGGCATCGAGACAGCCGCACCAGAACGAACCGAGACGAGCAGCGGATTGCTTTTATCCCCTAATGTCTTTCCGGTCTTCTGTTCGATCACACCCAATGCTGCAAATGCCTGATCAAGCACGCCATCGGGAAGCTGTTTGCCGTTCGCATAGTAATCATTGCAGACATCGGTGGTAATGGTGAAACCGGGCGGAACCGGCAGGCCGATGCGGGTCATCTCCGCCAGGTTGGCGCCTTTGCCCCCCAGCAGTTTCTTTTGATCGCCCCGGCCCTCCTCAAACAGCAGCACGTATTTCTTAGACATGACTCAACCTCCTGTAATATATTTCAAGGATCTTACTGGATGTCTCTTCAACCGCCTTATTGGTAACGTCAATTACGGGACAGCCGAGCCGCCGCATGATATCATGCGCGTACTCCATCTCCTGAAGAATCCGTTCCTCATTGGCATAGCTCGCATCCGACATCAACCCCATGGATTTCAGACGCTCTTTGCGGATGTGAACCAGCTGTTCGGGACGGATGGATAACCCGATGATCTTCCCGCGCTCCGCCTGGAACAGCTCTTCCGGCGGCGCCACTTCAGGAACCAGCGGGACATTGGCGACTTTAATCCTTTTATGGGCCAAATACATGGACAGCGGAGTTTTTGAGGTGCGGGACACGCCGACCAGCACGATGTCAGCCAGCTGAATGCCGCGCGGATCTTTCCCGTCGTCGTAGCGCACCGCAAACTCAATCGCTTCAACGCGGCGAAAGTAGACCTCATCCACTTTGCGCAGGATGCCGGGTTCCCGGCGCGGGATCAGACCGGTCGCCTGCTGGACCGCGTCCATGACCGGCGAAAGCAGATCTACCGTAATGACGCCGAGTTCGCGGGCTTTGGCGTCAAGGTAGTTCTTCATATCGGATATGACCATGGTATAAGCGACCATGCAGTGGATCTCGGCCGCCTGCTGGAGGATGTCGTCAATGGTATCGGTATCATTGACATTGGGAATCCGGCGGATTTCGATTTTCCCCGAATCAAATTGGCTGGTTGCCGCCCAGACCATCATTTCAGCGGTTTCACCAATGGAGTCGGAGATGACAAAGACCTGAGGATGGTTGGTTGTCATGGTCAAACTCCCTTCTTTTCTCGGTTGGCTCCGGTGCTTTTCATGGCCAGATCCAGGAACAGCCGGGTGATATTGGTCTTGGTGATCCGCCCGACCACCTCGTATTTTTCTTCCCCGACTTCTCCAATATACGTCTTGACCACCGGGAGGCTGTCGACCTCGTGTTCCACGATTTTCTTCGCCGCTTCCACGACGGTTTCATCCATCGTCGCGACCACGATGTTCGGCCGCCGGGTCATGATTACACTGACCGGAACCTTGAAAATGTCTATATGCCCAAGTGTGGTTTTTAAGAAGTCCTTCCGGGACACGACCCCGACCAGGTAATTATCCTTGTCGACGACGTAAACGGTGCCTGCATCTTCAGTAAACAGGGTAACAATCGCGTCATAAATGTTACAAGTATCCGGAACCACGACCGGCATGGACTTGATGTCCTTGACCCGGTACTGAATCAGGTGGCGGCTGAGATAATTGTTCATCCCTTCCGTCTTGTACATGTAGCCGACGCGGGGCTTGGCCTCCAGATAGCCTGACATTGTTAAAATCGCCAGATCCGGGCGCAACGCGGCCCTTGTCACATCGAGTAGTTCAGCGATTTTTTCTCCGGTGATCGGCTCGTTTTTCCGGACGATCTCCAGAATCCGCGCCTGCCGGTCGCTTAAATCGATCATTCGGCACCTCAATTATGCTATACTTTTCACTCGATATTGGCTAAATTATATACGCTATATAGATTATATTGAACCTCATGTCGTTCGTCAAAAGGAAATCACACCACCAATTTCGACAAATCCGCAAACCGCGTAAACAGCGAAGCGATCTGTTTCAACTGTCCCAGACGGTTCTCACGGACCGCGGGATCTTCGGCCATAACCAGGATTTTCTCAAAATATGCGTCGGTCACCGGGCGCAGTTTGGCCAGCACCTTGAAATATGACGCATAATCCCCGGCCGCCAGGAACGGTTCAATCACCTGGGCCGCTTCGCTGGCCGCCTTGAAGAGTTCGTGTTCGGCTGCTTCGGCGAACAGGGCCGGATCAACCAGCTCGGCACCACCCTTCTTAGCCAGGTTATAGGGCCGCGAGAACGCCGTCAGAACGTCCTCCAGGATCGGTTCCTGTTTCAAGTCGGCCAGCGACCGGGCCCGGTCGCGCAGTGCGAGCAAATCCCCGCAAGGCACGGCAAAGACCGCATCGAGCAGGTCGTAGGTCAGCCCTTCATCCTGCAGCACGCCGCGGAATCGCTGGAGGATGAAATCGAGCACATCATTGACGGTCTGCGCCTCACTCTGGTCCAGAACTGTTCCGGCAAAGCTCCGGTAGCTCTCCCGGAGCAGCGGAACCAGGTCGGTATCAATACCCTCACCCCCGGTCACGGTTGAACCCAGGATGATTGCGACGATACCCAGCGCCTGGCGCCGCAGAGCAAACGGGTCCTGCGATCCGGTCGGGCGTACCCCGATGGCGAAGTTGCCGATCAGATTGTCCATTTTTTCAGCAAGGCTCAACGCGGTCCCTGGAAGGGTCACCGGAATCGCATCGCCGGCAAACCGCGGCAGATAGTGTTCGAAGATCGCTTCCGCAACGACCGGATCTTCCCGGTCAACCAATGCGTAATAGCGGCCCATTAAGCCTTGCAGTTCGGGGAATTCATAGACCATATGGGTTTCCAGATCCGCTTTGCACAAAAAGGCGGCCCGCTTTGCGGCGGTACGATCAGCGGCTCCGAAGGCCGACGCGATCTCCCCCGCCAGTTTGACCAACCGCTCGGTTTTACCGAAAACGGTCCCCAGCTTCTGCTGATAAACCACGTTTTTCAGCAGTTCTACCCGTGTTTCCAGCCGTTCCTCGGTATCTACTTTGTAGAAGAAATGCGCGTCCTCAAGGCGGGCCCTGAGTACCCGCTGGTTGCCCTCCCGGATTACCGGAATGCAAGCCGGATCGCCATTGGTTACGCCGATGAAGCAGGCCATCAGCTTGCCGTTCGCGTCTTCCACCGGGAAGTAACGCTGGTGCTCTTTCATGCTGGTGGTCAATACTTCAGGCGGCACCACCAGATAATCCGCTGAGAATGCACCGAGGAAGGCGTTCGGATACTCCGCCAGGTAATTCACTTCATCCAGCAGGGCTTCGTCCTTGCGCGCGCGGCCGCCCGCGGCAGACGCGGTTTCGGCAACCTGCTTCCAGATGAGTTCCCGCCGTTCGGCCGGATCAACGATGACATACGCCTTGCGCAGGGTTTCCGTGTATTCAGACGGTGCAGCCAGCGCAATCGGTTCCGGCGCAAAGAAACGATGGCCGCGGGTGGTGTTCCCGGCGGTCAGGTTTTCCAAAACCACAGGCAGCACGTCACTGCCGAACAGCGCGGTCAGCCAGCGAATCGGCCTGGGAAAGCGCGTCTCATAGTAGCCCCACTTCATGCTCTTGGGGAACGGAATCGCCAGCATGATTTCCTTGAGCAGGTCCGGCAGGATCGCGGCCGCACTCTGGCCTTTTTCCATCACTTTCGCAAAGACGTATTCCACACCGCCAACTTCCTGGAAAACCAGGTCCTCCACGGCAACGCCCTGCCCGCGGGCAAAGCCCAGCACCGCCTGGGTCGGCGCGCCATCCGGTCCGTATCCTTTGTCACGCCGGGGACCGCGCACCTCGCGCAGATGGTCTTCCTGTCCCTCGGCCAGGTTGTCAATCATGAGGGCAAGCCGCCGGGGCGTTCCCAGGGTCCGGATACCGGTATACGCAAGGCGGGCTATGGTCAGTTTATCAGCCGCGATAGCGGCAAGATCCTCAAGTGCGCGGGGCATGTAGCCTGCCGGCATTTCTTCCACACCAATTTCAAACAAAAGATCTTTTGCCACTCGCTTACTCTCCTTCCGCCAGGCCGAGGCTGCGCCGGAGGGCCTGATCTTTAATAAGGGGGAAGCCCAGGCTTTCCCTCTGGGCCAGAAAAGCTTTCGCAACAGTGCGCGCCAGGTTGCGCACCCGACCGATATAGCCGGTCCGTTCGGTGACGCTGATCGCGCCTCGGGCGTCCAGCAGGTTAAACAGGTGCGAGCATTTCAGCACATAATCATACGCTGGCTGCGGGAGTCCGATATCAATGGTCCGCAGGGCTTCCTGTTCACAAAGTTTGAACATCGTCATCAGCGTCTCCACATCGGACCCTTTGAAATTGTAGGTGGAGTAGTCAATCTCATTCTGGTGGTATACGTCCCCATAGGTAATTCCCTCGACCCATTCCACCTCAAAAATGCTTTCCTTATTCTGAATATACATGGCCAGCCGTTCAATCCCGTAGGTGATTTCGGCACAGACCGGGTGGCAGTCAAAGCCACCGCACTGCTGGAAATAGGTAAACTGGGTGACTTCCATACCGTTTAGCCAGATCTCCCAGCCGAGTCCCCATGCGCCAAGGGTTGGGGATTCCCAGTTGTCCTCCACCAGTCGGACGTCGTGCTGGTTCGGATCAATACCGAGCCGGCGCAGGCTTTCCATGTACAGGTCAATCACGTTGTCCGGCGACGGTTTCAGGATCACCTGGAACTGGAAGTAATGTTGGAGCCGGTTGGGGTTTTCACCGTACCGGCCGTCGGTCGGCCGCCGGGAAGGCTCGACATAAGCCACGCTCCACGGTTCAGGACCGAGTGCGCGCAAAAACGTGGCGGGGTTCATTGTGCCCGCTCCTTTTTCCACGTCATACGGCTGAACGACAATGCAGCCCTGCTCGCCCCAGAACTGCTGCAGGGCCAGAATCATCTGCTGAAAGGTCATGAGAAACACCTCCATGTTTGATCCAATTGTTGGTTGGGTTGAGCGGCCACCCGGCCGCAGAAAATAAAAAACGCCCGATCCCTGATCCAGGGACGAGCGTTTGCCCGCGGTTCCACCCTAGTTGACCGCTCACGCGCGGTCCACCTTCATTATCATACGGGGTTTACTTGCCAGATACGGCTTTCTTCCCGCGGCTCACGAGCGCCTTCTCCGGAATCCTGACGCCGGTTTTCAGCTGCCCCGGCTCTCTGCGAAAGAAAGGATCACCGTTTACTCTTCTCGATCATCGCAAAATGCAGTTCATGGATAGCTTATCAACCGCCCGGGCCTTTTGTCAAATTGGGAAGGCGGCCCAGAACCGGAAGACTGATTTCCAGAGCGGCCCGCAAATGATCGCCGATCATACAGCCAATCTCCCGTTCGACGCCTTCCGGCAGCCGAACCCGCTTTAAGATGGCGGTATTGTTTTTCATCAAGAGATTCAGCGCGCTCAAGGCGGCCGGCGATACGGTCCGAGCTCCAGCCTCGGCGGCACAGGCACTGCAGAGCGCCCCACCGGCTTCACTGGAAAAGCCGTTCAGCTTCACTTTGCTCCCGCAGCCCTGACACTGGTCCAATACCGGTGCCAGTCCCAGCTGCACCGCTAGCCGGGCTTCAAAATGCCGCAGGATAAAATCTCCCCGTTCTTTACCACTCAGAAAGCGCAGGGTCTCCAGGACCAGTACCAACAACTCCGGATGCGGGTCCCGGTCAGCAACACATTTCTCCAGAAGCTCTACAACATATAAAGCCTGCAGGGTCCGGTCCAGATTGGTTCTTAGCTCTGGAAAGAAATCCAAGCTTTTGCCCTGGGTCAGGATGTACATGTCCCCGGAGGGAACCAGATAAAAATCGGAATAGCAAAATGGCTGCACCAGGGCCCGGAGGCTGCTTTTCGGCTTTTTTACGCCGCGCGCCACCACGCGTATTTTGCCCAGATCGCCGGAAAACACGACGACAATCTGGTCCGCTTCTTTAAAATCGTAGCTTTTTAGAACCAATCCGCTGGTTCGCTTATGCATGGGGAATCCTCCCGATCAGGATTCTGCCGACATTGACCGGCTCATTGACCACAATCCCCTCAATCCCGGCCTGCTTGAGCCGCTGGATGAGCTCTTCGCGGTCCGCCGCGGTAAAACGCGCATAATTCAAGCTGAGATAGATCCGAAGGACCCGGTCCGCTTGCAGCTTCGCAACCCGCTCCTGCCGAAGCGCGCTTGGATCGGACAACGAACAGAAAGCCGCCCGGTTCAGAATCGTGCAGCCCCGCCAGGCGCGGCGGCCGCAATGCGTTCGGTACGTCACGGCGGAACCGGCTTGAATGCCGGCTGCCCGCATAGCCCGCACCGCGATGGTTTCCATCGGTTTCGCGGTTTTGACCAGGCCGAAGCGCGGAACCGCAACGACCGGCGTACCCAGGCCCTCCCGCCGTATCGTCTTCAGCAGCACTTCCACCGGCATAGCGTCCATCGTATGACCGTGTGCCGCAAACCCGCGGGTAACCGGAACCAGAATCAAATCCGGCGCAATCCCGAGTGTTGGAAGGTGATGCCCCCCATCGAAAACGACAATGCGCAGGGTGTGTTTTCGCAGTTTTTGCAGGGCCTGAAAACCAGGCTGGGTGGTATGCCAGGCGTCAAGTGCGGAACACTCAACCAACACACCGGCGGTCCGATACGGGGCCCGGTCGAGCAGGCCTTGAAAATCCTTGATGCCAGGTTCAATGAAAAGAACCGGCGCCAGGCTGCCGTACCGTTTTTGAGAAGCGTGCCGGGGATCAGGATGCTGACTCGATCCCGGAAGCGGTTGGATCAATCGAACGGAGGTCCGCGACGCGACCGCGCGGCCATAGACGTCACACACATATCGTACCGGCTTCTGGGAATAATTCAGCGTTCCGGTGAAGCAGGCGTAAACAGCCGCTGGAATTCCAAGGAGAATGAGCGCGGTCAGCAGCCGTTTCGTATCAGTCCTCCTCTGTCCGGTCCCAAACGCCAAGGAGTTCGATCGGACTGCTGCTTCCCAGCCGGTCAGCACCGGCTCTGATCAGCTTAATCGCGAAGTCGTGAGTTTTGATGCCCCCGGAGGCCTTAATTTTAATATCCTTGCCGATAGCGTCCTGGATGACCTGCAGATCCTCAAGACTGACACCGCGCGAAGCAAAACCAGTGGAGGTTTTTATAAAGTCAGCGCCGCCTTCCCGAACAACGATGGCGGCGCGCCGCAATTCCTCCCGGTCCAGGAGCGCGGTTTCAACGATCACCTTCAGCAAAGCGCCGTGTTCTTTGACCAGACGGGCCGCCAGACGGATCTCCTCGGCGACAGCTATGTATTCCTTGTCTTTAAACCAGCCGATATTCATAACCATATCGATTTCACGCGCACCGGCATTTAAGGCCCATTCCATCTCGGTGAGTTTTAACTGCGGGGGGGCTGCGCCCAACGGAAAGCCGATAACGGTGCAAAGCGCGACCGGTGACCACTTCAGTTCGGCCGCGGCCAATTCCAGACGGGACGGGTTGATGCAAACCGCGGCGAATTCATGATCCTTCGCCTGCGTGCAAAGGCGGATGATCTCTTCTTTCGTGGCATCCGGACGCAAGAGGGTGGCATCGATGTAATCGGCAATGTCCGGCATATTCTCCTCCTCGGACAAGGTGCGATCCAAATCCGTCATGTTCCGGTACCCCCTTTACACCCAGTTCATTCGGCCTTGTTACGGCGTGTATCCAAGATTGCGCAGCTGGGCTTCGTTATTCCGCCAGTCCTTGCGCACTTTTACCCAGAGTTCCAAGTACACTGAACAGCCCAGCAGCTCTTCCATGTCATGACGGGCCAGCGCCCCGATCTTTTTCAGCATCGCGCCATTCTTCCCGATCATGATTCCCTTTTGGGTTTCCCGCTCGGTATAAATGGCCGCCCGGATGTAGACTTTTCCATTCGGGCGCTCCTCAAAGGCTTCAATCTCCACTGCAATCGAGTGCGGCACCTCGTCATGAGTCAGCCGCAGGGCCTTCTCCCGAATGTATTCCCCAACCAGAAACCGTTCGGGCTGATCGGTAATATCATCCTCCGGGTAATAGATCGGTCCCTCCGGAAGCGCGTCAAACAGCCGCTCGATCAATTCATTCACATGGGTGCCATTTTCAGCCGAAATCTCGATCTGATTCACATAGTTCATCTTACAGGCATAGCGCTGGCGATGATCGGTAAGAATCGTTTCCCCGACCAAATCAATCTTGTTTATCACCAGGAATACCGGAACGCCAAGTCCTTCAAGCATCCGGACAATCGCTTCCTCGGCAGGCCCGGGCGGGCAGGTCGCGTCCACCACGTAAAGAATCAAATCGACTTCACGCAGGGTGCTGTTGGTCGCATTCACCATATACTCGCCCAGCCGGTGTTTGGGTTTGTGCAGCCCCGGCGTATCAATGAAGATGATCTGACCGCGTTCAGTCGTATGAATGCCCTGAATCCGGTTCCGCGTGGTCTGCGGTTTATCGGACACAATCGCAATTTTTTGTCCCAGTATACTGTTCAGCAAGGTCGATTTTCCCACATTCGGTCTCCCGACGATGCTGATAAAACCCGATTTTGTATTCAATGAAAAGCCCCCTAGTTTATTTGAGGGAAAAACTGTGCGGCAGCAGATCCTGCAGCCGGTACATTTCCACTTTCCCGCCGAGTCCGGCGCAAATCACCGTGATTTCCGGCGCGAATTCCAGTAAAACCTGCAGGCAGGCACCGCACGGCATGACCGGTTCCTCATCGGCAACGACCAGGATTCTGGTCAGCAAACGCTGTCCTTCCGAAACCGCTTTCAGCAGCGCAACCCGCTCAGCGCACAGGGTGAGTCCAAACGAAGCATTTTCGATATTGCATCCGGTGTAAATGGTGCCGTCGGCACATTCCAGCGCGGCGCCGACCGCGAAGTTGGAGTAGGGCATATAGGCGTTGGTGCGGGCCTTCAGGGCCTGGCTGAGCAGGTCGTCGATCTGCGTTTGCATGGTAATCTCCCTAAAGATTATTCATCAGCGGCCACTAGCGCGACAGGCCGATCTCTTCCATAATTTTGTCCTCCAGTGAACGCATCAGCTGGCGTTCCCCTTCTTCTTCATGGTCGTACCCCAGTAGATGAAGCATCCCATGAACCGAAAGAAACGCTAACTCCCGCTCGATGGAGTGCCCATAATCGGCGGCCTGATTCTGCGCAATATCCAGGCAGATTACGATATCGCCCAGCATCTTATCCGGTTCCGGCATTTCATAGTCCGGCTCAGCCTCACCGGTTTCGGTGATTGCAAAGGAAAGCACATCGGTCGGCCGGTCCACGCCGCGGTAGATATAATTCAGTTCCTGAATGTAATGGCCGTCAACCAAAACGACATTAACCTCCATCCCCGGGGGCAATTTGCGCAGCTTGCCAACGTGGTTGAGGCTCTTTCGAATTAGTGTTTCCCATGCTTTGTCCCATTTATGGGTTGTCTGCTGGTTTACGATCGAGATCCTCAAGGTTGTCTCCCCTTTTCTCAATTTCCCTCGCGATGGTTTCCGGATACTCGATCCGGTTATGGTAGATGCCGGCCAGGACCTTGGAAAACCGTTCCGCAATCGTATTTAAATCGCGGAAGGTTAAATTGGACTCTTCCAGTTGGCCGTCATACAGTTTGTCTTTAATAATTTTACGGACCGTGCCTTCAATTTTGCCCGGTGTGGGATCGGCCAACGAGCGGACCGCCGCTTCTACGGAGTCCGCCAGCATCACCAGCGCCGCTTCCTTGGTCTGGGGTTTGGGCCCTTCATACCGGAAGGTCTCCTCGCTCACCACACCCTGTTTGTCCTCTTCCAGTGCACGGCTGTAAAAGTATTTTATCAGACTGGTGCCATGGTGTTGCTCAATAAAATCTTTGATGATCTGCGGCAGTCGATTTTCGGTCGCCAATTCGATCCCATCCTTGATATGACAGGTAATGATCAGCGAACTGAGACTCGGGGCGATCTTTTCATGCGGATTTTCGTTGCCATGCTGGTTTTCCACGAAGAAATACGGCCGCTTCAGCTTGCCAATATCGTGGTAGTAGGCGCCGACCCGAACCACCAGCGGCTGTGCGCCGACGGTTTCCGCTGCTGTCTCAGCCAGATTGCCGACCATGATGCTGTGGTGATACGTGCCCGGGGCTTCCAACAGCAGCCGTTTCAAAATTCGTTGATTTGGGTTGGCCAATTCAAGCAGCTTGATCATACTTGTGATGGAAAACAGGGTTTCCAGGTAAGGCAGCAGACCGATGGTCAAAATCGCGGAAAGGAATCCGTTTAGGATGCCCAGGACCAGGGCCATGCCCAGTAAATTCTGCAAATCGCCCGGGCGAACCAGCGACATGGTGACAATGATTATCACATTCACGCCAGAGATATACAAGGCCGATTTAGCCAAATCCCCGGAATGGTGAAGCCGGGTGACCCAGAACACTCCGACCGACCCGCTGACGAACGCGGTGATGACAAACGTCATGGGATCGCCGGGCGTCAAAAGTCCGACACAGAAGGACATCGCGATGGTAAACAAATATCCGAGATTCTGGTTTAACAAAATGGCAACCAGCATCGAGCCAGCCGCAACCGGAATCAAAAGGCCCATCAGGTTGGTAATTTCCGGTCGGTCGGCGATTTTCAGGACCACAAACGCCTTGGCAAAGGCCAGAATAATCACAAACACCAGACCCAGCAGCATCATCAGCCGGTCCTGCTTGAAAACCTTGCGGTTATACCGCCGGATAAAGACCGTCGAAAGGAACATAAAGATCGCGACGATCAGCCCGCTGCCGGCCAGGGTGCTCCAGCGGGCATTGTCCTCCGACTGAACCCCTAGTTGGCGAAGTATCTCGATATGCTGCTGGGTTATTATTTCCCCTTCGCGCACGATGGCTTCATTTTGTTTAATCGTACGCTGCACCGGAACGACTTCATTCCGGGCGCTGTCAATATTACGCTGGGTCGCCGCCCGGTTAAAGCTTAAATTGGCAACCAGATTAGTGGATACACTGATTTCGACCGTTTTGTCCGCCTGCTCAGCCAGTCCGAGGGTCTTAACCCGGAATGGCACTTCGGCAATAACCTGCGGCAGGGACTCATCGGTAATGGCCTGCGCCATCAGGTTCCTCGTCACCTGTGTGGCAGCTTCCCGCATGCTCTGCACGTCATGCTGGGTGGCGGATTCCAGATAGCCGGCCATAGCAATAGTATCAAACCCGGTCACGTTCTTCTCCTGAACCCGGCGGTCCAGCAGATCCTGTATTTTGCGCTGCCTTTCCAATGCGGAAAGGCCTTTCATATTCTTAACCAGGCTGATCTGGGCAAAGAAATCGCCGATTCCTTTTTGAGTAATATTGAGTGCGTTCCGGTTTTCCTCATAGACTTTCTGAACTTTGCTGGCCGCAGCGGCCTGAAGCTGGCGGGTTTTGGCTTCGTCGATGATCAATGCGGTGCGTGGTGAAGTGATTGTGGTCTTGCTTGGATTTCCCGGCGTCAGGTTCACCTGTCCGGTAAAGTTGGAAAAGAGAATAAACGTCACCAGCAGGTAGAATCCGGCATAAGCAAGAATCCACCGGGTCCAACCCTGCGTAAGACTGATTTTAATGCGATCCACAATACCAGGTGCCATATTTGACCGATCTCCCGTCAGGCTTTAGAATCCGGGTTTGCCAGCTCGTACGCCTCGTACGCGTGAATAATCTTCTGGACCAGCGGGTGGCGCACCACATCCTCCGGTGTCAGGTACTCAAAGCCAATTCCTTCGATCCCTTTCAGGATCTTCTGGATTTCGATCAACCCTGAGAAATTATCCTTCGGCAAATCCACCTGGGTCACGTCCCCGGTAATCACAGCCTTGGAACTGAAACCAAGCCGGGTTAAGAACATTTTCATCTGCTGCGGCGTTGTGTTTTGGGCCTCATCCAGAATAATAAACGCGTCATTCAAGGTTCGCCCGCGCATATATGCCAGCGGTGCCACCTCGATGGTGTTTTTCTCCATATATCGCTGCGCGACCTCAAATCCCAGGACGTCAAACAGGCCATCATAAAGCGGCCGTAAATACGGGTTCACTTTTTCGATAAGGTCACCCGGCAGAAAACCTAGTTTCTCACCGGCTTCTACGGCCGGCCGCACCAGGATAATCCGGTTGACTTCCTTATTGCGCAGGGCGCGGACCGCCATAACGACCGCTAGATAGGTTTTTCCGGTACCGGCCGGGCCAATCGCAAAAACGATATCGTTGTCCGCAATGGATTGAACATACCGTTTTTGTCCCAGCGTTTTTGCCTTTACCGCCTTGCCGCGCGTGGTGGTGAGAATCGGACCGGAAACCAAATCGGAATGCCGAACCCGCTCCCCCTTTTGGACCAGCGAATAGGCATATTGGATATCGGTTGCGGTTAAAGCCCGCTCGCTTTTCACGACGTCAAGCAGGCTGTGAACCAGCGCGACCGCTTCATCCACAGCCTTGTCATCCCCCCGAATGCTAATCTCACCCCCGCGGGCGAAGACTTCCGCATCCAGGAGATCGACCATCTTTTTAAAATTTTCATCGTTAGCGCCGAAAAAAATTGCGGCGTCGAGGTTGTCTCCAATCGAGATCTTTTGTTCTGTGACCGACAAGGAATTCTTCCTCCGTACGAGGCGTTACTTTTCCTAGCTATTATAGCATATGTATCACCGGATGTCTCTTTGGTGCTCCCATAATATGGGCGATTAGACTATTTTCGACGATGACTCTGCCGATTTATTGGGATTTGTGTCGTTCCGGCCCGGATTCCGCAAGTTCTTCTGCGGCCAGCGGCTGGGGCTGACCAACCCGTTCAATCACTTCGGCAATGGCTTTGACTCGGATGATATCATCACCGGGCGAAGCAATCGCGGTTACCCTGGTGTCAACGATCCGTTCAGCCCCTGTAATCTGCCGTTTTAAATCGCGCATAGCATTTTCCTTGGCCTTTTCCAGGGCCTGCTGCCGCGAATAATCCATTTTCCGAACCCGAACTTCTTCAAAAACGCTCCAACCAAGCTTCAGATCGCCCCAGGGCGTTGATACACGCCGAATCTGGTTTTTCTGCCTGAAATGGCGAAAAGGCGGGTGGCTGCGCCATAGATTAAAACGCAATATCCCGCTGTTTATGGTCAGTCTTTCCATTTTCCGGCCGGTTAAATCGTATTGTCTTTCGGTCAGCACCTGCTCACCATATCCCTCATAAACAATTCGGGCCCGCACCACGCCCTGGGCCCGTACCAGGCGCGGCGCCGGCGGTTCAGCGATGCCGCCATCGGCCGAAAGCTCCGGGATGATTTCGCCGTCTGGACCGGGCTGCGCATAGACAATGCCTGAGATCAAAATGGTTCCCGGTTTGATGGGATCGTCACGCTGCACCAGAGGTTCCCCTTCAAGGACCAGAACGTCTTCCACCTGTCCGGATTTATTGGACACAAGATGGCTGGCAAGCCCCACATAATCATCGGGCAGTATCTTTTCAACCACCCGTATCGTCACCCCGACCCCGCGGATATCCACCTCGGCGTACGAGAGTTCGGGCAGCTCCTGCAGAATTTGCTGTTCCACGGCCGATTTCTTTACATTGGCTTTCCAGACCCGCTCGTGAAGGCCACTGCGCGCCGCCACCGCCTGAATCCGCTCCGGCGGGATCCGCTTGGCGCCGCTGACGCCGACGTACCAGACCATGGAAGACAGGGTGTAGAGCGCCAGAACAAACAGCACCCCACCCACGGCTGCCATCCATCGCCGCGCTAAAACCTGCCGGTAAAACGGCAGGCCTTCCTGCTCGACCACATCCAATTCATAGGACGCATCGTCAGCAATATTCCGCAGGGCCTTGTATCCAGTTGTGCGCAAGGTGACGGTCAGCCCCTGGCCGTCGCGGCGAACCCGGGAAAGCAGAATTCCCCGGGCCAGAGCAAGGTTAATCATTCGCTCCGGGTAACTTCCCCGAATGCGAACCGTTACCAGTCCGCCGATATAATCGAGCCACCGGTTCCATCGCATAGCTGATTCTTTCGCTCCTTTTACTCCACAAATCGAAGATTTCGAATCAGCCCTGAAATACTCAGCTCATCCTGCATGATGAACCGGATTTCAAGCTCCTCCCCTTCAATTTCAAGGTATCCACGGGCCAAGCTGATGCGCACCAGATTCGTTTCATATTCCATCAGACCGCGGTGTTTTTCGATATGAAAATCGTGTTGGCCAATCATCGTTACCCGCGGCAGATCCAACACGAGATCCCGCGGCAGGTCCAGCACATCTGAAAGCGCCCGGCCGATGCGTTCGTTTGTCGTTTTTTTGGACATGTGAGCACCCCCTCGCTCCATTTACACTGTATGCGGCTCCCGTGCAATCCATGAAAAGAACACGCCGTTCACTGCGGTGAGGCGAAAACGGCATCAGCCCGCTACAGCACAAAATAAAAAAGGGATCAAGCCTTCAAAAGCCGGAAAATGCCGGCCCTGAAAGGGCTGATCCCTTTTCGTGCAGTGTGGTGCCTTAGCCTGCCCAGAAGGGAACGATGATGGTTGCCATAAAGCTGACTACAATAAGCCCGATTAACACAGTAACCAGGATCTTTGCATTTCGTTTCTGCATTCCGCCGTTCATTAACGACATAAAAAATTCCTCCAGTAATCGCCCGTGTTCACTATACTGTAGCATCTCCAAAGAAACCGAACAACCGGGGAAAAAAGGCCGGTGTTCCCGATTAAGAAATGAACGGGGCCTGATTTGCATCAGGCCCGTCGGGTTTGCTGTTAAATAGGTGGCTCTAGCTCCACTTTTTCCGCTTTTTCCGAGCCGCTTCCGCTTTCTTCTTCCTTCTGACGCTCGGTTTTTCATAATGCTCGTGTTTGCGGATATCTTTCATTATGCCAGAGCGCTGACAGGTGCGCTTAAATCTCTTCAGTGCGCTGTCCAGAGTTTCGTTCTTTCCGACTTTGACTTCGCTCACGTATTTCCCCCCTCCCTGTTACAGCCGTTTCAACACACCGTTTCATTTTACTCGTTTGGCCTGCCTGACGTCAAGGAGGCGTTTATCAAGCCATTTTGGCGCCTCCGAGGAGGTGATAATGCAGGTGAAATACCGTCTGTCCGGCATCCGGGCCGCAGTTGTTCATCACTCGATAGTTGCCATTGAGCCCAAGCTCGCGCGCAATCTCCCGTGCCCGGTACTGGATATAACCTAACAGCCCCATATGATCCTCGGTGACTTCTTCGAGACTGGCCACGTGGACTTTCGAAATCAGAAGCACATGAACCGGAGTTAAAGGATTGATATCATGAATCGCCAGGATGCGGTCGTCTTCAAAGACCACCCTGGATGGCAGTTCTTTGTTCACGATCTTGCAAAACAGGCAATCACCCAAAACCTTCACCCCCTTTTCGTGCGAAAAAACCGGTATCATAGAAAACCGTACCTATATTCTAATCCTTTTCAGGCCGTGAACGCAAGAAATTCAACGGTTTCAAGGCCTTAACCGGCTAATATGCTCGATCTGCTCTTTCCGCTGCGCCCGCAGCACCGCTTCCTGGCCGTTCAAGCCGGACGGTTCCAGCAGACTGACCCGGTAGAAAGTATTTAACTCCGCCGCATGGTCCAGGCAAACCGGGACATAGTTGTCGGTAAGACCCAGTACGCCATCGGCGGCCTCCTCTTCGGTCAGCACCACCGCTTCCGCGGTCTGCAGTTCATTCAGAAATGTTTCGCGCTTTCGCCGTCCGAGCGCAATTAATAACTGGCTGCGCTCGTTTTTCACCATTTCCGGGATCTGGTCCGGCATCCGGTCGGCGGCTGTTCCAGGCCGCCGGGAATAGCGAAACACATGTAAATCGGAAAGCGGGCTTTTCTCAATTAAGGCGCAGGTCTCGCCGAACTCTTCGGGCGTCTCACCTGGAAAACCAACCATCACATCCGCGGTCAGCCCGATACCCGGGATCGTTCCAGCCAGCTCTTCAAGCAGCGCCGCATAAACCGCCGCGCCATAGCGCCGGTTCATCCGGCGAAGCACCGTTTCGCTGCCGCTTTGCAGCGGAATATGCAAATGCCGGCACAGCCTTGGCTCGTCCTGCAGCAGCGCAATCAGATCCGGTTTTACTTCCAGCGGTTCCAGTGAACTGAGCCGGAGCCGGAAGTTTCCAGGTACTTCGTCAAAGATGCGTCGAAGCAGGCCATTCAGTTCCAAACCGTCCAGATCCCGGCCGTACTGCCCGATATGAATCCCGGTCAGCACGATCTCCCGGTAAGAGAGATCCACCAAATTCCGGATTTCAGCAAGGATATCGTCCGCAAGCTTGCTGCGCACCCGGCCGCGGGCATAGGGAACAATGCAATAGGAGCAAAAGCTCTCACAACCGTCCTGGATTTTTACAAAAGCGCGGGTTCGCGCATGGCGCTCGACATATTCGATCCGGCGAGGGTGCAGCATTATACCGGAATCCGTATTCATCAAGGCCGGATCGTGCCCGGCTAGAAAAGCAAGAATCCAATCGGCTGCGTCTTCTTTGCGCGCATTGGGAATGACAAGATCAGCACCCTCGGGGGTGAATCCGCGGCGCGCCGCAAGATCGCCAAAACAGCCGGTTACTGCCACAACTGCATCCGGGCTGCGCCGGCGGGCGCGCCGAATCGCGGCCCGCGATTTGCGGTCCGCGGTCCCGGTTACCGAACAGGTATTGATTAAATAAACGTCCGCAGGCTGATCGTAGGCAACCATCTCGTGGCCCTGGCGCCGAAAGCTTTCCTCAACGGCTTCCAGTTCCACCTGATTGACCTTGCAGCCCAGTGAATAGACGGCAATCCGCATGACTTCACCCCAGATCACCTAATTCATACAGAATCATCGCCGCAGCGGCCATTCCGGCCGTTTCCGTTCTGAGAATCCGCGGTCCCAAACCGGCCAGGATGACACTGGCTTGGCCGGCGGCTTCCACTTCATGATCCGCGAAACCGCCTTCCGGTCCAATGATAATCGTCAGGGAACCGGTGTTTTTCACCCGTTCCTTGAGTCCGGCCAGCACCTGGCGCAGCCCGATCACCCGGTCCCCTTCGAAAAACAGAATCGCCGGCCGGTCGGCCAGCGAAGCAATTACAGCTGAAAGTCCCTGGACCGGCTCGACGGACGGAACCCGGCTGCGTCCGGACTGTTTACAGGATTCCATGGCAATCCGGTTCCAGCGTTTGACGCGCTCGGCCGCTTTTACATCATCCGGCACCGAGATGCTGCGGGCGGCGCGCAGCGGAATAAACCGGCTGACGCCGATTTCCACGCCTTTTTGGATCACAAGATCCATCTTGTCCCCTTTAGCAATTCCCTGGACCAGGGTCAGCTCAAATGGGGGCTCGGTCTCGGAGCGGCCGCTGTACAGGATCGTTCCGACCACTTCGCCGAGCGTAATCTCAGTCAGCCGCACGGTGTAATCCACACCGCTGCCGTCAAAGACAACCACGGTATCACCGGGCTGCATGCGCAGCACTTTCGCAATGTGGGCCGCTTCTTCTTTTCCCAGCACCACCGTTTCGGACCCAATCACCGAGCCGGGTCCGGCAAAAAACCGCCGCAATTCGTGTCACCTCCGGGCCAATACGGCGACCCAGTCCTCTTCGAACAGGGTTTTTTCAATGGTAAAGCCGCGTTCCCGTAAGGACGGCTCAATCAATTCCCACTGGGTCAGATTGATGCCGGCGCCGATAAAGGCCCCGCCGGCCGAAATATGACCGACAATGCGGTCTATGTACCGGTAGATAACGTCCCCGGTGAGGTTCGCCACGACCAGGGGAACCGGGTCTGTTTCATAGTGGTTGATATCGGCCTGAAAGATGTTGACCTGGCCTTCCACCCCGTTCATCGCGACATTCTCAGCCGCTATCCGGACCGCAAGCTCGTCATAATCAAATGCGTCAATCTTCGCGGCGCCGAGCCGTGCGGCCGCGATCGCCAGGATGCCGGATCCGGTGCCAATATCAAGGACCGCCTCCCCCGGATTCAGAGCCGACTCGAGCAATTCCAGGCAGGCCCGGGTGGTAAAATGAGTTCCCGTGCCAAACGCCATACCCGGATCCAGTTCAATGACGATTTCCCCGGGAACCGGCGCGTACTCTTCCCATGAGGGCTTGATCACCAGGTGTTCGCCAATCCGGCTGGTATGATAGAACGCTTTCCAGCTGTCCGCCCAGTCTTCTTCCCGCACCGGCACGACCTCGATCCGGCAGCTGGCACCGCCAATCGCTAAAAGGCGATCCAGATCCTCCTGCAGAATCGGATGCATTGCCGGGAAATAAGCCTTCACCAGAACATAGTCCCGGGTTAAGTATTCTTCGGAAAACGAATGGGCATCCCAGGTCTTCTGCGAGATATAATCGCGTACCGTGGCCGGGTTATCGATCACGACCCCCCCGGCGCCCCAGATGTGAAACAACCCTGCGATGGCATCCACGCAGGGTTCCTCGGCTGCGACCCGGATTTCATTCCATTCCAAGCGAACCACCCCTTCATGTGCAAGGCGCACTCAGCGTCCTCAAATAGGCTTTAGCCCGAAAACGCTTCCCGAACCTTGTCAAACAAATTCTTCCCTTTGCTTTCGGCCCGTTTTTCCTCTTCTTCGTGGAAACGTTTCAATAAGTCCTTTTGTTTCTCGTTCAGTTTTGACGGTGTCATCACACGGACAAACACAATCTGGTCCCCGCGCCGATGACCCCTGAGGTGGGGAATGCCTTTCCCCTTTACGGTAAAGCTCGACCCGGTCTGGGTTCCTTCCGGAATATGCACTTTGGCAGTCCCATCCAGCGTCTGTACCTCAATGTCGGCTCCGAGTGCGGCTTCGATAAAGCTGATCGGGACTTCGCACAGAACGTCGTTGCCGCGCCGCTGGAACTTCTTGTGCGGCTTCACAATCAGGTAGACGTACAGATCGCCCGGAGGACCTCCTCGAACCCCGAGTTCGCCCTCGCCGGTCATGCGCAGTTTAGCGCCATTATCCACACCTGCAGGTACTTTCAGCGAAATCTTGCGGGTCTTTCGGACCCGGCCGCTGCCGGTGCAGCTCTTGCAAGGTTTTTCGATCGTGCGGCCCGAACCGCCGCACCGGTTGCAGGTTTTAACCGTCTCAAAACGTCCAAATGCGGTGTTCTGGACCATGCGTACCTGTCCCTGGCCGTTACAAGTCGTACAAGTCTTGGGTTCGCAGCCTGGCTCGGCGCCGGTCCCATCGCAGACCTCGCATTCTTCAATGCGAGGGAGCTGGATTTCCCGGTCCGCGCCAAAGGCGGCATCTTCGAATTCAATTTCGATCTGGATTTCGCGGTCGGCGCCCCGCTGGGGCCCGGTCCGGCGCCGGCGTCCGCCGCCGCCGAAGAACATATCAAAGATATCGCCCATGCCGCCAAGGTCAAAATCAAAGCCCTGACCGCCCTGTGCCGGGTCAAAGGCCGCATGACCGAACCGGTCGTACTGGGCGCGTTTCTGTTCGTCGCTCAGAACAGCGTAAGCCTCATTGATCTCTTTCATCTGGACTTCCGCCTGTTCCTTGTCTTCGGCAACGTCGGGATGGTATTTCAGTGCTGACGCGCGGTATGCTTTTTTGATCTCGTCGGCGGCAGCCCCTTTGGAGACGCCCAGCACCTCGTAATAGTCCCGCTTCGCCAAGGTTAAGACCACCTTTCGGGCATTGGATTTGAAGAAGCTGCCGGCGTTTTACGCCGGCAGCGCCTCAATCATTCTATTCCTTATCGTCGGAAACGTCAAAGTCCGCGTCGTAGACGTTATCCGGGCCTGGCGCGCCGGTATCGCCCATTTCCGGGCCTGCCTGCTCATACGCTTTGGCCGTCATTTCGTACAGAACGGTAGTCAGGGCTTCGGTCTTGGCTTTGATCGCCTCGAAATCCGTGCCTTCCAGGGCCGTTTTCAGTTCGGCCTGTGCGGCTTTCACCCGCTCAACCAGCCCCGCGTCCGTCTTTTCGGCGAAATCCTTGATCGCCTTGTCAGTCTGGTAAACCAGCGAATCCGCCTGGTTCCTGGTTTCCGCTTCCTCCCTGCGGCGCGCGTCCTCTTCAGCGTGCATCTCCGCATCCTTCACCATCTTGTCGATATCGGAATCGGCCAGGCCGGTGTTCGCTGAAATGGTGATCTTCTGTTCCGTGCCGGTCGCCATATCTTTGGCGGAGACGTGAACGATCCCATTGACGTCGATATCAAATTTGACCTCGATCTGCGGAATACCGCGCGGCGCCGGCGGAAGCCCCTCCAGGTGGAACCGGCCCAGGGTCACGTTGTCCTTGGCCATTGAGCGTTCGCCCTGCATCACGTGAATCTCAACCGACGGCTGGTTGTCGGCAGCAGTCGAGAAGATTTGGCTCTTTGAGGTCGGAATCGTGGTATTGCGTTCGATCATCCGGGTCATCACATTGCCGAGGGTTTCAATCCCCAGCGACAGCGGCGTCACATCAAGCAAGACAACGTCTTTCACATCGCCCGCCAGCACGCCGGCCTGGATCGCCGCGCCAACCGCCACGACTTCATCCGGATTAATGCCTTTGTACGGCTCCTTGCCCAGGTAGTTCTTGACTGCGTTCTGCACCGACGGCATCCGGGTGGAGCCGCCGACCAGGATCACCTTGTCGATTTTGTCCGGGCTCAAACCGGAATCTTTCATCGCCTGTCGGGTCGGACCCATGGTTTTTTCGACCAGATCAGCCGTCAGTTCGTCAAACTTGGCCCGGGTGAGGGTTTTTTCCAGATGCAGCGGGCCATCCGCAGTTGCGGTCACGAACGGGATATTGATATCCGTGGTCGTCAGCTGTGACAGCTCGTGCTTGGCCTTTTCCGCCTCCACCTTCAGGCGCTGTTTCGCCATTTTGTCGTTGCCGAGGTCGACCCCGTTATCCTTCTTGAATTCGTCGACCAGCCACTGGATGATGCGGTCGTCAAAATCGTCGCCGCCCAGACGGTTGTTGCCGCTGGTCGCCTTGACCTCGAACACGCCGCCGCCAATCTCCAGAATCGACACGTCAAACGTGCCGCCCCCGAGGTCAAAGACCAGAATGGTCTGATTCTCATCCTTATCAAGTCCATAGGCCAGACTGGCCGCGGTTGGTTCGTTGATGATCCGCAGCACTTCGAGGCCGGCAATCTTCCCGGCGTCTTTGGTCGCCTGACGCTGTGCGTCGGTAAAATACGCTGGCACCGTGATGACTGCCTGCGTCACCGGTTCACCCAGGTAGCTTTCCGCGTCGGCCTTCATTTTCTGCAGAATCATGGCCGAAATTTCCTGGGGCGAATAGTCTTTGCCGTCAATCGTAACCCGGTGTGTTGTTCCCATGTGCCGCTTAATGGACTGCACGGTCCGATCCGGGTTGGTGATCGCCTGCCGCTTTGCGACTCGGCCCACCAAACGCTCGCCGGTCTTGGAAAAGCCCACCACAGATGGCGTAATACGCTCACCTTCCGTATTCGGAATAACGGTGATATCACTGCCGTCCATGAATGCGATACACGAGTTGGTCGTCCCCAGGTCAATCCCTACTACTTTTCCCATCTGTAACACCTCCGCTTATGTTCACGTTTTCAAAAATTCGTGGTTTGCTTTGCACTGTATGCCGGTTTAAACATTCTTGGCAACCTTGACCAGGCTTGGCCGCAGGATGCGGTCCTTGTATTCATAACCAGTCTGAAGCTCTTCCATGATCGTTCCGTCGGGATGTTCGTCGGTTTCTTCGGTCATAAGCGCTTCATGCCGCTGCGGATCAAACATCTCGCCCTGGGCTGCAATCGGCGTAACACCCTCCTGCTCGATCAGATCGCCGAGCTTTTTCTCAATCAGGTCAAAGCCTTTCAATAAAGAGGCCACATCCTGCGCCGTGGCCGCCGCTGCGCGGGCCCGTTTGAAATCGTCCGATACCGGCAGCATTTTTTTGATCAGTCCCAGATTTGCGTACCGTACCAGCTCCTCTTTTTCCCGCTGCCAACGCTTTCGCTGGTTGTCCGCTTCGGCCAGCGCCCGGACGTATTTATCGTAGTTTTCGTCCGCACGCGCCTTCTCTTCGGCCAGTTGCTCCTGCAATACTGTCATTTCGTCCTTTTCCTCGGCGACCGTTTCCGCCGCCGCATCGACCGCACATTCGGCTTCCGCCGTTTGGGTGCGGTTCATGTCCTCGCCTGACACGGAGTTCACCTCACCATTCAATTTTGGACGCCCCGTTTTTCTGGGCATCCCGTTTTTTGACCACGGTATTAATCCGCAAGATGGCCGCTGCCACTTCGCCGGCCGTTGTTAAAGCGGTCAGCTTCACGGGTGTGGGATCAAAAACCCCGATTTCGGTCATATCGCGAATCTCGCCGGTCTCACAGTCGACCGCCCATCCGGGCTGGCCGGTTTCCTGCTGGCGTGAGACCGCCGCCACCAGTTTTTCAAGCGGATTAAATCCCGCATTGCCCACAATACATGCGAACGGCCGTTCCAGCGCTTCTTTGACGCAAAGCACGCCATAAGACGGCAGGCCCCCGGTTTCCCGCGCGGCCGCTTCCAGGCGCTGGGCCGCCCACAGCTCAATGGAACCGCCTCCGGGGACCACACCCCCGAGCAGGGCTTTCTGCACCGCGGCCGCGGCATCCCGTGCGATCCGTTCCCGTTCCTCGACCACCTCTGCTGTCACGGCGCCAACCAGGATCGCGGCTGCCTGCTGACCGGCTCCGCCGGAAATGCGAAAGTGCGCCAGTTCCTCCCGGTATTCTACTCGCTTGGCAGATCCAAGGTATTTGGATATTTGTTCCGGCTCCCGCTGCAGCGCTTTGCGCTTCACGATGCGGGCGCCGGTATGGCGCGCGGTGTGCTCCAATTCATGATGGGATGCGCGCTGAATCACTAGAATTCCGGCCTCGGTCAAAACCGATTCCGCCAAATCGTCTATGTTTTTGGAGGTCAGCACCAGGCTGACGCCGGCTTCAGCCAGTGCGTCAAGGTCGCGCCGGTACTGCTCGCGCAGTTCCTGGTACACTTTGAAGCCGGCTTCGGTATGCAGGGCCTCTGATTCAAATTCCTCCGGACGCAGGTAATCGTCCAGAACCAGAATCCGGGCCGCATCCAGGGTCTCCGGCATATCGCGATTCACCGGCCCCCGGCTGACAATCACGCCAGCCAGCAGTTCACTGTCCCCGCGGGGATTGCCAACCACCTGATCGGCTAGTTTAAACACCGGATCCTTGAGCGTTTCCATCCCGGTTTCCCGAGCGGCCTCCAGTACCAACCGGGCAATCGATTCATCCCCCCGGCCGGCGATCCGGGCAGTCTGGTAAAGCAGCGGATCATCAAAACCGGCGGCCGGGCGCGTCTGGGCCTTAATCTCGGCTTCCGCCGCCGCCACACCGCGCCGGATTCCGTCAATGACCTGTGCCACAGGAACCCCTTTGAGGACCTGGGACGCGCCCTCGGAAATCATGGTTCCGGCCATAATGGTCGCGGTCGTGGTCCCATCGCCGGCATCCGCCTGCTGGGCCCGCGCCGCGTTGATCACCATCTGTGCCGCCGGATGGTTGATCTCCATCCATTTCAGGATCGTCACGCCATCATTGGTAATCACGACATCCCCGAAGCTGTCCACCATCATGGTGTCAAGCCCCCTCGGGCCGATCGTGCCCTCCACGGCCTGCGTGACCACCCTGGCCGCGGCCGCGTTATTGATCAACGCCTTAAGGCGTTCGTCAATATCGTGCGTTCCTTTGTCGCTCATGCGAATCCTACGCTTTCTTGTATTCCGTCATCGGAGAATTGATGCCATCGCGTTTTCGAAGGCTTCACGGACCTTCTCGACCGAAGCCAGGGCCCGCCAGTACTCCATCCGCACCGGCCCAATCAAACCGATTCGGCCAACCTCCCGGCCCTGTACCTCCGCGCTGGTGAACACAATGCTCAGTTCCTTGATTTGAGACTGCTGGTTCTCATGCCCGATTTTGATCCGGACTTCTTTCATGCCGGTTTCGTTGAGCAGTCCTTTCAGAAAATCGTGCTCATCCAGCATAACCAACACCCGTTTCAGTTTTTCGTAATCCTTAAATTCGGGCTGATTCAGGATGTTCAGGGCGCCGCCGACATACACCCGCTCCTCCTCTTCCTCGGAAAGCACGAAATCAATCGCTTCCAGGGCGCCGTCCAGGAGCTCCCGGCGATTGGCCAGTTCACGCCGCATCGCCTCCAGAACGGTCCGGTTCAAATCACCCAGATGCCGTCCCTGCAGGCTGGCGTTAAAGATCTGCGACACCGCGTCCAGATCCTCCGGTCCGATGCTTTCGGGAATATCCATTCGTTTATGGGTGACATTGCCCATGTCGGTGACCAACACCGCCAGCGCCTTGCCAGCCCCCAAATAAACCAACTGCAAATGGCGGAACTCGGGTTGTTCCGCGGGATGAGTCAGCACCACCGAAGCGCAGTTGGTTAACTGCGCCAGCGCCTGGCCGGTTTTTTGAACGACACTGGAAATATCGCCGACCTTGTCGCCGAATATGCCCCCTAAGAATCGTTCCTCGTCGGAACTCAGACGCTCTTTTTCCATCATAAAATCAACGTAGTAACGGAAGCCCCGCTCGGACGGAATACGGCCCGCGGAGGTATGCGGCTGTTCCAGAAAGCCCATTTCTTCCAAATCAGCCATCTCGTTGCGCACGGTCGCCGCGCTGACGCCAAGGCCGTGCTTGCGGACAATCGCCCGTGAACCGACCGGCTCGGCGCTCTTCACATACTCCCGGATAATCGCTTCCAATATCGATTTTTTTCGTTCATCCAGCATTGCTGCAACCACCCTGTTAGCACTCTCAAAGGGCGAGTGCTAATCATCACTAATAAAAAAATAGCACCACCAGTATACGTTGTCAATCCGTTATAACCCGCTTTCTCTGACGCAATCACGAACCCGGACCGGTCAATACTCCGGCTTTTCGGTTTCCAGAATACGCAGGAAAACGACGTTTGATAAGAAATAGCCTTCCGGCGTCAGCCGAATCGTTTCCGCATCCACTTGAATCAGTCCCTCACGGCTCGATTCCGCCAGTGCCTCCCGAAATCGTTCGGCCGGATCAAAGCCAAAGCGGCCCGAATATTCCCCGCGGCTTACACCCTTCATCATGCGAAGCCCCAGCATCATGGCATCAACAGCGCGCTCCCACGGATTCATGGTTTCCAGGATTTCGCGGCTCGGCATCTGTCCGGCTTCCGACTGCCGGACATAGTTTTCCACATCAGGTTTATTTTTATAGCGGGTATCATTTATGCAGGAGACCGCGCCCGGACCGATGCCAAGATAATCGCCGCCCGCCCAATAGTTGATATTATGGCGGCAGGCAAGCCCGGGCCGGGCAAAATTGGAGATTTCGTAATGCTGGTAATCGCTGCGGGTGAGCTGCTCAATCGTGTTGTAATAAAAACGGGCTGCCTCGTCATCATCCGGTTCCGGTATGAGTCCGGCGCCTATCCGGCGGGCCAGCGGCACTTCCGGTTCTAATTCGAGCGCATAGCAGGAAAAATGGTTGGGCTTGCAGCGGATGAGCCGTTCGAGGGTTTCGGACCAGACGGCTTCCGTTTGTCCTGGAATACCGTAAATAAGGTCAAAGCCGAAGTTGTCAAACCCGGCCGACGCAATCATTTCCACCGCTTCGAACACCTGGTCCGCGCTGTGAATCCGGCCCAGAAGCGCAAGCCCCTCCGTATCCAGGGCTTGAACCCCAAGGCTGATTCGATTAATGCCGGCTTGCCGGAATGATTTCAGCTTTTGCAGGGAAAGGGTTCCGGGGTTGGCTTCGAGGGTGATCTCAGCATCAGCGGCCAACTGCCAGCGGTGGCCGGCGTGATCAATGATTCGCGCGGCTGTATCGGGGTTCATCAGGCTTGGAGTCCCCCCGCCAAAGTAGACCGTCCGCACCGGAAAAGGAGACGCTGTTCCTGCCGCTTCGAGCAGCAGTGCGCGCTCAAACCCGGCGGCGGTTTCGCGCCGATAAGGCCCGGAAAAAAAATCGCAGTAGGCACACTTGGCGCGGCAGAACGGGTAATGAACGTACAGTCCGGACAATCGGACCTACCTTCTTTCGTCTTCCACGTTTAGAATGGACAGGAAGGTTTCTTTGGGCACTTCAACGCGGCCGATCTGTTTCATCCGCTTTTTGCCCTCTTTCTGCTTTTCCAGCAGTTTTTTCTTCCGGGTGATGTCCCCGCCATAGCACTTGGCGAGCACGTCTTTGCGTTTGGCTTTGATCGATTCACGGGCGATGATCCGGGTTCCGATACCGGCCTGAATGATGACTTCGTACATCTGCCGCGGAATCACCTTGCGCAGTTTCTCGACCACCGCCTTGGCCCTGGAATACGCTTTCTCGCGGTGCGCTATAAATGAAAGGGCGTCAACCCCTTCTGAATTCAGCATGATATCCAATTTGACCAGATCGGATTCGCGATAGCCGATGACCTCATAGTCAAAGGAAGCGTATCCCTTGGTGCGGGATTTCATAGCATCAAAAAAGTCGTAGATGATTTCCGACAGCGGGAGTTCATAGGTCAGCATCACCCGGCTCGGCGACAGGTATTCCATGTTTTGGAACACCCCGCGCTTATCCTGGCACAATTCCATAATGGTACCGATATAGGTGTCCGGCACCATGACGGTTGCCCGCGCGTACGGTTCCTGGACCGCCTCGATCCGCTGGGTCGGCGGCCAGAAGGCTGGGTTTTCGACCTCCTGCACCTCCCCGTTGGAGAGCTGAACCTGATAAACCACGCTGGGCGCGGTGGTGATGATATCAAGATCGTATTCCCGTTCCAGGCGCTCGTTAATGATCTCCATGTGCAGCAGCCCCAGAAAACCGCAGCGGAAACCGAAGCCCAAAGCTTCGGAGGTTTCCGGTTCGTAATGCAGCGAAGCGTCATTCAGTTTCAGTTTGTCCAGGGCGTCCCGCAGTTTCTCAAAATCGCTGTTCTCCACCGGATACAGGCCGCAGAAGACCACCGGCTTCGCCTGGCGGTATCCCGGAAGCGCGGCCGCCGGCCGGGCTGCGAGGGTAATCGTGTCCCCCACCCTGGTATCCCGGACATTTTTAATACCGGCGGCCATATAGCCTACTTCACCGGCTTTTAAAACGTCGACCGGCTTGAGCTGCGGCGTGAAGACCCCGACTTCGGTAACTTCGTATTCCCTGCCGGTAGCGACCATGTGAATCATGTCACCCTTTTTGATCTGACCTTCGAATACCCGCATATAGGAAATAGCCCCGCGGTAGGCGTCGAAAAACGAGTCGAAAATCAAAGCCTGCAGTGGGTTTCCCGGGTCGCCTTCCGGCGGCGAGATCCGCTCCACGACGGCCTCCAGGAGCTCGTCCACCCCATGGCCGAGCTTGGCCGAGACCGGCAGCAATTTAGCCGGATCCAGGCCGAGCACCTCTTTCATTTCGCCGGCAACCCGCTCGGGGTCGGCCGCGGGCAGGTCTATCTTGTTGATTACCCCAATCATTTCGAGGTTCTGGTCCATAGCCAGGTAGACGTTGGCCAGGGTTTGGGCTTCGATTCCCTGTGACGCATCCACCACCAGCAGGGCTCCTTCGCAGGCGGCCAGACTGCGCGACACCTCATAGGTAAAATCGACATGCCCCGGTGTATCGATCAGATTCAGGATGTATTTTTGGCCATCCCGAGCGGTGTAGTTCATCCGGACCGGCTGAAGCTTGATGGTGATCCCCCGCTCCCGCTCCAAATCCATAGAGTCCAGCACCTGCGCCCGCATCTCCCGTACAGAGATGGAACCGGTGCGTTCCAGCAGCCGGTCGGCCAGGGTTGATTTCCCGTGATCAATATGCGCGATAATGCAGAAATTGCGGATATTTTCCATGATAGTTTCGTTCCCCCCGAACTAGATCCTAAAGCGAAGCCCGGGAAACCGGGTTTCGACCATTTTCCACAGCAGAGCCGTTTCTTCCAGGCGAAAGCCTAAAATGATCCCGAAAAAGACGGCAGAACCCAAGGTCATTCCGCCAACGACCTGTATCATGTCCAGCAGTTTGACCGCCACATGCAGGTATTGACCGGTCATATCGATAAACAGCGCGCAAACCAGATACATGATCAGCGATGCGCCCGCCGCAACCGCTGTACTTCTGACAATCCGACCGCCGTCCATCGGGCCGAGCCGGTAGCGCAGCATTCCCAGCAGCAGAACCATACTGATCATACCGGCGATCGAATACGACAATGCCAGCCCGTTGGCCCCAAGCGATGTTTTCGCCAGGGTAATCGACAGGACAATGTTCAAACCGATCGAAACAATTGCGATCGCAACCGGGGTCTTGCTGTCCTGCATGGCATAGAACGACCGGTTTAATAGCTGGCACGCGCTGTACGCCCACAAGGAGGTTGAATAGTAAAACAACGCCATTGCGGTAATGTGTGTCATTTGCGGCGTAAAAGCACCCTGTTCGAATAACAGGCCGATGATCGGTTCGCGGAGTGCCATCAGACCCATGCTGGCCGGAATCGTGATCAGCAGAATCGCCCGAAGACCCACGGACATGGCCCGTTTGAAACCAGGCAGCTCCTGATTGGCGGCCCGCTCAGTCAGGGTTGGAAACAGCGCCATGGACACCGAAACCCCGAACAGACTGACCGGCAGCAGCATGATCCGCTGGGCCTGGCGCAGCACGGTGATCGATCCCTCGGCCAGGCCGGAGGCGATGTTCTGGTTCACAAACAGGTTGAATTGAATCACTGAAAGCCCGGCTATGACCGGGACCATCAGGGTGAAAATCTGTTTAACACCGGGGTGCCGCCAGTTAAACGACGGCGTATAGCGCAAGCCTGCCCGCCGCAATGCCGGGATCTGAATCAGGAAATTCAGAATCGAGCCGAACACCACGCCGAATGAAAATGCCATAATGCCAAATTGTTTCGCCAGGGCTACCCCGAGTACGATAATGCCGATATTGTATAAAATGCTGCCCAGGGCCGGGGTCAGAAACGACTTCCGGGCATTCAGAATGCCCAGCGCAATCCCGTTTAACGCCATAAAGAAGGTCTGGATAAACATGACCCTGGTTAAGGTTACTGCCAGTACGATGCCCTCCGGTTTCAGGTTCGGAACCAGAAGCATGACCACCGGTTTGGTGAAGATCAAGCATAATCCGACCAGCACGATCATCGCGACCAGGGTCAGATTCAGAACAATACTCGCCACTTCCCAGGCTTCTTCTTCCTGTTTCCGGGCCAGATAGCCGGAAAAAACCGGAATGAAGGCCGAGCTTAACGCCCCGCCCACCAGAAGCGCGTAAATGAAATCCGGAACCGAAAACGCGGCGTTATAGGCATCGGTTTGGAACGATTGACCGAACCAGGCGGCCAAAACCATATCCCGAACATAACCCAGAATGCGGGCTAAAAGGGTCGCCACCATCAAAAGCCCCGCGGCTTTTGCCACCTGTTTGCCTTCAGACATTATTTTTCAGCTCCACGAAAATTCAACTATCACTATAACGTAAAACGGTTCGCTTGCATAGAGCGGGCTTTTCCACGGTTTGCCGGGAAAAGCGATGCAAGCCAAGAAAAACAAAAAGCCGGGAACGTCCCTTCCCGGCTTAAACATTCCTACTATAATATAACGACTGCCCTGGAATCATCGGACGGTCCGGTCGGGATGCCGCCTGCGGACTGCGGAGCAGTTGGACGACGCGGGCTTTAAGGCGAACCACTGCATCCCCGAACGCTTCCGCTCCGGTGATGATTCCGTTTTGAACGGTCCGGGAAACGAATCGAAGGCCGGCTTCCACCGGAATGCTTCGGCCAAACACGATTAATTCCTCGCCAGTGCCGGTGTGCCGCAGCGTGATCACCGGCGAGAGACGGATCAGTGTCATCCGTTCCAGGCCGACCACGACCGCCTGCATCGCAAGCATTGTCAGTAAAAGCCAGAGAACCAGGCTAAAAAACCACCGCACCTAGATGCCGCCCCTTTCCGTCCCACCCTGTCCCTGCTCTTCCAGGCTTTCCGCAAGCAGGCGGGCAAAAAGCCGAGCGCTTCTTTCCGCCTCGGCCAGATGATTATATTCGTTGCCGACCTCGACCAACAGCGCCGGAGATGCCAGATCCTGATTGTAAGTGCCGGCTTTTACCCGCACACCACGAATCAAGCCGGGATAGTTTTCCTGCCCGCGCTGATACAGCAGATTGGCAAATGCCAGGTTTTCGCGCCATCTTGGATTTTCACGGCGCTGGTCGCTCCCAACGATCAAGAGAATCTGAGCCATCGCTTCCCCGTCGATTGTGACCACCGCGCCCTGTTTAGAGTGGGGAATCGCGTCCCGGTGAACATCAATCAGCGCTGCGAGGCCGGGATCGGCGTCAACCATCGCAGTAACCGTCTCGCGTGAACGGGCATAAGCCATGTTATAATCAGGCGCGTCGTGCATCGTTTCATTATAAGTGGCCTCAAAGCCTTGCTTCTCCATCTCCTGGGCCATGGTACGGGCGACCTGATTGATCAGCCCGCGGGTGCCGTTGTGACGGCCGACCCGGTCGTCCGGTACATAGCTTTCCCCGTTGTGGGTGCAGTAAAACGCCACGACAAACCCGTTACCGGTTTGACTCCCAGTCTGGGTTTCACTTCCTGGTTCCGGCTCGGGCTGCTTGATCGCCTCAGCCGGGGGCATCTCGGGAAGCGGTTGAATCACCGAGGCCAGGATCGCGTATGGCCTGCCGTACCCAATGCCAGCCCGGTGAAAAAACGAATTAAAGCTGATATCGGGGTTTGATTCGTGAAAGCCCGCGAGGTTCTGCCGAACCAGCCAGACGGCCTGTCCGGCAGTGCGGGGAAAGCCAGGATGTTTCACGGCGCCGGCCAGCAGACGCAGTTCGGCCGCCGGAAGCCGGACGCGCTTTTCCGAAAAATCGAAACCAACGCCGGACACTAAAAATGCAAAACCGCAGAGCGTGATCAGCAGCAATCGCAAAGCGCTTCTTCGACGTTTCATAAGCTTATCCAGCCCCGTTTCCACTCGGTCTCTGCCTCATGCTTATGTTCGGCGGCAAATAGAAAGAACCAATAGTCATTCTTCGAAAGCAGCGCAAAAAAAGCCCCAACCGAAATTGGAACTTTTTTTACTCATGAGCAACCTTGCTGTTTCACGAACCGGTTCGGTTTCAAATCACGCTAAGACGTTACCTGATTTCGGTCGGCACAAATGCGTCAATCAGACCGATAACAAAGGCCGCAAGCAGCGAGCCCAGCAGCGAAACCGAAAGGTAAGCGGGAATAATGAACTGGGCCACATATATGACCAGCGCGGCCACCACGAATCCAACGATGCCCCGGCTCCTCGGCGAGATCCGATCCCCCAGGGCCAGTTCGATCAGGTAGCCTAAAACGGCGATCACGATGGCTGCGATCAGGGCGCCTGTAAAACCGCTGATCTTAATTCCCGGCAGCAGCCAGGAGACCAACATCAGTACCAACGCCGAAACCACGAAGCGGACAACCGTTCCCAGCATAGTTTCACCTCCTCGACGGTGTGCGGGTATTTCTAGAATGCCTGCAAGCGGGAAAAACTATGCGAACCGCGCGTGCGAAAAACGCTTCCAGTGCTTTCGGCCTGGTTGCTTGCCATGAACAAACCGTTCTTGACCCGCATCGGCTATATGTCCGCATTCTTCGGGTGATCCGCCCGCGGCCATTGAACCGCGGGCACAAACCATGCCTCGTTTGTCTGACATAGCCGCTTGCTTTTTGTTTTGGTGAATGATATATTATTTCCGCTGGCTTTTTTTTCAATGTTGAAAGAATCCCGGCAATGACCGAGTTTCGAATCTCGCAAAGGAGGTGGCAACGTGGCGAAGAGCAAAACCCCTGCCAAAAGAGCCCGGGTAGCTGATGAAAACCGTGATAGAAACGTATCGAAAAAATCGGCAATGAAGACCGCGATCAAGAAATTTGAAACAGCGGTCGCCGAGCAGAATATACCGGAAGCACAGGCGAAAATGATCGCTGCATCCTCAGTGGTGGACAAGAACGTTACCAAGGGGATCATTCACAAAAACAAAGCAGCCCGGAATAAATCGCGCATGGCGAAAAAGCTGAATGGTATAGCCGGCCAGGCGTAAATCACACAAACATAAACCGTTACAGCCTGCTTTTGAACAAAAGCAGGCTGTTTTGCTGCCGATCAACAAAGGTACCCGGGCGCTTCGCGCCCGGGTACCTTATCTTTTCTGAGGTTGTATATAGCGTGTTTGACTTCGGCCTGATTTGATCAGGGAGTGGGCGGAGCCGGATCGGTGAAGGTAATCGAGCCGCCGCCGGTCAAATTGGTGACACCACTTCCACCGGTGAAGGCCTCTGGTAAAAACGTAATTGACACGACATTTGAATCTGCTGCCGCATGATTGGTTGCCGCATTGGCCAGGGTAATTGTTGCGGTATTGCCCGACGTGGTGATCACCACGGTTAACCCGGGCGGAGCGGTCGCTGTAAAATGGGTGCTGGACAAAGCCGCAGCCGCCCAGGTGTCATTGGCCAGCGAAACCGTGATCGATCCTTCAACCGCTCCCGGCGTGGTGGTTGATTCGGTCAGCACCGCCGGGTTCCAGGTCAATGATCGTACCGGCGGATCGTTAAAACTAATCGAAAAAGCTTTCGTGGCCTGGTCGACCGCGCTTGCGTTTGCGCCGGTGAACGCGTTATCTGTAAATGCCACCGAAAGACGGCTCGCGCCGCTCGTAACACTATTGCTTAACGCGTGATTGGTTGCATTGCCGGTCAGGGTCACCGTCACCTGGTTCGCGCTGTTGCGGGTCACTACGGCCGTCAGACCGACCGGAACATTTGAAACCGTATAATGCGTTCCGGCAGCGAACGTGGCATCAACAAACGATTCATTGGCCAGCGCAGCCGTAATAGACGTGCTGATCGACCCATCGTTGGCCGGCGCTTCACTGAACGTCGTCGGGCTCCATGTCAGCGTTTTGAAAATGACAACCGGATCGGTAAAGATAACGGAAAACGTTTTCGACGCACCGGAAACGGAAGATGCGTTATCGCCTGTAAAAACCCTTTTATCAAGCGATATCGTCATATTCGTGATACTGCTGCCTGACGCGTGGTTCGTTGCATTACCCGTCAGAGTCACCGAAAGCTGCGAACTGCCGGAGCGGGTAACCTGTACCCGCAAACCTGACGGTATGTTTGTAACGGTATAATCAATATCCTGATAGAACGGACCCGCGGTAAAAGTGTCCCCCGTCAGCGTTGCCGATATAGTCGTCGAAATCGCACCCGAGCTTGGCACGGTCTCATAAAATGCCGTGTTGCTCCAAGAAATCGATGCGCCGCTGTTGATGAAATTGACGGAGAAGGTTTTGCTGGCACTGCTGATCTCAGACGCAAAACCGTCAGTAAAAGCGGCATCCTTGAAGGCAATGCTTAGATTGCTGACACTGTCCGAAGAGGAATGTGTTGAGGCAGTACCGGTCAAAGAAATGGTCACCTGCGTGTTGCTGTCGCGGGAAACATTCGCCGTCAGCCCAGTCGGTACGCCCGAAACGGTATAATGCGTATCCTTTGCAAAGGTTACGCTCTTGAACGTCGTACCACTTAAGGTTCCGGTGATGGTCGTCGAAATTCCACCATTGTTCGCACTGGATTCGGAGAATGTGCTGGTGCTCCAGGCAATGCTGCGCGTACCGCCGTCGGTGAAACTCACCGAGAAGGTTTTGCTGCAGTTAGAAATGCCGGCTGAGCTGCCGCCAGTAAATGCCGCGTTAGTCAAAGTGATGCCCATATTGCTGATATTGTTGCTTGCCGCATGCGCCGATGCGTTTCCGGTCAAGGTGACTGTCAGCACAGTGCTGCTGGTGCGTGCCACATTCACGGTCAAACCTGACGGAACGTTAGAAACCGTAAAATGTGTATCTTTGACGAATGTGGCCGGCACAAAGGTATCACCGGTCAGCGTTGCCGTTATCGATGTAGTTATTGCCCCTTCATTTGCGCTTGATTCCGTAAAGGTGCTCGAACTCCAGCTAATCCCTTTGGTTACCGTGGTTCCCCCGACAAAGGTGACCGATAGATTATCTTTCACGGAGTTGGCCACCGCACCCGAATTACCGCCTACAAAGGCTGGCCCATTGAAAACAATAACCAGATTGCTGATACTGTTGGCGAGCTCGTGGTTGGCAGCGGTTCCGGAAAGAATCACCAGCGCCGTTGACTCGTTCAGCCGGGTCACATTGACACTGAGTCCGGCCGGAACGTTGTATGCCAGATAATGCACACCGTAAATAAACGGCCCCGCGGTATACTGATCCCCCTCTAAGGTTGCTACTACCGTAGTTGGGATTGTTCCCTGCAGGGTAGACGATTCTGTAAAACCAGCGCCAATCCAGGTGATCCTTCGCCCGGAAGGTGCCGGACTGACGGTGGCCGGCTTCGGTTTCGCCATTGCCGCGGCGCCGGCCCCGGCTACCCGCTGCCCGTTCACGGTGGCCGCAACTTTTGGCGCCACGACCGTTTGCGTGACCGTTCCAGCGTTCGTAACCGCCGACGGAACTTTCAGATCCAGGCGTTTGACAGTACCGCCGGCGGCGATCGACACCCTTGCATTGGGTCCGGTCACGGTGACCGTATCCAACGCGCCGCTCAAGGTCACGGAAACGTTTTTCGGCGATGCAACGATAACACTGCCAAAGCCCGTTCCGATCAGATTGGATTCCCGAAGGCTCCCGCCGGATTTAAAGGTTACCGCACCGACCGTGCTTGTCCCGGTCGCATGCAGCGAAACCCGGTTTTTCGGATCGGTGACGCTCACCTGGCCCAGGGTGCTATTCTCGATCATGATGCTGTTCGGCCCGCCGCCGCTGACAAGAGTTTTCCCTTTGACCGTGACATTGCGCAGGGTCACGGTTCCAGAACCGACCCCGCTGCCGATAATCAGGTCTTTCGTAATGGTTGTATTCTGAAGCGTGATCGACGGCCCGTTAATCGTAACCGAATCGTTGATCACCGCCTTGCCCGCGCTTGGGCCATACATCCCCTGCATGAGACAATGGTACTTCGGGTAGGAGGGCACAGCGGCTTTTTTCGCCGCCGCGGCCGGCATGACCCAACACAACAAAGACAGAACCGTGATAATCGCCGTAATGCGGCCTTTCCAGTTTCGCATGAACCGTACCCCCAGTAAAAAGTGCTGTTACCACTATTCTACACCTTCGTCCCCTTTCCATCTTTTTTCCATATATTTCTTTCAGGGAGCGGTTGCAAAGCGCAAAAAAGCCGGCTTCGTTGTGAAGCCGGCATAACCTTCCGAAAAGGATATTCGATTAGATCGCACATAAATCCACACACAGGGTCTCCAGCAGCATGCGCTCATTGGTTCCCGTGCTCTTCAAGGCTTTGTCGGTATCAGCCAGCAGGGAAAAAACCCGCGCGACATCCTCCGACTGCACTGCCGCGTTCAGCATTTTCTCCACGCGAAAACTCTTTTTCTGATTCAGTTTTTTCACAATTTCGCCGGTCGTAAGGCCTGATTTTCGAAGCGCTTTGCATTTGCCAAGCATCACGTATTCCCGCGCGATCATGTGCAAGATGTACTGAGGCGCATCACCGCGCTGAAGCATGATTTGCAGTGCGCCGGCCGCCTCCCGGGGATGCTTTCGCAACAGCGCATCGGTTAGTTTAAAAACCGTCATGTCCGCGGCTTCCGGATGAACTCCGGTCAAATCGCCAATTGTTACCGTTCGTTCGCCGGCCGTCAGCGCGAGCCGCTCCAATTCGGTGACGAGATAGTAACCGTCGCGGCCGCTGTCAGCCATGTAACCCAGGGCATTTCGGTCCAGTTTCACCTTCCGGGCTTCGGCCTCGGACTGCAGCCAGGCACTCAGGCCGTTCCGGTCCATCGCTTTCAGTTCTTCGGCAATCCCTTCGGCCGAAATGCGTTCGGCGATGGCGTTCCCGGCCGGCCAGGCCTTGACCAGCAGGACCAGGTGCGTGGTTTCGCCGGGATCGTCCAGAAACGCATTCAGCAGCGGTTCCAATTCATCGGCCGTTTTTCCCTTTCGGGCTTTGCCGCCGGTCAGCCAGCGCGGTTCGCGCACTATGACGACGCGCCGGCCGCCAAAGAGCGACCCTTCGCTCAGTGCCTCCATATATTCCGCGACCCCGGCCTCATCCCCATCCAGCCGAATCAGTTCCGGCGGCTCCCCGTCGTCGAGCGCGGCTGCTTCGTCCAGCAGGACTCGAACCCGCTGATCCAGCAGGTAGTCGTCAGATCCATAGAGAATAATGGCCTTTGGGATCGTCCCGTTCCAAATCATCGACAATGCCTCCTGGCAGAATTTACACGCATCCTTTGCCCCGGTCTGTACGTCCAAACCAGTAAGTGTGAAAAAGTCCGTTACGTAGAGTCCGGCGGCTTCATCCCCGCACCGCTCTCTCTCAATATTTGTTGCGCTGCCATGCGTTCCGCGCCTTGTCCTCCCGTTTCAAAAGGTTCAGGAATGCAGCGTACCAAACTCAAGCAAACTCCGCCGCACTTGCCGACGGATAGCTGCGGCGGACTTTTTCGCACATTTCTTAAAGCCGGATATTCCGGCTTTTTTGTTGTCCATCCTGCTTGAGCGGTTCAACTGCCTTGACTTTAACATGTCTGCGTCTTTCTGTGCAATGGACCCGCGCATCTCGCAAATTGGATACTTACCAAAACCTGGATTGGATATTGTTCTTGCCGGTTATGGGCTCTATACTGGATGAAAAGCCCTACCAAGGAGTGATAAACATGACCAATCGGTATTCTTACGCCCGCCGGGTCCAGCGGATGCGCGGATCGGCAATCCGGGAACTTCTCAAAATCACCGAGCGCCCGGAGGTGATTTCTTTCGCCGGAGGCCTGCCGGCACCGGAGCTGTTTCCCGCCGAGGACTTGAAGGCCTTGTTCGCCGCCGAGCTGTCAGAAAACGGGGATTCCGCCTTACAATACAGCACCACCGAAGGCTATCTGACCCTGCGGGAACAGGTTTGCACGATTGCGGCGGAAAGAGGCATCCCATGCACCCCGGATCAGGTGCTGATTACCGGCGGATCCCAGCAGGCGCTCGATCTGGTCGGCAAGATCTTTATCGATGCCGGCGCGCCGGTGTTGGTGGAAAATCCGACCTATGTCGGCGCCCTGCAGGCATTCGAAAACTACGAAGCACAGTTTGTTCCGGTTCCGACCGACTCCGACGGAATCAGCCTGACCGCGTTGGAATCCGTGCTGGCTGCAGTGAAGCCCGCATTTCTCTACGTAACGCCAACCTTCAAGAACCCGACCGGCATCACCATTCCGGCCGAGAAAAGGGCTGCGCTGGCCGCGCTGCTCAAGAAGCACCAGCTGATCCTGGTCGAAGATGACCCGTACAGCGACATCCGGTTTCGGGGGGAACCGGTACCCGCGGTCAAACACTTTGACCCGAGCGAACAGGTTATCTATCTCGGCAGTTTTTCCAAATCGGTTGCGCCCGGCCTGCGTCTGGGCTATGCCATTGCCGCCCCCGAAATTATTCAGAAACTGGTGCTGGCCAAACAGGGAACCGATTTGCATACCGGCACGCTGGTTCAACGGGTATTAAGCCGCTATCTGGCCAGCGGCACCGCCAAACCCCATGTGGAAACGATTCGGGAGGCGTACCGCGAGCGCGCGGCGGTCATGGTGGACGCCCTGCGGCGCCACTTCCCGTCCGAGGCATCCTGGACCGATCCGGAGGGCGGCATGTTCCTCTGGGTCACGCTGCCGGAGAACGTCGACACCGTCGAACTGCTGCCAAAGGCGTCGGCTCTAAACGTGGCTTATGTCCCCGGAGTCCCATTCTTTGCGGACGGCAGCGGAAACAACCAGATGCGGCTTAATTTCTCGAATGCGGCGCCAGAACAGATCGAAACCGGGATGGCCCGTTTGGGCAAACTGGTGTGTTCCGTCATGTAGCTCATGGTGGGACAGTTTGGCTTGAACAGCAAGACCCCGGAGGTATACCTTCCGGGGCCTTTTTGCATTATTTCATAATAAACCGCGCGGTGCTGCCCCGGTCTTCCCGGGTCACCACCAGGCAAGCGTCGATTCGTTCCTTCAATTCATCGACATGGGATATAATGCCGATCTGGCGCCCCTCCTGCCTGAGTTCCATCAAAACCTTGATGGAAAAGTCCAGGGTTTCGGCATCGAGAGAGCCAAATCCTTCGTCGATAAACATCGTGTCCAGCCGGGTGCCGCCGCCGTACGACTGAACAACTTCAGCCAGTCCCAGAGCCAGGGACAGCGATGCCAGAAACGACTCTCCACCGGACAGGTTTGCCGCCGGGCGCGCGGTGCCGGTGTGGGCATCCTGCACCACCAATTCCAGCCCGCCCGCCGCATTCTGGCGGGTACGGTCCAGAGTCCGCCGGAGTTCGAACCGGCCGCGGCTCATCCGTTTCAACCGCTCGCTGGCCGCATAGAGGACATCATCCAGCAGGGTGCCGAGCACAAAGCGCTGAAAGGTCATGCCCCACTTGTTTTTGCCATTCGCCACTTCGGCCAGCCGGCCCTCGACCCGATACGTTTCCTCCAAGGCCAACATTGCCTCACCCAGACTTCCCAAACGCTGCAGCGCATGCTGCATACTGTCAGTGCCGGCCTTTAAAGCAGACCGCCGCTCCAGGGTTTGCGCGTACGCCTGCTCGGCGGCCGCAGCGGCTTCGGCCAGTGCGTCCAGGTCCGGCGGAACAAGTCCGGCCGCCAGGCTTTCGGCCCGTTTCATCCGATCGGCAGCGGACTGCACGGCGGCTTCATATTCAAGCACCGAGCGCTCCAGGGACTCAATGCGCGCGATATCCTGGCAAGCAGCCCGGTAATCCAGTTCCCCGGCGAATCCCCCGGCGGTGATGGCTTGTTCCAAACAGCGCTGCTGCTCCGCAGCGCGTTCGGCCGCATCCTGAACTGCCGCATTGGCCGCGTCGAACGCTGCCGATGCGGCGGTTTTGGCCCGGTCGGCGGCTTCCCAGGCTTCGCGGGCCTGAGCCAGTTGTTCAGCCAGCAAAACCCGGCGCTGCTCATTCCAATCGATCGCCTGCCGCAGAGCGCCAGGTTTCCGGTATTCTTCGGGAAGCTGTCCCAACCGCTCATCATACCGGACCCGAGCCTGATTCAAATCGTTTTCCGCAGCCCGTTCCTGGGCTTTCGCCGCAGTCAATTCCGGATTGAGGGCATCGAGCCGCCGTACCAGTTCCGTCAGCCTCGCTTCCAGCCGCTTCGCTTTCTTTTCGGCTTCGGCCGCCTCATCCGCGCGCCGGGCTGCCAGGGCAACCGCCATTCGCAAGGCTTTGTGCCCGGCTGTACGCCACTTTTCTTCAATCGATTCAGTCAGCGCTTCCATCCGGCCAGCTAAGGACTGGACTTCAGCGTTTGCCTGGTTCCAATCCTTCAGGCTTTTCTCCCGCTCGCGCTCAGCCTGTTCCACCCGGACAGCGGCATCATCTTTTGTCGATTCGCCAATCTCCGCGGTTTGCCCGGTATCCGCCGGGCTCGGGTGGTGGGTGGAACCGCAGACCGGACACGGTTCGCCCGATATCAGGGTTTGGGCAAGATTGGCCGCCAGATGCTTCTCCCAGGCCTTACGCGCCTCCCGGGCTTGAAACCGAGCTGTTTCCAGCTTGCGCTCTGCGGCATCCAGCGTGTTCGAAAGGTGTGCCGATTGTTTTTGAGCTACGGCCAGTGCGGCCTGAGTTTCAGACCATTTTTGCATCCGGTCATAGCAGTCGGCCAATTCCTGTCGTTCCTTCTGCCGCAGCGGAAGCTGAGCCGCAACATACTGCACCCCCACATATTCGTCATCCAGCTGGCTGCGGTCGGACTGCAGTTTCTCCAAGCCGGTTTCCAGCCGATTGATGGTCTCGACCGCCTGCTGGTGGGCAGACCGGGCCTGATCCACTCCATTGGCGGCTATTTCAAGGTTTTCGGCCTGCCCGGTCCATTCGGCCAATTTGTTCAGCCGGGCCGTCAATTGATCACGTTCAGTCTCGTTTTGTTCTTCCCGCTTCAATGCATCAAAGGCTTTGACGCGTTCGGTTTCCGCATGTGCCAGATCCGACGCTGCCCGGTTTTTCCGTTCGTCCGCATTCCGCAGTTCCTGGGCGCGCTTCTGCGCGATTTCCTCCAGGGGCTTGATTTCGGCACCTTTTCGGGCCCGGCCCGCCTGATAGCGCACCGAATCCATCACTTCCCGCCGGTCTTGCAGCCGGCGAACCTGTGCCTGCGCCGCATCCAACTCGGCGAGCACCTGTGCCGTTGTTCTCCCTTGTTCGGCTGCGTCGCGCGCTTGCTTGAGATCGGCTGCCTTGTTCGCGGCCTCCCGCTCGCAATGGGCGAACTGCTCTGAATCCGCCGCCAGCCGGTTGGACAGTTCCTTGATCGTCTCAACCCGGTATCCCTGCAGAATCGCCGTCATTCGTCCCTGTTTTTCCCGGATCTCCTCCTGGAGCTGCCCGGCCTTACGCTTCAGATAATCCTCCATGCGGTGGTACACGGCGGTTTGAAAGAGGACGTCAAGAATCCGCTGCCGTTCAGCGGAATCGGCCATCAGAAAACGCCGGAACTGTCCCTGCGGCAGCACCACCACCTGGCGGAACTGGTCGGCCTTAAAGCCAAGCAGGGTTTCCACCGCTTCGGTCACTTTGCTGGCGCCGCTGGCCAGAACCATGCCGTCGTCTTCGTCGGGCAGTCCGGTGCTGCGCCGGTAAAGCTCCGCCTTCGGGGCTTCCTGCGTGCTGCCGGTTCCGCGCCGTTTTGCCCGGCTCTGGGCGGGTCGCCGCCGCACCCGGTAACCGTCGGAACCCATAGCAAAATCCAGGGTCACCTCGGTCGGGTCATCCGGGCTGGCCAGATCGGCTCGCATCCGGTCCCCATTTCGTTCGTCACCGCTCGCGGTGCCGTACAGGGCAAAGCAGATCGCGTCCAGTATCGTTGTTTTACCAGCGCCGGTCGGGCCGTGTATCAGATAAAAGGTATGTTCGCCGAGTTCCCGGAAATCGATGGTCTGATGGCCGATAAACGGGCCGAACGCGTCCATCGCAAGGCGGATCGGTCTCATCGTTCCACCTCCCGTTCCTGCCGGTAAAACGCGTCAAAGGCCTCGGCAACGGCTTTGGTTTCCGAATCACTCAAAGGCGCATCGGTCACTTCTTTGAAGAATTCCGCAAACAAATCGCTGTCACTGACGCGGCGGCAGTCGGTCCGTGGGATCCCGGCATCGACCGAACCGGCAAAGCGCGGGCGCTCGATCTCCAGGGCGTTCGGATACACCGACCGGATTTTACCCATCGGATCGAATAAGGCACCTTCGTCGGTCAGCACCGCTTTGATATAGTCCTCACAGGCCGGATCATTTTCCCCCGCCCGGCGCAGTTCGGTCAGCGTGCCCTTCAGAACCCTCAGGTCCCGCCGCGGCTTCAGCGATATCGCCTCCTGGGACAGTAGGCTGCCTCGTTGGTCCAGTTCAAGCAAAGTGACCCCTTTGTGATGATCACTTTCGGAAAAAGAGTATTTGAGCAGGGAACCCGCGTAACGAATGCGTTCAGAGCCGGCTTGCTGCGGCCGGTGCAGATGACCCAGGGCCGTGTAGTGAAACGAAGCGAACCGACTCGGGTCCACCTGGTCGGCGCCGCCGACAGCGGTCAAGGGGCGTTCCGATTCGCTCGCCATCCCGCCTGCCACAAAGGCGTGTCCAACCGCCACGGTGCGCGCTTCGGCCGGAATCTGGCGCATCATCGCTTTTATCATCCCAGCCATTGCCAGATCGTGCGTGAGAGCCTCCTGGTCACCGAAGGCCTGGCGGACAAACGCCGGTTCGGCATAAGGCAGCGGGCAGAAATGGACCGGGCCGTGGGTGTCATGAAGCACCACGGGCATCTGTGCTTTCCCCAATGTTCCAGTCATCACCAGCCGCTGCTCGCGCAGCAGCTCCTGGGCAAAGCTGATCCGTTCGGGGCTGTCGTGATTTCCGGCAATGATCATCACCTGCGCCCCGGTTCGCCGCCAGAGTGCGGTCAGAACCCGGTTCAAAAGCGCCACCGCCTCGGCTGGCGGAACACTCCGGTCAAAGATGTCTCCGGCTATCAGCACCGCATCTACCCTGGCTTCGGCCGCCAGATCGATCAATTGTTCCAAAACGTACTCCTGATCCGAAATCAGGTTTACACCGTGCAGCACCCGTCCCAGGTGCCAGTCAGCGGTATGCAGGATGCGCATAAATCCCCTCCGTTTTGATCCCTTCCCCAACGCCAGCTATCATTCGGGCCATGGAATGCGGCTCTCTTGCCCTTCGGCGAGGAAAGCCAGCACGATTTCCTTCACCTTAACCTGAAGCAGTGTTTCAACCGCACGGGCATAGCAAGCCATCTGCCAGCGGTACGTCTCGGTTAGTTCCGTCAGCCGGCCCGGTCCGAGCCGGTTGGTTTTATAATCGATCAGCAGGGCCCCGTCCGGCTCGAGCACCAGACAATCGATGACCCCCTGAAGCAGTACGGTTTCCTCCGTCGTTCCCGGTAAATCCGGATAAATTTCAGCCGCGGGAAGCGCCAGGCTGAAGGGTTGTTCCCGCAGCACCGGCCAACCTGCCAGCATTCGCTGACCCGTTGCTCCATTAAAAAAGCCGACGATCCAGGCCGGATCAACCGCGGCCGCCTGTTCGGCAGTCATCATCTCCTGTTCGGCCAGCCGGGCCAGCAGCGCCCGAACCGATTCCATGCCGGGCGCCCTGGAAAGATCGACATGCTGCATCGCTAAATGGACCGCACTCCCCCGTTCCGCGGCGTTCAGCCCGGTCTTCTGCTGCAAAAACTTGGGCCGATCGGTAAAAAATTCGTTTCTCGCCGGACGGGCGCCATCCGCGCCATCTGGCGGCAGGCTTTCCACCCCGGGCAAGGCCCCGTCGATGATCCCTTCCGATTCCCGAAAAACAGCGTCCATCGCTTGCTTCGCTTCAGTAATTGCCAGTTTCGCGCGTTTTCCAACCATGTGGGCTTTGGGGTACACCCAGTTCAGCCGTCGGATGACCTCCGGATTGGCTGCTCCGGGCAGCGGCGCAGCGCTTTTCACCTGTTCGGTCCAATCGGGAATCGCTGATTCCACACTGGCCAAGGCCGCCGCTTCGCCGCGTGAGAATACCGTCAGCGTATAGCACGAATTCTTGTTTCCGGCTTCCCCGCCCGGTGGCGGCATCCCCGCGCGCAGCCGCAGGCTGTTCCCACATGGGCGCCGCATCAGCACCGGGCCGAGCCAGTCCAGATACGTGCGCGCCGCCGTCAAAGCGGAATCGGGCAGGGTTTCGCCGGATTCGCCCGCCGCACGGCCCCAGTCATGAACCCGGCGCGAAAATTTGTCCGGGGTGCCAATCAGAATCAACTTGTCACGCGCACGGGTCATGGCAACATACAAAAGGCGCATTTCCTCAGCCAGGGTTTCCCCTTTGAGCCGTTCCCGCAGCGCGAGCCGCGCCAGCGTCGGGTACTCCGTGCCGCGCTCGGGATCAAAAACCTGCGGCCCGAATCCATAAGTTTTGTGCAGCAAGAACCGGCTGTTGACATCCCCAAGGTTGAACATCTTCCCGAGCCCGACCACAAACACGACTGGAAATTCCAGTCCTTTGCTCTTGTGAATGCTCATGATCCGGACCACGTCCTCGTTTTCGCTCAAGGTCCGGGCCAATCCCAGATCCTGCCCGCGTTCGCGCATTCCTTCGACGAAACGCAGGAAGTGAAACAGTCCCCGGTATTTGGTTTGTTCAAACCGGGCCGCCCAGGACTGCAGCAGCCGCAGATTCGCCTGCCGCTGGGTCCCGCCTGGCATTCCTCCAACATAATCATAGTAACCCGTCGCCTCGTAAAGCTCCCAGAGCAGGGCGGTGATCGGCTCCTGGCGCGCCATTGTCCGCCAGGCGTCCAATTGATTCAGGAATGCCGCCAGTTTTGGCGCCGCAGGCTCGGAAGCCTCGGCTGCCGCGGCCAGCACAGCCTGATAAAAATCCCCGGACCGGCTGCCCATTCGAATTCGAGCCAAAGTGTCAGCATCCAGACCGACCATTGGCGAACGGAGAACGGTCAGCAGCGGGATATCCTGGCGCGGGTTGTCGATGATCGAAAGCACGGCCAAAATCGCTTCAACCTCGCCCGCGCCGAAATACCCGGTGCTCAGTTCGGAATAGACCGGAATCCCGGCTTGTTTGAAAATCTCTAAAAACACGTTGGCCGCCACGCGGGTGGCCCGCATTAGAATGACAATATCGCGGTAGGTGACCGGCCGATTACGCCCCGAACCCGTTACCACCGGGAAACCGGAATCGACCATTTCCTGGATGCGGCGGGCCGCCAGCCTCGCTTCGATCTCGGCCGACGCCAGCAGGTCCAGCTCGTCTTCCTCATCGTCGGAAATCAAGTCCTTATCATTTGGGAAGCCTTCTTCGCCCGGTTCGGTTTCGCCGCCGTTTGGCGCATCCGGGCCGGCATTGCTATCAATTAAAAGCACATCCACCGGTTCCCCGGGATCACCCGGTTCCCGGTCATCCCGTCCATAGATCAGCCGGGCTGCCTCGTTGTAGGCCATTTCCCCGGCGCGTTCGGTCATAACCGCGGAAAAAACCGCATTCACCGCCTCAACAATCGCCGCCGAACAGCGGAAATTTTTCGCCAGGTGCACCAGGCGTTCCGCGGCCCGCTCATCTGTTCCATAGCGCCGATAGCGGGTTAAAAACAACCCTGGTTCGGCCAACCGGAACCGGTAAATACTCTGTTTGACATCCCCAACCACAAACAGATTGGGCACCTCGGGCCGTTCCCGGGCGACCTGAAGCAGAATCGCCTCCTGCACCGAATTGGTATCCTGGTATTCATCGACCAGCACCTGGCTGAAACGATGCCGCAGTTCCAGGGCGACTTCGGACGGGCCGGCCGGTTCGCCGTTATCATCAAGCGCGGTTAAGATCGTCAGGCAATCGTGTTCCAGATCGCTGAAATCGAGCAGGGCACGGTCCCGCTTTTTGGCCCGCAGATTTTCGTCAAAAGTCTTGATCACGTCGGCCAGGGCTTGCATCAGCGGCCCGGCTGCTTGAAGATCGGCCATTTGACGGTCCGGGTCAACCGCAAAGAAGTTGGCGGTGAGATCGTTGATCTTTTTCTTGGCCCGGTTGCGCAGCTCCTGGGCCGCTTTTTTCAGGTGTTCGTCGACCTCGTCGCCTTTTTTCGCGCCCGGCAGTTTTCCAAACCCGAAACCGCCGAAAGCGGCATACATCGTTTGCCAATCCCGTCCGCAGGCTTCGCTCAGCCCATTCAGCGCTTCCAGCTCGGCTTCCAGGGTCTTCAGATAAACGGCCGGGCCAGCCGGCAGTGCGGCAATTTCATGGGCCGCTTCCAGATCCCGCTTCGCCGAGAGCACCTGAAGCGCAAGCCGGGCCTTCAGGCCATCACACCAGGCATAATCATCAACCCGTTCGACCGAGGCATCGGAAAACGCGGCCACCGCCGCAAACAGCCACCGCATCGGCCACGGATTGCTGCGCGCGAAGCGATAAACCCGGAACACAAGGTCTACTACCCCTAAATCACCTCGTTCTCCGCCGATGCATTCCACCAGATGGAGAAAGGGTTCGTTGTCGGGCTGTTCATAGAACGATTCCAGGGTTTCCTCGATCACTTCCTGTTCCAGCAAGGCCGCTTCCGCTTCATCGGCTATAGCAAAACCCGGATCCAGATCCAGCCGGTAAAAATGCTGGCGCAGAATTCCCAGGCAAAAAGAGTGCAGGGTCGTAATTTCGGCACGCGGCAGCAAAGTCAGCTGCCGTTTCAGATGCCGCGAAGCCGGTTCCTTCTCAAGCTCGGCCGTCAGCGCGGCAGCAATCTTGGCCCGCATCTGGGCCGCAGCCGCATTGGTAAAAGTCACAATCAGCAGCCCGTCAATATCGCAGCCCGCTGCCGGATCCCGCACCAAACGGAGAATCCGTTCGACCAGCACAGCGGTTTTGCCGGCACCGGCCGCAGCCGACACCAGCAGATTCCGATCTGTAATGCGGATGGCCGCTTCCTGTTCAGGCGTCCACGCCGGCATCGGCATTGCCCCCTTTCCCTTCCCGGTTGATCGATTGCCACAGTTCGTCATGGGGCAGGTTAACCAGATTCCGGTACCGGTTTCCGGTTCCCGGATCGAATTGGCAGACCGGTTTGAACGGGCAGTTTCGGCAGGCCGTCAGGTGCTGCCGCCGGAATGGCCGGATCGCCACTTCGCCGTCCGCCATTCTGGCAAATGACTGTTTCAGGGTGGTATCCAGGTGGCTAAACAGGGATTCGAACTGGTCCGAAGCGACCATGGCTGTTGTTTCCCGGTAAGTCCCGTCGGTCTTGCGAAAGACCGGAATGACTGGAGAGTATCCGCTCGCGTGCGCGTCGATCAGTTCGATAACCGCCGAATCATTCAGGACCAGGCCGTTCATTTTAAACTGTTTTAACATTTCCCGGGCAAGCTGATCGTCTTCAAGCGGCGCATTCGCGGAGATCACCGGCTTCTGAATTTTGTAATACAGCATCCCGGCCGGTTCGGCAGCGGTGCCGACCAAGCGTTCGGCATTCCGAACAGCAACCTGCAGGTATGAAAGCAGCTGCAGTTTCAGGCCGTAGTAAACATCGCCGAGATCCAACCCGGCATAGCCTGATTTATAATCAATCACGCGCAGGAACGTCCTGCCGGCCGCCTCGGCTTTGTCAATCCGGTCGATCCGGCCGATCAGTTCGAGCTTCCGGCCGGGAACGTCCAGCTTCAAAGGCGGCAGTTCACCGGAATAACCGAAACCGCGTTCGAGCGCGACCGGAACAAAGCCACCGCGCCGGGACTGCTCGGCCAGGGCCAGCATACTGGCATGAAGCACGCCTTTTAATTTCCGCACTAAATAACGCTGGCGCGCCGAACTCAAGGCAAATTCGTTATGGAGCTGCGGCACCAGGCGGTCGGCCACAGTGTCCACCATGTGCCGGATTTCGTGTTCGTCCGGCCCCTCGCCTGGCCGCAGGGGCCACGGCAAGGCCTCAACCAGCTGCTTGACCGCGGCATGAAAGAACATGCCAAACTCGGGCGGTCGAGCGGCAAAACGCGGCCGCTCCCTCGCCGAAAGCCCATACCGGGCAAAATGAGCAAACGGACAGGCGTTAAACAGCTCCACCTGGGTAATGCCGGCCCGCAGTCCGTTCTCATAGAGCGCAGCCGCGGTCTGCGGCGAAAGCGCACCACCGTCGTTGCGGTAAAACAAGGCGGACAAGACATGCCGGGTCGGCCCCGGGTCATGCTCCAGCAGCCAGTTATAGGCGGAATACCAAACCGGATGCAGCGGTGCGCCTTTGATGCTTTCCCGCAGCCGCCCGGCCAGATACGACCGGGCCCGGATCGGGTGCGCCAAAAAGGAAAGGTCGTGCTCGTCTCCGACCGGTTCAAGCGGGACGTTCGCGGGCTCCAGACCGGGGAATAAGGATTTTAAGTCATTAATGACCGTGGAAGGCGCCAGCCCGGAGCCTTCCTGATCGGCAAGGGCATAACTGACCGTCAGGTGTTCCGAAGCCCGAGTCAATCCCAAATAGACCAGATACTGTTCATCAAACAGGCGCCGCTCCTCGCTGTCGGCGAGCCGAAGGCCCCGCTCCAGCAGCCGTTCCCGCTCATCGTCGGTAAAAACGCCGGCTTCGGGTGCTCGTGACGGGATGACGCCTTCATTGACCCCGAGCAGAAACACGGCCCGGCTGTCCGGATTGCGGGAGCGATCAAGCGATCCGGCAAAGACCTGGTCCAGACCGGGCGGAATGAGGCCCAGCTTCAGGCCTTCCAACCCGGCTTCCAGGATCTGCAGATAGCGTTCCGGCGTCATTTTCCGGTCGCCAAAGGCTTCCACCATCTCATCCAGCAAGCCGATCAAGCCATTGTAGGCCTGCACATGAACCCGGGCGCGGTCCAACCGCCCCTTTTCCTGGGCCAGCGTAGCCCAATCGGCCAGGGTCTCCTCGACGCCGAGGGTTTGAAACAGGTGAATCAAGGCGGTGCTGATGCCGGTAACGGTCGGCTCGGTGGCCACTTCCCGCTCAAATCCGGCCAGGGCGTCAGAAGCCCGGGCTCGAATCGCGTTGATCCGTTCCAACTGCGCCATTTCGGCTTCACCCGGAACCGGCTCGTCTTCACCGATCGAATAGCGCCGCCGGTAGGTCCAGGGCCTGCCATCAATCCAGCGCAAACCCCGAATCCCATGGGCCAGTACGTAGTTCTCCAACTCGTCAACCTCATCACGGGCGAGACCGGTCAGGTCGGTCTTGAGATAATGAAAAACCGGGGCATAGGCCCAGCGCGAAACAACCGTTTCCAGGGCGGACCGCGCCAACTCGCTGACCGGGTGATGCAGCATCGGGCGTTTGTAATCCAAAAAGACCGGGATATCGAAATCCCGGAAAACGTGTTCAATCAGATCGGCGTAATCGGGCAAATTCCGAACATATACCGCGATATCACGCCAGCGGAAGCCTTCGTCGCGGGTTAAAGCGATTATGGCGCGGGCGGCCGATTCCACTTCGGCCCGTCGGTTGTGGGCGGCCACCAACCGGATGTTTTCGGCGGTACCGTCAAACGGACGGCGGGGGCGCAGGTTGAGGCTCTCTTCGATGTGGGCCAGATCCTTCCGGCCGGCAAAACGGTGGCAGACCGGCATGATCCGCGGTTCGCAAACCGCGGCGCCGAGCCGGCCGGCCAGTTCAATCAATTCCTGATAAGTCCGGTGGGCTTTGTAGAAGGGATCCTGTTCGTCCGGAATCGACCCGGCCTGGTCCGGCTCGATGCAGAGCGCAATCGTGACCTCGGCACAATGCTGCAGCAAAGCCTCCAGTACGCGGAATTCCTGCGGGGTGAACCCGGCGAAACCATCCACCCAGATCCGAGCCCCTTGAAGTGATGCCGCGCCCGGCATACCTTGAGCCAGAAGATCCAGGTAATCGTCAGGATCGGTATGGTGCTGGGACAAATGATCGTTTAACGAACGGTACAGCAGGACCAGGTCGTGCAGCTTGTCTTCCAGGAGCCCGCGCTGTGCGGGACTGGCAGCATGGAAGGCCAGCAGGTCGTCCGGTCCGATGCAGTAGGTTTTCAGTTCGCCGATGGTTCCGGCCAGCCGCTCGGAAAAGCCCGGCCGGGCCGCGGCGCGTCCGAACAGCCGGAGGTTGCCTTTCCCCAGTTCCAGCAGCGCTCTGAGCACCATACGCCGCCCGGTCTCGCTCAACCGGCCCCGGGCTGCGCCGCCGGTCTCCTTCATGACCTGCCAGGCCAGACGGCGGAAGCTCAAGACGCCGGCCCGAATCATGCCGCCCGCTCCGGACTGGCGAGTCAGGGCCGCTTCCATTTCAAACGTGGCCTGTTCAGGGACCAGCAGAATCAGCGGAGGTCCGATCCGGGACCCTTCGACTGCTTGACGAATATCCTGAAGACACCGGGTGGTTTTGCCGCTGCCGGCCCGGCCCAGAACGAACGATAGTCCCACGGTTTTCCCCTTTTGCGTCTAAGAATTGGATCCGAATCCTTTCCTCCCATTGTACCGCGAATTGCCGCCGTTTTTGGTCGAGTCCGCCAGATTTTTTTCCTTCGGTTCTCTTAAGTTTCGGTTCGTATTTTTCGATAAGGAAGGATAATCCATATTGATGTTGAAGGTATTAAAAAGGCAGTCCAACCCATAAACTGAAACGATGGGGGGAATGGCGCTTGGTACGAACGCTCTTCTTCGCGCTTTATTTCTGGGTGATCCTGATCCTGACCCTGATCCCTTATGTGCCGCTGCGCATCGCATGCATGATGGGACGGCGAAAGGAGGTCACCGGCTACATACAGGGAATTGTCAACCTCTGGGCCCGGAACATGCTCTGGGTCACCGGTGCTCAGCTTGAAATCTACGGCCTGGCGAATCTGCCCCGCGAGCACAACCGGATTTGTTTTGTCAGCAATCACCAGGGTTATGCCGATATTGTCACAATCCTTGGCTGCCTCCCCCGTCCGCTGGGCTTCATCTCCAAACTTGAATTAACCAACATCCCGATTCTTGGGCTCTGGATGCGGATGATCCAGTGTGTTTTCGTCAAGCGCGATGCGCACGGCTCCTCCGGAAACGCGATCGCCTATGCCGCGGACTGCATGAAAGACGAATGGGCGATGGTCATCTTTCCGGAAGGCACCCGCAGCAAAGGCAAACCGGTTGGCCCGTTCAAGCCCGGCGTTTTAAAGCTGGTCGAACTGTCCGGTGCTACCGTGGTCCCGATTTCGGTGCAGGGCAGCTTCAGGATCTGGGAGGAAAAAGGGAAAGTCCAGCCGGCCCGCATCCGGCTCGTTATCCACCAGCCTATGGACATTGCCGCCCGGCTGGACGAAGATCCCCAAAAGCTTTTAGAGGAAATGCGCCAAGTCGTCATGAGCGGCCTGTCATTCCGGGGCTATGCGGAGGCCGAGGGGTGTCTGGATTACTCGTTCTAATTCCATGAACAAGAAAAATAAAAGCGGCTCATCACGAGCCGCTTTTACTTTTCTTCGAATCTATAGCGGTACCCAATAACGGCTGGCCTGGATGTCGGTTTCCACCAGATTTGCGCCGTCCTCCTGCACAATGAACGCTGCCTCCCCTTCGGGTGCGCCCCAGGCAATCCCCATGATCAGGCCTTTGGTGCCCTGGGCATAGAACAGGATATTAAAATTTCCCGGTCCGATTTCCCCGCCGTCATCAACCCGCCAGGCCGAGTCGTTTTCCACCACATCCTTGTAACTGGCCGGCATATCATAAAACATCACCTTGTCCTGCTTGATAAAAGCAATACTTGCCAGCATGTTGTCCCCTTGCCGTTTAAAAAGGATCAACGCCGCCTTCATACCAGTATCCAGGTCGGATAGGATCCAGCTTTGGTCGATTTTCCTTCCCTTCGCTTTCTCTACTTGCGTAAGCGTCTTTTTATCCAAGGCAGGGGGGGCCAAGGAATTGTCACGGTCGTTCCACGGCCTGGCGTTCAGAATGGCCTGCGGTACAAAAACGGTGGGATCCGCAAGATAATATGTTTCGTCCGGTTCAGCTTTCTCTGTGGTAATCAGGTAAAGGTCCCCGTCCATATTGTCGAAATTATCGGCGGTCTGCCGACCGCTGTCCTGATCGTTCGCTTTCTGGTGCTTCTGAAACGTCACCGGCAGTACTCTCCCGTTTTCCCCGATCGCCACAGTAAGGCTTTCCGGCTTCACCCCCGGTTCGGTGCAGAATAGAATCAGCCGTTTCCCATCCTCGCTGGCCAGCGCAAAGGTCGACTTCAGTTTGGCCGTATCGACCCCGACTGAAAGTTTCTCTTTCGGTGAACATCCGATCAACACGGTCAGCAATCCCAAGACCGTCAGCGCCAGCGTCAATCCCCGTTTCATGCGGCAGCCTCCTTCACCAATCCGGATCTCTTTATCAGTCCACGCCATAAACGATCAGCTCGTGCAGCTTGCCCCGCAGTTTGATCGAGCCCATCGGCTCCGCCGTCAGGTGGCCGGGCAATTCAGCCCGGCTCAGGTAATCGCCGGAGATCAGCAGGCGGTGATTTAAAACTTTCGCTTCCTCGACCAGTCTTGCGGTGGTGTTCACAACGTCGCCCAGAAACACGATTTCCTGGCGGTAGTCGCCCATCTCCCCGGTAATCACAGAACCACTGTGAATCCCTGCCCGAAAATGCAGCGTCAGGCCGTATTTAGCCTGATACCAGTCTTTTCGGCTGTCCATCACCTGGCAGATGTCAAAAAAACAGTGCACCGGATCCGCATTCGAGCGCCCCGGCCGCATCCGCCAGGCCACAATGATCTCATCGCCGACGTATTTATAGATATGGCCGTGATGTTCCATAATCGGTTCAGTTAGGTCATAGAAGAAGTCTTTCAGCAGCGAATAAAAACGGAGGGATCCGATTTCTTCCGCAATCTGGGTCGATCCGGCCAGATCCAGGAACATAAAAGCGCGGTCTTCTTCGACCGGATTCCGGTAATGGCCGGCAATGAAGTTGATCAAGACCCCGCGGCCAACAATCCGGTCCATCGCCAAAAACAGGCTCATCAGCAGCGCTGCGATGGACGAAAATCCAAAAGTCGGCCAGAAGCCGGCATCTTGGAATAAGCGGGCCCAGCCCCGGTAGGGCGCCGATTCGCCAAGCGCCGCCGCCATGGTCGTGAGGACCATCGTGATCAAGGACGCATAGATCAACACCCGGATCCCGAGCAAAGCCGTGAGGTTAAGCCGCCGCAGCGGCCCCTGGAAGATGAACAGTTCGGAAACCCACACCATCAGGCTAATCGCAAGACCATTGGCCATGCCAAGCAGGATTCCGTTCTGGGTTACGCCGTAACGGATCATTCCGAACACGGTTCCCCAACCAATACCCGCCGCCGCGATGATTGCCAGGCTGCGCAGCTTTCGCACCGTCCGTGCCTCAATCCGCATCCATGCTCCCTTTCCGCTATGCCCGTCCCAGGGCACAACGCACCATGCTCTTCTTACCCGATTTCGACATAATGGGGATCTCTCCCTGCCGGAGTGGCAGACTGCAGGTCAAATGGTCCAATGAATTACGAGGGTAAAGAGGGGCCAACCAGGCAATCTCCAGTGGGGGAAGCCCCCGCCGGTAACAAGCGGACTTTTGATTTATTCTGAAGCGCCATACTGGATGAGCATTTCTTTTATTTTAGCCTGGGCAGCCTTGTGATGCTTTTTATCATGGTTATAGATTGGCTCGTTCATCAGCACCATCATCGGCGTTTTATCCCCATTCCGAATGTTGACATCGGCACCCTTTTCGAGCAGTGCTTGGACCGCACCGCAGTCGAAACTTTGGCAGGCCAGGTGCAGAGCAGCATTTCCGCCCAAACCCGATTGTTCGTCCAACGCCAGCCCCGCATCCGCCAGAAAGACGATCAACTGATACGTTTCCTTTTCATCACGAGGGTCCCATTCCCGTACAGGATAATTAAGATAACTGAGCAATGCGTTTTCACCGAGATTGTTCTTCGCGTTAATGTCTGCGCCGTTCTTTAGCAGCATTCGGATGGTCTCCCTGGCTTCTTCACTGTTATCCCAGGATGAAACCGCGTAAAACAGCGGTGTTTCACCCAAATTGTCCTTCACGCTCACGTCAAATCCCTTTTTAATGAAAAAATCAATCAGAACGGTATAATGGCCTTCCGCAGCCAGGCTTATATAGCTCCTTCTGTCCTTTTGAGGGGAAAACCAACCATAGCCTTCACAGAATCGATAGTCCATGCCGTTTTTGAAGAGTTTGAAAATCACCTTATCCTTTTCGGGAGTTTCCTTTTCGTTGGTCAGAAAGCTGAACAGCATGCCTTCCTGCTGCGCTTTCATGTCATAATCGGCTAATCGCCTAAGGAACTCCTCATATTGGCCGTTCTCATACAGATCATACATGCCTATTTCATGCAGATAGTAACGATAAATCACCAGATCGGTAATGAGATATGTACATAGGCCCGCGATTACGATGGAAATCAGGTACAATCGATAGACCTTACGCAATGGTGGAATGATGAGAACGACGACAGACGCAGCGATTGCCCCAATCCAAAAAAGCATCTGCCACTCAAGCCAGCGGGGCTCTCGATGAAAACCCAAATGCGTGACCGGAAGAACGTAATCCTTGACATGGATGATCATTAATCCAATCAAAACGATTCCCGGCAGGGCTGCAAGTAAAACAACAATTGTTTTCGCAGGTGGCGGCATGGTTATCCCGGAATTCTTCATGTTTCAATCACTCCTTTTTTACCGGGTATAATAAGCGCCCAAGTGCCCGAAGAGCCGCAAGGCTCTTTCCTTGCCGGGATGGGCGGGGCATTCTCAGTGGGATCAAAAAGGCGATCTCAAGTGGGGAAAGCCGGCTCCTGGCTGAGCCGGTAGACCCGGCGCCGTAATACTTTCCGGTGAAGCTGAGGATCAGTTGCAGGTTCAACTCGGCATGGATGCCGAGTTCCTGGGACCCGGCACGGATGCCGGGTGTCCCAGGTTGGTTCTGCAACCCGAAGCAAACCGAGAAAGTATAGGCGACGGGTCGTGGCTCAGCCAGGAGCCGGCTTTCCCCACGCCCCCGCCAGCCCCGCTCAAACCACCAGCCCTCCCATTCACTCCATACACGGGCATTTTGGAACACTAACACCGTCCCCGCGTAGCACGGGCTATTTCAAGCAGAATCTCCCGCTGGTTCTTGTCCGGGTCCTCCAGCACGACCTCCAAGAGCCGGTCCAGAACCCGCCCCAGTTCAGGCCCGGGCTCATAACCCGCCGCGATCAGGTCTTTGCCGCCAACCGCCAGATCGGCAATCTGCAAAGGGGGCTTTTCATCCACCAGCCGCCAAATCCGGGACCACATATCATCAAGGGACCGGGTACTCACTCCCGGCCGCAAGCCGGCCAGATCGGCCCGCTGAAGGTCTTCAAGGTCCTGAAGGTTGTCAAGGCCGACCCGCCCGATAAGCCGCTTTAATCCGGCATTCCGGATCTTGTCGTACCGGCTCATATGTTCCGCCACCAGCAGGGCAACCCGCTCGATGGTCTTGGTGTCGTACTTCAGCCGCCGAAGGACGGTTTCCACGATCAAACGGCCTTCTTTTTCATGCCCGTAAAAATGACCGATGCCCTTTTCGTCGATGGTATGAACCGATGGCTTGGCAGCATCATGCAGCAAGGCCGCCAGCCGAACCGCAAGCCGTTTCGGGGAAGCATCAACGACCGCAAGCGTATGTTCCAGAAGATCCTTGTCATGCAGCGGCGCCTTCTGATCGAATCCGGCCAAAGCGTCGATTTCCGGAAGCACATGAGCCAGCAAACCAGCCTGACGCATCATGCGGATCCCTTCGGCAGCCCGGTCGGACAGCATGACCTGGTTCAATTCCTCACGAATCCGCTCCGAAGAAACCGTCTCGATCCGGTCCGCCAGGTCTGCCATCGCGGCCAGCGTCGTCTCATCAACCGCGAAACCGTACCCGCAGGCAAAGCGAACCGCCCGGAGCAGGCGCAGCGGGTCCTCGGCAAACCGTTCTTGAGCTTGTCCCTGCGGCGTGCGCAGGAACCCGGCCTTCAGGTCCGCTTCTCCGCCAAACGGATCCAGCAGTTGTCCATTCGCCTTGAAGGCCATCGCGTTGATGGTGAAATCCCGCCTGGAAAGATCGTCAATCAGGGCTTCGAGGTCATCGCTTTGCCCGGAATCCGGCTTGTCGCTTCTGAACCGGGAGACCTCAATCGTCCGTTCTGGCAGCACAACCGCTATGGTGCCGTGTTTCGCCCCGATGGGGACGGTTTTAGGAAACAGCCTCCGGACAGCATCGGGTTGGGCACTGGTGGCGATATCGTAGTCCGAGGGCGGAACCCCGAGCAGGTGATCGCGCACGCATCCACCGACCAGAAAGGTCGAAAAACCGTTCGTTATAAGTACATCCAGGACTGTGCGCACCTCGTTCGGGATTGCGATTTTCTTCATTAAAGCTGCACCTTCCATAAACCGGGATCCATACTGGCTTCAACCAAATCCATCACTAACCGCTCAATCCGGTCCATATCAGGAGCGGCCGGCAGCGTGGTGCGTTCCGCCGCGTGCTCCATGCTTTTAAAGAGCGCAGTGGCCTCTTCCTGCACGGAAGCCAGCGGGCGTTCGCCGTTTCGGATCGCCAAAAGTTCGTCCGCATCCGGCCGAAGCACCACAACCCCCTGACCGCTTAGAATCTCATTGCCCATCCGCAGGAGCCGGATCAAATGCATGGCATGTTTGGTATCATAGCCAAAGCGCTTGATCAAATCCCGGTGCGCACCGTGATGCTGGTGACCGCCCCGCCCAAGCTCCTGGTATACGGCGGTGAGGTCAAGCTCCAGGGCCGTCTGCTGGCGGTTCAGGTCCGCGATCTGCCGGCGCAGGGCAACGATGGCTGCTGCATCGGATTCCGCCAGCCTTTCCTGACGCAGCAGGTTCATCTGCTCATGTTCCAACCGAACCATTTTCAGTTCCAGTTCGACCTGGCGCTCCTGCAGCCGTTCGGCTTTGCGCCGGGTTTCATCCATCGGGTTCTTGTTTTGAAGCCGGCGCAGCTGGGTCAGGGCGTATCCGGCAAAGGTATCCTTCACCCGGCGGGTCAGAAACAGCTCCCGCGCCGCCAGCAATTTCCTTCCCAGTTGGCCGCAGAAAAGGATTCCCTTCGGGCCGGTAAACAGAATCTCCAGGATGTTCGGATTGCCAGCCGCCGCGAGTTTTATAAACTTGTGCAGCCCGAAAATTACGGTATCGGCGGCCTCGCCGGTGGCGGAGAAGCCCGGAAAAGCAGTATAGGTCTTGCTCTCCCACTGTTCAAAGGCGGACAGTCCGTAAAGATAGTTGGGCGGGGGAATTGCAATCCCCTGAATATCGACATCGCTGCCCACTACCGCCGTTCCGTAAGCCAGCGAGCCGCGATAGACCTTTAAAATGATTCGTTCCTCTAACCACTGTTCCACGGGCAGCATTCCATTTCCCTCTTTTCCGCGGCGTGAAAGGCCGCTGTTCCTTTCGACGCCGTAAAACTGGCAAATGTTTCAAGATCGTTTTAAACGCCTGAATTCCGGTACCTTCCCGGTGGTCCCTATAAAAAATGCACACTTTTCAATCAAAATTGTTATGATTGTAATATCGGAAGACAAATACAAATCAAATTCAAACCTTTTTATCAAAAAAGTATCTATTGCGCAGGTGAATCATGCATTTCTTGTCCTTGATCGATAACCGGACCCTGGCTATGGTCTCGGTCCTTTTGACCTGGTTGTTTTTCCTGGCGTTAATTGTTCAGATCCGGCTCCACGAAGCCTCGGACGGCCAGACTTACTGGCTGGCCGGTCAGGGCGGCCTTTCCCTGGGCCTGTCTCTGCTGGCTTTGCAGGGCGCCGTTTCACCGATAATCTCGGTTTATCTGGCCAATACGCTGGTCATTCTATCCCTGTTCCTCTTCAGCGCCGGATTGCACCGGATGGTTGGCCGGCCGTTCGGCAGATGGCCATTCTTTCTGCTGGCCTTTCCCGCCTGGCTGATCTTTGTTTTTTTAAACCTCACCATTCCGGACGGCAATTTCCGGGTCGGCATCTTATCCATCTACTTTTTCCTGGTCAGCGCCGAAGGTGCGGTCGCGATTTTCCGCAATACCCAGGCCAGTCTGCGGGTTCCGTTCTGGGCGGCTGGTTTTCTGGCGATTACCGTCGCTGCCGGTTTCGGCTTTCGGGCCGCCAGCGCATTTCACGATACGGCCGGCAGCACCGTGCTTCTGAGCAACCAGCCTTCCGCCGTTTTCGGCATGCTTACCCTGTTATACGGCCTGGTCGGTTGGTTTATCATTCTGATGATCATCTCGTCCTCCCGAATGGCTTATGAGTCCGAGCTCCGGAATGAGGACAACCTTAACCTGGTGTTCGAATCCTCGAATGAGGGGCTCTGGTCCATCGATTTTCGCACCGGACAGCGTTTTTACTCTGAAAAGTGGGTTACCATCGTCGGCCACGAAATCATACTCGATGACCCGCAAGCCTGGCGGGAAATCGTCCATCCGGACGATTTCGACGCGTTGTTGACCGCTCTGCGCGATCATCTGGCTGGTCGGACACCGCACTTCTCCTTTGAGTACCGGGTCGTAAAGACGGACGGCACATACCGCTGGCTGCAGGCCCGGGGCAAAGCCCTCTTTGATGCCAAAGGCAGTCTGGTGAAAATGGCCGGATCGCATCAGGATATCTCGGAGAAAAAGGCACGTGAGGAAACAATTCAATTCATGGCCCGCCATGACTCGCTCACCGGGCTGTATAACCGGTATTACCTCCGGAACGAACTGGACAGCCTGCTGGCGGCCGAAGCCGAAAACCTGTCCGGGCTGTTCATCTTCATCGACCTGGACAATTTCAAAGTCATCAATGATACCTACGGTCACCCAATCGGCGATCAGCTGCTGATCCAGCTTGGGGAACGGCTGGAGACATACCGGGTTCCGAACTCGATTCTATCCCGTCTGGGCGGCGACGAATTCACGATTTTCCTTTATGATCGGGAAAAAACCTTGAATGCGGCGGAAATCCTGCCCGGCATCATGACGCTGTTCAATGAACCCTTTCACGTGGAAGAACATACTTTCAGCATTTCGGCCAGTGTTGGCGTCGCGATGGTTCCCGATCACGGGCGCGATTTCGATACCTTGTTGAAATATGCGGACGCCGCAATGTATGAGGCAAAAGAATTGGGCAAAAACCAATACAACCTGTACCATCCCGGCATGACCCAGCAGTCCCTGGAAAAGGCGCGCCTTGACCAGATGCTGCGCATGGCGGTGGTGAATAAGGAATTTGTCCCGTATTACCAGCCGGTTGTCTCGAAACATGGTCATGTCTGGGGATTCGAAGCCCTGATCCGCTGGAATGGTGCCGACGGTTTGATGCTGCCGGGGTTATTTATTCCCCGGGCGGAGGAGAATGGGCTGATTGTGCCAATTGGCACCTGGATTCTTGAGGAATCGTGCCAGTTCGCCGCTAAACTGCCGGAAACCGTTCACATTTCAGTCAACCTCTCGGCCCGGCAGATCCAGGAAGACGATTTCGTGAAAACCGTGCTTGATATTCTGGAGCGCACCGGTCTGTCACCCGGCCGGCTGCAGCTGGAAATCACTGAAACCGCTCTGATGCGGTCTTTCCAGTCCAACCGAAAAAAACTGCAGCAGCTTCGGGACTTTGGCGTCAAAGTCGCGCTGGATGACTTCGGCACCGGCTACTCGTCGCTGAATTACATTAAACTGCTGCCGATTACCTCGGTGAAGGTGGACCGCAGTTTTGTGGCCCAGCTGAATCAATCCATGGACCGCAACATTCTGGAAGGAATCGTTGGATTGGCCCATACCCTCGGCATCACGGTCGTTGCCGAAGGGGTTGAAACAGTGCCGCAGAACGAAATCGTAGCCAATATGAATATTGACTATGTGCAGGGCTTTTACTACAGCCGGCCGATCCCGGCCGATGCCGCGGAAAATTACGTGGTTTGGGCCGAGTAACCGCAGCGCAATGACTAAAAAAGCGGCCAAAAGGCCGCTTTTTTTATTGTCATACAAAAATCGAACGCGCTACTGTTTCCGAATGAACGCCAGCAGCTTTTCCCGGACCTCGTCCGGATTATCCACCGCCGGGATGTGCCCCGAATTCGATATAACCGTGAATTCAGCATTTGCGCCGATATCTTCCGCGGTCTGCCGGGCCGAATCCACACTGAACACCAGATCCTTTTCCCCCACCATAACCAGGGTCGGCATGACGAGTTTATCGATTTCACCAGTGCCCTGGGAAACCCCGTTGAAGGTATGCCCGATATTGAAGATGTCGATTGCCCACGCACAATCCGGATAATTGCGGATCGTGAAGCAGTTCTCGATGAATTCCTTGTAAAAGGACTCGTCCGGGGTCTTTACATTGAACACCGCCCTGGAAAAGATGGTCCGCATGGCCTCGTAATCGCGGCTGCGCAGCGCAAGCCAGATGGGCAGAATCTGAACCGGATCGGTTTCAACCTGCTCCCACCGGTTGCGAAAACGACCGGGAACCGGTTTCCCGGTTTCATCCCGGAAAGGATCGGGATAGCCGCGGCTCGGCACCGAGTCCATCAGTACCAGTTTTTCCACCTTTTCCGGGTAGTCCACGGCGAACTGCTGCACCACGGCTCCACCCATGGACAGCCCGACCAGGACAAACCGGGTCAGATTCAGTTCCTGGCAAAAGAAAAAGAGGTCGTTGGAAAACTGCCGGATGAGTTCGATCGGACGGTTATACGTGGTTTCGCCGGCACCGCGCAGATCGCAGGCGATGCACCGGTACTGCGGCGGCAGGGTCTGCATAAACGCTTCCCAGCACTGCGTTGTCACCATATTCCCATGCACAAAGAAAATCGTATCCGGTCCCTGGCCGCATTCCTTGTAGGCCATGACCTCCCCATTGGCCAATCGTGCTTCCTTGTAAGGCAGTGATGCCACTTTGCTCCTCCTCCCAACTCCATTTATTTCCGGGTCAATGTCAATGTATCATGCCGCGTTTGTTGGGTTCAAGTCCGAAACACCCTTGGGTTGTCCTGCCGTTCGGGGAGAAAAAAACTGAAAACCGTCCCTTTTCCGGGTTCGCTTTCGACCCAGATCCGTCCGCCATGATACTCGACGATTTGTTTGCAGATCGGCAAACCGAGTCCGGTTCCCTTGGGCCGGCCGCGCTTTTCTCCGGAAATCTGCTTGAAGCGCTCGAAGATCTCCTCATAGTTGTGCGACTCGATCCCAACCCCGGTGTCGGCCACCTGTACCGTAATGCCGTTTTCACACTGGAAGGCCCGGCAGGTAATCGCTCCCTGGTCAGTAAACTTCACGGCATTGGATAATAGATTGATCAGGACCTGCATCAGGCGTTCGCTGTCGCCCAAAACCACCGGTAAATCCGGCTCAATCTCGCTGATAAACGCCAGGTTCTTTTGTTCGAGCAGTGACCCGACAGCGGTTCCCGCTTTCTCGATCAGTTCGCCGAAGTCTACCTTTTCGATGCGCCATTCCATTTTCCCGGATTCCAATTGCGAAATGTCCAAAAGGTCGTTGATCAGATTGGTCAGCCGTTCGCTTTCGGTCTGGATAATATCGACATACTGCTGAATCTGCTGGGATGCTGTCACCTGACGCCCATTTTCGGTCTCAACCATCACACCGCCAAGTTCCTGCAGCCGCCGGCGTATCAGGCTGGCAAAGCCGATGATCGAGGTAATCGGGGTCCGCAGTTCATGGGACACCATGGACAGAAAATCGGTCTTTAAGTGGTCGAGTTCTTTCAGCTGCTCGAACGCCTGGATCAGGTCCGTGGTCCGTTCCTTGACTTTCCGCTCCAGCTGTTGATTCCAGCCGGTGATTTCATCCCTGGACTCTTCCAGCCGGGTGAACAGCCGAGAGTTTTCCAGCGAAATTGCAATCTGGGCCGAAAGCAGGCTGAGCATCTCCACCCTTTCAGGGGTGAAGGCATCGCTGACCAGATTGTTCTCCAAATACAGCGCACCGACAAACTTTCCCCGGCTGACGACCGGGAAACAAAGAATGGATTTGGGCTGTCGGGCCACGATATATGGATCGTTGGCATAATCGCTTTGTTCAGCCCGTCCGGTCACGACCGTTTCCCGGCTGCGGACCACGTAATGAACGATGGCCAGCGACAGCTTGTCACCCGCATCCTCCAAATATTCGTTTTTCAAAACCGTGACCGGCTTTTTGTCCACTTCGGCCCATGCCTCAATCTTGAGGTCGTCATCCTGAGCAAGAATCAGCGCGCCGCGCTGGGCGCCGGCATTTTCCATTAAAACCGTCATTAACTGCGAAAGCAGCTGATCAAACACAATTTCTCCGGATATGGCCTGGGAGGCTTTCAGGATACTCGCCAGATCAAGGGTCTGGGAAACCGCATGTTCGGTGGTTGTGGTATGGAGACCATGCACAAACAACGGATGCTCTGCTTTCGCCATATCCTCGAACACTTCGGGGTATCGGTGCTCCAGCTCTTCGGCCTTGGCCCGCCCGCCCCAATGGTTGTAGGCATACTGGGCGTCCTTCAGGTACACCCGTCCGACCCGGTGAT